>JAFMIR010000008.1 GCA_017853885.1 Prosthecobacter sp.
GAACGAGGACGAGCGCAAGGCCCTGCGCCTTGGCGCGGCCGAAAGTGTGAAGCGCGTGCACCTGCGGAAGGCCGAGGAACCCATCGACTGGTTCGCGGACAAGATGCAGGGCGCGGAGGAAATCCGTGCGCTGGTCGAGTTCAAGACGACGTGGCATCCGATCGGCGCATGAAGGAGGAAAGCCTCAACCTTCGTCATGGCCCGTCACCGGGTTGGAAGCGCCTGCGCTTCACGGTGGCGTATTGCGGCACGCCGTGGAAGGGCTGGCAGAGCCAGGAGGGCGGCGGGGGCATTCAGGACGAGATGAACGCGGCCATCCGCAAAGCCATGCGCATCGAGACGGGGGTGCAGGGCAGCGGGCGCACGGATGCGGGCGTGCATGCGCTGGCGCAGGTGGCACATGGCGATGTGCCGGAGAACATTGGCCTAAGCGGCGAGTCATGGATGCATGCGCTGAACGCCTGCCTGCCGCTGACCATCCGCGTGACGAAGGCGGAGGAGGTGCATCCGCAGTTTCACGCTCGGTTTGATGCTATCGGAAAGGTCTATCGTTACCGCATCTGGCGGCCGCGCATGCTTTCACCCTTTGAGGCAGACCGAGCCTGGCATCTTTATGGCCCTCTAGATGTCGAGGCGTTACGTTGGTGTTGCGAAAAGCTCGTGGGCACGCACAATTTCATTCGCCTGAGCGCCAACCGCGGCGACATGCCAGAGGTAGAGCGTCGAACGCTGCCGGAGAAGACAACTCGCACCATCTATCGCGCCGAGGTGCGTGAGTGTGGCGAGGTTTTGGAGCTCGAATTCGAGGGCGACGGCTTTCTTTACAAAATGGTGCGTCTCATCGTCGGCAGTATGATCCATGTCGCGCGAGGTCGCGAGCCACGCGAGTGGTTTGCAAGCCTGCTCAATGATTCAATGGGCAAGCAAAGCAACCAAACCGCGCCTGCTTGCGGCCTGTATCTAGTAAGTGTGGTGTATCCTGAGTGACGACAAGACTCACATTGGACGAATCCACACATTGCGCAGGCGCACTGGGGGATCGTTTTTGTGGTCTTGGATTCGAATAGGGGCCTTTTCAGGGAATTCACCTGAGTAATCGGTGATCTGCTTGTGTTTCGTGGGGCCCATGATCTTTGTGTGGTTCTGCACGCAGATGCCATTCACAAAAGTGGTGATGTAGGCGGGCTCCACGACCTTGCCATTTTCGAGCTTCGGTGCAGTGAAAATGATGTCATAGACTTGCCACTGACCAGCAGGGCGCACAGCATTGACAAGAGGAGGTGTTTGGCCGTACACGCCGCCTGTCATGCCATCCGCATAGGTCGGGTTGTTATCGCAGTCGAGCATCTGGGACTCGTAGCGGTCCATGAAGAACACGCCGGCATTGCCCTTCTTCTGCGAATTGCCTTTCGTATGTGGCTCGCTCATCCACTCAAGATGAAGCTGGCAACTGCCAAATTCCTGCTTCGTCCAGCAATCCCCACCCTTGATCAGCAACTCACCATTTTTGAGCTCCCAAGGGCATGGAACCATCTTGCCGGTTTCCTTGCCTTTGGCATCTTTTTCTTTCGCGTGGAAGCTATCGGCGTTACTTCCATCAAAAATCAAGATCGCATCGGCTGGTGGTGCACCAGCGGTCTTAGCAGGAGCCACGGCCATGGGTCGCGGACGATCAATGTCATGCACTTTCCATTTCGTCCCGGGAATGACTGGCGTGTCACTATAGCCGATGGGCGAGGGTTTTTCGGCAACTGTCGCCTTGGAATCGGCTGCGTGGCCGGACACTGTTGCAATGAAGATTAAGAGAAGAAGGACTTTCATGTGTCAAAGCGAAGAAACGACACTCTTGCGACTCTTTTGCAACCTATGAGGGTGACAGTGCGCAATTTGTCGTTCAGATGCACATCCTCGCTGTATGCGCCCAGCTCCCTGGCTTCTCTGCTTTCTTTTCGTCTTTAATTCCTCGCTCTTCGCGCAGGGATACAGCACCACACGTGATCCCGATCCTCCCAAGTATTCCCGCCATGCATCGGAAATTGGCATCACATCTCTCAAGCATGCCACATGGCTAGATCTTGGTCTCGACTACCGATTTCGCTATGAGTATCGTGATGACGACATCCGTCGCGCACCAGATGGGCTCGATGATCCCTTTCTGCATCGCACGAGGGCCTACATCGGCATCCATGACGCACTGGACCCCTTTCGTTTCGCCGTGGAGATGCAGGACGCCCGCCGCTACCACAGCCGCTACCCGCGGGATAATCGAGATGTGAATGAATTTCAGTTCATCCGCCTCTATGGAGAACTTCATTTTGACGATTTGCTACCACGTGATGCCACTGGCAATCACCGACCTATCGGCTTGCGTTACGGTATTCATAATTTCGAATTCATCGATCGGCGACTCATTGGCAACAACCAGTGGCGCAACACAGCGAACACTTTCCAAGGGTTTCATGGAATCATCGGCCAACAGGCAAATGACTGGCAGCTTGACCTCCTCGCCGTGCAACCGCTGAACCGTCTGATGCATGAGTGGGACCGCCCGGTAGAGCAGCAGTGGGTATATGCCGCCATCGGCCAGTGGCGTGGCTGGGAAAAAGCGATGACTTTGGAACCCTATTATCTCGCTTTAAGTCAAAGCGCTTACCCTGGGACGACCGAAAGGCTGGTGCATTCACCAGGCCTCCGAGTTTATGGCAAAATTAGCGTCACCGGTTTCGACTACGACCTAACCTACACGAACCAGTTCGGACGGAACGGTGCAAGAGAAGTGCGTGCTTGGGCGGCAACTGCAGAGATCGGATACACACTCACCCATCCCTGGAAGCCTCGTGTGAGTTTGTTTTATGGTCACGCCACGGGTGACCGAGACCCGAATGACAACACCGATAACCGCTTCGAACGCTTTTTCGGATTCGGCAGACCTTGGTCTGCTAACGATTATATTGTGTATGAAAACATTCGTGCCCCAAAGCTGCGCATTGAGCTGACACCGAAGAAAAACCTACGTGTGGATTTTGGCTACAGCTGGTACTGGCTCGACAGCGCCACGGATCGCTTTGCAGGAACGAGCCAAGTCCGAGATCGCACAGGATCCAGTGGAAGCAGCGTTGGCCATGAGTTTGATATTCGTGCTCGTTGGCAAATTAACCCAAAGCTCGAAACGATCCTCGGATATGCTCGCTTTCTTCCTGGCGGCTTTGTCGAAAGACAGATTCGAGGCGGCGACACGGACTTCGCGTATCTGGAAGTTACAGTGAACGCCTTTTAGCTTATAAATGGTCTATTGAGCCCTAAAAAAACGCATCCGCAGCGGGAGCGGATGCGCGGCTGAAAATGCTATTCGATGTAGATCACGATTTCTTCGACTTGGCCAACATGCTATCAAGCATACTTGCGAAATTCTCCGGAGAGTTTCCGCCGACCTGCTTGCCTATCTCCTTGCCTTCTGAGTCGAGGAATTGAATGTGAGGAATGCCCTGCACTCCGGCTTTCTCAGCAGCTCGACGATTGCTGCTGTCATCCACATCAAGATAAGCCCAGATGAACTTGTCATGATAGGCTTGAATAGTCGAGCTAGGATAAACGTCCTTCTTCATAGCCTGGCAGGGGGGGCACCACGCAGCGGAAAAAACAAGAATCACAGGCTTGCCTTCCTTTTTACCAGCACTGAGTGCTGAGGCAGCTGAACTCTTGAATTTGGGGCTATTTTTCGGAAAGTCACTGGCCATCGTGGTGACGGTCAGAGCAGCGAGAAGAAGAGTGACAATTTTTTTCATGCTTTGGTGGAGAGGGTGAGGACTATCTGATACCCCTTAAGACCGACTCGGCGCCATTTTATTTCAGTCTTTTTTCGTAAAATGTATGTGAATGCCATGCAGTCGGCGCCAGCAGGTGATCAAGCCACCGAGAAAAATCAGTGTGAGTGCCAGTTTGATGCCCCAGCGTTCCAAGTGGGACAGATGCTGCACCAGTTCGATGCAGCTGCCTACGCTGAGGGCAGCCATGCGTTGTGGCTTGGCCATAGGCCCCCTAAAATCATGAAACCCTGTCAATGAAGCTCCGAGCAGGCGCGAATATTCCGAACCCAGCGCCACGCTGGCAGCACACCAGCCGAGGGGGAGCATATCATAGAGCTTTACTACTCCCGGCTCCCCTGCGCCACTGTAGCCGGCGCCCACTAAAATCAGCACATCCACCAAGCGGTCGGTGAATTCGTTGTAAATGACACCTGCAGGCGAACCTTTGCCAACCTCTACCACCACATTGGCGATTTTGTAGCAGATCAGGCTCATCTGGATGCAAAAAAACGCAGCACCCCAGGCCAGAATGGCACCTAAGGCATCCGCCTGATCTCCAGCTACCATGAAACTTGCCATTGAAACCATGGCAAAGAGCATGCTGAAAACACAAATGACTACCCATGACAGACCAATTCTCAGGCAGAAGGAGGTAACAGCTCTTACCCAAGCTTCATAACACGCCCGCTTAGAGAGCCTTGGAAAAAAATTCTTTTCAAGCAGGTCCATGAAGCCAAAGACGTATTTATCAAAGCCAAAAGCTCAGCGGCGCGAAGCCTGCCACTCGGTCACGTGCCCACTACGGAAGGTCACCACTCCCTCAGTATAAGGAACGAACACCACATCAGAGCCCCAGCCGGGGCCTCCCCAGCCCCATGGGCCATACCCTCCCCACCCCCAAGGTCCACAGCCACCATAAGGATAGCCCCAACCCACCCTCATGCCCATGTTCATCGTGCGCACCGCCCGCTGGCCCAAGTAAGTCCATTCCTCGATCTCACGCCCTGCTTTGCGACCCACACTGATTGAATCTGGAGCTCCCCAGGCTAGAAAAACTCCATCTTTGCTCAGTCCTTCACGGATGAGCCCTTGGCTCACCAATTCGCGGTCCTTGGCGGTGAGCGCCTGAAGCATTTGCGGGTTACTCTCGATGCGAGACCGTGGCGTGTTTGAAACACAGCCTGATAGCATAACTGCCAAGCTAGCGCTGAACGTAACAATGAGGATTTTCATGTTGTAAGAACAGACCATATACGTGTGGGTTTGTTCAAGAGAAATGAGGGATTGTCCTCTGGCGGCAACGTTTAAGAGTGGACCTCCCGGCTTGACCTCCAGCCCCCTTGACCTATCTCAAGTTGCTTCATAGTCCTTATCTTTTTTGTCCTGACCAACATGCGCATTCTTTCCGGCCTACAGCCTAGCGGCAGACTCCATATCGGCAACTACTTCGGCATGATGCAGGCCGCGATTCATCTTCAGGAGGAGGGAGATGCTTATTATTTTATCGCCGACTACCACTCTCTCACTTCCATTCACGATGGTCGCCTGCTTCGTTCCCATGTTAGGGACCTCGCCATTGATTTTCTGGCGTGTGGCCTTGATCCGGCAAAGTGTGTTTTCTTCCGCCAGAGTGATGTGCCTGAGCACTGCGAACTCTCCTGGATCCTTTCCACTGTGACGCCCATGGGCCTGCTGGAGCGTTGCCATAGCTACAAGGACAAAATCGCCAACGGAGTCAAACCGTCCCACGGACTCTTCGCCTATCCCGTCCTGATGGCTGCTGACATTCTCATTTACGACGCGGATGTGGTTCCCGTCGGAAAGGATCAAAAACAACACGTCGAAGTCACCCGAGACATTGCCATCAAGATGAACGAAACTTTCGGCAACGGGCTACTGAAGCTCCCCACGCCACGCATCCGCGAAGACACCGCCGTCGTCCCCGGTCTCGACGGCCAGAAAATGAGCAAGAGTTACCACAATACCATCCAACTCTTCGAAGAACCCGCCGCATTGAAAAAGAAAATCATGGGCATCAAAACCGACTCGACTTCAGTCGAATTGCCAAAGGCTGTCGAAGGCTCATCTATCCTCGCGCTGTACAAACTCGTTGCTTCTCAAAAGGACTATGACCAAATGGTTCAAGAACACTTGAACGGAGGTGTCGGCTATGGCGAATTCAAAAAGCGCTTACTTCAGGCCACCAGTGACCATTTTGCTCCTTTCCACGAAAGACGCGCGGCTATCACCGCTGATCCTGGCTACGTCGATCGCGTGCTAGCCGAAGGCGCTGAGAAAGCTCGCGCCGTTGCACGCAAGACCTTGAACCGAGTTCGTGAAGCCGTTGGCCTAGGTTAATTGAAAGTTAATCCGTTTGGATAGCAGCCACAAAGTCTGCCAGCTGAATTTGCCAATCAGCACCACGAAGCAAACTTTTATCGATGCCTAAACCATACAAAAACAAAGAAGCTTTGAGTGCTGAGTTGGGTTTCTTCAAAACAACCCATGAATTGTTTTCACTTTTTCTCAAACACCACCTTTCCGTTCCTCAGCATCGCGGTGATATGATCACCTTCTTTGAAACCACCTTCCAGAACAGCAAGGCTTAGCGGATCAAGAAGATGTTTCTGGATGGCACGTTTGAGGGGACGCGCGCCGAACACGGGATCAAAACCGGCATCGGCAAGGTAGCGGGTAGTATCGTCGGTGACAAGGAGTTGAATGTTTTGCTTCGCGAGGCGTTCAATAACTCGGTGAAGTTGGATTTTAACAATCTGATCGAGTTGCGCAGCATCGAGGCGGTCGAAGATGACAATCTCGTCGATTCTGTTGAGGAACTCGGGACGGAAGAACTGCTTCAAGCTATCGCGCACCAAGGCGTCGCGCTGCTCAGCATTCGTGACATCTTGGATAGCGGAGCTGCCAATGTTGCTTGTCATGATAAGGACCGTATTCTTGAAATCGACCGTGCGACCTTGGCCGTCGGTGATGCGGCCATCATCGAGCACTTGGAGCAACGTGTTAAAGACATTCGGGTGCGCTTTTTCGACTTCATCGAACAAAACGACGCTGTAAGGCCTGCGGCGAACGGCCTCGGTGAGCTGGCCACCTTCCTCATAACCTACGTAACCGGGAGGTGCGCCAATCATACGGCTGACGCTATGCTTCTCCATGTATTCGCTCATGTCGATACGCGTCATGGCGTTGTCGTCATCGAAAAGGAACTCAGCGAGAGCTTTGCACAGCTCTGTTTTTCCGACACCCGTTGGGCCTAGGAAGAGGAAGCTGCCAATCGGACGGTTTTCATCCTGAATGCCGGCACGTGCACGACGCACTGCATTGCTGACAGCGATAATGGCATCCTTCTGGCCGATGACGCGTACGCTAAGTCGATCCTCCATTTTGATGAGCTTAGATCGTTCGCCCTCCTGCAGGCGTGAAACAGGAATGCCAGTCCAATTTGCAACAACTTTAGCGATGTCTTCTTCGGTAACTTCTTCACGCAGAAGTGTGTTCGCAGTTCTAGGCTCCCGTTTCTCAGTTGGAGCCGCTTGGAGCTTTTTCTCCAAATCAGGAATCAAGCCATACTGAATTTCACCGGCGCGGGCAAAGTCGCCACGGCGCTGGGCTTGCTCGAGTTCGGTGCGGAGGCGGTCGATCTCTTCTTTAACTTTGCGCCCGGCCTGAACAGATTCTTTTTCTTTCATCCACTGCGCTTTGAGCGCCGAAGATTTTTCTTTGAGGTCAGCTATCTCTTTTTCGAGCTTCTCAAGCCGGGCCTTGGAAGCAGCATCTTTTTCTTTTTTAAGCACCTGACGCTCCATTTCGTGCTGCATGATCTCACGCTCGATGACATCAATCTCCGTAGGCATGGAGTCGAGCTCAATCTTGATGCGACTGGCGGCTTCATCAACGAGGTCGATGGCTTTGTCCGGCAGGAAGCGATCGGTGATGTAGCGATTGCTTAACGTGGCAGCGGCAATGATAGCACCATCTTGAATTCGCACACCGTGGTGTACCTCGTAGCGTTCCTTCAGGCCACGCAGGATGGCAATAGTGTCTTCAACGCTCGGCTCGCCAACCATCACGGGCTGAAAGCGGCGCTCAAGCGCAGGGTCCTTCTCGATGTATTTGCGATACTCATCAAGCGTGGTCGCACCAATGCAGCGCAGCTCCCCGCGAGCGAGCTGTGGCTTCAAAAGATTGCCAGCATCCATCGCGCCCTCAGCCTTGCCCGCACCGACGATGGTGTGTAACTCATCGATGAAGAGGATAATCTCACCCTGGCTCGACGTGACTTCTTTCAGGAATGCCTTCAGGCGTTCTTCGAACTCACCACGGAACTTCGCACCTGCCATCATGCCGCCAAGGTCCATGCTAATGAGTTTTTTGCCCTTCAGCGAATCAGGCACATCACCGGCAACGATGCGTCGTGCGAGACCTTCGGCGATGGCGGTTTTGCCGACGCCGGGCTCGCCGATGAGCACGGGGTTGTTTTTGCTGCGACGGCTGAGGACCTGCATGACGCGGCGAATTTCCTCATCACGTCCAATGACAGGGTCGATTTTGCCGGCTTTGGCACGAGCCGTGAGATCTGTGCCGTATTTCTCCAGTGTCTGGTATTTGCCCTCGGGGTCCTGATCGATCACACGCTGGCTGCCACGCACGGCGCTGAGCGACTTCGTAACAGTTTCGTAGGTAAGCCCGGCCTGCTTCAGCAAGTCAGAGAGTTCCGACTTCGTCTTGAAGAGAGCCAACAGGATATGCTCGACGCTCAAATACTCGTCTTTGAGCTTCTTTTGCTCGTCCTCGGCTTTGGTCATGAATTCGCGAAACTCGTTCGAGAGATAGAGGCCACCGGTGGAACCAGATATCTTGGGTTGCTTGGCAAGGACTTGTGAGACGTTCGAACTAAGTAGTGAGACTGCTTCCGGATCGGCGGCGGCTTTTTGGAAAAGAGGTTTGGCGATCCCGCCCTCCTGCTCCAGCAGGGCGAGGAGTAGATGGGCCACCTTCAGTTCCTGATGACCATGCCGAGTAGCGATAGACTGGCAGGCGTTGAAGGCTTCTTGGAGCTTCACAGTGAATTTTTCAGGGGACATGGTTGATGCAGTTGTGGCTTGTTTGCTAAGTGGTCCGCTTAAACCATGCCACAAGGACCTGATGACCCGCTATCCTTCATTTGACTTGCTTTGCACGCTTTTTGGCCGCTTTGGGCCACAAGGTATGAAAGCGGCCAATTGGCACTCGAAAGGCCGTTCTGGCTCAAGTGTGGTGTGACACGAAGTCGCCATCAGTGAGCTTTTTTGATGACCCGGATCGCTAGGATGCGATCGGTGAGGTGACTTAGCTTTACAGGCTTCTTCGGCTCGTCGGTGAGTGGGTCCCGCACAAGGTAGTCGAGGCCTTCCTTACCAACCACGAGCACCCAGTGGCGGGCTCCATTTGACAGCGGGAAGGCGATTAGCGGAAAAGCTCCTGCCTTCAAAGCATTATCGATCCATTCGTAGCGAGGGCGTTGGTGATACTCAGCAGTCAGTTTGCCCTCGGTAACGCGGCTGACTGCGCTCCAAATCAGCCAACCCTGTGGTTGGAAACCATCTTGGTGCTTTAAGCGCTCATTGAGCTCCGATGGCGAAAGACGAAAGCCGAGGAGGGTAGTAGCCATCGCGGTGCTGCATATAAGGCAGCCATGCGTGCCCAGCTTACAACCGGACGTGCCGAGTTCGATTTCCGCCCAGCGAGCATCGTTTTGGCAGAAAGTGCGCATTGGATCGGGCAGCCGCACATAAAGGTATTCACCACCGAGCGCATCGATGGAGGGCGTGAACCAGTTCCGCAAGCCTTGGCAGGCACACAACAAGATTGTTAGCATCAAAAGTGCGGAACGCCGTCTCATGTGCACCAATCAGTGCTTGGCCTCTTCCTTCTTGCCGTGGGAGCCGTCGTGATCAGAACCGTGGGCCTTGTGCATACCTTCGTGGAGGCCTTGGGTCTCTTTCCAAGAGTGCTTGTCACAGGAAACGGAAGCAAAAACAAAGGCGGCAGCGCCAAGCAAGATCGTAAGGGACTTCTTCATGGGTTATTTCAAGGTCGTTATTCTATCGCCAGAGTTTGATGGCGCAAATGGCATTTCAGCCCCCCCACCACCCGCGCATCGAGGGGCAACACACCAGAGAGCATGCTTAAGACTGAAAAAATATGCGAGACAAATCGCCGGATGCTAATCAGCGAGAGAAGGCGTTCATGCGAATCTTCTGCTTCGACAAGCGCCCCTCCTGCTTCAAAATCTGCCGCATATTGAAGACCGAACGCTCCAGGCCCGATCTCGCCGCTCGACTGCACGACGTACCGCACGCCCCGGGTGTTTATGTGATGCGTGATCGCCTAGATCGAGTGATCTATGTGGGCAAGGCCCGCGACCTGAGAAAGCGTTTATCAAACTACTTCCTGCCCTCCGCCACCCGCAAAGCCGACCTCAAGACGCGGGCACTCATCGTCAGCATTTGGAGTTTTGACCTACATTTGCTGCGTAGCGAAACCGAGGCACTCCTGCTCGAAGGCAAGCTCATCAAAGAATTCCGTCCGCGCTACAACATCAGCTTCCGCGATGACAAACGCTTCCTGCTCGTGCGGGTGCATTTCGGTGATGAGTTCCCTCGGTTGGGTCTCACACGGCTAAAGAAAGACGATGGTGCGAGCTACTATGGCCCCTTCGCACACTCTGGAGCCCTGCGCACGACTTTGAACTGGTTGAGCAAAAGCTTCGGTCTCCGTGCGTGCCGCCCTCTGCGCCCCGACGAGGCAGACTACAAGCATTGCAGCAACGACATCATTAAAAACTGCTGTGCTCCCTGTATCGGCCGGGTCAGTGCTGAGGAGTATCGACAGCGTGTGCGAAATGCATGCGAGTTTCTGCAAGGCAAATCAAAGGACTTGCTCGCCGCCTTAGAGGAGGAAATGCAAAAGGCAGCCGCAAGGCTCGACTTTGAAAAAGCCGCGGAGTTACGCGACATGCTCAAGGACATGCGGCAGACGACCGCGCCAGTTCGCCGATTCGAGCGGGGGGCGCGCGCCCGTGCTATGTCCACCATCGACCCCATGGCTGATGTGCGTGAACTTCAGAACATCCTGCGTCTGGATTGCCCTCCTCTCGTCATGGAGTGCTTTGACATCGCGAACATCGGCACCGCGCACTGCGTTGCCAGCATGGTGCGATTCAAGGATGGCGTTCCCGACAACGCGAACTACCGCCGCTACCGTATCCGTGCTGTCAGTGGTCAAAATGACTTCATCAGCATGGCAGAGGTCATTCGCCGTCGTTTCTCACGCATCCTGCTCGAAGGTGCGAAAGCTGATCCTGATGCCGAATTCAATCAGGAGGCTCCGCGCGAAGCGATGATGCGGCTGGCGGAGCGTGAGAAGCCGGAGTTGAAGGGGCAGAAGTTCGTGTCGCTGCCCGATTTGGTGATCGTGGATGGTGGCAAGGGCCAGCTCGGCATGGCGGTGAAGGAATTGCAGCAGCTCGGACTGCATGACTTGCCGATCATCGGTCTCGCGAAGGAAAACGAAGAGGTCTATCGCCCCGGCGAAAGTGAGCCAGTGATCATTCCGCATGATCGCGGCGCTTTGAAGCTGCTCCAGCGCATCCGCGACGAGGCACATCGCTGGGCAAACGGCTATCATCAACTGCTGCTGAACCGCCGCGTGGCCGAGAGCATCCTCGATGAATGCCCCGGCATTTCAAAAGCACGGAAAACGACGTTGTTGAAGCACTTTGGCTCCGTCGCCCGCCTACGGAAAGCCACGCCTGAACAGATCACCAAAGTGCCTGGCATCAGCCCGGCCTTGGCGCAGGAGATTCACGCCTTCTTGATCTCGCGGTCGTGAAGCGAGAGATGCTCATCGAACACACGTTTTTTCAATCATGTCCCAACCGAAGCCCAAACCCATCGACCCCGCTGAAGTGCCATCCCTTGCCCGCGAGACCATGCAGCGGGCGAAGTTCCCCATCCTCGCCACTTGCGATGGTGACCAAGCTCGCGCGAGGCCTGTCTCACCAGTGCTCACAGATGGCTTTATCGTCTATGTGGCCAATCTGCGACGCTACAATAAGACCAAGGAGCTTGAGGCCAATCCGAAGGCCGAGCTTTGCTACACCGACGACGTTCACAACCAAGTGCGCATCACCGCAACCGCCGAAATCGTAACCGACCGGCCACTGCTGGAGGAAATCTGGCAGTCTAATCCCCTGCTCCGCACCTACCTCGGCAGCCTCGAAAATCCCGAACTGATCATCTATCGCTTCAAACCCAACTGCGTGCGTTACATGCGAGAATGGGCGCTGGAATATTTTGAACTGCCGCTTTGATCGCGAGGCGGAAGGATACTGCGGCGCGGGGCGTTTTTCTCCTCACTCATGAAACACGCCCTGCTCGCTCTTTTCTTCTTCAGCGGCCTCACCGCCTCCGCGGCCACCTTCCGCGCCGGAGTGGCCACGGTGGACGTTTCGCCCACAGAGTTCCCGCGGATCATCGCGGGCGGGTTTCTCGAAGGTCGGGGCGAAAAGCTCGCGGACAAACTCTTCGTGCGCAGTTTCGTGCTTGATGACGGCAAAATGAAGATTGCCTTCGCCATCGTGGACACGTGCATGATGGAGCAGTCGCTCATTGATGAGGCCAAAGGCATCGCGGCGAAGCAGTGCGGCATCCCGGTGGATCGCATGATGGTCAGCGCCACGCACACGCACTCCGCCCCGGCGGCGATGGGCTGCCTCGGCACGCGGAAGGACACCGTGTATGCGAAATTCCTCACGCCGAAGATCGCCGAGGCCATCGTGACGGCGAATGCGGCACTGCAACCGGCGCGCATCGGCTGGGGCTCGTTCGACGACTGGGAGCACACGCACAACCGCCGCTGGATTCGCCTGCCGGGCAAGGAAGTCGTCGATCCCTTCGGCCAGCCCACAGGCCGCGCGAACATGCATCCAGGCTACCTCAGCAAGGACGTCGTCGGCCCCAGCGGCCCGGTGGACCCGCAGCTCAGCGTCATCGCGCTGCAAACGCTCGATGGCAAACCGCTCGGCGTGCTCGCGAACTACTCGCAACACTACTTTGGCACCGGCCCGATCTCAGCCGACTACTTCGGCCTCTTCTGCAAACACCTCGCCGCGAAACTGGGCCAGCAGGGCGATGGCAACGGCCCCTTCGTCTGCGCCATGAGCCAGGGCACCAGCGGTGACCAGATGTGGATGGACTACGGCGCGGAGAAAAAGACGATCACCATCGACACCTACGCCTCCGAGGTCGCCGACAGCGCCATGAAGGCCCTGCAAACCGTGAAGTATGTCGATCACGCCCCGCTCGGCATGATCGAGAAGACGCTGGAGCTCAAGTATCGCGTCCCCGACGAAAAACGCCTCGCTTGGGCCCGCCCCATCGCCGCGAAGATCGACAACGACGTACCGAAGAGCAAAGAGGAAGTGTATGCGAGAGAAGCGCTGATTTTGCATGAGCGGCAAAAGACCAGCGTGAAGCTCCAAGCCATCCGCATCGGCGATCTGAGCATCGCCACGCTGCCGAACGAGGTATATGCGATCACGGGATTGAAGCTGCGGGAGTGGGCGCCCTTCAAAATGCATTTCAACATTGAACTGGCGAATGGAGCCGAAGGTTACATTCCGCCATACAACCAGCACGAATTGGGAGGCTACACGACTTGGCCCGCAAGAACAGCCGGTTTAGAGGAAGGGGCGGAAGGATTGATTTTTAGCGCATTGTTTGCCTCGTGTTTTGAACTGGCTGGCAAACCCAAACAGCTTCCTAGTCACGAGAACGGGCAATACGCCGAGGAAGTGCTGCGTTCTGAACCCGCCAAATATGCTCGCCTGGAAAATGAGGGAGGATGTCAGCTGGCGGAAAGAACTCCGCGCCCCAGTGGTGCCGTCATGGCTGATGGCGGCTTCGCCACCTACCTGCCTGGGCCGGGCAGCGGTCTTGGGTATGGAGACGAGTCGGCCCTCAAATCCTCTGCTTTTTCGGGGCCACACCAGATCAATCGCTGCATCCACATTGCTGGCGGGCATCTGGGCACATTCTTGAAGAATACAGAGAGAAAGTTGATCAACGGCAATTGGCAGACGGTGGAGATCACACCTCCCACATCCATCGCCCTCTGGTTCTGGCTCGGGCATGAGAGCGGCGCAAGTGACCGCACAGGCGAGCTGATCAACGCGCTGGGCGTCAGTCTGAAGGCGCATCAGGACGCTCAGCATCGTGTGAGACTCATGTTGGGCAGCGAGGTGACGAAAGAAGAGCTGTTCGCGGATGACTGGCACTTCGCCGTGCTCATCCGCGACGGTGAAAACGTGCGGGTGCATCTTGATGGCAGTGAAAAGCCTGTTTTGATTGGGAAAGCTGGGAAAACTGAGGATGAGGTACTTTTCGGGAAAGGACTCGAAGGACGGCTCGATGAGATCACGATCTGGAAGCGGGCGATTGAGCCATCTTTGATCACGAAGCTCTGGAACATCTCGAAAGTGGGCGAGGAGAATGCACAGCGGGCAGTCAGGCGGACGGAGCGGAAGAAGCGAATGCAGGCGCATAGCTCGATCTTGCTGAAGGCGCATGAAAACTGGTCCGCGTCGATGCGCTTCAAGAACACGAAGGCCAACAACGTCAGCGCCGTGACCGCCTACCTCATCTCACGCGGACCGAAGGGCGATCATCAAGCGCCGGGCGATCACCTCGGCATTGGCGGGAGCTACAAGGATTCGTCGCCGGGCCGGTTGTTCGTCTTCAATGGCAATGCCGCCTCGCAAATCGTGCGCGGCACGACGGTCATCGAGCCGGGCACGTGGAATGACGTGAAGCTGGAGCGCCTCGGCCCTCGCGTGAAGGTCACGCTCAATGGCAAGGTGGAGATCGACGCCGAACTGCCCGTGACCGCGCCCGGCGCGAAGGAATTGTTCTTCGGCAAGCGCTGCGATGACTTCGCGCCGCTGGAAGGTGCGTTTGAAAAGGTCGAGGTGGCCGGTTTGGAAAAACCCGCCTCACCTGCGCCCGCACCGAAGATCGAACTGGCTTCCCAACCCCTCTCTCCCGAAGAATCCGCGAAGAAGTGGCATGTGCGCGACGGTTACCGCATCGAGCTCGTCGCGGCGGAGCCGGTGGTGCTCGATCCGGTCGCGTTTGATTGGGATGAGCAGGGCCGACTGTGGGTCATCGAGATGGCGGACTACCCGCTCGGCATGGATGGCAACGGCAAGGTCGGCGGACGTGTCGTGCGGCTGGAGGACACGGATCGCGACGGTCGCTACGACAAGCGCCACGTCATCGTCAGCGATTTGAGCTATCCCACCGGCATCTTGACCTGGCGTGAAGGCGTCATCGTCACCGCCGCACCGGACATCTTTTTCATTTCGCCGGATGGCACGAAAAAAATGCTCTACACCGGCTTCAGCACCGGCAACCAGCAGCTCCGCGTGAACGGCCTGCGCTGGGGCATGGACGGCTGGGTGTATTGCGCCGCGGGTGCGCATCACGGCGGCTACAACAAAGGCACGCAAATCGAGTGCAAGATCACCGGCGATAAGATCGACCTTGGCAGCCGGGATTTCCGCTTCAAGCCGGACACCGGCGAGTTCGATCCGCAGACCGGCCCTTCGCAGTTCGGCCGCGCCCGCGATGACTGGGGCCAATGGTTCGGCGTGCAGAACAGTTTCCCGCTCTGGCACTACGTCCTGCAGGATCACTACCTACGCCGCAATCCGCACGTCATCCCTCCGGACCCGATCCATCAGCTCTTCCCGCGGAATCCGCCCGTGTATCCCGCCAGCAGCATGGAGAAGCGCTTCCACAGCTTCGACCAGGCCGGGCGCTTCACCAGCGCCTGCGGCATCGAGGTGTATCGCGATGTGAAGCTCTTCAACGACAGCAAAACGCACGCCTTCACCTGCGAGCCCTTCCACAACGTCGTGCAGCATCACCTCCTCGAAGACGAAGGCGTCACCTTCAAAGCCGTGCGCGATCCCGCCGAGTCCAAGATGGACTTCCTCGCCAGCGAAGACCGCTGGTGCCGCCCCGTCATGGTCCGCACCGGCCCGGATGGCGCTTTGTGGATCGCCGACATGTATCGCTACATGATCGAGCACCCGCAGTGGCTGCCGCAGAACGGCAAAGAGGAGCTTCTGCCGCATTACCGCGAAGGAGACGACAAGGGGCGGATTTGGCGAGTGGTGTCTGACTTCATGATAAAGGCCGAGAAGCACAAGGATGACGGCGGAGAGATCAAATTCACCAAATGGACCGAAAGGCGCAAAGGTTGGTCGAATGAGCTCAATGGCTGGCTCAGGGACAAAGCTCAGATGCTGACCTCACAAGGCGAAGAGATTGCGAATCAGGCGCATGGTGATGCCGCCATCGCTCAACTCACATGGACAGCGTTGCAGAAAGGCAAGTTAACGAATGAGATGTGCCTCAAGCTTCTGGAGCTCAAATCTCCACGTGTTCGCGAACAAGCCCTGAAAATGACCGAAAAGCTCGAATGGAAGGTCAACGAAGCGTCCGCACTCCAAAAAGCATTCACGAACCTCGTGAACGACAAGGACGCCAAAGTGCGCCTTCAGCTAGCCTGCACGCTGGGTGAATTGAAGTTCGACTGGGCAGGAGATTTGCTCGCGGAGTTGCTGGATGCCGCTCCTGCGGATTCTCCGCTGCAAGGCGCGGCTTTGAGTTCGGTGTTACCGCATCTGGAGAGAGTTTGTACCGCTTTTCCGGAAGGGGGAGAGCCGGAGAACAACAAAGCCATCGGAATGCTCTTCCGCTGTGCTTTGGCGACAAAAAACGAAAAGGCTATTTCGGCTCTGCTCTCACAGGTTGAGGCCAAAATGCACTTTGAGGAGCTTCTGGCCGTTTTGGATGAGAAAAACCTCTCGCTGGCCGCTTTCGCGAAACAGGTCACGGATGCCAAGGCGCGTGAAGCGGTCGAAAAAATGGCCGCGAGGCTGCAACAGGCAGCCGACTCCATTCAAACGGCTCCGACGATGGAATCGCTGGCCTTGCTGGCCTCGGATCGCGAGCATCGGGAACGGGTGAAGGCGCTCCTGCCGGAGCTTTGGGCGAAAAAGGGCAACGCAGAGGTGCTGCGGCTTGTCTCGAAGCTGCAACCGCAGGGCGGCGAGCAGTTTTTGCTCGAAGGCTGGGACCAGCGCACACCGGTGCTGCGCGTGCAGATCCTCGAAACACTGCTCTCGAACGACGCATGGACGCTGGCGCTGCTGAAACGGCCCGAAGCCAAATCCGCCGACGCGGCGACGCGGGCGCGGCTGATGAAGCATCCGAAGAAAAACATCGCCAGCCTCGCGGAGAAAGTCTTCGCGGACTCCACGAGCGCCAATCGGGCGGCGGTGGTGGAGAAGTTCAAACCAGCGCTGAAGCTGCAAGGCGATGCAGCACGCGGGAAGACCGTTTTCGCGAGTGTGTGCATCAGTTGCCACAAACTCGACGGCGTGGGCCTCGAACTCGGCCCGGACCTGCGCAGCGTGGCGCAGCACGACGCCGAAAAGCTCCTCAACTCCATCCTCGACCCCAGCGCCATCATCGAGCCCGGCTTCATGGCCTACCACTGCACCCTGAAGAGCGGCGAGCAGCTCTACGGCGTCATCGCCACCGAAACGAGTGCGAGCTTGACGCTGAAAATGGCCGGGAACATCACAAAATCATTCCTGCGCAGCGATGTTACGTCGTTAAAGAGCGCTGGCATTTCTTTGATGCCAGAAGGGCTCGAAGCCACCATGAATGCGCAGTCAATGTCTGATCTAATTGCTTACTTGAAGCAGTCTAGGTAATTGTTTTGAGCTCATTTGATAAAATTTTCTGAATGCGAAAATCTTTATCCAGCCTCATGCGTTCTCGAGAATAACCCTCAGTAGTATAGACGCACTAAACCATGCGATGAACATGGCTAATTTGTTACGCTGAGACGAAAAAATTAGATGGTGCCGAAAATTGTTCTACCCGTGCTAAGTAGATCGTTGCAGGCTTCCTTCATTCGGTCGCAAAGACCTTGTTCACCCTTTTTCAGGTAAGATCGGGGATCATAGGCTTTTTTGTCACCGATCTCACCATCGATTTTGAGAACGCCGTCATAGTTTTTCATCACATGTCCCACAATCGGACGCGTGAAAGCATATTGCGTATCGGTATCAATATTCATCTTCACAACGCCGTAGCCTAGCGTTTCACGAATCTCTTCGAGAGGAGTGCCAGAACCGCCGTGGAAAACGAGGTCCATCTCAGCAGATACACCGTGCTTATCCATCACCGCTTTCTGGCCATCGCGAAGGATGGTAGGCTTGAGCTTGACAGCGCCAGGCTTGTAGGAGCCGTGAACGTTGCCAAAGGTGGCGGCGAACATGAAGCGTCCGATACCGTTGAGAGCTTCGTAAACAGCAACCATGTCCTCAGGGGTGGTGTAAAGCTTATCATTGGCCACGCCAGAAGTGTCGTGGCCATCCTCCTCACCACCTACCACGCCAGCCTCTACCTCAAGGATGATGTCGAGTAAGGCGCATTGCTTGAGGAGTTCTTTGGAGGCCTTGATGTTCTCATCAAGGCTGAGTTCGGATCCGTCAAACATGTGGGAGTTGAACAGATTGCCCTTGCCAGCATCGCGGCGAGCTTTCGTGGCAGCAAGAAGAGGCTTCAGGAACTTCTCGACGTTCTTGGGGTGGCAGTGATCGGTGTGAAGAGCAACAAATATGTCGTATTTAGCAGCGAGGATGTGGACGGCCTCGGCCAGCACTATGGCTCCGAGGGCCATGTCTTTGACGGCGGTGCCAGAAGCAAACTCTCCACCACCTGTCGAAACCTGAATAATGCCGTCAGATTTGCTCTCAGCGAAGGCTTTCAATGCCCCATTGATAGTGGGCAAAGAAGTAACGTTGATGGCTGGATAGGCATAACCACCCTTTTGGGCGGCGTCCAGCATGGCACGATATTGAGCAGGATTGGCGACGGGCATCTTCTTAGATTCTGGATTCTAGATTCTTGGTTCCTGTTTGGGTAGCGATTGATTTCATGAAACAGCAACCATCATTCATGAATCTAACATTTTCAAAGCAATGAGCGGGCCAGCAATGAAGTGTCTTTTAGTTAAACCCACGGATTGACTGGACCCGAACACGCCGAGTGCTGTGAACAGCATCTCCTGGGAGGTCGACTTCATCGCCGGCAACGCGACCAATGAGAGCTTTGGCTTTTTCGGAAAGGTAAGAAATGATGTTTTTATCCAAGTCACTGTCCCAAGCGCCCAAAATGCTCAGGGTCTCAGTTGAGCCGTCGCCCAGATCGGCTAATTCGACAACTGTTCCGATACCAATTTTGTCCGTAGGCATGCCAGCAAAGTCAGTCCCATGTGCGTGGCGAATTTCGCGCTCATATTTGCCCTGCATGCGAAGCAGCACAGCCTGCTGATCACGGGCCGCCTTGTAACCACCGTTTTCGCGCAAGTCCCCTTCGGCACGAGCAATTTGAATCTCACGTTTATTCTCGGGGATCTGGACATTCACAAGGTCTTCAAGTTCTTTCTTTTTACGCTCAAGAGATTCCCACGAAACGATTAGTCGATCATCCTGACGTGAAGCCATATTGTCGGCCATCATCGACTCCATTTCGGGTCGCGATTTAATAATGCGTGCCATAAGGGAGCGGCGAGTGAGGTCATCGAAAGCGGAATTCCCTAGGATGCGTTTTGCAAGAAGGCGAATGTCTTCCTCCTCAGCATCAGCCACCATTTCACCCAAAAGAAAAGCATCGTCAGAAAGAAGGCTTTGCAGACGGCCGGTACGTTTAGGACCACCTTCCATTTGATCATGATCAATCACATCTAAAATTGCGTGCCCCAGGTCAATGTCGAAGCAGGACTCGGCAAGCCCTTTGCGCTCTCGAGCCATCCAGATAAGCAGGTCGGCGCTGAGATTGCGATTGCGGAGGCATTTCTTAAGTGCATCGGCAAGCACGTCAAGCTCGTCATTGTCATTCAGCACGATGGCAATTTCAGCCACAGCCTTACCGCCGCTGCGGGTGAGTTGCTGTAGGATCTCCGGCACCCAAGCGCGGTTGGGGAAAGCCTCAGGAAATGACCGGTAAACACGAGCTAAAGCCGAGGAAGCGAGCGTCTTGATGGCGTCAGCCAAGTTCGTGCGAGTCTCTGAAACGAGATCAGCCAGCTTCATGCTTCCGAGAGGTGCTGAACCGCCGATGTGCTCAATAAGTTCGTCTCGCGCGAGGAGAAGTTGCAGGCTCTCCTTCAGGTGAAGCTTAAAAGCCTTCCGAACGGTGTCGGAAAGATCTTGAAAAACAGGTATCAGCTCGATCTTGGCGTCGCCAAACAGGTCAATGTCCTTCGCAATACTGGCGAGTGCAGCAAGCTTTGCTTTCATATCACGAGATGCAAGGAAGCCCTTGACCATGACATCCGCAGGCTTCTCGGCTTGGTCGCGAAGGACGAGGTTTTCAGCTCGTTTAGCAGGCACCACGATGTGACGATGAGCTTTGAGGGCTTTTTTGGCCGCCTCCCACCAGCGTTTGTAATCTGCTTCGGGAACAATTTTGCCCTTAAGAAGAGATTCAAGACCATCAAGGGAGAGCGAATTCCCGCTGCTCTTCAGAGCGAGCTCGACCAAGGCCGGTGCGCTGTCTTTTGCCAAAGCCTTCAGGCCATCCAAATCTGTGAGACGGCGAGCCAGCAGACTTTCAGGCGGCAGGATTTCGAGGGAATTCGCGGCAAAGGCCAGCTTCATGCTATGGCCAAGCTTTCCTTCGAAATCGATACCAATACGATCTCCCAAAAGGTCCCATTCGGTGATTCGGCCTGTGCCCCAGCTTTTGTGCTGGACAGTAGTTCCGGGTTCGAGTTTCGAGACTTTTTCTGCATCTGCGCCGGAGAGCTTGCCGGCGGCCACAAGATTTTGCACCTCTGGATTCATGGGGGTAGCAGAGTAGGCACTCAGGCAACTGTGGCAAGGGATGGTTTCCCCTTCGCAAACTTTCCTGATAATCGTTGTTGCCAAACTGGGCACGAATTTGCTAATTGAATCTCGTTGCATGAAAAACCACTTTGCCCTCCTCATCCTCGCTGCTTTCTCCATCACTGGATCTGCTATTGCAGACATCCAGTCTCCTCCAGGTCATCACTACACGTGGAGCGGCAAACTCACACGTGGCGTCGGCAACATCGCTTTTGCACCGGGTGAGTATATAACCCGTTGGCGCATGGCACTAAAGGATCGCGGTCCGGTTGCGGGTCTCACGGAAGGCTTGGTTGAAGGAACGCATCGCAGCATCGTTCGTCTCTTTTATGGTGTCTATGAGGTGGCTACCTGCCCTGTGCCTTCTTGGAAACAAACATATCGTCCGCCCTATCCGAGCCGCGAGACAGTGGATAACTGGTGGGGATACACCGACTTCGTAAATGAAAACGGCCAGCTCACACATACGCGTTACTCACGCACACAGGGCTGGTAACCCGTTTTTGGCATCCGAAGATGTGATTTTTTCTTAATGCCGTTTCGCTTATCTCAGACTCGTCTGATGACATGCATCTATATAGCTTCAGAGAATGTTTGATGAAGTTATAAGAACCATCTGCGAGTAGGGCATATCTGATTTATATCTTATCTTTTTTCACCGTTTAAAGAAGCGACTGTAGCATTTCAAAAAGGATGACCGAAAGGATCGCCGAATGTGGTGGTCTCAGTGACAAAAAAAGACGAGGAGGCTATTGGAACAATAGCTTATGAGTCAGTGACGCTGCCAATGAGGCTACTCCGTCGACGGGAATCAGCCAGACATTGTGAGAACTGGTCGAATTGCCTCTAAAAACTTATGAGTGTCATTATAAGCTGTAAAAATCGAAAAAACATGCACAGGCAGATGCAAATTTCTCCATTTATCAGTCCGTAAACCTTGAGAGGTTACACTGGGATCCAATGAAATCCCATTAATTGCGTGCATGAGTTGGGTTTCGAATCATTTCACCAGCCTAACCAGCAAATCTTTGCTTTCGACGCTTTCGCCAATTTTGACGCAGATTTCGCTGACGGTCCCAGCATTGGGTGAGGAGACGGCCGCGAACATTTTCATCGCTTCGAGCGTGAGGAGAGTTTCACCTTCTTTGACCTTCTGACCAACGCTAACGGCAATGCTGGCGACCATGCCAGGCATGGGGGCACCGACCTGGTTAGAATCGGCGGGGTCGGCTTTGGTCTTGGTAACGGCGTTTTTGGCGAGGGCTTTATTGGTGACCGTCGTATGGCGAGGATAGCCGTTGAGCTCGAAGATGGCGGTCTGCTGGCCGGAGGCATCCGGCTCGGTCATGTTGAGAAGGCGAACGAAGAGCGTTTTGCCCTCTTCGAGACTAATGTGAATTTCCTCCTTATCTTGCAGGCCGTAGTAGTAGGCGGGAGTGGGCAGCACGGAGACATCGCCGTGGGCCTTGCGGAAGTCGGCAAACTTCAGGAAGACGTCGGGATACATGAGGTAGCTCCAGACATCGTCCTCGCTAGGATCTTTTTTCAATTTGCCCTTTAGCTCGGTGCGAACTTCGGCGAGGTTAATTTTTGCAGCATGGATGCCGGGGCGGCCTTTGATGCGCTTGCCATCCTTACCGACGATGGCGGTGGCAAGCTTGTTCCACTTCTGGCGGCTATCGGCAGCTTTTTTGGCCTCCATGCCATAGAAAGGCTCACCGAGCCAGCCTTCGAACATGCTGGTAACATCCTTGCTCCACTTCGTGCCGGTGAGGTTGAAGATATCCGACGGCTTCACACCGCGCGCAACGCACTCGATAGCTAGGTCGCCGACGACTTTGCTGGATGGCGTGACTTTAACGATGTCGCCACAAAGCTGGTTCACCTCTGCATAAGCATGGGCGATCTCCGGCCAGCGTGGGCCGAGGCCCATCCCGATAGCCTGCTCCTTGAGGTTCGTGTACTGACCTCCAGGCATCTCGTGGAGATACACTTCTGCTGTGCCGTAGGGCTCGGCGGTGTCGAATGGCTTATAATACACCCGGACCGCGGCCCAGTAGTCGCTGAACTCCTGCAGCGCTTCAGGATCGAGACCCGTGTCGCGCGGCGTATGCCGCATAGCAGCCACAATAGAGTTCAGGTTCGGCTGCGATGTCCCACCGGACATTGAACCGATGGCCGCATCGACCGCGTCAACCCCAGCTAATGCTGCTTCTAGGATGCTGGCAGCGTTCACACCGCTGGTGTCGTGCGTGTGGAAGTGAATCGGGATGCCGACTTCATCTTTGAGCGCCTTCACGAGCTTCTTGGCTGCAAAAGGGCGAACAAGGCCTGCCATGTCTTTGATGCAAAGCATGTGCGCCCCCATCTTTTCGAGTTCTTTGGCGAGGCGCACGTAATATTTGAGGTCGTACTTGTCGCGCTTCGGGTCAAGTATATCGCCAGTGTAGCAGAGCGTGCCTTCGCAGATGGAAGTGGTTTCCTCACGCACTGCCGTCATGGCAGCTTGCAGATTGGGCAGGTAGTTCAGCGAGTCAAAGATGCGGAAAATATCCATGCCATTCTGCGCGGCATGTTGAATAAACCCCTTCACGACATTGTCCGGATAATTCGTGTATCCGACGGCATTCGATCCACGGAACAGCATCTGGAGAAGGATGTTCGGCACCTTGGCGCGGATCTGGCGGAGTCGCTCCCACGGGTCCTCACGCAGGAAACGCATGCTCACGTCAAAAGTAGCACCGCCCCACATCTCAAGTGAGAAGAGATTCGGCGTGCGTCTTGCGACCGCATCAGCAACGGCAAGCATGTCAAAGGTGCGCATACGTGTTGCAAGCAGCGACTGATGCGCATCACGCATGGTGGTATCAGTGAGCAAGAGACGCTTTTGCTTGGCGACCCAGTCTTTGCAGAACTTCTCAGGTCCCATCTCGCTAAGAAGATTTTTTGTGCCCTTTGCAGGTGCGATACGATGATCGTATTTGGGAATGGGTGGCGCGATAAAAGAACAGTTCGGCTTGTGACCTTTAGCAAAAGGATTGCCGTTCACGATTGTATCTGCCAAGTAACTGAGCAGTTTCGTAGCGCGATCTTTTCGCGCGGCAAATTGTAGCAACTGCGGATTGTTATCAATGAAACGTGTAGTGGCCTGTCCTGCCCGGAAATCGGGGTGATGAACTACGTTCATAAGGAACGGAATGTTCGTCTTCACTCCGCGGATTCGAAACTCACGCAGGCCACGATCCATACGATCAAGTGCCTGTTCATAGGTTCGAGCAAAAACGGTCATCTTCACCAGCATCGAATCATAGTAAGGCGTGATGACTGCATTTGTGGCACCCAGCGCGCCATCGAGGCGAATGCCGAAACCACCGGCACTTCGGTAAGTCAAGATTTTGCCAAAGTCTGGCGTGAAGCCATTTTCAGGATCTTCCGTTGTGATGCGACACTGAACCGCAAAACCGCTCTTCTCGATCTTTTCCTGCACGGGCAGCGCGAGCGGCTCGTCGTGCATCTTGTGACCCTGTGCGATTAGGATCTGACTGCGCACGATGTCGATGCCGGTGATCTCTTCCGTCACGGTGTGCTCAACCTGAATGCGCGGATTCATTTCGATGAAAAACCACTCACCCGTCTCATGATCGACGAGGAACTCAACCGTTCCAGCGTGCGTGTACTTCACTTCCTTCGCCAATTTCACCGCCGCAGCGCAAAGACCGTCGATAATCGACTGCTTCACACCATAACTCGGCGCCTGTTCAATCACCTTTTGATGACGACGCTGCACCGAGCAGTCACGCTCATGCAAATGCAGAACATTTCCATGTTTGTCGGCCAAAATCTGAACCTCAATGTGCTTCGCTTTACCGACGAATTTTTCCAAAAACACTGCGCCATTGCCGAACGCTCTCGCCGCCTCCGTCTGCGCTTCATCTAGTAGCTTTTCGAGATCCTTCGCCTCACGCACGATTCGCATGCCGCGCCCGCCGCCACCGAAAGCCGCCTTGATAATAAGTGGAAAGCCGATTTTCTTCGCGATCGCCAGCGCGTCTTTTCGATCACTCACTGGCTCGTCTGTGCCCTCAAGGATTGGTACGCGAAGCTTGCGCGCCACATTGCGCGCGGCCGTCTTATCGCCCATCATCGTCAAAATCTTTGCATCAGGCCCGATGAAGATAATACCGGCTTTTTCGCAGGCCTTCGAAAACTCCGGATTTTCCGAGAGGAAACCATAGCCAGGATGAATGGCGTCCACTCCTTTTTCTTTTGCCAAGGTCACAATACCCTCAATGTCGAGATAAGCACCGAGAGGTCCTTTGTCTTTGTTCAATTCATAGGCCTCATCCGCCTTAAAGCGATGGGGGCAGAAGCGATCTTCCTGCGCATAAATGCCGACAGTGCGGATGCCCAATTCGGTCGCAGCCCGCATCACGCGAATGGCAATTTCAGAGCGGTTTGCAACCATCAATTTTCGAATCGGGCGAACGACGGAAGATGGGAGTGTAATGCGAAAAGAAATATCGGCAGGAATCTTGGGCATGGTTGTGACGTGAAAAAGCTCCGCATAGTCTCGTAGATTTTCATCATGGCAAGGTCGAGCATGCCATTTGGGGGGGGGCGAAGACCTCAGACGCCCCGCTGATTCCCAGGCAAACTGATCTAGGCGAAAAGCTATAGACTCTTCCCCGGTTCTTGACGCACGTTTATCCTGCCCTTAGTTTCTACACCAATGCGTTTCCCCTTCTTTTCCCGCCTACACGTCGCCGCCTTTGCCGTGGTGGCGGTTTTTTTCACAGCTCAAACACCCGCCTACGCGCTGCTCGACTTCATTTTTGGCAAGAAGGATAAGATCGCACCGACTGCCGATGAGCGCGCAATCCAAGAGCAGGCGGCGCAGGGTATCTTGGCTGAAGGTCTCGCAGCCCAGCAAGGTGGCAAAACAGGACGTGCCAAAAGCTCCTATGAAAGAGTTGTAAAGCAATACCCATTCACGAAAGCTGCCGGGGAGGCCGCCTACCAACGTGCCATCATCATTCGCCATACAGAAAATGACCTCGAGGAAGCGTTCAATTCATTTCAGGAATTCATCGACAATCACCGCCAGAGTCCCCGCTTCGCCGAGGCCATTGAGCGCCAGTATGAGATTGCCGAAGAAGCCAAGGGAGGAAAGAAGCAGCGCAGCCTTCTGCTTCTGCCCATGAAAATGAATCCATCCGACATTCTTGCCTTTTACGAAAAAATCATCAGTAATGCTCCCTACGGAAAGTTTGCCGCGCTTAGCCAATTCAGTATAGCTGAAATACAGCAGGACCTACGTGAGAAGGATAAAGCTGTTCAGGCTTACCAAAAAGTTGTGGACAATTACCCTGGCACCTCGCAGGCCTCTGAGTCGCAGTTTCGAATTGCCTCGATCAGTAATGTCGCGGCACAGCGGAGCGAAGATGCTTCAAATCTCACTGCCACGCGTGACGCTCTCAAGACCTACATGGCTGCCAACCCAGGTGGCGAACGCAAACAAGAAGCTGAGCAAATCCTCCGGCAGGTAAACACTGCTGAAGCCAACCAATCTCTCACTATTGCCAAATTCTATCGCACGCAGGGCAAAACGGTGGCCGCAGCCATGTACCTCAATGAGGCAATCAAATTCGGCTCACCCGACGTATCCACGGAAGCTCGTGAGATCCTAGCTGAGCTTGCCGCCAAAGATCCGGAAGGAGTCTCCCAGTCTCGCCGAGGTCAGCCAGATCAGGATTTCACCAAGCTTGCCTCCAAAGACCTGAAATCCAGGCCAGACTACGTAGGGCCAATGGCTCCGGAGCTAGCACGCCTGACAGAAAAGCCTCGCATGCGTTCCGGCAATGACTCGTTCATGCCCATCCCGTTGACTGAACCAGCCTTGCCTTTGCAGCCCGGGGGTGCTGCTCCAGCTCCAGGGTCTCTGCTTCCTTCCCTGCCGCAGATGGAAAAGCCGGCAGTGCTCCCTGTGCCTACAACGCCTGTCCCAGCGCCGGCGGCCCCAGCTGCTAAACCACCTGTTCCGCCAGCTCCCAAACCGGCGTCGTAACCGAACGCCATGTTCGCTTTTCTATCGCATTGTTCGCCTTCGCCCCACATGAAATATTTCTTCACTCTAGCATTCACAGTTCATGCACTTTTATTGAGCGGTTGCGCAGGTTATCAACTGGGTGGACAGAAGCCTCACCAGCTACGCGAGGTCCATACACTGGCGGTTCCATCTTTTGAAAATCTCACCTTGGAGCCTAGACTCGCGGTCAATGTGACCAACGCTGTCATCACAAAATTGCAGAGTCACGGCTCTTACCAACTGGCTAACAGATCGAATGCAGATGCCGTTCTGGTGGGAACCATCCGCTACATCCAGCGCAACCAGTTTCGTGCGGACCGCACCAACGTGCTCCGCACTTCCCAAATGCAGCTCATCGTGGCGATCGACTACCAGATCAAAGATCGCTCCGGCCGAGTAATGCACAGCAACTCCGTTACAGGAGAGTCGCAAACGCTGATCGATCCCAACCTCCAACTCTCTGAAACGCAAGCGCTGGAGGATGCAGCCCAGCGTGCCGCTATCAATCTTGCCAATGACATCTGCGAGGGCTGGTGATGATACGGAAGAGGCCCGTTTTGCGGGTTCGCTCTCCTCAGAAGTTCTTGAAGACGAGCCGTTCGAGGCTCCGCAACTTTCGGGACGACTTCCTGTAGGTCTGCACTTGGTGGCAACACCGATCGGTAACCTTGGTGATATCACACCGAGAGCCATCGAGGTCCTCCGGCATGCTGATTGGGTTGCTTGTGAGGACACTAGACACTCTGGCATGCTATTCAAGCATCTCGGTCTCAAATTGCGACTCATCAGCCTCAACGAGCACAATGAGGCTCAGCGCATCCCACAGCTTCTCGACCACATGCGCGCAGGGGGCAGCGTGGCAATGGTCTCAGATGCTGGCATACCGACCATCTCCGATCCTGGACAGCGGTTAGTAGCAGCAACCGTCCAAGCTGGATTTGCTATCGACAGCCTGCCCGGCCCCAGCGCCGTACTCACCGCACTGTCAGCCAGCGGCCTACCGACAACACCCTTCTATTTTGGTGGTTTTTTGCCTCATAAAAAAGGCGCTCGCACCACAGAGTTAGTAGTAGCGCTGGGCCGCGCAGCCACCAGCATTTACTTCGAGAGTCCTTACCGCATTCTCGATACGCT
Source organism: Prosthecobacter sp. (assembly GCA_017853885.1). Lineage (GTDB taxonomy): Bacteria > Verrucomicrobiota > Verrucomicrobiia > Verrucomicrobiales > Verrucomicrobiaceae > Prosthecobacter. The sequence continues at coordinate 28,055 of JAFMIR010000008.1, forward strand.
CGAGATTCTCGCCGCTGCAGCGCCGGAGCACCGCATCGTGGCCGCTCGTGAGCTGACAAAAAAATTTGCTGAGTTTCAACGTGGAACTGCGGCGAAAGTGCATTCTCACTTTCAAGCTAAGCCCCCGAAAGGCGAGTTTACACTGCTCATCGCCCCGGCCACACCGCCCAAGTGGCTCACTTGGTAAGGCGCTGCCACCAGCCAAAGGCAAAACCCATCCCAGAGCCAAAACCAAGGCCATGGAATAATCCCCAGCCAAGCTTGGCTGCCACTACCACCTGCGATTGCTCCCAGCCTTCAATGCCGCGCTCCAACAATCCATGCATCCAAGCCGCTCCCATGAAGTAGCCGAAGGTATGCAGTGTGAAAAGCACAAAGGCGGCCAGCCAGAAACCAAGAGGTCGTCCTAGAAACGACCAAATTGTCCAAGCGAAAAAAACCGTGCTCAACGCAGCTCCGGTCCATTCACCCGCACCCTTCTTGAGGACAAACCACGCTAGGCTCCACAGGACTGCATAGCCAGCGAAGGCTGGCAAAAACATTGCATAAAACCTCTGCAGTCGATTCACACCTTTCAACAAGCCGCTCAAAACTAAGCCAGAGCCTGCAAGATAGACGAGGGCGATGAGCACATACATTTTGGCTTCAGTGCCGGCTGCATGTGGTGCGAAAGCCCAAATCGAGTAGGCTAATGAGCTCATTAGCCCAAGGCCGATAGCACCATGCAAGGACGATCGAAGAAGTAAGTTCATGTAAAAAGCAGAACGCCAGCTGCATCCCGCAATTACCAGAACCCACCCTCAAAAATCGCCGTTTTTTCTCAAAACATCCATGCATAACAGTTTCTCTCATCTGACATCACCACTCAAATCAAGGCTAGCTTGAAGCAAGTAAGCGTTTGCCGCACAGCAGTGCCGCTTTATCAGCAGCGGTGCATGCTGCAACTCAGCCAAGTCCTCCTTCCAGTCGATCATACCGATGCCAGCCTTCATCTGGCTGCGCTGGAGTTACTGCGCACAAGTGAGAATGACCTGAGGTCCCTAACCATTAAGCAGCGCGCCATCGACGCACGCCGAGGCCATGTTCATTTCAGCTACACTTTACTAGCCGATGTCACAGATGAGACCCGCATATTGCAAAAAATTGCCCCCGCGGCTCGCGTGCAAGTTGCCGTTCCAGAAGGCTACCATACGCCTCAAGGAAGGCACGAGGTCTCCGAAAGGCCCGTGATCGTTGGTAGTGGGCCATGCGGCCTGTTTTGCGGCCTGCTGCTGGCTCGCGCAGGGATGAAGCCTCTGCTACTGGAACGTGGCAAAGCAGCGGGCGAGCGAGCGCGTGATGTAACTGGCTTCTGGAACCGAGGTTGGGGCTTCAACGCCGAATCCAATGTTCAATACGGCGAGGGTGGCGCAGGAACCTTCTCAGATGGAAAGCTCTACACCCAGATCCGAGACCGTGAGCACCGTATCCCGTGGTTGCTGAAAGAAATGGTGAAGGCAGGTGCGCCGGAAGACATTCTCATCAAAGCGCGGCCCCATATTGGAACCGACCGGCTGATTAAAGTGGTGCGTCATGTGCGCGAGGAAATCATTTCTCTGGGAGGTGAAGTGCGCTTCGGAGCGAGGGTGAACGATGTGGTCATTGAAGGCAGTGCCATGCGTGCCGTGGTGCTTGCCGATGGCACTGTGATTGAGGGTGGCTACTTCATCTTTGGCATCGGTCATAGCTCGCGCGACACTTTTGCAATGCTCAAACGCCATGGCGTGCCCATGGAGCGTAAACCCTTCTCGATCGGTGCACGTATTGAACACCCACAAGAGCTCATTGATAGCTCTTTGTATGGTCGCTGGGCTGGACACGAGCGTCTAGGTTCCGCGCCGTACAAATTTGTGGCACACACTAGCACTGGTCGAACAGCTTACAGCTTTTGCATGTGCCCCGGCGGCCTCGTCGTGGCCGCGAATTCAGAACCTGGCACAGTCGTCACCAACGGCATGAGCAGCTACGCACGCGCTGAGTCCAACGCGAATGCTGGCTTTATGGTTGACGTGAGCCCAGAGGACTATCCTGGTGACGATGTGCTAGCGGGTGTGGAACTCCAGCGAAGCATCGAGATGGCTGCTTTCGATCTCGCAGGTGGCACTTACAAGGCACCAGCCCAGCTATTGGGTGATTTCATGGCTCGCCGCGCCTCCAACGGTCCAGGCAAGGTGAAACCCAGCTACAAGCCGGGCGTAGTTTGGACTGATCTCACCACTGTGCTGCCGGAGTATATTGTCGAAACCTTGATCCAAGCCGTGCCACGCATCGATAAAAGTTTGCGAGGCTTTGCACTCGAAGAAGCGGTTCTAACCGGTTTCGAAACACGTAGTTCATGTCCAATACGCATCCCTCGCGATCCTGAAACACTCGAATGCAAGGGCGTGCGCCATTTTTATCCTGCAGGCGAGGGGGCTGGCTATGCAGGGGGCATCATCTCTGCTGCTGCTGATGGCATGCGTGTCGCCGAAGCTCTGCTTGGCCAAGCTCAAAAGAAAAGTGCCATGAGTCGTTAGAGCTCAAGCACAGGCTTTATCATCCTTCCAAGGGAGAGGCACGAAAAAACAAGCTCTTTTTTCAACGGCCAAACACTTCCTTCTCGGTCAGAAGACCATCTTGGATCACCGTATCGCGGAGATTATCCTTCGTAACTGAGAGAATGGGCAGAAAAACGGAAGGCACATCGCTGTGACCATTTGATGACATATCACGGGCCACAATCGGACGTCTTTTAGCAAGAGCTACCGCCAGCACTGCCGCCTGCTGAGAAAGGCGGTGCAGCGGTTTGTAAACGGTCATCGTCTGAGTGCCCTGAACGATGCGCTGGCATGCTGCCAGATCAGCATCCTGACCAGTTACCAACACATTTCCTGCAATTCCCTCCTCAGTGAGCGCCTGAATGGCTCCACCGGCGGTGCCGTCATTGCTGGCGAGAATCGCATCAAAATTCGGGCCGTGTTTTGTTATGGCAGCATTGATGATTTTCTTCGCGTTCTCAGGCTTCCAATCATCCGCCCAATCTTCATGGAGAACTTCCACTTTTCCGGCAGCGATCAGTGGCTGCAGAATCGCATCCTGCCCCTGCTTGAAGAGCTTCGCATTATTGTCTGTCTTCGCACCGTAGATGCGAAGCAACCGCATTTTTCTATCCAAAGGCATTCGTTCGGCGAGGAACTGAGCTTGCAGCTGTCCGACCTTCACATTGTCAAAAGTGATGTACAAATCGAGGTCACAGCCAGTGATCAGGCGGTCGTAGGCAAGCACCGGGATGCCCGCCTGATGAGCAAGAGTGACTGCCTTCGCCATGGCAGCAGCGTCCTTGGGTATGATGACAAGCGCATCCACCTTACGCGTGATCAGCGCCTCGACATCGGCGAGCTGCCTTGTGTCACTGCTGTTGGCAGAGAGCACCTCAACATCAGCTCCCAGCCTGTTCGCCTCTGCGACGAACAGATCACGATCTTTCTGCCAACGCTCTTCCTTGAGCGTATCCATTGAAAGACCGATCAGGGGTCGTGGGCGGGTTGCAGCTTGTTCTGCCCCACTGCGTGAAAGCACAAGTCCGGTCAGCACGCTGATCACACAAGAGATGATGACGAGAAGGATACGTGGATTCATGATCAACCTAAAAGGGCGTTGCTAGTCCAAATAGCCCATCGACTTCATCCACTCAACCACTCGCAAAGGCCATTCATTGATCGGTTGACCGTTTTTCTTCATGCCAAAGCCATGCCCTCCTTTCGCGTAAATGTGAAGCTCAGCAGGCAGATTCTTCTTTTTGTATTCGAGGTAAAGCAAAGCGCTGCCGGAGGCTGGCCAAGGATCATCCTGAGCATGCACCAAGCACATCGGCGGAGCCTTCGCACTCACTTCAAAACCCGGCAGCAGCCGTGTGCTCTGGTCCTTACTGACGAGATAGGCGGGATATACTGGAATTGCGAAATTCGGTGTAGCATCTTCAACATCCAACTTTGGATCGATGGAGTAAGTGCGTTCATTCGCATGCAGAGCGGTCATCACCGTCAGATGGCCCCCCGCGGAGAAACCCAAAATGCCCACGCGATCCGGCTTGATACTCCATTCGGCAGCATGGTGACGAATCAGACCCATGGCACGCTGCGCATCCTGCAAAGGTTCGCGGCTCGGGTCATTCGGGTCACGCTTCGGCACTCGATACTTCAGCAGAATGCCGGTAATGCCATGGAGGTTTAGGAACTCGCAGACCTGAGATCCCTCGTGCTCGTAGGCGAGAATACCGTAACCGCCACCGGGACAAACGAGAACCGCGGCCCCGTTCGGCTTCTCAGGCTGAAAGACAGTGATCATGGGCTCTGTGACATTCGTGAGACGGAGCACATCTTTAGCGTTCTTTTTGGGAACCTCTTTCTCGGCTTCCATCTGGAAGCCGGGCCTCTCAGGCGCACCCTGCGGCCAGAGTTTCATCTGAAGAGGTTCTGCAGCTAAAAGGCTGCCATAGGCGATAAACAGGGCAGGTGTAAACTTCATGGGAGCTGCATTGGAGCGGAAATCATCACGCAACGCAAGGCAGCATCATGGCATCCCTCATGCCATGGAGGATTTTTTTGTTTGCAGGGCACACGGTGGCCAACACCCCACCGAGCAAAGGATCATCCACCTCCGCTGCACCAAAGTAGTAGGGACACAAACGCACCCGACTCGGCACGAGCCGCGCGGTCTCTGCCTCATCGAACCAAGCCGGATGTTGAACTACCTTGGCTCGATGAAACTCCTGCAAAATATACGGATGCCTTGAGAAGCTCGACAATGCTTCCTCTATCACCTCACCCCACTGCTCCTGCGAGAGGTCATGGCCAATGAAAACCCCACGTGACCCCCAACTACGATCCGAGAAGCCACTGATCTTCAAAACCAACTCCCGTTTTTTACCACCAAAGGACTTCATTTCAGACCAACTCTGGATGTCGAGCTTAGGAAATACGGCAAAGGAAGGAAGAGGCGCGGGATCAACCACCCAGCCAAAAGGGATGCATTTTTGAAGCAGGGTTAGGTGCGAGGAAAGAAGCGTATCTTGCCAGTAATCCTCAAGAGCAGGCGACCAAAAAAGTGCCAGCCAGAGCTTTTCCTCGAGAAAAGCTTTCAAGGGTGGCGTGAAGGCCACCTCACCGCTTTCCGCCATGCGGAGCATCACATCCGCGTTTTCAATGTTCGCCAGGTCGAAAAGCTCAAAAAAGCGATATAAAGCCCTGCCATTTAGTTCGTAAGGCTGCAATTCCCAAGGCCGCATGACACGGCGTTCGAGCTTTTCAGCCAGCCACAGCATCTCCGGCACATAGTCCCCACTCTCTTTAGAGATGATAAAATCCTCAACTGGAAATGCCTGAGCGAAGCTATTGATCATGCCCGAGTCTCCTCCGATGACATTTTGTCCCAGCAAAGCGTAGGTTTCATTCAGCCAAGCTGTTAGCCCAATACCACCTGGCAACGAATCGAGTTCCGAAATACAGACTCCATCCGACGTCAGCAGCAGGTCAGGTCGCAGCACCCGCGGAAGATCATTCCGCCAACGTTCCAATCTCCCCAAACGCACCACACGTTCGGGCTTGCCTTGGTCGATGAGACGACTCACCCAAGCATGACGCTCATCAAAGTAGAGTGTGTTGCACGCACGCTGAAAAGAACGCAGCGCCGCACCGAGTTCACGAATGAGCGTCACTGTATTTTCATCCAATACGAAAGCCTCCGGTGAGAGAACCCACTCCTTGTCCGCAAAAAAACCCTGCGCCGGGAAAGCAGCACGGAGGTGGGCGATGGTTTCAGCAAGTTTCATGCGGTGCGCATTCATTCCCTAGGTTTGGCGTCTCTCAACCTCAAGAGGAGGCGAAATCCTCAGCAAGATATCTGCGTTTTTTTGCTTCACTATTTGGCCCGATTAGAATGTCGTTTTGCCACAGCCTTCGTTGCGTTTCTGACTTAACTAAAGTACGAAGGCTTACCCGACTCAAAGCCTTGCTGCATGGATTGAATCTCTGTAAGGCTAGCGTCTGCGGGACTGTCTATTTAGCTATTGTCATTGCTGAACAGGCTACCAATACGATTTCAGTCAACAGACTTGTCTGTTGCAATCGTCTTTTTGGCGAATCAAGGCACTGCCATGCATCGTGGAAGCATCTTTTTCGTATTCTGGTTCCCCCTGATACTAGCCCTAGCGAATTGCAACACCCTGCAAAGAGCCGGCACGAATACGCAAAGGGCTGGAACCGAGGGATTTCGTTTTGCCCACCGCGTAGTCACCGGGGATATTCCGCGAGTCACGCGTTTTGTCAGCCAGCACTTTATGAACCTGTTTTTTCAGGATCCTGATGGTTCATTTTGGCTTGCAGATCAGATCCGGGGAAAACCCTCTATTTTGATTTCACTGGGTGAACAAAAAGTCTATCTTTTTAAAGATGGTCAATTGGCGGGAGGATCACCTATCTCCTCCGGTGCCGAAGGATACAACACACGTCCCGGCCGCTACCGCATCATCGAGAAAGACATCGACCATCTCTCCTCGATCTATGGGGACTACATCGATTCTCAAGGCAATATCCTCGAGACCAACATCGACAACCGAAAAGACCTACAACCACGGGGAGCAAGATTTGATGGAGCCAAAATGCACTACTTCATGCGCATTTACGAAGGGGTCGGCATGCACCAAGGTTATCTACCAGGTTATCCCGCATCACACGGCTGCATCAGACTACCTGGTCACATGGCGGAAAAATTTTTCCACGAGGTTAGTTTAGGCACACCCGTGGAGATCGTGCCATGAGTTTTCAAAGAGAAAAACATAGCTCACCAAACCCGCTCAAGCACACGTCCGACAAAACCACTAGCCGCACCTGTCCGAAAGCGACGCTTGTCTCCCTCTCCGCTTAGAGTGCTCATGGGACCTTTTTGGTCGACCACACGAATCGAATCGACCTCAATACGGGCCACTGGGCAGTCATTGCTGTCGACCGGCATTTTGGCGATGTGTTGCAGAACGTCGAGTCCTGAAAGCACTTGCCCAAAAACGGAGTACTTGCCATCGAGGGAATCGAAATGCCCGAGAGAGATGTAAAACTGCGAGCCGTTTGACTTTCGCGTAGGGTTCACACTGTCTCCTCGACGTGCCATAGCAACGGCACCTATGCGATGCGGCCGCTTGATCTCGGCCGGCACACTTCGTTCTTCCCCTCCGGTTCCCCATTGTTCGCGCTTGTCTTCGTCGGATGTCAGAGGATCGCCAGTCTGAACAAGAAAATTCTGTATAGCTCTGTGGAAGGCGAGTCCATCGTAGAATTTGCTTTCACACAGATCGATGAAATTTGCCACCGTCTGCGGGGCATCGCTCGGGAATAATTCGATCACGACAGACTCAGCCCTGGAGCCAAAAGAGATTTCCATGATCGCTAGTTGGTGGACTGAATCACGGGGCCATTGAGAGGGATCATCCAAGCGGGGCAAAGTCGCAGCTGGCGTGGTAAAGGTGCCACCTCCGTTGCGCGTCGTGATGCGTGCGCCAGGTGCACCGGCGGCAGGCATTTGCGTGACACCTTGCGGAGGAAGCATGGCACCGCTCGTGCTGGATGATGCGGCGTTTTTCTCGGCCGCATCAAAGACTGCTTTCTGAGCCTGTGCGGCCAGTTTATCCAAGTCCTCCTGAGTGGGAACCGTGGAAGGCGCCGTCGATTGCACTGGGGATGGCGCTGTTGGCTTCACACTCGATGGAACCGGCAATGTCTGCCCCACAGATGGACCAGCGAGCATCAGCAGGAGCAGGAAGGTGTAGAAAAATGATGTATTCACGAGCGTTCAGAAAAGTCAGCGCAGGCTGGCAGGCACATTGACAGAAGGCTGTGTGGCGGGTGCCACCTGTGCCGGGACAGGAGCTGGTGGTATCGGAGCGGTGGGCGCGGGCCCTGCCGCCGGAGGAACCGCTGGCACTCCCTCATTGAAACCTGAAGCGGCTGTGGCCGTCGAACGGGACTGAAAGAATTGCTTTGGCCCTCCACGGGTTTTGCGACGCTCCAACCCCCAGTTGACGTCCATATCGTCGGCCTGCTGAACAGTCGGGTATTTCAGATCGACATTGTGTCCGCAGGACACGACAAGCAATGAGGCAAGTAAACAAACAAAATGGCGAACAAGGGACATAGGAAACAAGAATTCAGATCTGAAGGTTTAGTGCGCAAGATACTAGGCTGCTGACTCCTCGCTGGCAACAGCGAATCCCGCGACGACGGGCCAGAATATTTATAGGGATTGTTGGATGCGCTCTTTCCATCTCTCCGCCCGCTCAGCAAAGCTCTTGTGCTCCTCCTGATAAAGAATGCCACGGGAGACATTCACCAGCAGTGGCGCCTTGCGGCCACAACCCTTCAGGGCTGCCAAGTCGCCCCCTTGCGCACCCAGTCCGGGGATCAGCAAGGGGACATCAGGAATGCGAGAGAGCACATCAGGTGCCGCATTCGTCAGTCCGACGACCAATCCAGCCTCTGCCTGCCCATGCGTCATGTCAGCCACCAATTCATAAATATGCCGCTCTCCAGTTTTTTGAAGCTCAATATCCTTCGCACCGGGATTCGAGGTCACTCCAAGCAAGTAGATCCCCTTCCCTGCGTATTTCAAAAACGGCTCCAATGTATCTCGCCCCATGTAGGGGTTCAATGTGACCGCATCCGCTTTGAGCACATCAAAGCAGGCCCTCGCGTAGTAGCCCTGTGTCTCTCCAATGTCACCACGTTTGACATCAAGCACCGTGGGAATGTCTGCCGGAATGAATGCCATGATCTCCTCGAGCATTTTCATTCCCTGCCATCCCAGCGCCTCGAAGTAGGCGGCATTGGGCTTGAAAGCGGCCGCATGTTGCGCCGTCTGCTCGATCACCTCGAAAATCCAGCGCTTCGTGACCTCACTGGCATCCGCAGCACGAACATCAAGCCCCACGCAGAGATTGGAACCAGTGGCGGCGATGCGGGAGCGGAGTTTGGAGGTGAAGGACATGCTGTTTGCATGACACAGGAATGCGTCGGAGCAAATCGAAGATGTGTCAGCACACCCGCCGGTTGACGCCCCTGCTTAGCCCTGCATCCTCATGGCTCACATGAGCCATTCCGCCGCCTCTCCCCCGCCCGTTGTGGGCATCATCATGGGCTCCAGTTCCGACTGGCCCACCCTGCAAAATGCAGCCCAAGTGCTAGAAGAGTTTGGCATTCCTTTCGAAAAAAAGGTCGTTAGCGCCCATCGCACCCCGGCACTACTCTATGAATATGCCACCACCGCTGCGAATCGGGGGCTGAAAATCATCATTGCAGGGGCTGGCGGCGCTGCACACTTACCAGGCATGACCGCCAGCATGACTTGCCTGCCAGTCCTTGGTGTGCCAGTGCAAAGCCGCGCTCTGAGTGGGGTGGATAGCCTGTACTCCATTGTTCAAATGCCCGCTGGTGTCCCTGTGGCCACTTTTGCCATTGGCAATGCTGGAGCGCTGAATGCTGGGCTGTTTGCCGTTTCCATGCTGGCGAATAAAGATGAGACCCTCACTCGAAAACTCGAGGCTTTCCGCGAGCGCCAGACCCAAAAGGTGCTCGATAGCCAAGCCGAACTCGAAGCCCCTGCCAAATAGCCGCCACCAAGGTAATATCTTTTTCGCTGAAGCACGCCAAAGGCGTGCTAGCGATGAACGAACATGAGCAAATCTCTCAGCGGACAATGCATCGGATTCGTCGGTCTCGGTAACATGGGCTGGGCCAATGCACGCCATCTCCACGCAAACGGCGCAAATGTCACGGTCTGGAACCGCAGCCCTAAGCCAGCAGAAGAGGCCGTGAAGCTAGGCATGAACCGTTCGGCTTCGTTGCCTGAACTCGCGCGCACGATCGGCCCCGGCATCATCTGCATCAATTTGACCATGACCGATGTGGTGGAACAAGTCGTTTTCGGAGTCGGCGGCCTTATCGACGGGCTGCATCCAGAGGCTCTCATCATCGACTTCGGCACCACGGGCGTGCCTCAGACCAAGGAATTCGCTAAAAGAGTCCACTGGGTGGATGCCCCCGTCTCAGGAGGTCAAGTGGGTGCGGAGGAGGCTACTCTTAGCATTATGGCCGGCGGTTCAGAGGCGGATTTTCAGCGGGCTCTTCCCGTGTTTCAGGCTTGTGGGAAAAACATCACTCACATGGGACCTAGCGGTAGTGGCCAAGTCGCCAAGCTAGCGAACCAGCTGATTGTGGCACAGACCATTGATGCCGTCGCGCAGGCCCTCCGAATGGCCGAACTCTCCGGCGTCGATCCTGCGCTTGTGCGAAAGGCCCTGCTCGGGGGCTTTGCCGAAAGCCGTATCCTCGACCTGCATGGTGACCGAATGATCCGGCGTGACTTTGCTCCCGGCGGCCGCGCAACGCTCCAACTCAAAGACGTGCGTTTGATGTGTGAACTCGCGGACAGCGTAGGTCTCGATTCTCCCACCCTCCGCAATTCACTCGCCCAGTGGGAGAGATTCGTGCATGAAAAAGGCCTCGGTAATCTTGACCACAGCGGGCTTTTTCGCTTGTACGAATGAAGTTCCGTTTGGCAGCCTCATCCCAAATCCAGCTGCGACACTTAAACCGCCATCAGCAGATCGATTTGAACGTTATATAGGGAGGAGCAAAGCCAATAATCCATCCGCTTATAGCAGGCTTGTTGCTGGCGAGCCATTGAACCACCAATAATTCTCAAAGAAAAAACGTGTCATCCTATTTTGCCATTTTGCTACTTCACCCTCAAGGCCTCCAGAACGGCGGTCAGGCTGCGAAAACTCGTTCAGAAAGGGTTCAAAATCAGGCCAGTAACGTTGGGGCAGCACCTGCGGTCTCGCAGGCTGGTCTTGAAATTGACCCAAGCTCAGGCTGCTGAACAATTGAACACTTTGCGTGAACATTATGAGCGCTGGGAACGTGACGAGGTGGCTCCGACAGCCTCCTTTTGGCCTCGCCTCATCGGGTTCCTTGGCTCTTATCCAATGGCCGTTCAGTCCCCGGCTGACCAGATCGTGATGGCTCGAAGGATCATGGGGTTGAGCCAGTTTGCCTTTGGTCGGAGGATTCAGGTCATCGCGAAAAATGTCCGCGAATGGGAGCACGGCGTGGCGAAACCCTCCCCGGCCATGCTCGCAAAAGTGCAGCAACTGGTGACTGACACTCCGGTTGTCGGACTGGCGCCCGTGTGATAGTCATCGGCCCGTGAAGGATTCAGGCACCTCTCTTATTACGGACAAAGCCTCTCTGTTGGCACTTGTAACAGGATTAGCCGTTGGGCTCTCGGCGGCACTCTTGAGAAGTTTCATCGTGACCATCCCCGGGATCATTGCTGGCACTCAGCTTCAACTCGTTTTGATTTTGACGCTGTCGGTGATCTCGGCGCTGGTGACAGTGATACTTGCCCGAAAGCAGTTCACGTCACGGTTTCATGCACCGGGCGAGGCGGGCCGCCTTGGAATTCAGGCGGGTGTCTTCTGCGCTCTTTGGGCTGGCGCAGTCCTTACCGCATTGGCAACATGGGACGCCAGCGGGGCGGACAGCGCCGCTCTGGATCGGGCACTGCGCTCGCGAATGTGGCTCGTCTGTGCAGTCAGCCTCGCCGCCCTGCTTCCGAGCGTGCTGTGTGGTTTTGTTGGAGGGTTGATCGGGGGGCAGCTGGCCCTCAGGAACTCGGCGACGGCTCAGACTGGCGAGGTTCCAGCGACTTTTCCTTGGCTGCGATGGGTCAAAGTGGGCATCGCTGGGCTGGCCGCTCTTCTTATGGCGTCTCCCATCTCATTCATCGGTCGAGCTCCGGTGATTGACCCACCTCGTGTGGTCGCGGCCCCTTCCATCGCTCCAACTCCACCGGCCCCTCCGCCGTTTCGGTATGATCCGCCCAAAGACATCAAGTCCGCCAAGATCGGCGAAATCCAACCCGACTTCACCAAAGTCATCCCTCAGGTGCAGAGGGACTGCCCCGTTGCCCTGTCGCCAGACAACGTGATGCTCGCCTTTGGAGATGCGGCTGGATCGCAGCCCGCGATAGGCATTTTCGACCTTCATCGGTTCACCAAAACGGCATCCATTCAGGTTCCTTCCTTTCCTCACGGCAATCTGTCCTGGTCTCCAGATCAAAAATCCATCGCCTGCACGATTGGCGAAGGAAAATCGCGCCGTGTGTGGGTTGTGCGCATTGGCGAAAGCAAGGCCATCGAGTTACCGCGTCCACCTGGAAGAGACGTGCCGGGAGGTGATCTCCACTGGTGGCAGGATAGAGAACTTGCCTTCTTCCCATCTGATGAAGCGCCCCTGGCTTTCGATCTCGACAAGCTCGTTTTGCTGCCATTGGAAGAGTCGGCGGGATACAAGAAGCTCGACGACATCAGTAAAAGACTTTGGAAGGAAGGCCCAAGGGAGACTTGGCCGGGCCAGACGCATTGGAAGCTTGGAGTGCGCACTCTGATCACATCGGCTGTTCCGCCGTCGCGCCGCGAACCAGACAGCCCCTGGCAGTTGTCCGGCCAGACTGTCTGTGCCTTCACTCACCCCAGCCTGCCCATCTCCTTTGGTCTCAAGTCTCTTGGCGTGGACGAAGGTGACAAGATTCTTTGCTCAGACGATGGCTCGAAGCTCATGCGCCTCATGAATGGAAAGATCGAAGTGACTTTCATGAAGCAGACGATCTGCCCCGACCTCGTCTTTGAGGTGGAGATGCCGCTGCCGGTCGATGAGATTGAAAACACGGGCTGGAGCACTCAGGTCAAAGAAAAGCAGCTTTGCCTGATGATCTACGCACCCCTGAAAAATCCGCTCAATGATCGAGTCGTCGGACCTGACTACAATCAAGTGCGTGCGCTCACCCGCTTGCTGGAGTGGAAAGGACGCCAGGGTGTTTTTATCGTTCAGACCCATGATGGCAGTGTCCAGGCAGGCGATGTGGCCTCAAGCCTTCACTATTGGGAGCCGGGCAAGATGTCTGAGTGGAAGCCTGATAGCACACGCAAGTGGTGGACCACTATCAAAACGGCTGGCTCGCCACTTCCTGCCAAGCTTCCAGAACTTCACACGCCGCAGCTCTTGGACTTAACCCAGGGCCCGTCCGTGATGATTGTGACGAAGGCCATCGAGAAGCCCCACGAGCCGCCTCCTCAGAAAGTGACAGAGGTCGCACCGCCACCTCAGCCTCCCGCGCCTCCTCCTCCGCCAGCCATCTCGGCAAGTGATGTGAAGGCGTTTGTCTCTGAGCATCATGCCAAAGCCTCAAAAGGCGACCTTCAAGGTATGATTGCAGACTATGAAACAGTGGTGGACTTTCTCGACAAGGGACTGCTGACGAGAGACCTGATTGGTGCTGATGAGCGAGCGCATCGATCCAAGTGGCCGATCGGCAGCGAAAAGATCGTTGGTGAGATCCGCATAGTCCAAGAAGGAGGACTTTGGCAGGCGGAATACACAATCGAGTTCTACAACGAGAACGGAGCTGGTGAATGGCACAAGGGGCATGCGGACCTCACGCTCCGATTGAAGGAGACTGGCAAAACGCTCTCCATCACATCGCAACGGGCCAAGGTCTATGATGTGACGAATAGCAAGCAGGCACCGAAGGCTCCGGCAGCCGGGGCCGCTCAACAGCCCCAGGGCGTGCCGGTTAGCGTTCCCAAGCCTTGCTTTGTCGCAGTCACTCGTGCCAAGGACTTGGGACAAATCGAGTTCACCGATGAGATTAGTTTCGCGGGAACCCTCACCTGGCATCGAACGTATCGCGAACTCTCACCAGATGGGAAGGTCGTGAATGTTTGCCGCGCCATCTATGAAGGCAATGGAGGTGTGCTTCCCAACCGGCAGGGTGCCCGCATCTATGTCGGCTCCCAAGGCTGGCAAAGATCCATGGGAACACCGGCATTTGTTCGTCTTTGCGAGCGAAGCGCTGCTGCTTTGGTTGGCAGGGCGTTCGTCTTCCAATTTACCCAGAATGGAATGATCGAGTCGAACACAGGAACCACTTTCAAACTGGTGAAGTAGATGGGGAAAGCCTTCCCCTAGCGGCGACTGCGTGGGCCGCTACCCCTTCGAGCGGGGAGGTTTCCCCGCAACGCCCCTCGCTGTTCGACCTGCCTCAGCTCGCTCGATCTTCGATCCAGCTCACGCCACCGCTTTCCGAGGTGCATCAGTGATCGCTGCCAGCCTGCCGCAGGCTCCGCCTTTCATACCGCTCTGGCAGCGTTCCCCCATGCACATGTGGCCTCCCCGCCGCCAACGGCCCGTCTGGCATCGGCTCCTGCGTCGTCCGAATGGCAGACCAGCCGTTGCCCCGGCCTCCCTTGGCCGCGTCACCAGCGACGGAGGCTAGGCCAGTTCCTCCCCGCCTTTCCACGAGGACTAGCCCAGTATCCGTCACCGGCCACGCGGGGGCACGGGTTCGGGAAAAAACTTCGGCTGACCGAAGTCACGGGTTTCACGTTATCCACAGGGCGACATGACACACCGGGTCACCTTCATGGTATGATGAGGGTATGGAAAAAATCGTGCGCAAATCAGCGGGTGTGAAGTTCGAGAGTGATGTGCTGGCGTTCATCGACCGGCTCGCTCGTGAGCAGCAGCGCAGCCGCAGTTTTATCATCAATGCAATCCTCAGGTGGTATTCCAAATGGCTCTCAGAACAGCAGGCCAAGGTCGAGGCGGAGCAAGATCAGCCGGTGATCCGGTTGTAGGCCACCATGCAGAGCATTCTGGATCGAAAAGCACCGTTTCAAACATCCCAGGCTCCTGAGCCGGTGATTTCAGCGTTCGAGGGCTTCAAAGCACCGACATCCAACACCACCTACACGCCGAACCAGTTCTTCGATGTCGTCATCCCGCACTTCTCGCGGGGAGTCGTGCGCATTGTGGCCTACCTGCTGCGCAAAACGCTCGGCTGGTGTGATGCGAATGGGAATCCGCAGGAGGAGCAAATCGAGGTGACCTACTCGGAACTGGAGCGAAAGGCCGGCGTGAGCCGTGACATGATCCGTGGCGCGCTGGATGACGCGCTGACGGGTCACTTGTTCGAATGCGTGACCGAAGGCCGAGCGAAGCACGCGCACGATGCCGGGCAATCCGCCTGCTACCAGCTCCGATGGTCATCCATGCCCTACACGACGCGATTGGAGCAATTTGAGGGCTTCTTTGAAGGCGAAGGCAATCGCACCGACATCCCGAACGAGTTCTTTGACGTGCTCATTCCCCATGAGCCGCTTTCCGTGATCAAAGTCGTCGGAGCGATCATCCGCCACAGCATCGGCTTTCAGGCGAAACACGGCCGCCGTCGCCAGCAGGTGGCGCTGTCCTATCAGCAGATCGAGAACTACGCTCGCTTCGGTAGCCGCTCCGATCTCGCCAAGGCCATTCGCATCGCGATGGAGAAGAACTACATCGTGCGGCTGGAGAGCGGTGTGTTCAGCCATGAGGCCACCGAGCGGCGGCGTGCCGTGTATGCGCTTCGCTGGTGCGATTTTCCGAACGGTCAGAAAAACGAACCAGCCGTCAATCAGTCAGAAATCCAGACCAGCATCAGTCCGATTTCCGCACCAGCGCATCAGTCAGAAATCCGCACCAACATTAAAACGAAACCAGGAAATGAAACTGGAAACAGCCCTGCGGCTGACACGCAGTTGAGAGACCGGCTTCTCGGCTTCGGCTTCAGCGAAAAGACCATCGCGAAGCTGATGCGGGAGCACAGCCGCGAGGAGATCGAGCAGCAGATCATCTGGATGCCAGACCGTGCACCAGCACGCAGTCCAGCGGGGCTGCTACGTCGATCCATCGAGCAGCGGTGGCCCGCGCCGATGAAACTTCGGTCAGCCGAAGTCACTAGCGTGACGCAGGCCGGATGGGACTTCGCGCGATGCTTCTACGCGGCCTATGGCGGCAATCGAGGCGAGCCTGTGAATGATCCATCGCCACGCGAGGCGCAGACTGCGGAGAGCTTTGTGCAGCGATTGATCCGAGCCACGAGGGAGGAGGGCCACGCTGCCGAGTGGGGCCGTGAGCTGGGCAGCCTCGCACGCGAGCAGCGGCATCCGTTTCCATCGCTCACGCTTGCCATCCGCCAGCTTGGCGATGCCTTCCTCGTCCAGCGGGAAAAGCAGCGCCTCCAGGTGCAGCTCGCCAGCATCACGCAGAGCCGTGAGCAGCACGAGCAGCGCTTCCGCGATGACTGGCTCCGCTGGCTTGCGGCCAAGGAGTCCGAGATGCGTGAGACGCGTCCCGAGGACTATCAGCGCTTCATCGCGCAGCGGGAAAGCGAGCGGTCAGAACTCGCCGCCGATCCGAAGCCATGGTCGCGTCGCGTGCTGGAGCACTTCGACACGGACAACGCCCGCCTCGGTGCCTTCCGCCAGTGCTTCGGCCTCCCGCACTTCTGGCAGTGGGACGCCGCCTTTAACAGCCAATCATTCAAACCAAACCCATGAACATCATCACCGTCATCAATGCCAAGGGAGGTTGTGGTAAAAGCACCATCGCCATGAACCTCGCCAGCGGCCTCGCACGTCACGGGCATCGGGTCCTGCTCATGGATCTCGATCCGCAGGCGCAGGTCACGCAATGGCTCGCCGCAGGGGATGGACTCACGCCGGAGGGCACGCTCGTGGCCGCTCTCACGCGCCAGCAATCGCTCTCCGAAGTCATCCAGCCCACCGGCTTTGAAAACATGTCCTTCGTCGCCAGTGCCGACGGCCTGGAGGACCTCGGGCGTGAGATCAGCCAGACGGAGGGCTATCCCTCCATGCTCACGCAATTGATCGCCGAGGAGCACATCGCCGACCGCTTTGACTTCCTCGTCATCGACTCGCCGAACCAAATCTCGCCGATCATGGAGAACGCCATCTTTCCAGCGGACGCCTTCATCGTGCCGTTTGAAAGCACGAAGGCCGTGAAGAGCTACGCCAGCATCTACAAGCTGCTCGTGAAGCTCCGCCCGACCGCCGACTTCCGCATGCTGCATGTGCTGAGCAATCTCACACGCCTGCCAGGCCTGCGAAAGCGCGTGCTCGCCCTGCTTGCGGATGACGGCATCCCATCGGCACGCAGCGAGATACGCTCCTGCGGATGGATGGCGCAGGTGGACGAGAATGGAGGCAGCATCTTCCACTATCGTCCGCTCTCCAAAGGAGCGCAGGACATGGCCGCCCTCGTCGAAGAGGTGCGGGACTTATTCACTAACGGGCCGCAGGCCCACGCGGAGACCGCCGCCGCATCGCCCGACCACGCGATGAGTGCGGAAGTCACCGCCCCAACAGCATGACCAAACTACCCGATGGCAAAAGCCGTCTCGATCTCGTGAAGTCCGGCCTCACCGGCGGACTGCCAAAACGAGGCCGCTTCATTGTCAGCATCGACCGCCTTCTCGAAGACCCGGAGAACGAACGAAAAATCTTCCACAACATGGACGACATGATCGAGTCCGTGCGTCGTCACGGCATCATCGAGCCCATCACCGTCACCCAGGAGGGCGACCGCTACCGCATCCTCACCGGCCACCGCCGCTTCCGCGCCGCCAAGGCCGTCGGCCTCACCGAGCTGGAGGTGCTCGTGCGCGAGCCGGATGATCAGATCACCCGCCGCTTCAAAAGTCTCATCTCCAACATCCAGCGGGAGAACATCCCCGCCGTCGAGTTGGCGGAGACGCTTCACAGCCTGCTCAGCTCCGGTGCCGCCGCGTCTCAGCGTGAACTCGCCCGGCAGATAGGGAAGAGCGAGCAATGGATGTCCGGCATGCTCCGCGTGCTGGAACTGCCCGCACGCCTTCAGGAGGAACTGCGTAGCACACCCGGCATCGGCTACGAGATGGCCCAGCGCATCGCGCAGGTGGGGGACTCGCAGTTTCAGGAGCAGCTCGTCACCGCCGCCGTGGCAGGGGAGAGCGTGGGCCGCATTCGCGAGCGCATCGCCAGCTTCCGCACCACCCAGGGCTCCACGTCGTCATCCCGACCCAAGACACGCACCAGCCAGCTCATCCAGCTCACGCATCGAGAGGGGAGTTGCGTTGCCAGCCTCCGTGCCAAACGCGAACCCGGAGCCCAGGAAGCCATGCTGGAGGCCCTCCGACAACTCGCCGAGCAGGTGAGAGCGGACGACAGCCTGCGGTGAGTCCAGGCCTCCATTCCTGCCCCTCGACAAATCCGCCGGGGCTTGATACAATGCACCCATCATGAGTTCCACCGTCGAACACATCCGCCAAGAGATCGACCAGCTCGCCCCTGATGAGATTCGGGAGCTTTTCACCGATCTCCAGCAGGAGTATCCGTTGCGGTTGCTTCAGGTCGAAGAGACTGCGCCAGACCTTTCCGACCTCAGTGAGGCTGACAAGGTGAAGCTCGAAGCCCTCCGCCAGGACATCCAGGCTGCTGCCGACTCCTTGGATCGTGGTGAAGGCATCCAGATCGATTGGGATGCCAAGCTCGCACGCCGACATCAGGCATACGCGGCACGTCAGGCCGCTAGCTAAAGCCCATGTCAAACGTCACCTACTCAGAGCTGGCTGACCGCGACCTCGACGACATCTGGGATTACATCGCCCAGGACAGTGTTTTTCAGGCTGACAGGCTTTGGCAGCGCATGCGCGACAAGCTCGAATACCTCGCCAAGTGGCAGACCGTCGGGTGGCCACGCCCGGAACTCTCCAAAGGCTGCCGCAGCTATCCCTTCGGCAAATACTGCTTCTACTTCCGGTCTTCTGACTCCGGCATCGAGGTGCTCAGGATTCTGCATTCCGCCCGCGATCTCGATCAGATCACCTTCCCTAAGTAACACCACACCACGCCAAAGGCGTCAAGTCCACCGACCTTACCAGGGCTGCTGCGAAGCAGCTCTTTTGCTTTTCAGACACCGTAGCGGCGATTGCCAATCGTCGAGCCAACCCTCAAAGACACCGTCAAAACTACGGCTGACCGAACTCGGACCTCAAGGACATCGACTGTCCGAAAAGCCTTGTTTGAGGCTATGAAGATGTCCTTGAGTCGGAAAAACAATATTCTGCGACACGCTTTTCCCCGGCCATTTCCGCTCTCCCGTCATCCACGAGGCCCTACATCCACCCCTATTTACATGGTATGTAGGGGTGCGCGAAAAAATCGCGGCGAGTGCTATCGCACCGACAACGGTTTCAAGGCTTCACTGAGCCGCGAATCGCCGCCAGGCCTTGTCACGGGTGCCCCCACGTGTTCGGGCTGAACGCCCGACTTCACGCGGTTTCCTACGGCGACAAGGACTTGATCGACCTGCGGATAAAGGTCATGGCCAGCACCGGGCTACCCGCCCTCGGCCAATGACCAACCGCGTGAAGTCGGCCGCTCCGGCCAGCCGGCTGAAAAGCCGGACTGCCCTCGCCCTTCACACGTGGGGGCCACGACGGGGGGACTACTATGCCTAGCGGAAGACGAGTGACCCATGTTAACTAAGTCTACGACAATGCGTCACACACAGCGCTCCAATAGAGCCACATTGACTCACCCAGTCACTCATTTAGTCACATGAGCAATAGTGAAAAACTGCCGATTCCCTTCATAATCAAAGCCTACGGCAGGCTGTGAATAACTGGCACGGTCTATGCCTAGAATTGAGCAGTGTGACAAAACTGACATTTTATCCCATCGGACGAGCTGACTCGTATCTCATAGAAGTTGGCCACAAGTTGATTCTCTGCGACTACGCCAACATGGGGGGCGAAAAGGCGTGCGACCTCGCTAAATCTATCAAGGAAGACATGGGCTGGCCAAAACGAAAGAACATCGACGTAGTGGCAATCACCCATCTCGACAATGATCATGTGAAGGGAGCTTCGGATTTCTTTTGGTTTGAAGCCTTTTCTAGTTATCAAAGCGATGAGAGGGTTAAGATCGACGAACTCTGGGTTCCTGCTGCGGTCATCACAGAGACGGCGCTTGATGAAACCGACGCCAAGCTGATCCGAGCAGAAGCCCGACACCGACTCAGAGCTGGCAACGGTATCAAGGTGTTCTCGGCTCCCGATATGCTTGATGCTTGGTTCGCACTGGAAAAGATCGATCCTGCCGACCGACGACACTGCATTGTAAACGCAGGTGGTCCTATCGACACGTTCGATCTCGAACGTGACGGGGTTTCATTCTTCCCCCACTCCCCATTCGCACAGCGAGAAAATGGAAACCTTGTTGACCGCAACGCCGATTCTCTTGTCCAACAGGCTACCTTCAGAGTTGGAGGCAAAGACTTCTACTTGTTGATGACCGCTGACGTGACGCACACTGAACTCGATAGGATAGTTGAGGTAACCGAAGACCACGAAAACGACTCGAAGCTTGATTGGCACATCCTGAAGGTTCCCCATCACTGTAGCTATAAGGCGCTGGCCGACGACAAAGGGAGCCCAAAGACCACGCCGACACCGCAAGTTACACGCCTTTTGAATCATGGTAAGAGCGGTTCCATAATGGTCATCACAAGCGGCCCAGTCCCGAGCGGTTTATCGGAGGAAGGAGCAATGCCTCCACACCCTGAGGCACTGGCGTGCTACGAGGAATGGAAAACGAAATTGAATGGAAGGATTGTAGTCACGATGTCCAACCCCAATGATTCAGCTCCATTGAGGACAATCATTGATATTGATGCGTTCGGCCCGAAGCTCCGCACCAACTACTCTTCGTCTGGTGCAGCAGTGATCACAGCTACTGTCTCTCCGCGTCATGGCTGATCTCAGCCCAGATCTGCGACATCGTTGTGATGAAACCTTCGGAGCTGTTGTTGCCGCGAATCTGTTGCGATTCCCGCGCGCAATTGAGGTAGTCTCATACCTCACGATGGCAGATCGTGGTCCATTTGTTCGTTTTGTTGAGGCAAGAAGATTGCCATCCCAGCCCGAGCGCGAAGCTATCATCGTCGAGTTAGCTCCCGAACTTGGAACCGAACGGGTGGTAGACATCCACTACACCGAATTCTTCGCCTTAGTCTTTGATGAACGTGACGAGCGCTATCCACGTGCGTTAGCCATCCGTGAAAACTTTCCTCGCCCTATTCACCTCAACTTCGAGGTAAGTGAGTTTTCGAGCTGCGCTTCGCTTTGCCTATACGATCAGCCTTGGGGAGACATCAAGCTCACTTGGACACCAAGACAATTTCTGAACCGCATTGGTGAGTGGTTGACGAAGGCGAGTCAAGGAGCACTGCATGCACCGAACCAAGCTTTGGAGTGCTTCATGGTTTTCTCAGGGATCACGCTAGTGATGCCTCACGCGTTAATGCAGGCGGTTTCGAACCGGCCTTTGGTTGCCTTGAACCTCCAGCCAATATCACGCCCTGGGGAGAGTTGGATGGTATTTCGATCCCTTTACAATCAAAATCAACCCGATCCAAAAGCAGATGGATACAGCGTCATCACTCAATTTAAATGCCCACCTGTAACTCACGGCTTGATCAAAGCGTGTCCAACGAACTTAGGCGAACTGGACGAACTTTTCAGGGCTGCAGGATGGAGCTTAATCAATGAATTCTCTGAGAGAATCAAAGGGGATCCTGGATTGATCAACACGGCAAGTCGCGGAGATGCCAGAATGATCATCATGCTAGCGGTTCCCATGAGGAGAGAAGACGAAAGTGAACCTGAGCGAACGGATACTTGGGCCTTCCAGATGACACACACTCTTGGTGAGTTTGCCGAAGCGGTCGGCTTGGTAGCCCGAGCCCCAGGTGGTGCACAATACCTACCGCTTGTGGGACAGGCAAAGCCTGAAGTCGTCGCACCCGCGTTGGCACAGAGTAGGATCATACCAATGCGAGTGCTTGAATCAATAGATCGAGCAAAAGCCGCGAACTTCACCGGTGAAACCTCACACTACGACGGCAGAGTTATAGCAGTCGGCGCAGGAGCATTGGGGGCACAAATAGTGCTAAATCTTGCAAGGGGTGGTTTTGGCTTTTGGACTATAGTGGACGAAGATATTGTTCTCCCTCACAATATAGTTCGTCATTTTGCCCCTTCAGATTGGATTGGTTGCTCGAAATCGGCAGCCCTTCACGAAGTCGTGAGCGGGCTTTATGACCAGCCCGAGTTTCACAGATACATTCATGCAAATGTCCTGAGCGCGACTCCTGATCAAAGAGAAGCACTCAACGAAGCAGCATCCAAAGCTGACCACATCTTTGATTTTTCTGCGTCGGTGAGTGTTGCTCGCTATCTTTCGGCGATGGACTGCGTTGCGCGACGTTCTTGTGCGTTCATAACTGCGTCTGGGAATGACCTGATCGTAATGAGTGAGGATGTGCAGCGAACCGTCAAGCTGGACTGGTTAGAAATGGAGTTCTATGCAGCGCTAATTGCAGACGAAGATCTCTCTGCATCCGTAAGTGGTTCCGCAACAAAGGTTAACTATGGCCTTGGTTGCCGAGATCGTAGCGTAGTCCTTTCTCAAGATACCGTGGGTATGTATGCCGGTATAGCAAGCCGAGGTTTCCGACAGATCATCAACTGCGACAGCGCCAGCCTGAAGCTATATCAAATCGAAACACAGACGGGCTCAGTAAGCTGTCGTAGCATTAATGTTGAAAAGCCATTTGTTCACGTTGCTGGTGGCTGGGAGATACAATACTCACGCAAAGTTGCTGAATCGATTCAATTGCTAAGACAATCCAAGCTGCCAAATGAGACTGGCGGGGTTCTTCTCGGAACTTGGGACGTCTCGCGCAAGCGTTGCTATGTGTATCACGCATTGCCAGCCCCAAGGGACAGCAACGAAGCACCAGATTATTTTGAACGCGGGTGTGAGAGCCTTAGCGCAAATATTGAAGTTCATAGCCGTCGAACCAACGGCATGACCACATATGTTGGGGAGTGGCATAGTCATCCGCGTGGCGCGTCAACCCTACCTAGTTGCCTTGACGTTAACGCTGCACTTTGGTTTCAATCGCAACTCCAAGATGACGGCCTGCCTTCGGTGATGTTCATCGTAGGTGACGATATGCGGCCTCGAATAGTATGTGCATTTTCGATTAACCACGCCACCTCCTGACCTGTGCCATCCTTCACATTGCTCTCCGATTCCTATGAGCGAAAAGCTCGACTTACACCAATGCTAATCGCTTTGGCTCCGGGTTTGCTAGTTGCCCTGGCATTCACAGGAATCGAAGTTCACTGGCTTCAAAAATACTCTGGCGCTGCATTTATCTACGGCGTGCTCTCCCTTGTTTTGTGCTTCTACAGTCGACAAGCTGGACAGGCGGTAGAAGCTCGACTCAAAGCTAAGTGGAACGGCGTGATGCCATCAGTAGTCATTCTCAGACATCGAGATGATGTTCTTGATGCAATCACCAAAGCCAAGATCCACAAGGCAATGGCAAAGGTTGTAGCTGGAAGCAAGGCTCCAACAACAGAGCAAGAGATCCTGAATCCAACTGAGTGTGATCTCACTTATCGGGCGTGGTCTGAACATTTGCGTATCAGGGCCAGAGTGGATTCGTCCAAGTTCCCACATGTATTCAACGAGAATACCCACTATGGCTTCATGCGGAATCTCCGTGGGTTGAAGCCCTTTGCTCTCATCGTGCTCATTGGATGTCTTGGTTTGTCTATTGGACTGTTTATGCTTGGTGGAAATGATTGGAATCGTATTACCCCGCCCGCTGGACTCTGTTGGGTAACTCTCGTTTCTCTTCTCCTGTTCTGGACATTTGCCGTGAACGATTCTCGGGTTGAGCGCGCTGCCTGGAATTATGCGAGACGACTGGTCGATGATTGCGTTCCTTTGCATCCAACGAAGACCTAACAGACGCCTTCATGCTATACTAACTTCACCCTTCAGCCGTCGAGGCCAGTTGCCGTTACCCGCCTGGCTCGATCCAACAGACGTTTGCCGGGTGACTTTCCGGGCGGGCACCCATTTTGACGAGGGGGTGATCTCTGGCCCGGTTTTCATTCATGTTCCTTTCTGGAGCGGCGGCTGGCCTGGGCGGCGTGAACATAGCCATGAACGAACACGATCTTCACATCGGCATGAGGCATGTTTGGGGCGGCGAGCAGCCGTTTGGCTTCGACCTGGCTGATGCCCGCTACCACACCTACATCATCGGCAAGACGGGCTCCGGGAAGACCACGCTCCTGCGCAATCTCATCCTCCAGCTCATCCAGCAGGGCCACGGCGTCGGTCTCATCGACCCGCATGGCGATCTGGCGGAGGATTTGCTGCTACACATCCCGCCGCAGCGGGCCGAGCAGACGGTCTATTTTCACCCCGGCGACCTCGGTCACCCCATCGGCCTCAATTTGCTCGCCCAGACCGCGCCGGAAGACCGTCACCTCGTCGCCTCCGGCATCGTGAGCGCCTTCAAAAGCCTGTGGCAGGAAAGCTGGGGGCCGCGGCTGGAATACATCCTGCACAACGCCATCGCCGCGCTGACGCATTGCCCGAACACCACGCTCCTCGGCCTGAATCGCCTGCTCACCGACGCTGCCTATCGCCGCTGGGTGGTGAACCAGATCAACGATCCCTTCCTGCGCGACTTCTGGGAGAACGAATACGAGAGCTGGGAGCCGCGCTTCATGCGCGAGGCCATCGCACCCATCCAGAACAAGGCCGGCCAGCTCCTCCTCTCCCCCGTCATCCGCAACATCATCGGTCAGGTGCGCAGCAAGGTGAGCATCCCCTTTGTCATGAACGAGGGGCGCATCTTCCTCGCGAACCTCTCCAAAGGTGAAATCGGCCACGACAAGGCCAACCTGCTCGGCTCCCTGCTCATCACGCAGTTCCAGCTCGCCGCCATGGCCCGCAATCGCCAGCCCGAGTCTGAGCGTCGCGACTTCTACCTCTTCGTGGATGAGTTCCAAAACTTCGCCACCGAGAGCTTCACCTCCATCCTCGCCGAGGCGCGGAAATACCGGCTCAATCTCACGCTGAGTCATCAATACATCGCCCAGCTCTCTCCCACCGTGCGGGAGGCCGTCTTTGGCAATGTCGGCACCCTCGTCGCCTTCCGCGTCGGCTTCGCCGATGCCGAGCATCTGCACGGCGAGTTTGGCGAGGAGTTCCACCAGCGGCAATTCGTCGATCTCCCACGCTACGAGACCCTCATCCGCAACCAGTCCGCCAGCGGCTCCATCCACTTCCAGCGCACCCGTCTCTCCCCGCCCATCGAGACGCACCAAGGCCGCAAAGCCAAGCTCCTCCGCCGCTCCCGCGAGCGCTTCGCCACGCCGAGAGCGGAGGTCGAAGAGAAGCTGAAGCGGTGGTTGCGGCAGGTGGATTAGCCATTAACCCGGATTCCGAAGTTAAGCGGAGTTTTTTGAGGCTGTTTTCGGGTGGGGGGAGCTGTTGGCGGTTCCAACTTCGGCGACTTCGTTTTTGCCACTTCAAAACCTTGTCCATCAAGGATTTGTGCTTCTCTTCTCTGCACCACCCCAGGCTCGACGCACTCTGATTGTAGTCGTGCCAAAGTCACCGCGTCCTCATCGCGATTGGTCACGAAGATGCGGTCGGTGTAGCCTCTGCCAGAACGGCGATCAGCGGATGATGTATGTGCCGCCCCGGACGCGATGGATTGTATCCGCGCTCCGCACACTCCTGATGACCGTTTCGCTGGACCACCGTGCTGTCGAGATCAAGGCTCCAGCTCAGCACAGGCATCACCCGGCCTTGCTGCAACAGCCAGAACCAGAGCGGACGCCAGAATGCATCGATCATCGGTTGCGTGAAGAGCTTGAGCAGGTTGTGCACCGTGTTGGTGCCGGGGAAGCGATCCATGCCCAGCTCGCCTCCACGACAAAGCTCTATGATCGCACGAACGACAAGATCGCGATGGAGGAGATTGAGCGGATTCGCTTGGGCTGAATGCGCATGCCTTTTTGCCCCGGATCAGAACCGCCAACTGATGCCGATGAAGGGGGTGAGGGCTTCTTCGCCACGGAAGAACCAGAAGAGGCCCACGTCGAGGATGATGTGTTCGGTGAGGTCGTAGTCGAGCCCGAAGTTCCACGCGGTCTGCCAGTAGCGCTCGTCATCCTTGCTCCAGGAGGCGTAGATCTCTGTGAATGCGCCGAGCTTTTCGGTGATCTCGAAACCGAGCTGAGCGGTGGCTGTGGGGCGCAGGTAGGATGATTCATCTTCGTCCACACTGATGTTTGCGCCCAAACTGCTGCCAAAGGTAAAGTTGCCGCCGATTTTCTTTTGGCTGATGAGCTTGAGTCCTCCCTCCCACATGTCATTGCCGATGCCGCCGGTGGCGACGGGCACTTTGACGAAAGGCAGCACGGCGAGTGCGAAGTCACCGCCTTCGTTGCCGATCAGGTTGTATTTGAAGCGCACGAACAGGTCGTTCACGCCGGATTTGTGAAAGCCTGGGTCAGCAGTATCGCCGTCTTTGCGCACTTCGGTGTAAGGGCGCCAGATGAGTTGAAAATCGAGGGCGTCGGTGAGGCCGTATCGCGCGTTGATCTCGCCCCAGTTGAAGGTTTCGTGGCTGTGCTCGGTGTGCAGGCGGCGCTCGTAGTCGAAGATGCCAGTTTCCAGATGGAAGAATCCCTTCATCACGGTGAATGGCGTGCCCGTGAGGTCGCCACGGTCGGTCGTCATCTCCCGCAGGTTGTGGTGGTGGTTTTCAAAGGTGCTCAGCTTCCATGCATTCGAGTGATTCTCATCTGGGTTTCCGGCATCAACAGCGTGGGAAAGCGGCGGGATGAGCAGACTAAGGAGGCAGATCGTGAGGAAAATAGGGTGGTGGTGCATGGTGGGCGGATAATAGCGAAATGGTTCTCTCTTCTAGCTGGATACCCCCTTCAGCAATATGATTGCAATCATGCGACCAGCGGATCTGAGGGGGATGAGAAATTGAGTCCCGCGTATGAGGTGAGTCATAGGGGCATGAATGGTGCTCTTTCATACTGCGCTGCTCACAGAGTCGGAGCGGAAACCATACAACATCATGAAAATCGCCTCATTAACCCAAACAGCACTTGCTGCCATCACCCTCGCCATGACTACCTCATCATCCCACGCTGCCGGAGGCAGCTATTTCTACACACTGACCAATGATACTCGGGAGGGCAAAAATGCCGTGCTGGGCTACACTCGGGCGGACGATGGCACCCTCACTCCGCTGGCTGGCAATCCTTTCCTCACCGGGGGCACTGGCATTGACAATGATACGCACGGCAAGCTCGGCCCCAATGACAATGACACGCCGCTAGCCCTCAGTGAGGATGGGAAGCGTCTTTTCGCCGTGAACACGCACAGCAATACCATCGCGGTGCTTGACATTCAGGACGATGGCTCGCTCAAGCCGGTGAAGGGATCTCCGTTTGATTCTCATGGGGTAGCTCCGAACAGCCTCAGCGTGCGCGGCGGCACCCTGCTGGCCTCCAACCGCAATGAGGACTATCATCAAATGGAGTCGCTGCGCACGGCCAATGCGAGCTATGTCTCCTTCGCCATCGAGGCGGATGGTGCGCTGCGATTTGTGTC
This sequence comes from Prosthecobacter sp., assembly GCA_017853885.1. Classification (GTDB taxonomy): domain Bacteria; phylum Verrucomicrobiota; class Verrucomicrobiia; order Verrucomicrobiales; family Verrucomicrobiaceae; genus Prosthecobacter. Next base: position 55,566 of record JAFMIR010000008.1, read on the forward strand.
GAAGGTGGACATTGAGGGCTTCAACAAGCCGACCCAGATTCATATCTCGCAGACGAACGCTAAGCTGGCCTTCGGTTGCGACTTCCAGGTGGATGCGGACTTCGATGGTGAGGGCAAGCGTTCCTTCCTCGCGGGCACGGAGGCTCGTGTGCAGGGTCAGATTCACGTTCTGCGTGTTGGAGAGGACAGCTCTTTGACCGAAGTCGGTCGGCATCAGATGCCGGAGACCAACAAGGACTTCATTTACAAGGGCTCCAAAGGCGTGCCCTCACTGCCGCTGGGCATCTGGTCGCACCCCAGCAAGCCGTTGCTTTATGCAGGTCTCGTGACGCGCAATGAGCTGGGCGTTTTCCACTTCGATGCGGAAGGCAATCTGCATTTCGTCACCTCTGTGCCCAACAGCGGGCAAGACATCTGCTGGGCGCTGCCGAACAAGGCGGGCACACGTCTTTACACGGTGAACAATCTTCCCCGCACCGATGACACCAAGCAACCGGACACGGCAGCGACGGTGACCACCTACGACATCGCTGGCGACAAGGCCGAGAAGCCTGTGGAAATCCACCGCCTGCAGTTGCCGCACTCCGGCGGCACGTTCGTCAACAACCGCAACTTCTCGCAGCCTGACAGCACAGCCTTCCAATGCACGCTGGACCCGAAGGGCAAGTTCCTCTACGTCATCTGCCAGCGCATCAACCAGACGGACGAGAACAAGGGCGAGGAGGGCAACTTCATCCATGTGCTGAAGCTCGATGCCGAAGGTCAGCCATCCACCGTTGTGCAGTCCCGTCCGCTCGGGCCTGACGGTGTGCCGTTCCGTTCCCGTCCGGAAGGTGCAGTGGCCTTGGACCGCTGATCACACTGGAGCGTCAATGACACTACAATAACCGCGCTGCCACGGCATGTCTGTCGTGGCAGCGTTTTTGTTTGCACGGAACTCGAAGATAGTCTGATTTCCGCAGTCTGATCGCAATCATATCCAAGAACGGCGCACGGCGGTAAGTTCGAGCGCCATGAAGCGACTCGCCCGCCGGACCACCTCTTTGCTTTTCCTGTCTTTTATCTCTCTTCAGATGCCAGTGCCCACCACATCTCACGCAACGGACCCTGCCACTTCCAAACACGGTGAGGAGGCCGGAACGGTGGACTGGGGCCGTGATTTGGCGAAGGGACTGGAGGCGGGCAGGGCTTCCGGAAAACCGGTGTTTCTGCTGTTTCAGGAGATTCCCGGCTGCGCGGGCTGTAAGCAGTTTGGCCACGACGTGCTTTCGAATCCTGAGGTGGTGGCGGTGATTCAGTCTGAGTTCGTGCCGGTGCTTATTCCGAACAATCGGCCCGGAAAAGACGCGGAGGTGCTGGCAAAATACAACGAGCCTTCGTGGAACTACCAAGTGGTGCGTTTCCTCAATGCAGAAGGCAAGGACATCATCCCGCGCAAGGATCGGGTCTGGGATGCGGGGCCGCTGGCGGAGCGGATGATCGCCGCGCTGGAGGCTGCCAAGCGCCCAGTGCCTGATGCGCTGCGCAAACTGGCGGCTGGCAGAAAATAATGCTCTGCAATCCTCAAACGGTCAGGAAGTTGCGCAGCAGTTGCTTCCCTTCCGTGGTGAGGATGCTTTCGGGGTGAAACTGCACGCCGTGCACGGGGTGCTCGCGGTGGCAGATGCCCATGATTTCGGTGGGGTCGTCCTCTGCTGTGGCGGTGATTTCCAGTTCGGGCGGGAGCGTGCCTTTGTGAACGATGAGGCTGTGGTAGCGCGTGGCGGTGAAGGGACTGGGGAGGCCTTTGAAGACGCTCTTGCCGCTGTGGGCGATTTGCGAGGTTTTCCCGTGCATCTGCCGCTGGGCGCGCACCACTTCCCCTCCGTAAACCTGCCCGATGCTCTGATGCCCGAGACAGACGCCGAGGATGGGGATGCGCGGCCCCAGCCGGTGGATGAGCGAGCAGGAAATGCCCGCCTGATCCGGCGTGCCCGGTCCGGGTGAGATGCAGATGCGCTCGGGCGCGAGCTTTTCGACTTCGGCGAGGGTGATCTGGTCGTTGCGGAAAACTTTCATCTCCACGCCGAACTCACCGAAGTATTGGACGAGGTTGTAGGTGAAGGAGTCGTAGTTGTCGATGATGAGGAGCATGGCGTCGAAATCAGGGTAAGTGTGCTTTTGGACCGAACGGCGTTACGGCATTACCCACGCGGATGACGCCGCTTTGCACGATGCTGGCGCGGATGCCCCCACGCTGGCGCAGCAAGTCGCAAACACCAGCTTGGATGCGGCGGTCGAGCAGGGCGCAGGGCTCGCATGTGCGGTCTCCGCGCAGGATGGCTTCTCCGAGCTTGAAGTTGCGCCCCAGCAGCTCGTGCAAATCCACGCCTCGTGTGACGAGGTTCCGCCGTGTGGAGCCTGCGGGCAATGGATACCCCAGCTCGCTGGCGATGGCTTCCAGTGCCTCGGCTGCGATGAGAGTGACGGCGCGGCCCGATCCGGGCCAGCGGGAAAAGCTGCCGGTGCCGCTGTGGTAGCGGTCGCCGAGGATGCCGACTCCGGCGTCGAGCATCGCTTCCTCCACGCTGTGCATGGCGGCTCCGGCCTCGGGGGAAATCCAGATACTTTCCAAGGTGGCTGGAATGGGAAGATTTTGAGAACTCATCGGTCTCGGTGATTCCGGGAATCCCTACAGCAGTGCTTCGTAGCGGGCAATGAGTTCGAGGCGCTCTTCATGGCGTCCCCCTTCGTAACGGGCGGCGAGGTAGACATCCACGATGCGCAGGGCCACATCTTCGGTGATGAATCGTGCTGGCAGGGAGATGGCGTTGGCATTGTTGTGCTGCCGGGCCAGTGCGCCCAGCTCTGGTGCCCAGCAGACGGCGCAGCGGATGCCGCGAACTTTGTTGGCGGCGATGGCTTCGCCGTTGCCGCTGCCGCCGAAGACGATGGCTGCCTGTGCCTGCCCATCGCGCACGGCCTCGGCGGCGGGAATAACGAACTGCGGGTAGTCGCTGCGCTCGTCATTGAACGCACCTAAATTAAGCACGGTGAACCCTTTGCCACGCAGGTGACTTGCCACGGCTTCTTTGAGGTGGAAACCGGCGTGGTCTGAGCCAAGCGCGATGTCCGTTATGGGAGCTGACATTGTATGGATTTTGATCAGGCCTGGCGCACTGTAGCGAGTGCTGAGAGCAGGTAGGCGGAGGGAGTGAAGTTCTCGATCAGCACCTCGCGCTGCGTGCCGCGTTTCATGCGCACCTGCTTAAGGTTGAAGTTGGGCGTCTTGTGCGGGGCGAAGAGGATGTCGTCATGCGTGGAGTTCTCGTGCTTCTTGAACATGCCGGGCTCGATGTCGCCACCGAGATGGTCATCCCGGCCCGTGGCCATGTGGCAGGTGCCGAGGATTTTTTCGTCCTGAATGTCCGCGCCGCTGACAGGGAGGATCTGTGTTCCGAAGCCCAGCTCGCCCAGCGTGCCGGTCATAGGGTCATCGGCGAGCTTGGCGTTGTGCGCATCGATGGTGGCCTGATTGCCCGCGATGAGGGTGCTGCGATGAATGGCGCGATTTTCGACGTGCAGAATACCGAGGGTGCCGTCCTCATACTTCATGGGGAACTGGCCGCGGGCATCTGTGGGGACGAAATAGACTTCGCCAGCGGGGAGGTTGGCGACATCTGGGGTGCGGCCGTGGCAGAGGCCGTGGGACTTCTGCGCTTCCTGTCCAGCGAGCCCGAGCCATGCGGTCAGAAGGCGTCCGTCCTCGAGTTCAAAGTCGATTTCGATTTCATCCGCGCGCGTCAGCGCCAGTCGCAGAGCCTCGGCATCCCGGCTGACATCGTTGTAGTCCACACTGAGGCCGCTTTGCAGAATGATGTCGTTCACACCATGAAGTGTGGCCCCCCGGAAGCCGTGCAGTTTAGCCATCGCAGTGAGCGGGGCGGTAGCGCTCCAGGTGCTGACGCAGAGGATGATGTCGTATTGAGTGTAGATATGGCGTTTGAGCGAAAGCTGGGCACCACAAGCGTTCCATGCCTCATCGGTCAGGTCCAGATTGGAGCCTCCGGTGCTGCGGTAGGCATAGATTTCTCCACCTGTCATCTGGAGGTCTTTCAGCGTGCCTTCGACCAAGCCGCGATGAAAAATGTGATAGGCCCTTTTTTGGATGGGATAGCCGATCAGGTGCAGGAAGGCATAGTCGGCAAACAGCGCAGCGGGATCGTCGAAGTCTGTCAGCACACAGATGCGGCAGCCCTCGGTGGGTGGAAACACGGAACCCAAAAGGCGAGTGAGGCTGAATGGCTGAAAGGTGCGGTTCGCGGGGTCGAGATCGACGGAAACGAGGGCGGAGAAAGAGGTGCTAGTCGGCATGTGGGATCATTTTTCAGTCAACCATGCGAGGATGTCGAGCAGGTCCTTCTCCGGCATACGCAGGTCATCGTGGCCGGGCATTTCATCGTTCTCTTTGAAGTCGGGATTGCGGATGCGCAGCGCCAAACCTTTGAGCTTGCTGACAGGAACGGTGCCGCCGCGCAGTTTTCTGCCGCCTTGGAAGTGGAGATACTTTTTGCCCTCCACGGTATGACAGGCGATGCAGTATTGCTCGGTGGCGATTTTTTGTCCGCGCTCGGCATCACCACCGGTGAGCTTTTCAGGCACGGTGCGCTTCATCTTCGGGTAGTCGAGATTCTTCGCAGTCGCGTGATCAGCACCACCGCCGGACTTCAAGAATGCGTTCAGATTGGCAAGCTCCTGCGCGGAGAGGCCGGGTTCTTTCCCACGCATGAAGTGCAGCACACAAATGTTGCCCCCGAGCGCCGCGAAGCTGCTGCCCTCGTTCTTGATGTTGGTGCGCTGCGCCGCTCCGAAGATCGGATTGCCGGAGCGGATGAGCTTGTCTCCATCGAGCTTGAAGGTGTCATCAGGGTTGAAACTGTGACAGGAGATGCAGGTGAAGTTGTTGTTGACGGTGTGGCTTTCGAAAAAGGCCTTCCCAGTGGCGGCATCACCTTTGAGTTTTTGCGCCTCCGCCCACTGGGGGAATTTTGTCGCGAGCTTGTCCGCTTTGGTGCTGGCTTCGTCAGCGTATAGCAGGCTGATGAAGCACGCTGTCGCGCCCAGCGCGGTGACGAGAAGAGGGATCTTTGCTTTCATGGCACGGCTGTTGATGACATTCGGGGATTATTGATGCGAGCGCAGCATCCATGCGGACTTCTCGAATTGGGCGAGCAGACCGGAGAGCAAGTCCGTCGTCGTATGATCGTCCGCTTTGTCACCGGCGTGGATTTCGGCGTGCAGGCTGGCGATCATCGCTTCGTAGTCCGCCAGCAGGACGCTGACAAACGCCTCTGCGGACTGGACGGAGGACGGCTGCTCCTTGAGGGAGGCCGCCGCGAGGAGATCCGGCAGGTAGCCGGGCGCTGGCGCACCGAGGGCACGGATGCGCTCGGCCACATCGTCAATCGCAGGCTCCAGCGCCTCATAGAGCGATTCGAAGAATGCGTGAGCGGAATGGAAATGCGGACCGGAGACATTCCAGTGGGCGTTGCGCGTTTTCATTGAGAGCACGACCAGGTTTGCCAGAACCCTGGTGAGATGCGGAACAGAAGCGTGAGTGGAAGCCATTTGCGGGTGAGTTAGTTAAGAGGTGAAGGCAGGCGGTCGAGGTAAAGCCAGTCGTTGTTTTTTGCGGGAACATGGCAAGTGCGGCAATCGGAGCGATAATCTTCCGAAACCTGCTTGTTGCGGTCTTTGCCCTCGAAGAGGCCCCAGCCCCAGCCGTTGCCCCAGATCGGATTGTCCGGGAAGCGGTTGGTGGTGTCCTTGACCATGACAAACCAGACTTTGATCTTCGACGCCCACGAGGAACGTCCGGTGGTGAGATTTTCGCCAGCGGCTTCATAGACATCCTTCACGATGATGGCACCGTCTGGCCACTTGCCGTCCTTTTTGTAGGTGGCCCAGTCTTCCTTGCGGGTGTAAACATTGTGCAGTTCCGCCGCCTCCATTTTCGTGGTGGAAGCAACGCTGAAGGTGCCAAGATGCACGAACGTAGTGCGATAATCCTGTGGCAGAGAAATGTTGCCCTTGGCGTCCACCCAGGGAGAAAAGGCTGTGCCCGTGGCAGGGGCGGCTGCTGGTTGAGCGGCGGCAGGCTTGGCTTCCTGTGCCGTCGCCCGCTGCCATGCGATGCCGCCTGCTGTGAGGGTCAGCGCCAACCCGGCGACGAGGAGTGTTTGGGATGATTTCATGTGTATTAAAAAGTAATCAGCCCGGTGTGAAATGAGTCTTTCCCACCGGGCTTCTTTCGTTGACGGTTGGTGGTGTGTTTACTTCTTCAGCGCCGCACGAGCGGCTGAGAGCACGGGGTAGTATTGTTCAAAGACCCAGTCTTGGCTGAGGTTCTGCGGATTTTTGGCTGCAGTCTTCTCGTGGCAGGCATTGCAACTCGCGGCCTTGTTCATCGACGCTTCGGCCTTCAGAGGATACTTGTGGCCGAAGCTGTAATAAGCCCACTGTCCTGGCTCGTCCTTGTAACGGACGGAATCCTTGACGGTGATCTCCAGGCCGGTGAACTCACCCATGAAATAACCCTTGCCACTGGAGGCCTCTTTCGAGCCAACGGCGGAGAGTTCCTTGATGAGCACGGTCCCTTCTGGATACTTGCCGGTCTTTTCAAACGCCGCGTAGCTGATGGGGTCCATGTAAACCGCGTGAAACTCTGGGAAGGAGGCTTCGCCGTCGTTCATGTCATTGGGAGTGAGAGGGGTGCCCACATACACCCACTTGCGGTAAACCGATGGCTCTGGACGGACGATTTTCCCGTCCGCTGTGTATGTGAGGAAGGAAAGGCCTGTGGCCGCACCATCAGCAGCCGTTGCCTGCTTGGCGGAGCCTTGGAACAGAACAAGGCCGCCGACAATAGCAGCCAGTCCGGCGGTGAGGGTCATAGCAAATTTCTTTTTCATGGTGGTATGGATGGTGTGTTGTTGGATTGGGTTACAAGCCGCCGAACGAATATTCGCCGACTTGATGAGTCGTAGCACCATCCTGGCAGAGCGAGTATGATTGCGATCATACAGCTTGTCTGATCGCTACTTCAGCACGTGGACGCTGCCGCGCTCTCGCTTAATCACGCCCTGTTTTTCCAACCTCGCCAGTGAACGATAAATCGATTCCCGCGTCAGCCCAAGTTCGGCACCGATGGCACCCATCCTGCCTTCAAAATCCATCACATCATCGCCAAGGGATGCCTGCCACTGAAACCACATCATCAACCGCTCGTCCGCAGAGCGAACGGTGGAAAGCTCACGCATCATGAGCGCCTCAGTGTAGCGCAGGGCCATGCAGGAAAAGAACTGGTCTGCCAGCTGTGGCTGCGAGCGGAAGGCTTCCAACAGTCGCTCCTTTTGCATGGATACGAGCACGGAGTCAACCGTGGCAATCGCGGTGAAGGGGTGTTCCTCCAAAAACGCCCCTGCTTCTCCGAGCGCAGCACCAGTCCTGGCGCGAAAGAAGACCAGCTCCTGTCCGCTGCTCAAATACCGTAATGCTCGAATCTCTCCTTCGATCACGAAGTAGATTCTGGAGGTCGGCGACCCTTCTTGGAAAACGGTGGCGCCCGCTTTGACTTTTCGCGAGAGAACCTCGGCTTTGGGAAAAGAGGACAACAGAGTTCGGAGGTTGTAAGCAGACATGGCGAACACGAGCTACAAAGTTTTGGGTGGTTCGCAAGACTGACAAGTGCGGCGTATGATTTGGATCATATGCTCTCTATGGCATTAGTGCTGTAGCACCGGTTGACGGGCGCACTGCGCTTAGTCTGCCCTTCACTCACCCAAAATCACCATGCTACGCTGGATCGACATACTAAAATTTGCCGCCAATGGCAATCCTGAGCCTGACCGTGAGGTCGATAAAACGGATGAAGAATGGGAGTCCATCCTTACGCCGGAACAGTTCCGCGTCACGCGCCAGCACGGCACGGAGCGGGCTTTCAGCTCGGAGATGTGTGAGCTTTTCGAGCCGGGCAAGTATCAGTGCGTCTGCTGCGGCACGGTCCTGTTTGATTCGGGGGAAAAGTTCGACAGCGGCACGGGCTGGCCTTCTTTTACGCAGCCTGCAAAGGAGAATGCCATCGCCTATTACAAGGACGACAGCCATGGCATGAGCCGGGTGGAGACGCTGTGCAACACCTGTGACGCACACCTGGGCCATGTGTTCCCCGATGGGCCGGAGCCGAGCAAGCTGCGCTACTGCATCAATGCCGTGGCACTCGAGAAGGTGGAGTCCAATGAAGCGAAAGCCACCTTCGGCGGTGGATGCTTCTGGTGCACAGAGGCGGTTTTCCAGCGCATCAAAGGCGTCATCGCCGTGCGCAGCGGCTACAGCGGTGGGGATGTGATCAATCCCACCTACCGCGAGGTGTGCAGCGGCCGCACCGGTCATGCGGAGGTCATTGAAGTGACCTTTGATCCGGAGGTAGTTGGCTTCGAGGACATCGTGCGCGTGCATCTGGGCACGCATGATCCGACGACACTCAATCAACAGGGAGCTGACAGGGGCACGCAATACCGCAGCGTCATTTTTTACCGCAATGATGAGGAGAAACAGGCCGCGCTGGATCTGATCAAGGAGTATGAGGGGGCGTTGAACAAGTCTGTGGTAACCGAGGTGCGGACCTTTGTGGCTTTTTATCCCGCTGAAGGCGAGCACCAGAACTACTACAATGGAAACGCAGATCGAAATCCCTACTGCGCCGCAGTCATCGAGCCGAAGCTGGCGAAGTTCCGCAAGGCTTTTCCAGAGATGATCGATAAACAGGCTGACGTCCGCTAAGCACCCCTGATGAATCACGACTGCTCTTGCCCCACGGGCCCGATCTACCGCCACCGGAACAAAACGCTGTTGGCAGCACTATCCATTTTTGTGCTTCTGAGCCCATTTTTTGAAACCGGGGGCGCTGGAGACGTGGCGCTGGCCATCATGGCCAGCCTGCTGATCACTTCCTGTGCTCTAGCCGTGCCCGGCTCCGTGGACAAGCGGCGCATGGCGCTCGTGCTTGCAGGCCTGGCAGTGGCGGGGCATGTAGCCAGCGCTTTGGTGCCCGGTTCCCCCGCCCTAATCGTCGTGGCGGACATTCTCACCTCTGCCTTGTTGTGCTGCGTGATCTACCTGGTGATGTTCAGGCTCTTCCGGGCAAAATCCATCGGCTCGGAACAAGTCTGTGCGGGCGTGTCCGTGTATCTGCTGCTGGCGCTGGTGTTTGCCCGTCTGTATCATGTGGTGCAGACGCTCAGCCCCGGGGCGTTTGTGGATGGAGCACACGCAAAGGTTCCCACCTATCACGACTTCATTTACTTCTCCTTCGTGACGCTCACCACCGTGGGCTATGGCGATCTGGTGCCTCTGCAGCCTGCGGTGAAGTCGCTGGCCATGCTGGAAGCGCTCTGTGGTGTGCTCTACTTGGGCATTCTCATTTCTCGCCTGACCAGCCTTTATCAGCCCGCACGGTTGGAGGAAACCGTCGAACATGCTGTCGAGGAAGCGCTGGAGCATCACGACCATCGAGAGCACAAAGCTACCAAATCACCGAACACACACGATGCCTGACCTGGAAAACTTCGATCTCATCATCCTAGGCGGAGGCCGCGCGGCGGTGCTGGCCACGGCTGCGGCCAAAGCAGGAAAAAAGACTGCCCTCATCGAGCGTGACCGGCTGGGAGGGGTCTGCCCCAACCGCGGCTGCGTGCCGTCGAAGCTGCTCATCGGCTTTGCCGAGGCGGCGCGACATGTGCGTCATGCAGACCGGCATTTCATCGATGCGGAGTTGCGCGGCATCGACACAGCGAAACTTTTTGCCAGCGTGGCGGAATACGCCGCTGGTGTGGATCCGCGCTACGAAGGGCGGCTGAAAAATGGGGGCGTGACCTTGATCCGTGGCGAAGGCATGTTCTCCGGCCCGAAAGTCATCACCGTCGGCGAGCGGCGGCTCACCGCACCGGACATCGTCATCGCCACCGGCTCGCGGCCATCACCGGTGCCAGCGGCGTATGCCCATCTGCCCGTGTGGACGAGTGATTCACTCTTCCCGCTGCACGGAGCAGCCCCGCGCAGCCTGATCGTGATCGGCAGCGGATTCATCGGCGTGGAAATGGGCGCATTCTTTGCCGGTATCGGCACGCGCACGATGCTCTTTGCCCGTGGTGACCGGCTGCTGGGCCGCGCGGATGCGGACATCGAGAGAACCTTTGCCGCCGAGTTCTCCAAAGAGGTGGAGACACATCTGCACGCCACGCTGGCCGAGCTGACACATGACGGCAGCAGCTTCACCGCTGTCTTTGACATTGCGGGCCAGCGCCAGACTTTTCAGGCGGAGGCGGTGCTGTTTGCCATCGGACGCATCCCGAACACCGAAGCGCTCAATCTCGCCGCCACCGGCCTCGCTGCCGGACCGCGCGGCTTCATCCCGGTGGACGGGCATCTGCAAACCAGCGTGCCGGGCATCTACGCCGCAGGTGATGTGAATGGCCGCTTCATGCTGCAACATGCCGCCTCGTATGAGGTGCAATATTTGCGCCAGCGTCTGCTCAAGGGCGGGACAGCTCCCATTGGAACACCGCACATCGCACACGCCATCTTTTCCCACCCGGAGGTAGCCAGCGTGGGACAGACGGAGGATCAGCTCAAGGCCGCAGGCACGCCTTACGTCGCCGTTCATCAGGACTGGCTCAACAGCGCCCGCGCCATGAGCCTGCGCGTGGAGTATCCGCGCATCAAGCTCCTAGTCTCGCCTGCGGATTACAGCATTCTCGGCTGTCATCTCATCGGGCCGGAATCCAGCACCCTGCTGCATCAGGTGATGATGCTGATGCATTTGAAAAACGATGTCCGCGAGCTGGCGGAGATGGTTTACATCCATCCCGCGCTCAATGAACTCTTCCTCGCCGCCGCCGTGTCGGCTGTGCGTGAAGTAAGGGCGCATCAAGGCCGTGAGAAAAAGGCATGAACCCATGCAAGCCCTGCTGCGGAGGATCGCCGCTTGCACCATCTGTGCGGAAAAGCTTCCCCACCCACCACGCCCCATCGTGCAGGGGGCACCGGGCGCGCGGTTGATCATCATCGGGCAGGCACCGGGGGCCAAGGTCCACGCCAGCGGCGTCCCGTGGAAGGATGCCAGCGGGGATCTGCTGCGGGACTGGCTGCAAATCAGCGCGGACACCTTTTATGACCCCGGCAGCGTGGCACTGCTGCCCATGGGCTTCTGCTATCCCGGAAAAGGCAAACAGGGCGATCTGCCGCCACGCCCCGAGTGCGCTCCGCAGTGGCACGAATCCTTTCTGTCACACCTGAAAGGGCCGCACCTAATCCTGCTCATCGGCCAGTATGCACAAGGCCGCTACCTCGGGGAAGGGCGTAAGCCCACGCTCACGGAAAACGTCCGCGCCGTCAAAACGAATGCAGCGCCCTACTTCGCACTGCCGCACCCTTCGCCGAGAAACCGTATTTGGTTGAAGAAAAACGAGTGGTTCACCACCGAGGTGCTCCCGGAACTACGCAGGCGGGTGCGGGAGGCCCTGGGCGGGTGAAAGGGCTGCCTACCGGCACATGATCACAATCATATGGCGCAGACCACAGCGGTGATAGGGACCCCTGTGGCTCAATCCATGAGCACCGAAACACCAACCCGCACCCACTATGTTACGCTGGAAAGATGTCATCAAGCTCGGAACCTCCGGAAACCCCAAGCCCGATCTCCGGGTGGAGAAGACGGCCGAAGAATGGCGTGAGCTGCTCCCGCCGGAGCAATTTCACATCACGCGCGAGGCAGGCACGGAGCGCCGCAACAGCTCCCCCATGTGCCGCCTGTTCGAGCCAGGCCAGTATGCCTGCGTTTGCTGCGGCACTCTGCTTTTTGACTCCGGTGAGAAGTTCAACAGCGGCACCGGCTGGCCCTCTTTTACCCAGCCCATCAAAGAAGACGCCATCGCCTATCACATCGACAGCTCCTACGGCATGACCCGCGTGGAAGTGACCTGCAATGTGTGCGATGCCCACCTCGGCCACGTCTTTCAAGATGGGCCGGAGCCCAGCGGCCTGCGTTACTGCATCAATGCGCTCTCGCTCAACAAAATCCACGCTGCGGAGGGAGGCAAGGCTGAGGCCAGCGCAGCCACTGAAACGCCAAAGCAGCCCGCTGAAAGCAAAGCTACCTTCGGCGGTGGTTGTTTCTGGTGCACGGAAGCGATTTTTCAGCAACTCAAAGGCGTCAAAAAAGTCGAGAGCGGCTACAGCGGTGGAGACGCGCACGATCCCACTTATCACGAAGTCTGCTCAGGTGAGACCGGTCACGCCGAGGTCATTGAGGTCACCTACGATCCCACGCAGATCACCTTTGAAGACCTGTTGCGGGTTCACATGAGCACGCACAATCCCACCTCGCTTAACAAACAAGGCGCGGACACCGGCACACAATACCGCAGCATCATCTTTTACCGCGATGCCAAGGAAAAGGCCGTGGCCGAACGCACCGTGGTCGAATACCGCGAACGGCTCGGCAAACGCATCTTCACGGAGATCAAGCCCTTCGAGCAGTTCTACCGCGCCGAGTCCAGCCACCAGAACTACTACCGGCGCAACGAGGGCACCGGCTACTGTGAATCCGTCATCGAGCCGAAGCTGGCACGCTTCCGCGAGAAGTTCGCCCACCTGCTCCCCGCCAAATCTGCTGCGGGGATGTGAACCACCAACTCAAACCACCCGCCCCACGCCCACGACATTTTGATCCCCTTCGACAACACCTACGCACGGCTGCCCGCCCGCTTTTTCGACCTCTCACAGCCGAAGCGTGTGTTCGCGCCGGAGCTGGTCATGCTCAATGAAGAACTCGCAGGCGAGCTGCGCATCGACCCCGCCTGGCTGCGCTCGGCGGAGGGCGTGGCCGTGCTGGCAGGCAACGAGGTGCCTGCTGGCGCAGAACCCCTCTCCCAAGCCTACGCCGGACATCAATTCGGCGGCTGGGTGCCGCAGTTGGGGGATGGTCGCGCCATTCTGCTGGGCGAGGTGGTGGATCTGAAGGGACAGCGGCGCGACATTCAGCTCAAAGGCTCAGGCCGCACTGCCTTCTCCCGCCGTGGCGATGGCAGGGCCACGCTCGGTTCCACCGTGCGCGAGTATCTGGTCAGCGAAGCCATGACAGCCCTCGGCGTGCCCAGCACACGAGCGCTGGCCGTCATTGCCACAGGTGAAAACGTTCCACGTCCCGAGCTGCATCCCGGCGGCATTTTTACCCGCGTGGCCGCCAGCCACATTCGCGTGGGCACCTTCCAGTATCTTTTTGGAAAGCAGGACAAGGACGGCATCCGCGCGCTGGCAGACTACGCCATCGGCCGCCACTATCCGGAGGTTTCCACGCTCGAAGGACCGGAGCGTTATCTGGAGTTTTTCCGCCGCGTCTGCACGGCCCAGGCCACGCTCATCGCACGCTGGATGCACTTGGGCTTCATCCACGGCGTCATGAACACGGATAACATGACCATCTCCGGCGAAACCATCGACTATGGCCCCTGCGCCTTCATGGAGGCCTTCCACCCGGACACTGTCTTCAGCTCCATCGACCGGGGAGGGCGCTACGCCTGGCGCAACCAACCCGGCATCGCCCAGTGGAATCTCGCCCGGCTCGGGGAAACACTTGCCCCGCTGGTGGATGACCACATGGACACGGCCCTGAAACGTATGGATGAGACGCTGGCGGGATTCGAGGAAACATTCGGAGAGGCGTTCATCAACGGCTTTGGTATCAAACTCGGCCTCGACGAGATGAATGACTCCGCACGCGGCCACCTGAACGCCACGCTGCGCTTGATGGCGGAAAACAAAGTGGACTTCACGCTTTTCTTCCGCCACCTGACCCGGCTTGCAGGCGGTGAATTGGATGATCAAGGATTCGCCACAGCGCTGGGACAGCCGCCGGGGATAACGGCGTGGACCTCTTCATGGCATCAAACTGCCGGGCCAGTGAGCAAGGAACGCCTCCAGCTCATGCGTGAGCGCAACCCGATTTTCATTCCTCGCAATCACCGCGTGGAACAGGCCATCCAGGCTGCCGAAGCAGGCGACTATGCTCCTTTTCGTCGCTTCGCCAAAGCGTGGAACAGCCCGTATGCCGAGCAATCGGAGCACGCAGACCTCGAACTCCCCGCCAAGCCTCACGAGGCTGTGTGTGAGACCTTTTGCGGCACGTGAGACCGTCTCGCTCGACTTCATTACCCATGCCATCCTACGCCTTCATCCGCCTCCGTGCCGCCGCCTGCTGCCTCCTCGCGCTGGCAGCTCTGGCCTCCTGCGCCAGCCCTCCGGCCAAAATCACGCGTAAAGCCTTCGATGTCATCCGAGGCGAGACTCCAGACACGCGCCTGCACCGGCTTATCGACCGCGTCGTGCGGGAGCCCGGAGCCAAAAATGCCGGCCAGACCCTCGGCACCGTCGTGGAAATCTTGAAATCCCGCCATCTGGGCGAGAACTACCTCGTCCCTTCACCAGATGCCACACACCCGACTTATCGTGTCTCGTTCGCCCCTTCCGGCACCGGCTGCTTCGCACCGGGGTATTTCGATGCGCTGGACTCCGCCGCCAATCTGGAGGTCAGCAAACTTGAGCACTATCGCAAGACCGGCACAGGCGCACCGCTCGTCGCCCTGCGTGAAAACCAGCACCGGGAAGCCATTGAGCGCTTTTACCCGCCGGAGGCCATCACCCGTCCGCTGACCGCCACGCTCACACCTGGCACCCGCACCGGCAATGTGCAGGACGTGCGTATCTCCCTGCTCTGCCCGCTGTCACATCCCACCGTGCCCACCGCCACCGGGCAGAAAACACTCGCCGCCGACTACACCGCGCCTTGGGCCGCCTTTCTCAACCGCACCGGCAGCCTCAGCAAAGAAGCCATCTTCGACATCCTCACCCGCAAGCCCAAGCGCGACCCGCAGCTCTACCTCATGGAGCCCTACAATCCGCACAAGGAGCCTCTCATCATGATCCACGGCCTCCTTTCCACACCGCTGACATGGGCGCAACTCAGCAACGAAATGTGGGCGGATGAATCCATCCGCTCTCGCTACCAGATCTGGCACTACCTCTACAACACTTCCGCCCCGCCACTCTACTCCGCCCGCATCCTGCGCGGCCAGTTGCGTGAGTTGCAACGATTGCTCGACCCGCAGGGCACCGATTTCGCATGGAAGCATCTCAACATTATCGCCCACAGCATGGGCGGCATCGTCACCAAATGTCTTGTCACCCGCCCCGGCGACGCCTACTGGGACGCTGCCTTCACCGTCCCGCACGAAAGCCTGAAAATCTCTGCCGATGACCGCGCCGCGCTCAACGAAGCCTTCCAGTGGGAACCCGTGCCGAACATCAAACGGATCATCTTCGTTGCCGTGCCCCATCAGGGCAGCGACTTTGCGGATAACTTCGCCGGGCGCATCGGCCGCTCCATCACTCGCACCCCCAACACCTTCAAAGCCTTCTATGAGCGCATCGCCAGCGCCAACCCCGGCGCATTCACCCCCGAATACGCCGCGCTCGGCGCGGGCGAGATGAACAGCATCAGCGTCCTCTCCCCCAAGCAACCCACGCTCAAAATCCTCTCCCGGCTCCCCTTTGCCTACCCCATCCAAAAGCACTCCATCATAGGCAACCGTGGCAAGCCCGGCCCCATTGAGCAAAGCAGCGACGGCTTCGTGCCCTACTGGAGCAGCCACATCGACGGTGTGCTGTCGCAAAAAATCATCCCTTCTGACCACTCCGCCTTTCGCCACCCGGAAGGCGTCGCCGAGATCAAACGTATTCTCAAACTCCGATGATCCGCGACCTGCCCGAAAGTCACGCCCTGCTTTACCTTTGCGACCTGCCAGCCCAGCAGACCTGCAAGGAACATTGCCAGACCTACCGCGACAGCGGAGAGAGCGCCCTCTGGCTCCACCTCTGCGCCGTCAGCCCAGAGACCCGCCAGTGGCTCGAAACCCAGACCGATCTCGATCCCCTGCTCATCGACGCCCTGCTGGCGGACGACACCCGGCCCCGCTTCCTCGGGCGCAAAGACGGCATCCTCCTCAACCTCCGCACCACCGGCACACACGGGCCCGGCCCGGGCGGCACGGAAGATTCCGAGGCTGATGAAGAAATGATCTCCATTCGCCTCTGGGCCACCAATAGCCACATCCTCACCTTCCGCCGCCGGGACAACCCCGCCCTCCTTCGCCTACAATCTGCCATCGCCCGCGGAGAAGGCCCCCGCAACTCCGGGCAATTCATCGCCCGCCTGTTGGAGGAAATCACTAACGACATCGGCCAGTTGATGACCACCCTCGAAGACCGCATCACCGAATCCGAGATCCATCTCGCCGACGGCAACTATCAGGCCTGTCACGACATCGCCCCCATCCGCCGCACCGTCACCCACCTCTCTCACTACCTCGGGCCACAGTCCGTGGCCATCCACCGCTTTCTCGCCGCCCAGCCTGCCTGGGTGAACGAAATGGAGCACGCCTCCCTCGTCGAAAGCGACGACGACCACACTCGCCACGTCGAAGACCTCGCCAGCGTGCGCGACCGTGCCGTCATTCTCACTGAAGAGCTACGCACCCTTCAGGCCAACCGGCTCAACTCCATCACCTACCTCTTCTCTGTCGCCGCCACCATCTTCCTGCCGCTGAGCTTCCTCACCGGCCTGCTCGGTGTCAACCTCGGCGGCATCCCCGGCACTGGATCTAGCCAGGCCTTCTGGATGTTCGTGGGAGCCTGTATCATCCTCATCGCCGCGCAGGTAATCCTTTTCAAAAAACTTAAATGGTTCTGACCCAGATCACCGCCGCCCTTTCTCCAATGCTCGACCGGATATTCATGCGCAAACCCAGACAAGGAGGCAGCACCACCGTGTTGCCTGATGGTTTCCTCACCCCCGATGAAAAAGGCCAGCGCACCAGCGCCGCCAAAGCCGTCAACGACCTGCTCAACTACTATATCGGAGTCGCCGACAGCAAAGCCTCCATCTTCCTCGCAGGCAGCGTCACCGCCGCTGGATTGCTGCTGTTCCGCTACCCGCCAGGTATTGGTAGCCAATTCCTCTACCTCGCTGCCGCCCTCCTGCTCGGCATCAGTCTCGTCTGCACCGCTCTGGTCATCATCCCCCGGCTCCCACCCGTTGATCAGCAAGCCAAGGGCGGGATATACTGGGGGGACATCATCGCTCATCCTGATGTCATCAGCTACGGCAAAACCTTCGCCGAACGCGCCTCCACCGCCCGGCTGGACGAAGACTACATCATTCTCAACTACAAGACCGCCCTCATTCTGCGGCACAAGATGTCCATGCTGCGCATCGCCATCCTCTGCTTCGTCACCGGCGTCACCCTCGCCATCCTCCACCACGCTACCAATCATGCAGGCTAACCGCCCTTCTAATTCCTTAACCATGAACATCCGCGACCTCCTTCTTCCCGCCCTCGCCGCCGACGCCCTCTGCCTCGGGCCGCACTGGATCTACAGCCAGCGCCAGCTCGCCAGCATCTACCCCAACGGTATCGAACAATTCGACTCCCCACGAAGCAGCTACCATCCCGGAAAAACCGCAGGCGACCTCACTCACTACGGAGACCAGACCATCGCCCTCCTCGAGAGCATCGCCCGTCACGGCAATTACACTCCCGAAGACTGGGCCGCCGACTGGACTCTCTTCTGGCAGGGAAACACCACCAGCTATCGCGACGGAGCCACACGCGACACCCTCAGCAACTACCAAGCTGGGCACAAGACCCCATCCACCAGCAACGACCTTTCCGCCAGTGCCCGCCTCGCCCCCTTGCTCGGCCACCTCCGCAACGCACCGCTGAACGAACGCATCACCGCCGCCCGCAGCCAGAACGCCCTCACCCACGGCGATCCAGCCGTCATCGACAGCGCCGAATACTTCACCCGCCTCGTCCATCATGTCGCCGAAACCGGCGACATCCTCCAGTCGCTGCAGTTGGCCTGCGACGGCCAATACAACGCCCTGCGGCCCGCCGAAACCCTCGCCGCCCTCTCCCCCGTGCTCGAACTCACTCCGCCCGAAGCCGCCCGCGCCCTCGGCCTCACCTGCCACCTGCCCGAAGCCTTCCCCCTCACCCTCTACTTCCTCAGCAACTACGCCGAAAACCCCCAGCAAGCCCTGCGCGACAACGCCCTCATCGGTGGTGACAACGCCGCCCGTGGCATGATTCTCGGCACCATCTTCGGTGCAGCCCATAGCACCTGCTGGCTGCCCCCGCACTGGGTCAGCGACCTGCACGAGTGGGAACGCATCGAAGACATGCTGCTCGGCGTGGGAATTTGAAAACAAGCAGACTTCCACCAGATATGACGCAAGTCATATGCTCCGCAAACATGGCATGATACTAACCTACCATGCCATATCAGCACGACATCGACTGCCCCGGAATTGAAGGCCACCCCGCACCGGATTTCTCACTTCCTTTGAACCTTCATGCCGACGGCACCCCCTCATCTGAACCGCTGACACTGGCAAGCCTGAAGGGCGATTTTCGCCTTCTGTATTGCTTCCAAAGCTGGTGCCCCGGCTGCCACAGCAGCGGATTCCCAGCGCTCACCGAAATCGTCCAGGCCTTTTTAGATAAGCCTGGACGCCTCAGTTGCGCCGTCATTCAGACCGTTTTTGAGGGTTTTGAGGAAAACAGCTACGAAGCGCTCATCCAGACCCGCACCCGATACCCGCTAGCCGTCCCCTTCGCCCATGATGAAGGTGAAGGCAAGCCAGGCCACGGCTCTGTCATCATGCGCGACTATCACAACGGTGGAACCCCTTGGTTCATCCTCATCGCACCGGATGGTCGCGTCGTATTCAATGACTTCCGCATCCAGCCACAGGGTGTGATTGATGCCGTTAACGCCACACGCCACACCTGACCGAAGAAGCACATCGCGCAGGAGACTGACGACCGATGGTGATGACACAGGGACAGGTGTGACCTGTCTTGAAGCTCGTGTAAACATGACTTCAACCCGGAAACCGAAGTTAAAGGAATCATCGTTTGGCGCTGAAGGCGTGGCTACGTGAGGTTGCGACACAACAGGCACCCGACGACCATGCACCAAACGATGAAGGGACATTGCACTTCGTTTTTCCTCCTGCCCACTCGTTTTTTATTCCACTACCAAGCCTTCTCCTCCAAATCAGCAGCAAGCTCTCGGCGAAGATCCACATCCTTGCGGTTTGGTGTCTTTCTTTTTTGCGCTGCATGATGATGAGCAAATGCTTGGAGTAGATGCCCACACCATACTGGTTGCTTCCGCGTCCCCGATAAAGCTGAAACCAGATGGTGTTGTGAATGGCATTCAAAATATCACAAACAAGCTCTTCAAACGCGGACTTCTCCGCTAGCATTTCGTAATGGTATCGCCTCATGATGGGCTGTTGACTTCAACCGAGGTCAAAACACTTCCAGAGCCACATTTTGCAATCGGCATTTTTGCCTGAACACACCGTGTTCTGATACAATGCGGACAGAGCGATCCGTGCTGCCACGGGCCTGCGGTTGTCAGCCTGAAGTCTGCCTCACTCCTGAGGTCGGCTTCTCCTGACAACCCCAAACCGAAGCCCACATGAGCCACGCAGAGTCCCGCATTGATCCTTATCAAGCCGTCACCGATCTCATCCTTGAACACCTGGAACGCGGCGTCGTTCCCTGGCGCTGCCCCTGGCAGCGCGAAGTCGGCATCCCGCGCAACTTCCACACCGGCAAGACCTACAACGGCATCAACGTGCTGCTGCTGGGTCTGCGGCACATGCCGTCTCCCTACTGGCTGACATTTCGTCAGGCCCAGGAGCGAGGCGGTCACGTCCGCAAAGGCGAACACGGTGCCCATGTGATCAAAGTCGGCGAATCGAAGTCATCGTCACCCGATGAAGTCGAAGCGACCGATGAACCCAGGCGGAAACGCCTGTTCCTTCGTGAATACACCGTCTTCAATGCGGTGCAGATCGAAGGCATCGACTTCCCGCCGGTGAACCCGATTCCGCAACTCCCCGCGAGCGAACGAATCGAAGCCGCCGAGCAGATCGTCGCCGAAATGTCCAATCCCCCCTCCATCCACGAGGGAGCAAGCACGATGGCCTGCTACCGCCTCCAGACTGACACAGTGCAGATGCCGCCATTTGGAAGCTTTGAAAGTGCCGAGGCCTACTACCTCACGCTCTTTCACGAGCTGATTCACGCGACGGGACATCCTGATCGCCTGAATCGCGAAAGCCTCCTCAAGCATGACGGATTCGGAGGGAAGGTCTATTCCCAGGAAGAACTCGTCGCTGAGATGGGGGCGGCTTTCCTCGGCATGGAAACGCACATCGTGAGCGATGCCCATGAGCAGTCCGCCTCCTACCTGCAAAGCTGGCTGGATGTCCTGCGTGTCAAAGAACACAAACGCTGGATCATCCAAGCCGCCGCCCAGGCAACCAAAGCCGCAAACTACATTCAAAACCGCGCCACCCCCGTTGACTCCAAAGAAGCGATCATGACAGCCTAAACCCCGAAGCCTCTCCACACTCTGGAGAGGCTTTGTTCGTGATAGAATGCATTCATGACAACAACGCAGCAGCGGCTTCCACGCTTCAAACGTGCACCCGAAGCCGCCGGATCATTTCAATTCACCCCACGCGACCTCGAACTCTTGAGGCACATCGCGGAGCATCGCTTCATCAAGTCGGAGTGGCTCGTTAAGCTCGTGGGTGGCAGCCGACAGCAGGTGCTTCGTCGGCTCAACCTGCTCTACCACCATGGCTACCTCGACCGGCCCCACTGCCAGCTCGATTATTACCACCAAGGCGGATCACGCAGCATGATCTATGGCCTCGCCTCTCGTGGAGCCGGCCGTCTCCGCCGTGACCTCAATATGCCCTTTGAACGCATGGACTGGACGACTCGCAACAAGCACTTTGGCCGACTTTTCCTCGAACACACGCTCATGGTCAGCGACTTCATGGCGGCGCTCGAACTGGAGTGCCGCGACCGCAGTGACATACGACTGATCTATGGCGGCGATCTCCCGCAGCCCAAAGAGCGAGCCTATCGCCGCGAGCCGTTTCGTTGGACGGTTGATCTTCCAGGCAAGCGCCATGTCGGCGTGGTTCCAGACAAAGTTTTTGCTCTCGACACCAACCGCTCGGATGGAAACACCTCGCGAATGATCTTCTTCCTGGAGGCGGATCGAGGGACGATGCCAGTTGAGCGACGAGACTTGAGGCAGAGTTGTTTGCTCAGAAAGGCAAAGGCCTACGAGGCAACCCATGCCTCAGCCCGGCATCGTGAATGGCTGGGGGCCCGTCGTTTCTGCCTGCTGATGCTCATGGCAGGAGCCGAGCGACGCGAGCATGTGCGGGCCGCTTTCAAATCGGCTTCATGGTTGCGGGTGATCGAACCTGATGATGTCGCTGCCTTACTCAAGCCGTCAATGTTGCACCACATTCCTCAGCCGCGGTCAACTCCCGCCAGAACAAGCCGCCTGATACCATGAGCCGTGGAGGTGTTTGCAAAACGCAAACATCCCGCAAACACCAACACAGCTCATTCACATATGGGAAGACCCTTCATTGACTTCACGGCGGTCAAAGCCGCCGTGACCTTCGCGCAGGTGCTCGAACATTACGGCCTCACAGCCAAAATGCACCGCACTCGCAATGGCGATGGCCTCGACGGCCCTTGCCCCATCCACCCTGAAGCCACCGGCAAAGACACGTTCAAAGTGACGCTCAGCAAGAACTGCTGGTTCTGTCATCTCTCCGCATGCAAATGCGGCGGCAATCATCTCGACTTCGTCGCGAAGATGGAGAACTGCGATGCCCACGAAGCAGCATTGAAAATCGATCAGTGGTTCAACCTCGGGCTGGCTGGCAAAGCGGATTCATCTCCGCCACGTCAACAGCAAGGAGGCTCATCCCCTCCTTCACGCTCATGGTCTGGATCACCTCCAGCCCATGGAAACCGAACTCAGTCCGAGACACCGGAACCGGTGGAAGAGCCAGGCGAAAACGCACCTCTGAGCTTCAAGCTGGAGAATCTAAAAACGGATCATGCCTATCTGACCGAGCGAGGACTCACCCCGGCAACGGTGGCGGAGTTTGGTCTCGGTTTTTGTGCAAAGGGCACCATGTCCGGGCGGATCGTCATCCCCATTCACAACAAGGATGGCGAACTCGTCGGCTACGCAGGTCGCTGGCCAGGACAACCGCCGGAGGATCGTCCGAAATACAAACTGCCCGCTGGATTCCGCAAAAGCGCCGAGGTTTTCAACCTCGACCGTGCTTCCAAGGAGGAAAAGGGGCTGCCGCTGATCGTCGTCGAAGGTTTCTTCGATGTGATCAAGCTCTGGCAGCTCGGCTTTCGCCGCGTGGTGTCTATCATGGGCAGCTCTCTCTCCGCAGCGCAGGAAACGGTGCTCGTGGAGGCATCCGAAGGCAGATCGGGCATCATCTTGATGTTCGACGAGGACGAGGCTGGACGCATGGGCCGTGAAAAGGCCCTCATGAAGCTGGCGAGGCGGTTGTTTGTGCGGGTCGTGCCTCTTCCCCAAGAAGGAGCGCAACCGGATCATCTGACCGAGAACGAGCTTCACGAGCTGCTGGACTGAGAACCCATGACTGAAGACCTCTGCCATGTTCATTCTCTATCCACAGACCGCCCGGTTCGCCATGGGCCAGCTCTTTGCCACGCCCGGTGTTCTCGCCGAAGTCTCTACCACGGACATCTCCTCCGCCCTCGCTCGACATGCGATGGGTGACTGGGGTGAACTCTGCCAGGAAGACATTGATGAGAACAATCGAGCGCTCGAAGAGGGCTCTCGGCTGCTGTCCGCCTACAGCTCGACCAGCCAGGTGAAGTTCTGGATCATCACGGAATGGGATCGTTCCGTGACGACCGTTCTCTTGCCCAGCGAATACTAAAAACACCCGCCTCGGAATTCATCCGGGCGGGCTTTTTGTTTGGAGATCATTTGAGGAGCAGTTCGTCGACGAACTGGCGGAAGTCGCGATCAAAGAAGGCCTTTCTGTCCTCCCACACATGGCGCGGCACAGGCCGCCCGAAGAAGTTCCGAATGTCTTTTTCCAGTCCCTCCAGGCTGGACACCTCCCTGCCTTCGATGGCTCGATACCAGCAGTGCAGATGGAACATCAGCAACATGACAAACTGAGCTTCTTCAGCCGTGACGGGCTTGGTGTAGAGATCGGCTTGGGGATCGCGGATGCGGGCGAGTTTGGGATTCTTCTGGCTCTCCTCCCAGATGTCCCGGTGCTGCTCGGTGAGCCGGACAAGATTGTTCAGACGGCGTGAGCGGGTGTCTTCCCGAAAACTGACCGCTGTAAAAGCCAGGCTGGAGATGATTCCAACTGCTGAGAGCAGATCAAAGGCATGAAGTCCGAGCCAAGCAAGGATGTGGGGCATGATGTGCCCATTGTATCACAAGCGGAGTGACTCAGGCCAGATGTCAGGCCTTGGCGGGGATGTCAGCCTTGGCATCGACCAGTATCCGGCGAGGCACACGGACGATCCGTTCATCAGGCCCACACCCTGCGGTCGCAGGCAGGAGCGGTTTGGCTGCATCCGTCATGTCGATGCCGATGATGGCGAAATCGCCATCAGCCAGTTCCCAGATGTCAGGACAGTTTTCCAAGGCCGGGGTGCTTTGACCGTTAGCGTGTGGGTCAGGGCCGATTCTGCGGAGGAAGGTCATGGCAGGTGAATGGGTTTGTGAGGCATCATATCTGCTCTCATTTTGGAGGCAAGGCGATTTTCTGGCAAAAGGTGAGGGTGAACAAGCCCCTCCACGGCAAACGATCCAAGATCTTCTGCGAGCACATACGTTCGCTGCGGGAGAAAGCTGGCATGACGCAGCGTGATCTCGCCACGGCGCTTGGTCGTGAGCATGGGATGGTGGCAAGGATCGAGCTGGGCGAGCGACGCGTGGATTTGATCGAAGCCTTTGATTTGTTTGAAGCTCTCGGGGCCGATCCCGGCCGCGAAGTTCAAGAACTGATGAAAAAGTTCAACGCCGCCGCGTAAACCATCCACCCCGCTGACCTATGCTTGGCCTTTGGAAAAAGCGCAAACCGGAGGAACTCCGGCCACCGACCTACACCCTGGTGGATGACTTTCAGACATCCTCTGATTCGTTCTACCAGAGCATCGAAGAAGAGCTTCAGCAGAGAAAGGTGCCTGGCCTGGAGCTGATGCGGCTGGATTATCGGGAGGGAGGTATGCTTTCCTCGAAGCGTGACTACCTGCGGATGAGGCGGGAGCGGCTCACTTTCGATCTCTGCTCTGCACCATTCGGAACATCTTGGTTCTTCTCGTATCGCTTCTGCGAGATACCCGCACCGTTCCCCTTCTGGCAGTTCATCGTGCTGCTCTTGCTGCTGAGCGGTTTGATCGTTGGCTATCTGGCTCTCTTTGGCATGGTCTGGGGCGGTATCACGATCGGGATGACCATCTTGGGTTTCATCCTGCTGCTGCGAAACACGCTGACGCTCGGGCTCGAGGACTTCGATTCATGGCTGTTGACAGTTCCTGTGTTCGGAAGGCTCTATGAAATCCTTTTGCGGAAGGAGACATTTTTCCGGCAGGACACCCGCCTCATGTATGTGGAAATGGTGGAGCGAATCATTAAAGCCAAGATCAACGAAGTCACTGCTGCCGAAGGGATTGAGAAGATCGAGTTCATCGAAGCGAGGCCCGACATGCATCCCTTGCTCGCCCGAATGGTGCAAGTGCCCTCGCGAATGAGTGTATGACGACACCCCACGAACAGCTCTCAGCGCAGTATTTGCAGTGGGAGCTGCGGGGGCGTGGCTGGTTCATTCATCCCGAAGCAGTGGGATTGGAACCGCCATTTGAGAGATTTACCGGCTATCGGCTGCGTGCGGAAGGCGTGACGGACGATGTTCGCCGCCCCTCCCTGATGGAGCGTGCCCTGTGCAAGGCTGGCCGGTGGTTCAACACAGAGAAAATCCACATCAATGAGACCGAGGACACGGCTTCGGAAGAAGATGTGGCCACCTGGAGCAGGGGCTACTGCCATGAAATCGCGCTGACTTTTCCCAGGGCTCCCCGCTATCGGCGTGAGCAGATGGATTCGTTTTTGAGGCTGTGCCGGGCCTGCCGAGAGCCGGTGGCATTCGAGATTCTAGCCGACCAGCGAGAGATCGGTTTCCAATGGGCATGCAGTGAGGAGGATGCATCTCAGCTTAAAGCGCAGACCGAGACGCACTTCCCTGGCTGTGTCACCCGCCCAACCGAAAACCTTCTGCATTCAGCCTGGGAGCGAACCGGGCGTTTTTTTGCTGCGGCTGAGATTGGTTTAGGACGCGACTTTTTGCTCTCTCTCGAAACTGGGAAGAGTGATCTGCTGCCTGGATTGATCTCAGCCATGTCCGGCTTTGCCGACAAGGAGATGGGATTGTTTCAGGTGATCTTCGAGCCTGCCACGGCGGCATGGGGTGAGAGCATGGTGCGAGTTTCGACTCACGCAGATGGCACGCCTGTTTTCAGGAACCGCGCTGAGCTATCACGTGAGGCATCTCAAAAGGCGCGGAGTCCGCTGTTTGCCGTGGTATTGCGGCTGGTGACGTGCGCCGAAAATGGCGCACGCGCATGGGCACTTTTGGCTCCGATGATGGCAGCGCTGAATGCGCTCGCTCGACCGGACGGCAATCATCTCGTCCCGCTGGCGGCAGATGATTATCCAGCGCAGGCTCAGGAAGAGGACCTGCTCAAGCGACAGACTCACCGTTGGGGGATGCTGCTTTCGCAGGAGGAACTGCTCAATCTCATCCGCCTTCCCGATGAGTCGCTGGTGTCAAAGAAGTTGCGGCAGGACACCGGGCGCAGTCGTGCTTACTCAGGTGAACGCGATGAAGGCTTGTTCCTTGGTTGGAATGACCACGCCGGCCAGCGCAGCAACGTTTTCCTGACCACAGATCAGCGGGTGCGGCACATGCACGTCATCGGCGGCACTGGGACGGGCAAAACGACGTTCTTGATGAATCTGATCCGCCAGGATTTGGAGAGTGGTGATGGCTTTGCTCTACTAGACCCGCATGGAGATGTGACCGAGAGGCTGTTGGCACTGGTGCCAGCGCATCGACGCGATGACGTGGTGCTCGTCGATGCCAGCGATGAGGCATTCAGCGTTGGCTTTAACATCCTCCGGGCGACCACGGACTATGAGAAAACGTTGCTGGCGTCCGACCTCGTCAGCGTATTCCAGCGCCTCAGCACTAGCTGGGGGGATCAAATGACCGTGGTGCTCCGCAATGCCATCCTCGCCTTTTTGGAGCACACCGAAGGTGGCACTCTGGCGGATGTGCAGCGTTTTCTTCTGGAGCCCGAGTATCGGGGCAAGGTGCTCGAAGGGGTGACCGATGCGGATGTGGTCTATTACTGGAAGAAGGGCTTTCCCCAACTCGGCGGCAGCAAGTCCATCGGGCCAGTGCTGACGAGATTGCAGACCTTTCTCTCACCCAAGCCCATTCGCTACATGGTGAGCCAGCGCGATACCAAGCTGGACATCCCGGCGATCATGGACTCGGGCAAGATTCTCCTCGTCAAACTGCCCCAGGGATTGATGGGAGCTGAAAATAGCTACCTGCTCGGCTCGCTGATCGTTTCCAAGCTTCAGCAAGCTGCCATGGCTCGGCAGCGCCTTCCTGAGAACCAGCGCAGGCTTTTCACACTGTATGTGGATGAGTTTCAGAACTTCATCACGCCGTCCATGGCCGAGATTTTGTCGGGAGCGCGGAAGTATCGGCTGTCCTTGGTTTTGGCGCATCAAGAGCTGGCGCAACTCGGCAGAAATGATGCCGTGGCAAGTGCGGTGCTGGCGAATGCCGGGAC
Source organism: Prosthecobacter sp. (assembly GCA_017853885.1). Lineage (GTDB taxonomy): Bacteria > Verrucomicrobiota > Verrucomicrobiia > Verrucomicrobiales > Verrucomicrobiaceae > Prosthecobacter. Next base: position 82,490 of record JAFMIR010000008.1, read on the forward strand.
GCGGGTCGTGTTCCGCGTGGGAGATTCCGACGCCCGCGAGCTGGCGAAGGGATTCGCACACTTTGAGGCCGACGCGCTTCAAAGCCTCGGAATCGGAGAGGCCATCGTGCGCATCGAGCGAAGCGATCAGGATTTCAATCTGAGCGTTCCGTTTGATTCCATCGACGCAACGGGACACGAGCAGATTCGCGATGACGTGATCGCCCGATCCAGGAGTCGATACGGGACGCCACGAAGCGAGATCGAGGCAGCAGAACGGCAACGGCTTTCTGCGCTGACAGCACTTTCGCCCGCGAAGAGCCCGCAATCGGCAAAAGCCCAAGAGCCACCCGCTCCTGTCACAGTCGAGCCCTCAGTGCCCGATCCTCAGCTTGTTCCACCGATTGCCGTAGAAGTCCCACCTCATGCTGAGGCACCCCTTGAACCGCCCCAATACGAAACCACCACCCTCAAAGCTGATCTGGAGGAACTGGGACGCGGTGGGGACATCCACAAGGCCGCACAGGCCGAGTTCAAGCGGCTGGCTGAGGCGCGGGGCTTTCGAGCCACGATTGAGCGTCAGCTCCCCGGCTCGCTCGACACGGTGGACATCTACCTGGAACGGGAGGGCCTCAGCATCGCCTGCGAGGTTTCCGTCACGAACACACTCGAATACGAGATGAAGAACGTGACCAAGTGCCTCCGCGCAGGCGTGGCGCAGGTGCTCGTTTTGACCGTCGATGAGACCAAACACCAGCGGATCAGCGCGGCCGTCAGCAGCCTGCTCTCGGCTGAGGAGCAAAAGCGGGTGCTCTGCCTGATGCAGGCTGACTTTGTCGCCTTTCTGGATTCCTGCCAAGCTGCGCCAGCCCCCGAGCCTCCCCCACCATCCGCAGCCAGCAGTTCCAAAGTCGTGAAAGGATGGAAGGTGCGAACCAACGCTGTCCCGACTCCAAGCGAAGACGTGAATGCACTGGAAAAGGAACTCGCCGCGACGATGGCGGAGAACCTTCGCCGACGGAAGACCAAGAAGCGCGGTGAGAAGAAGTAGAGGCGGTGACTTGAAAAAGAGGGGGTGCGATGTTAAAGGCAATACATGAGTAAGACTTTGCCTATTTGCGAAAGTGGGGCCAAGCGAGTTGGCATCTGGATTCGCGTCTCGACCGAAGAGCAGGCCGAGGGTGACAGCCCGGATCATCACCGCGTCCGGGCGGAAATGTATGCCACCTCGCGGGGATGGAAGGTTCTCGAAATCTATGACCTCGCAGGGGTGAGCGGCAAGAGCGTGGCCGACCATCCGGAGGCCAAACGCATGATGGCTGACGTGAAGCGCGGGCACATCCAGGCGCTCGTCTTTTCCAAACTCGCCCGCCTCACCCGCAATGCGAAAGAGCTGATGGAGTTCAGCGAGTTCTTCCAGACCCACCAGGCCGATCTCGTGTCGCTCAGTGAGAGCATCGACACGAGTTCACCCGCCGGGCGGCTGTTTTTCAATCTGGTTGGCTGCATGGCCCAGTGGGAGCGAGAAGAGATCGCCGACCGGATCAAGAGTTCCGTCCTTGTTCGCGCGAAGATGGGCAAACCGCTCAGCGGCAAGGCCCCCTATGGCTACATGTGGAAGGACAAGAAGCTCGCGGTGAACCCGGAAGAAGCCCCCGTGCGCAGGCTGATCTATGAGCTTTTCGACGAGCACAAGCGCATCAAAACCGTTGCCCGGATGCTGAATCAGCGCGGCTACCGCACCCGGAACAACAAGAAGTGGTCGGACACGGCGGTGCGCTTCCAGCTTCGTGATCCCACGCCCAAGGGCATCCATCGACGCAATTACAGCACCAACATCGGCGGCAAGAAACTCGTCAACAAACCCGAGAGCGAGCACATTTTCAACGAGGTCGAGGCCATCGTCTCTGCCGAGCTATGGGAACGGTGCAACGCCTGCCTGGACGCCCGCTACATGAAGCGAGAGCGCCGTCCCAGCAAGATGCCCGCTCATATCTTCAGCGGCTTCGTCGCCTGCCACTGCGGGGCCAAGATGTATGTGCCCATGCGCACGCCGAAATACACCTGCCAGAAGTGCCGCAACAGCATCTCGTGCCAGGACTTGGACGAGATTTTCATGGAGGAGGTCAAAGGCTACCTCGTGAAGCCGGACAACATACAGGCCTATCTCAAAAAGGCCGGAACCGCCCTCTCTGAAAAGCAATCGCTCCACGAACAGCGGCGCAAGGAGTCCGAAAAGCTCACGCAGGACACCGAACGCATGCTCAGGCTCTACCTCGATGGCAACATCGGCGCGGAGGACTTCAAGAAGTTCAACCAGCCTCTCAGTGATCAACGGTCACAGCTCGACGAGGAACTGGCTCGCCTCCAGGCCGAGATCGACGTTCTAAAAATCGACAACCTCTCAAGTGAACAGATGGTCTCCGAGGCCATCGACCTGCATGCCCGCTGGCCTGAAATGAGCCTCGAAGAAAAACGCCGCGTCGCCGAACTGATGGTGCGCAGCATCATCGTGGGCGACGGCGAGATCGAATTCAACCTCGTGCAGCTTCCCAGCTATCAAGAATTCACAAATTGGCAAAATACGTATCCTCATGACTGTAGGGCGGTGAGCAGCAGCACAAAAAACGCAGGCTTTGTTTTGCGGTGATCTGATGCCAACTCCCTGTGGGAATTAGAATGGCATCACCTGGAATCACAGGCCGCTGTTCACCGTCAACCTCCATGATACCTGTGCCTTCGAGGATGAAGTAGAATTCCTCACTAATCTTGTGGTAGTGGCGTTCCGTGGAGAAGCCTGAAGGCACCGATGCTTCAGCGAGACTCTGGTTCTGCACGGGGGCATTTGTGAGGTCGAGAATGCTCCGGATGGTGCTGCCGTCTTTGGTGGTAAACGGCTTTTGAGCTGAGAGTGCTTGGAGAGTCATGGGCAAATATTTTCCCTGATAATCAGCCAAAATACAAGATTGAGTGCTTATTGCATGGCTTAGAGCAGACTAGCTACTGGACGATTCGTTACGAATATGCATTAAAGTGCTATGCGAACCCTAAAAATCTCCAAAGAAAATCTTCACGCTCAAATCGTGAAAATGATCCGTGATGGCAAGGCTGAATCCCGTGCCAACTTGGCAAAGATGCTGAAAGTGGCTCCATCGACGATGAGCATCTATGTCGATCAATTGATTGCCACAGGATGGATGCGAGAGGCCGGCCTGATGCAAGGCAAGACAGGACGTCCCAAAGTGCGTCTGGCTCTCGATGGGGGCAGTGGTTGGTTTGCTGGACTTGAGTTCACTGCGTCCCGATTGCAGATGGTTTCCATCGATTTTTCGGGGAAAGCCATCGACGCTCACGTCTGCCCGATTCCGCACGGAGCCACTACAGAAACCGTTATTCAGACTCTTCAAGACACCCTGCGGAAAGCAGCCGCAATGATTGACAGGCCGCTGCTTGGCATTGGTGTGGGTGTTCCAGGTCTGGTGGATCCGATCAAGGGTACTGTCCGCTACAGTGTGATTTTTCCCGGCTTGAATGACATACCACTTCAAAAGACCCTGGAGCAAGCACTTGAAGTCCCCGTCAGAATCGAGAACAACATGCGTGTGGTGGCAATGGCTGAGAGATGGTTTGGTGGTGGACGCAACGAAAACGATTTTGCAATCTTAGGACCTCGCAGCGGTTTCGCTATCGCACAAGTCCGTGATGGCAAGCTGGTGACGGGCGCTCATCATGCCGTCGGCGAGACCGGCCTCTGGCCATGGGCCACACCAGATGGTGAGCGCCAATTACACCAGGTACTTTCCGCACCAACGACTTGGCGTAGGCTAGCCGGAAAAATGCCGGATGCAGCCATTCCTTCCGACTTAAACGATGCCTTGGCAGAACTAGCGAACCATGATTCGATGGCTTGGCACGAGGTAGTGAATGATTTCGCTCGGGCGGTTGGCATGTCACACTTGCTGATCGATGCGGGTATTTACTATCTACATGGTCCTTTGGTGGCCCTCGGCACGCGTTTCTGCGATGCGATCAGCCAGCGGGCATTGGCGTTGATGCCAGCACTCAGGGACACGCCTGTAAGGGTGGTGCCGACGACGCTTGGAGACTCGGCCGGTGGTCTGGGGGCTGCCAGTCTCGCCATGGAAGCATGGGATCCAGGACTCGCCGATTGATTCGATCGACCCACAAAGAGTCCTGTCGGGACCTATTTTACCCACGGTTCACCCAAATCCAATGAAGGCACGCCGCCACTTTCTCGCCGGTCTTGGTACCGCTGCCATGGCCACTTGGACGCAGAAGCTCCAATCCGCTCCAGACCCGAAAAAAGATGTTTTGATCGGTCACGCCAGCCATCGGTACAAGGTTAACAAAGAATGGGTGGCAGCCGGCCAAGGTCGACATCATCCAATCTTGAACTGTCATGAAATGGTTCAGGTAAGAGACGGGAGGCTTTTCATGATCGGCGATCATTTGCAGAATCAAATGCTAGTCTTCAAACCGGACGGCACTATTGTCGAATCTTGGGGGAGCATGTGGCCTGGTGGCCATGGACTGAGCCTATCAGACGAAAATGGTGAGGAATTTCTTTTTGTGACGGATAGCGGCCTATGGAAAAACGGCAACGGTAGCTACCGCCAGACAGGGCGAGTGTCCAAGATCGACCTGACCGGCAAGGAGATTTTTTCCATTAGTCACCCGATGAGCGTGGGAGCCTACGAACCTGACATGGTCTTTAATCCCACGGAGACGGCAGTCGCACCGAACGGTGACATCTATGTTGTGGACGGCTATGGCTCCCAGTTTGTGCTGCGTTACGACTCGCACGGGAAATTCATCCAGCGTTTTGGCGGCAAGGATGACGTGCCGGAAGAGCAGCGGCTGAACAATGCCCACGGCATTGCGATTGATGCCAGGCAGGGCACGGAGAGAGCCACTGTGTTGGTCACATCGCGTGCCGATAACTGCTTCCGACGCTTCACCTTGGAAGGCGGATATCTCGAAACTATTCCGGTGCCCGGTGCGATGGTCTGCCGCCCGGTCATCAGCGGTCAGGAGATCTATGCGGGCGTGTGCTGGAGCAAGACACCGGAAATCAACAAATTACCACAAAATCCGAGTGGTTTCACCGTGGTTCTGAACCATGAAAACAAGGTTGTGAGCGCCCCCGGCGGCACGGAGCCGGTATATGAAGACGGAAAACTGAAGCCGCTAAAGCAAGCGGAGCGTGTTTTCGAACATGGCCACGATGTGTGTGTGCTCGAAAACGGTGATCTCCTTGTTTGCCAGTGGAATGCGTTTCAAACTTACCCGGTGAAGCTGGAAAAAGTACCATGAGTTCACGCAGCTAGAGAAGCAAAACTGCCACTTGCGCATGAGTCAAGCTCGCTAGCCTCCGCGCCCCGCATGTCCATCAAGCTTCGCCTCAACACTGCCACTGCCACTAAGGCCGTGCTCGCCAAAATTGGCAATCCTCAGCGTGAGGAGCCGTTGCAGACCTCGAAAGAGGTCTTCGAAATTGCTGAAAAAGACCAGGAAATGCTGACAGCGTTATTTGTAAAGCCGTTCAAGAACCTCATGGGGCACCGCTTCACTCATCACTCATCACTGCATCAGCATGAGATGAACCTGTGTGCCAAAGCGATTTTTGCCGGCGAGGCAAATCTCCTCGAGCGTGGCATCGAGATCGCTCAGCGCCTCTATGCAAAGTCCAATCATCCCAACATCAAAGAGGGCGATCTTTGCATCGCCCTGCTGAAGGAAATCCATATCGAAGGTGAGCTGGTGAATGGGCTGTGCATTTTAAAATCGGACAGTGTGACCCCCTTCCTAACCATCACCACCCGCAATGGTGACCTTCGGCTATCGACGGAACACGGCATCCATCCTGACAAGATCGACAAAGGCTGCCTGATCATCGACTACTGGGGTGAGAAGGGCTATTATGTTCTCACTTTCGACCGCGGCGGAGCGGACACACGTTTTTGGGTTCGTGAGTTCTTGGGGGTTGAGGCTGTGCCCGATGCGACTTTCCTCACAAATGCGTATGCAAAAATGGCTGTCTCTTTCCTAGAGCAGCAAAGCCTAGCCGATAACAGCCATGAAGATACACCGCCTTGGGAGGCGGCCACTGCAGCCAAGTGCGCGTTGGATTACTTTGAGGAACGGGAGACCTTCCAGCTGGAGGAATTTGAACGTGAGGTCTTGAAAGATCCGGAAACCATCAACCGCTTTGAAAAGCACCGAACTCGCTTGGAAGAGGAGCAGGGGCAGCCGCTGGAAACAAGCTTTGAGATCTCGAAGAAGGATGTGGCGAAGGCCAAAAAGCGCATAGCTGCCGTGCTAAAGCTGGACACGGGTGTGGAAATCCATGTGAAACCCGCCGTGGCGGACGATCAGCCGGTCCTCGAGCGCGGCTATGATGACCGCAAGGGCATGAAGTTTGTGAAAGTGTATTACAACAAGGACCTCAACGCCTCCTAACAGGGGCATGCTCGCAGGTGGAATTTCCCTCTCCCGCCCTTGCTTCATGCCCGAATGTCATGCTTCATCTTAAGTTTAACATACCCTTATGTGGCAGGAACTCACCATCCTCTGGCAAAGCATCCGTGATCCGGAATATCTACACCTTCTCATCGAGCCGATGCCACTCTACGGGCTCGGATTTGGGCTGATATTCTTCATCATGTCGATTGCTTTCGGAGAACGTCGTTCCCGCCTGCTGGCTCTGTGCCTTATCTGCGTGTCATGCGCCAGCGTATGGCCTTATACGGACCTACGGGAAAAAGCGACACCACGCATCTTGGCCACACGTCCGCCAGAATATGCTGCCATGATCCGCCAGCAAACTCAATTAAGACAAGATTACGCGTGGCCTTACCATCTGATGGCGGTCGTTTCGCTCCTAACCCTCTTTTTCGGAAATTCCTCAAAGGGTCGTCCACTTCTTTTGCTGGTGGTATTAGGGGGAGCTGTTCTGTTCTGGTTCAGCATCTGGCTGCACAAACAAGAGTGCCAAGTGTATCATCGCAACATCTTGCGCTACGAGCCGCCGCGATGATGCGTTTTTAACTTTCCATGAAATGCATTGCCTTATTGCTTTTGTTTTTTGCTAACTCTCGCCTGTTACAAGCCCAAACAGCTGGCGACTGGGTACACTCGCGGGGCAACGAAGCGATGACAGGTGTCTCGCCTACTATTCTCAAATTCCCGCTGCAGCTCGCATGGCAGTTCAAGATGATGGATAAACCCAAAGGCCAGGGGGAAATGCTGGTCTCCAGTCCCGTCGTGCGTGGTAACAAGGTCTATGCTGGATGCAAAGACGGAAAGTTTTTCTGCCTTGATCTGACCAGTGGCAAAGAACTTTGGAAAGCAGAAGCCAAGGGAGCCTTTGATGGTGCGGCCGCCTTGGCTGGCGACCTCGTAGTGGCAGGATGCCAAGATGGCTTTGTGTATGCTTGGAACGCCGAAACAGGCCATCCGTCTTGGAAGTTCGAAACAGAGGCCGAAATTCATGCCGCTGCAAACGTTTGGACCGATCCAGCGACCCATTCTCAACACATCATCATAGGCTCCTACGACTACAAAGTTTACTCCCTGAATGCCAAAACAGGAACGAAAGAGTGGGCAGCTGAGACTGGATACTACATCAACGGAGGAGCAGCAATCGGTGATGGCAAAGTGGTCTTTGGCGGATGTGACAGCGTCTTACATGTGCATGATGTGAAGTCAGGCAAAGAGGAAAAGCAAATCGAAGTAGGCGCCTACATTGGCAACAATGTAGCCATCGCAGACGGGGTCGTTTATGTGAGCCACTACGGCAATCGTGTCGGAGCTCATAGCATCAGCGATGGCATGCAGGTCTGGGAGTATGGCGAACGCGATTTTGAATACTATGCCGCTCCAGCGATTTGGGAAAAGACGGTTTTTGTGGGCGGCCGAGACAAACGCTTTCATGCGATTGACCGCGTGAGCGGCAAGAAAAAATGGGAGTTCCGCGCCCGTGACCGCATTGATAGCAGCGCTGTCGTTTGTGGAGGGCAAAGTGTGCTATTTGGTTGCGATGATGGATACCTCTACGCCCTCGATTTGGAAAAGGGCGGAGAACTGTGGCGCTTTGAGGCGGGCGCTCCGTTAAAGAGCAGCCCAGCTGTGGCGGGGGATTACATTCTCATCGGAGCAGACGACGGACTTCTGTATGCTTTCAAAAACGGTTCCTGAGGTTATACGTTCAAATCGTTGATGGATTCCCGCCATGCACGGGGTATGAAAGTCCTTGGTTCCATGCCCGCTACTTCGCTCCTCAAGAATCTCGACTACTCTGTGCTTCAGCAATGCATGCACTGTGGCATGTGCCTGCCCACCTGCCCAACCTACATGGAGACTAAGCAGGAGCGGAACAGCCCTCGCGGCCGTATCGCTCTCATGAGAGCTGTGGCCGATGACGAACTCGAGGTCACCAAAGCCCTATCCGATGAAATGTACTACTGCCTCGGCTGTCTGGCCTGCCAAACAGCCTGCCCCGCCGGTGTTCATTATGCGGAATTGTTCGAAACAGCCCGCGCGGAAGTGGAACGAGCCGGAGTGGTCAAATCCACGCAACGCGACTTCTGGCGCTGGCTTACCTTGAACACGCTTTTCATGCACCCATGGCTGCTACGGTTCGTGGGACGATTGCTACGCTTGTATCAAGCCACTGGGCTAGACCGATTCATGCGACGAATGAAATTCTTTGGCTTGATGCCGCGTTCGCTTGCCGCCCTCGAACCACAGACCCCGCGCATCGCCGTCGCGTTTTCAGATAAGCTGATCAGCGCACTCGAAAGCCCTATCCAGCGAAAAAAATATCGTGTGGGTCTCCTCACCGGCTGCGTGCAGGATCTCGCTTTTTCTGACATCAACCGTGACACGGCCGATGTGCTTCTCGCGAACGCTTGCGAGGTCATTACTCCACGCTCTCAGAGTTGCTGTGGATCCCTGCACGCACACAACGGGGAGCTGGAACTCGCCCGCGAGCTGGCACGAAGGCAGATCGATGCTTTCGATCTTAGCTCGCTTGATGCCATCATCACCAACGCAGGAGGCTGTGGATCTCATTTAAAGACCTACGGACATCTGCTGCACGACGATCCATACTATGCAGCGAAAGCTGTCGAATGGGACCGGAAGATCAAAGACATCCATGAATGGCTTGTGGAAATCGGTTTCCGTAAACCAGAGAGGGGAGCGGGTGTGGCCGAAATCACCTATCATGAAAGCTGCCACCTCTGCCACGGTCAGAAAATCGTCTCTCAACCGCGCCAAGTGCTCCAGAGCATTCCTGGTCTCGTTTTAAAGGAACTACCAGAGTCTAACTGGTGCTGTGGCAGTGCCGGTATTTATAACATTACGCAGCCCGAGCAGAGCCGAAAGCTGCTCGATCGCAAAGTGGCCTGTGTGAATGCCACCCAAGCTCCCATCGTGGCCACCAGCAACCCTGGCTGTCACCTGCAACTTGCCAACGGTTTGCATGCCACCGGGCAACAAGTCACTCAGCCGGTGACCCTTCTCGCACGCGCCTACCGTTCTGAAACAGCGAGATCCGCTTGAAGCATCAGGATGCGTGAAGGCATTTCCCAGTCCTTTCGTTCAACCAGATTCTGAAACCTCCGCCTCTGAGATTCAGATAGCTTTAACAAGCACAGCGAATGAATTCGAAATACAACCCGCTTTTGCACTCGCAAAAACGGATGACCTCCGAAAAGATGCAGGATCATGCAAAACATTTCCAGCCACACTCACAATAAGATCATCGGTTATATTCTCTGGTTTTTCGGATTCACAGGCTCACATCGGTTTTATTTTGGCCGCCCAAAAACAGGCATTCTCTGGTTTTTCACAGGCGGACTTTTTCTCATCGGCTGGATCGTTGATCTGTTTTTGATCCCAAGCATGGATCGTGATGCTGGCCGACGTTATGCCTCAGGCTCCATCGAATATAGCGCGGCATGGCTACTACTGACTTTCCTCGGACCTCTTGGCATTCATCGTTTCTACATGGGCAAATGGGGCACGGGCATTTTTTACTTGCTGACAGGTGGCTGGTTTCTCTTGGGCGTACTCTACGACTTTTGCACACTGAACCGACAAATCAGCGAACTGAACAGCCAGCGACATACCTAAGTCTAGGAATCTGGGGCTCAAGCTATGATCTCTTTGATCGGATGTTGCTGCAGAACGCCGGTAAGCCGTGCATCGAGGCCTTGGAACTTGTAGCTTAGACGCTCGTGATTAATTCCGCACTGATTTAGGATGGTGGCATTGATGTCATTCAGGTGTGCAGGGTTTGTGGCGATGTTGTAACTGAACTCATCGCTTTCTCCATAGCTCACACCGCCTTTGATACCGCCGCCAGCCATCCACATGCAGAAGTTCCTCGGGTGATGATCACGGCCATAGTTCGTCGGCGTGAGCCCCCCCTGTGAATAAACCGTGCGACCAAACTCCCCGCCCCAAATGACGAGCGTGCTGTCGAGTAGTCCTCGCTGTTTTAAATCGGACAACAGTGCACCTATAGGCTGGTCGGTGTCACGACATTGCAGACGAATATCACTAGGAAGATTGCCGTGCTGGTCCCATCCCCGATGGAGCACCTGCACCACTCGAACACCGCGCTCTACAAGACGACGCGCGAGGATCGCGCTCGAAGCAAAAGTGCCTGGTTTTTGAACTTCCGGACCATAGAGATCAAGCGTACTCTGACTTTCGGACTTCAAGTCCACCAACTCCGGCACACTCGTCTGCATGCGAAATGCCATCTCATACTGTGAAATACGCGCTTGGATTTCTGGATCGCCGAACTTCTCAAAGCTGAGCGCATTCATCTCTGAAAGCGTGTCAAGCATAGCACGTCGGTTCGCCGGTGATACGCCATCCGGATTTTGAATGTAGAGCACAGGATCACCCACAGAACGTAGCGCCACCCCACTAAACTGACTGGGCAGGAAACCACTACTCCACATACGGGTGAAAAGCGCCTGCGCCATCGACTTGGCGCTCCAAGTTGGCGTGAGTACTACAAAAGCTGGTAGATCATTGCTCTCGCTGCCGAGGCCATAGGCGAGCCAGGAGCCAAGACTCGCAAAGCCAGGCACCTCCCTTCCTGTCATCACAAAAGTGCATGCTGGATCATGGTTGATCGCGTTTGTGTGCACCGTTTTGATCAAAGCGATGTCATCAACGTGCTTTGCTGTGTATGGCAGTAACTCACTGACCCAGCGCCCGCACTGTCCGTGCTGTGCAAATTTGAAAAGGCTTGGCGCCACTGGAAACCTCGCCTGCCTGCTGGTCATGCCTGTCAATCGCTGCCCACCCTGAACACTCGGAGGCAAGTCCTTGTCATACCATTGCTGCAATCCTGGCTTGTAATCCCAAGTATCAATCTGCGACGGCCCACCGTTCATATGTAGGTAAATGACGGCTTTTGCTTTCGCAGCAAAGTGAGGAAGCCCGGGAAGTGGCTCATGCACTTGGGTTTTTGATATGGCAAAAGCATCTCTGCCCATAGCATGCATCAAGCCAAGACCACCGAGACGCAAACCTGCATGCCCGAAGAATTGACGACGTGTTTGGAGAAGATTGAATTCAAGGATTGGACTCATTGTTATGTTTACGGCTTCAGACAGCCACAGTTTGCCTTTCAAAACGGTTGAATCACGGAATGAAAGAATTTTTCATGCAGCATCTACCTAACCACATGGAAATTGATCTCACCGGCCCTCTGCGTGACAACGCTTACATGATTCTCGGAGGCCTCGTTACGCCGCGTCCGATAGCCCTCACCACCACCTTGGATCTGGATGGTCGTGTGAACGCAGCCCCTTTTAGCTTCTTTAACGTGCTGGGGGACTCACCACCCATCGTAGGTCTGTGTCCCGGTGATCGCTCACCAGGTGTGCCGAAGGATACCGCGCGCAACATCCGACTCACTCAGGAGTTTGTCGTGAATCTCGTGGACGAAAACATCGCGGAAAAGATGAATCAGTGCGCCGCGAGCCTCCCGGCAGGTGAAAATGAACTGCTCCATGCCGGACTGAACCCCTTACCATGCAGCGTGGTGAAACCACCTCGCATCGCGGAGTCCCCCGCGAGTCTCGAGTGTCGCTGCCACAGCATCCTTGAGATTGGCTCCAACCGTCTCATCATAGGCGAAGTGCTGCGAGTGCATGCGCGTGATGGAATCTTCGATCCGCACACTTGGCTTGTGAACCCTGTCAATTATCATCCCATCGGGCGCATGCAAGCTCCGCACTGGTACACTCGGACAAGAGAGTTGTTTGAGCTCCGAAGGCCAAGTTGATTCAAAGATCCACTTAAAAGTAGCCCCACCATTTGCTCGCCTGCATAAAGGCTAATAGCTCAATCAACTGTTCCAGAACCGAAACAAGCGTGTAAAGATCACGCACCATGATCACGAACCCACTGTCCAGCTCGCAAATACAGTTCAGCGGCACTGCGCAGCTGCAGCTTCTCCTTGATGCGTGCGCGATACGTCTCGACGGTCGAATCTCCAAGGTTGAGTGTTTCAGCAATCTCTTTTGTGCTCTTACCACGTCCGAGCATCTGGAAGACCTCCAACTCTCGATCCGCTAAGGTTTCCAAACCGACTAGATGACTGGACTTTTTCTTCTGACTCATCCGCTGGAGAAGACGGGCCGTGACGCGATGGCTGGCGTAAATTTCACCAGATAGAACGCAGCGAATAGCTTTAATAAGCTCGGAGGATGCCTCGTTTTTAGTGATGTACCCCCGAGCACCGGCTCGAAGAGCCCGCTCGGCATAGAGATTCTCGTCGTGCATGGAAAGCACAAGCACCTTCACATCAAGATCAAAAGCCTTGATATCCTTAAGCAATTCCAAACCACTAGAGCCCCCGCGTAAAGTAAGATCGACAAGAGCTATTTCCGGCTTCTCTTTTCGCAGAATAACCATCGCATCGCTGTTATTGTCCGCCTCTCCGCAAATGACAACCCCTAGTTCGCGAGTGATGAGATGTATGAGATGCTCACGAAACATGGGGTGATCCTCGACGATGAGAACACGAGTAGGCTTGCTGAAATCAGGCATAGTGATTTGAAAAATGGGTAAAAAAAATTAGGAAATATGAATGGGCATCGAGCAACGCAGTGTTGCCCCCCCCGGATTCGAATCAGAAACGGATAAACTGGCCCCAATCATCTGAGCTCGATAGCGCATGGTTCGCATACCCATTCCTATATTCATTCGAGGTTCTGCCGGAAAACCTCTTCCATCATCGCTAACGGTCAAAATAATAGCCTGAGAATTGCTTTCCAGTTTAACGTTTACATGCTGAGCACCGCCATGACGAACTGCATTACCAATCGCTTCTTGAATAATGCGGTAAAGGTGCATCGATACTTCAGGTGAATAAATTTGCACATCACTCAATTCCTCAATATTAATCTTCACACCAGTAAGGCGAGAAATAGATTGGGCAAGATCCGTAAGCGCCACAGCCAGCCCATGGCGATCTACATGCACTGGGAAGATACCGCGAGCTAGCCCACGCGCCTCAGTCACCGTCTGCTGAATGGAGCTCTCGATAAGTTCTGCATCTTGCGTAAAGCTGCTGTCGAAAGCACGCAAATCATTTGCCAGTGAGCGAGCAGCTAAACCAATAGCTGCAAGCTGTTGGCAGATGCCATCATGCAGATCTTGGCCTATCCTTTGTTGCTCATGCTCACTTACCGCCACCAAATCAGCCTCGAGTTGGCGACGCTCCTCAAGTGTCTGAATGCGGGCCTTATCAGCTTCTTGGCGGTTACGCACTGCGGTGGCGGCATAAGCTGCCATTGCAAAAAAAACCACGCGGCTGACGGTAGCCCACAGATAGCCCAGCGTGGTCTCATAGGGATGGGTTTCATAATTTGAGAGCCACCACAAAATGCCACAGATCAATGCCAAAACGTATCCGGCAATGCTACCTGCCCACCAGACCGCTATCAGAATTGGGAGGGCGTAAAAAACAAACAGGCTGACCTCCCAAGTGGTGATCCGATCAATCCAAGCCATGACGAAAGCTATCAATAGGGACGGCAGCACGGCCATAAAAAGAGGCTGCCGGCGTATAAGATTTGTCAATTTATCCCAAAGCCGACTGTTTTGGACATCAACGGTAAGGATAGTTTCAGGATTCATAGATCGCCTCCCTTATGATTTGTAAAAAAACGGCATAGTCTCGAATATAATCCGCCGAATCGTAAACATGTGAAGCTAGAACGAGAAGAACAGAATCAGCTCTGATGCCGCTGACCTCTGTCCATACCATCGGTGGAACTAGCACGCCAATCTCGGGACGGTCCAATATGATTTCCTCGTTTCTTATGCCATCATCCATAAGCAAACGACAGGTGCCATGTGCACTAAGCAGAAGCTGACTGCACTCACGATGTGCGTGCTTGCCACGCACTTGACCGCTAGACATGGCGTAAGTTAAAAAGCAGCGCTGCGGTCTGAAGGGCAGCACTTGCGCAAATTCAATCACCATCAAATCACCACGCTGTGAATCTCGCACATGGCATAGTTCCATTACCCTCACACCGCGCACCACCGAGTCACGTTCATACATTCGAGTCGTCATGCCGACACCTCCCTTAGCGTGAAAACCTCGCGCACCAGCACCTGATGTCTGTTAATTACGGTTAGAAAAGTGCGACCAACATACTCGCCTAGAATGCCGAGTAAAAGCAGCTGCATCCCACCAAACACAGCCAAACAACCTACAACAAATAACACATCTAACTGTCGAAAATCGAACAATAACCAATCTGCTGTAAATAATCCCAAAGGCAATAAACCGAGAGCAAAAAGACTCAGGCCAAGCATAGATGCAATGCGCAACGGCAACATGCTAAAACCGAAGATCATCCCGCCAGCCAGTCTTAGCAGTTTTCTCATTGTATAACCACTGCAACCCAAAAGACGCGATTTATGGATCACTTTGAGGCGTGTGAAACGATTTGTTGCACCAAATATAAGGCCATCGAGGTAAAGAAAAGGACTGTGATGATTTTCCACACGCTGAATCAATTCGCGCCGTACGGCGCGAAAACTTGAAAGATAAAGCTCATGAGGTTTCTCTAGTAAAAGAGTGGCAAAAAAATTCGCCAGCTGACTGCCCAGATTTCGCCACCAGGCATGTTTTTTTTGATCGAAAAAGGTGTAGGCTACATCTGCGTCAGATGAACGCAGATGCTCTAGCAGTCGGCGTGCTTCCGAAACAGGATTCTGCAGATCATCATCCAAATTCACCACGTAGCGGCCATGAGAACGACGCCACCCTTCGAATACCGCAGCATGCTCTCCGAAGTTCTTCGCCAGCACGACAAGCACGACGGGCGCGGGAAAATCAGCCAAAAGCTCACGTGCTTTTTGTGGCGTGCCATCCGTGCTACCATCATCCACCAACACGAGCTCCCAAGAATCGCGCAGCGTCATAGCCTCCGCTCGAAAAGCCCCCAGTAGAGGTCGCAACATACTTCCCGTATTGTGAAGCGGAACCACAAAACTAAACTCAAATTGCTGATGTCGCATAAGTTTAAATTAAGCATAGCGACACGAAGCTGCACCTGATCCTATTTGTAGTTTTTTACGCTACCCTAATGTCATGGATAAGCCTTTTTCAGAAGCGATGGCAGCAACCACTCATCTTTGGGAAAAAGATCTGTGTTTGTCTCCTGCCTTGGGTCTGCCTCTAGGCGTGTAATCCTCGCTCTAGGTCCGGCAACCGCTATAAGCAATGCATGCAAATCGATACCTGTGGAACGAAAATACGACCATATCTGCGGCATATCCACACGCTCTTGCAACCATGTCCAGTGCACCCGCAATGGTTCCTGCGTGCCAATGCCAATCACATCACCAAAAACCAGCAAATGCGGAAATACTTTCCGCATCGTCGCCGCCACCCGCGGCGTCGGCAGCCAAGTTACCGCCATGCCTCCGGGACGCAGGCGGGACTTCACCAATTCAAAATACTCCTCCGAGTAGAGCATGCCCGAGTGAGCGCTCGTCGGCCTTAATGCGTCCACCTCGATCACATCAAACTTTTTATCGTCGCGAAGGAGCATCATGCGCCCGTCACAAGCCATATGACGCACTCGACTATCCGCCAAAACCGCTTTCACGGCCTCAGCACCCACGTCATTCTGCACCGTCCTGAGCGTTTGGAGTTGTCCTGCCACAATCTCCGCACAACAGACTTCACGTATCTCTTTTCGTGACAGAATCGCATGCAGCGTATCACCCGATCCTAGACCAATTAAGGCAACGCGCTCTGGTTTATCATGTAACATCACAGGAAGTGCACCCAAAATCGTGTGAATGCCTCCATAGGGTATCCAACTCTGTCCGATGCCATTGATGAAAACGACGAATTTTCTAGGTTCTGCCTCATCACGTTTCAAAAGCGAGACACCGCTTGCATCTTCCGCCAGCCACACACGATCTTTTTGTGCACCATGGACTGCTGACCAAAGAGTCTTTTGATCCGGCAAGAAGATCAGCAAGGCGGTGCCCGCCAAAGCTGCGGATATACGCCACAAGCCATGTAGACCACTTATGAGAAGCAGCATGCCTACTGCTGCCAGCAGCATGAAAACACCCGCACTGCCCCAAATAGGCAACAACAAACCGGTCACGCTCGATGCGCCTGCCATGCTACCTAGAATGTTCGCGCATTGTAAGGCACCTGTGCGCCATCCCACATGATATTCATCGTTCTGCGCCGCTTTTTGCATCAGCGGAAAGCAAGCACCCATCAGGAAGGTAGCTGGAAACATAATAACCGAAGGCACCACCGCATGCAGCAGCGGATACGTCAACACATGCGTTGCATGCTCCGGCTTCAAATCACCATACCACCAACTTTGCAATAGACTGAGCGCCGTGTCAGCATCCACCGGCTCATAGCTTGCTAGATAGCAAGAGAGTGAAGAATTCCCCAATAGATACAGTGCCACCCCCATGCCACAGGCCGCGTAAAGAATCGCGAGTCCCTGCAGTCTCAAGAACATCCGCCAAGCGTTCTCCACGAAGCTCACAACAATAGAGCCCACCACCGCACCGCAACCCAAACCTGTCAGGTAAATGCCGAGCAGTGTGCCCATCGTATGAGCTGAAGATTTTGCCAATGCTCCAAGCACGCGAAACCAAACCATTTCCGCTGCCAAAGCCGCAAATCCCGTGACGAAAAACAAGCTTAGACATAGCGGCACTTTTCTCGAAAAAAGCGGGTGTGCAGGCATGTCCTTTGTCTCCTCAACCTTTACGCTACGAAAACCAAAAAAAGTGCCGAGTGCACATATCGCATTGCCAAGCGCAGCCCAGCGCAGAGCTCCTTCCACACCAACTGCCGGCAGCAACACCCAAGTAGCCAGAAAAGCTCCAAGTGCTGCACCGATCGTGTTTACTGCGTAGAGCATACCAATGCGTCCCGCCATATTGGGGAGTTGATGCGTCACCAATTTGGCGAGCACCGGCAATGAAATCCCCATCAGAAGTGTAGGCGGCAACAAAAAAAGAAACAAAACCAGAGCTGTCATAGCCTTGGAGTGCACCAGCAGCACAAGGTGCTCATAGAGCACGTCATGAAACAGCCATGCGCTGCATAATCCGAAAACCCCGACGCCGATCTCCGCCTGAATGAAGATCATCATATTAGCGCGAATTGAGAAATGATCTGCCAAACTTCCACCCAACAAGCTACCAAGCCCCAGCCCAGCCATGAACGTTGTTACAATGATCGTCATCGCTGCCACGTCACCCCCAGCAAAAAGCACCAGCAGCCTCTGCCATGCCATCTGGTCAATTAGTGCCGAGATACCGGATATCAAAAACAAGCCATGAAATCGATGAAAGAGCGCTTGGTTCATAATGACACACCCTGTCTTTTTAGCATGGCAAGAGCTTGCATCACGTCCGGATCGCCGGGTTGCAACTTCTCCGCAAGCAGGAGACATTCACGTGCCCGCGCAAAGTGCTTCTGATAAAAACAGGCCAGCCCTAGAAATTTTGCAGCAAGGAAATGGCTGGGATCATCATTCAAAATTCGCTCAAGGATGATGGCTCCTTCTTGATGACGTCCCATTCCAACTAGAGCCACACCTGCCCAATACACAATCTGGCGGTTATTCAGCGCCGAGGGATGTCTTTCGAAAAGTGTCACTAAGCTGTCGTGACATTCACGCCAGCGCTGCTGCATCAGCAATGTTTTGGAAAGGTTGTTGAGTGCACCAAAGAAAAAAGGCTCAAGCTCTAGGGCGCGCCGGAATGCAATCTCGGCTTTTTCCAGATCGCCTTTCTCTTCGATGAGGGCGCAGCCTAGGTTGTTCCATGCTGCCGGTTTATTGGGGCTTTTGGTAACGGCATCCTGCCAAAGAGAGACATTTGTTCTCCATGTCTTGTTTCGTAGGCACGTGGCCACGGAAAGGTTGCAGAACACACCAATCACGAGCAGGCGCCATGGCACAATACCGGAAATCGCCGACAAGCGATCCGCTATGCACATTAGCATGACCAATACGCCGATCGAAGGTAGATAAGTACGGTGCTCCGCCATCATGTCAGGCAGCGGAATGAAACTTGATGAAACGGATATGCTGACAAAAAACCAAGCAATAAAAGCAAACATAAGTCTTCCAGCTCCAGACATCCATGTGCGATTGCGCAAGCACCACGTGCATCCAAGAATAGATCCCAACAGCAACATAGCTAGCCACACCGGACCTTCCTTAAACGAATGATAAACTGTCGGGTCTGGGTATACATTCTGCCCGGAGGGCCACACAATCAAACGTAGATATTCCAACAACACCATGCTTTGGGTGGCAGCATATTCCCAGTGACTCCATGGCTTTCCTCGGACGTTGGTGATGTTTAAGGCTTCCACGAAATTTAGCTGACCTTCATTCTGTGCGGCAGAGACCGCAATGATCATCAACGGCACCAACGGCATACAGAGCAATAGATATAGCGTGCGCTTCGTCGCCGCCCAGAAGCGTGTGCCGATAACCAACCAGTCCAGTCCCAGCGCCAGTGCAGGTGCCATGAACACGCTCTCTTTGGTTAGCATACCCAGCAGCAGAGCGATCACTGATCCAGTAGCTAGCCAAAAACGCCGCCTATCCGCGCTTTCCATAGCAGTAAAATGAAGCAAGAGGCAGGTTAGCACAAAAGACGCCCCCATCGTGGTAAACCTCTGGATGATGTAAGTGACTGACTCCGTTGCCAGCGGATGAACGATGAAAAGGAGCGAGGCACCTGTAGCGATGAATCGCGCTGAGGAGGCGGTCATCTTACCTTGCGACTCAAGAACGCGTCCAAGTCTGCGGATCAGACAATAAAATAGCCACCCATTCAAAGCATGGAGTAGCATGTTAAAAACCCGAAACCAGCGTGGCTCAAAACCATCCAGCGTGTGGTTCAGATAAAAAGTTGCATAAGCCAAAGGCCTCAGAAGCATATTTACAGTAAGATCTGGTTCCGCACCGCACTCGAACGGCAAACGGGCAAAATCTGTAAAATTACCCCAATAAACAAATGGGGAGTTGCTCTGGAAAAACGGGTTCTCGACCAGATAAAATAGATCGTCGAATACCATCGGGAAATCAGCCGTCCAACCGTAAAGAACTCCGGTAATTAGGAGACAGAGAATCGCCATCCGCACCATTCCCCTTCTTAGCCAAGCGAAAATCAGCCACCTGCGAGGAGCCTGACTTGTAGCCACACAAAGAGTCGTGGTGAGTATTGGCTTGGCATGAGACTTTTCTTTTTTCATTACCCTTTTAAACTGCCACACGCTCGAAACGAGCGTCAAAAGACAAGCCTCGTCGCCTTCATGAGGACAGCTAAACTGACATAATCAAAACTAGCATAGAAATTATCGCCACAACCTTGTGAAGCTGAACACCACAAGAACTCACTACGGATTCCGAACAGCGGCGTGCGATGGCAAAAAGAGAAGTGCCTAGGGGTAGGCGCAGCCGACGGCATAAACGTGCATCGAGTTTACCGGCAGCACTCAAAAAAAAATTCAACCAGCGCGGTGGCATGACCAAGTCCCCTTGATCATCCTGTGAAATTTTACGCCGCAGCAGTAAGGGTAAGAAAAGCCATGCATTCCAATAATACACTTCCACAACTTCAAATCCCTGTCCGTGCAATAACGCGCAGAGAGCTTCCTTCCGATACCGCCTGGCTCCATCGACTGCCCGGTCATGCATACCACTCAGGCACTCAAAAGCGGGCACATTCACCACGAGCAGCCCTCCGGGTTTCAGCACACGTCGCATCTCACGAAGTGCCACTCGTTCCTCAACTCGAGAGTGATAGAGCACATCAAGGCTAAGAACGGCATCAAACATGCCAACGGTATAGGGCATGGCCTGCAAATCGCAGGATGTAATGCGTGATAGATGGTGGGACCGACAGAGCTCGACGGCCTCCTCGCTGACATCACATCCATAAGTCTCCCATTCACCAAGGCTGCGCAACATGCCCCCAGTGCCACATCCAGCGTCAAGAACGCGTTTACCTCGTGGAACCATTACATTCAATGCGTTCAGCACGAGTCCACGCAGCACCTGATACCACCAATGCACATCTTCCACGTCGTGCATGAGCGCATACTGCTCATGCTTCATGAGTAGAATTCTCCCACAGCCTCGCAAACTGCCTTCAAGGCCACTTCAGTAAGATAAGGATGCAGCGGTAGAGATAGAACTTCTTCAACCGCTTTCTCCGCCACCGGAAAATACCCTGCGCATTGAAAAGCCGGCTGCTGATGCAATGCTACCGGGTAAAGCGCCATCGAAGGAACACCACGCACCCTCAAATGCTCCTTCAACGCATTCCGATGCACAGCGCGGATAACAAATTGGTGAAAAGCATGCGCGCAGTTCTCACGCACCGACGGTAACTGTACACCACTCAAATATCGTAAATACAACGAAGCTAGCTCGCGCCGCCGTTTCACCTGCTCCACCAACGAAGGCAGCTTAACACGAAGGATTGCTGCCTGAATTTCATCGAGGCGGCTGTTAATCCCGAAAGTTTCACTCACATGACGTTGCCTCCAACCATACTCTCGTAGACATCGCAGCGTCTCCGCCAAAACAACCTCCGAAGTCCAGATCGCCCCCGCATCACCCAGAGCACCCAGATTCTTCGTAGGATAAAAGCTCCACACCGAAGCCTTTCCAAGAGTGCCAATGCGTTTTTGCTCCCAAAAAGAGCCATGAGCTTGCGAAGCGTCTTCAATCAACTCAACGCCATGCTCCTCACAAATGTTTTGGAGAGATTGCCAGTCACAAGGATGTCCGTATAAATGCACCGCGAGCACTGCCTTGATGTCGGGATTGCATTTCAAACACTCTCGAACCGCTTGTGAGCAAAGCGTCAGCGTCTCCTGCTCAACATCGCAGAGAACGAGTCGAACACCGGCACGCCTAACCGCGGCCGCCACTGCGGAAGGAGCCAATGTTGGAACCACAACACCGTCACCTATCCCGATGTCCAGAGCCCGTAACAGCAACTCGATAGCATCAGTGCCACTTGCGACACCTACCACATACCCACCGCCTAGAGATTCCGCATATTCTCTCTCAAAAGCCCTGCCCTCCTCGCCAAGAATAAAGAGTCCGCTTTGCAAAACCCTGTTCACAGCCGACATCAGCGCATCATGGCGACACCGCTGATCTTCAACGACAAATTCGGGGAAAATCGAATGAGGTATCGGCTTCATTTTTTCATTATGATTTTCGCTTCAAATCCTCACAAAAGACATTTTCTGTGGCGGAAGAATGGACAACCATCTTAAACAATGCGGATGACATTTATCTAAATGCCAAAGACTTCATGACTATGAGTTTTACAGCGAAAAACCTCTTCAGCTTCCTAGCATACCAGTAAAGGCTTCGCCGCAGCAAAACCGCTATTTATAAAATAGCTGAACCTTGCATGCTCTGATTAGCAAGGTCGAGCCAACCCGACTTCCTCTGTGCAATTAGCAATTAAAACTAAGGCATCCGGCTTTCTCGTGCCGATTTCCATATCCATCGTCACACCTAGGACTCTTGTGAAATGACTTACATATATGAATTTTCTCAAGCTGCGCGCGATGTCAGAAATGGAATGCAAGAATAGTTGAGGCAGTGCATCTCATTCTGTGTCATAGTATTAAATGGAAAACCGACTACTGAAGCTGCTCGGAGACCCGGCTTACACGCCTTCAAACGTTCCGCAGCTCATCAAGGCCTTGCATTTACGCGCTGGGCAGCAGCAAGAACTTCAAACCACACTCAAGGATTTGGTAACGCGAGGGCTTATCCTACGCACCAAAGGCAACCGCTACATCCAAGCGGCTGAAGCAGACTTGGTCCCAGGTGTGATTTCAATCAACCGTGCAGGAAAAGGTTTCGTGCAACCGAATGAACCGGGTTTGGGCGAGATCGTGATCGCAGAGCGCCACCAAGCGACTGCGATGCATGGGGACCGCGTTCTGGTGCGTCGTGATGTGATGCCTCAGGGCTTACGCAAACCCATTTCTCCTGACGAAAACACAGGTAAAGTCGTGCGCATCCTGGAGCGGAAACGTTCCCAGTTTGTAGGCACACTCATGCGAACTCAAGAGGCGCTTTTTGTGAAACCCGATGATCCGCGACTGCCCGGAGTGGTCATCGTTCCGCCACCAAAGGATGTGGGGCGCCGAGCTCATCCTGGCGACAAGGTGGTGGTGGAGTTTACCGCTTGGGAATCCCCCGAGACTCCACCGGAAGGTGAAGTCATCGAGGTGCTCGGTCCGCCAGATGAGGAGGGAGTGGACATGCTAAGCGTGATCCGCCATTACGAACTGCCGCTGCACTTTCCCAAAAACGTGCTACACGAAGCAAACAGTATTGCACGCTCACGTCCGGATAATCAGCCTAGCCCCGCCGAGTGCCTGGGGCGAGTCGACTGTCGCCCGCACAACGTCATCACGATCGACCCGGATGATGCGAAAGACTTTGACGATGCCATCTGCATTCAGCGTCACGGCACGGATCAGTGGCGGCTATGGGTTCACATCGCTGATGTCTCGCACTATGTGAAGCCCGGTAGCCACCTCGATATCGAGGCCAAGAAGCGTGGAAACTCCACTTACCTCGTGGATCGTGTGATTCCCATGCTTCCGGAGGCTCTGAGCAATGAACTGTGTTCGCTGAAGCCAAGCGTGGACCGCTTAACGAAGTGTGTAGAGTTTGTGTTATCGAAGGACGGCAAGATCCTCAGCTCGAAGTTTTACGCTGCGGTGATTCACTCCAAGCAGCGCTTCACATACAAGCAGGCTTTTGAGGTCATCAGTCGCTCACCACAGGGGGAGATCGAGCAGATGCTGCATGACGCACATCAAATGGCACAGCGCATCCGCATGCACCGCTTTCGCGATGGCTCGCTTGACCTCGATTTCCCCGAGAACAAGATCCGCCTTGACGAAAAGGGACGAGTATTGCGCATCGAGCGCATCGAAAACGATGAGAGCCACAAACTTATCGAAGAGTACATGCTTCTCGCAAACGAGGCGGTTGCCGGCCACCTAATGAAACTTGATCGACCAGCAGTCTATCGGGTGCATGAATCGCCTAAGGAAAAACGTCTCAAAGACTTTCGTGACGACGTGCTAAGCCATCGCGTGCCGTGTGGAAATCTCATGCACCGCCCTGAGGTGCAGAAGCTGCTCGTTCGGCTGCAGGAACTACCAATTGGTGCCGCCTTGAAGATCGGATTCCTGAGATCGCTGATGCGAGCCCGCTACGCTGTTGAACCGCTCGGTCACTACGGTCTAGCCAAGACTCAATATGCGCATTTCACTTCGCCGATTCGTCGTTATGCCGACCTCGTTGTGCATCGGGCCCTGTTCGAAAAACCTTCCACACCTTCTGAGACACGCCAGATTGCTGATCACATCACCACGACGGAGCGAAACAGCGCCGACGCGGAACGCGACAGCAAAGATGTGAAACTTTACGCGTTCTTGGAGGCCCAGCTCAAATCCAAACGTCCGCAACCGTATGCCGCGCTGATCACCGATGTTCGTAACTTCGGCTTCTTTGTCGACGTCTCGGATTTGGGCCTTAGCGGTGCAGTGCCGCTCTCGGCCATGATGGACGACTTTTACGTGTTCGAGCCTTCCACGGGCAAATTGCATGGGCGACGAACCGGTCGTGTCATTCAGCTCGGTGACCGCGTGGAGGTGCAGGTGCGCTCCGTGGATCGATACAAAAAGCAGGTTGATTTCGCCCTGACAAAAAGTTCCTCCATAAAGCTCGAAAAGCCTGCGGAAAGAGAACCCGGCAGACCTCAGAAGTCCCTCAAGCGACACCAGCGCGGCAAACGCTCATGGAAGAGACGCGGCTGAGCCCCCTTGGGCGCGGGCAGCCTTGATTTTCAGCACATCACGCGCCATGCGGACGGGATCACGCAGGAGGTGGACTTTACCTCCTGGGATCTCATGCCACGAAATAGGCACTTCATGCACGGCGCAGCCGCTATCGAGCAGGGCGACGAGGAGTTCCACATCAAAGGCAAAACCATGGATCTTTAAACGTGCCTGAACAGCCTGAAAACACAAACGTGGAACCAGTTTCAGTCCGCATTGGCTATCATAAACAGGAATGTCGAGCAGTTCGGACACCAGCGAAGCATACACACGACCGAGCAGATGACGGCAAAAGTCTCGTTCAACTGTTTTGCCAAGCATTTTGATTCGTGATGCGAAAAAGGCGCTGCGCGGTGCGTCTTCGCGGGCGATCCGAATCAGCCGCGCCACCTCTAAAGCGGAGCATGAACCATCCGCATCGACAAAGGCCAACCATTCCGCGTTTTTTTCCTCTCTCCACGCGGCATAAACAGCACCACCTTTACCCAGATTTTCAGGCAACATCAGCGGTGGTAACAGATGAGGGCTTCGATTTTGCTGCGCAGCGACAATATCGCGCAGACGGCGCGCCTCCGCGTCTCCAGAACCATCCTCAACCACGCGAATGCTGACGCCACCAAGCTTTTGAGTCTCATCACAGAGTTCCCCTAAGAAGCGACTGATGCGCCCACTCTCCTGATAGCAAGGTATGACAAGATAAACGCTGGATGACATGCAACGAAGATGGTGAACCACAGGGAACAAAACACAACCCCGCGTCTCCATCGTTTCTTTCGATTCACTCAGCGTATGACAAGTGAGCAACGTCTGTGGCGTTCAAGATACATGTGCCGTATCATAACATTCCTCGCCCTCCTGCCCCCCCTGCTCTGCGCCTCTGCCGCGAATTGGCCCATGTGGCGTGGCGCTCAAGGCGACGGCACCTGTGAAGAATCAAACCTGCCCCAAGTTTGGAGCCGGACAGAAAACATCGCTTGGAAGGCCCCCCTCCCTGAGCGAGGCAATTCCACACCGGTGATTTGGGGCAACAAACTCTTCCTCACACAAGCCATCGAGAAAGAAGGAAAGCGTCTACTGCTCTGTTTTGACAAAAAGAATGGCAAATCACTCTGGCAAGCAGGGACAATTTACACCGAAAAAGAGCTCACGCATGCCACCAACCCATACTGTGCAGCATCGCCCGCAACGGATGGGGAACGCGTGATCGCTTTCTTCGCATCAGCGGGAGTGTTTTGCTATGATTTGAACGGCGAACTGCTGTGGAAGCGCACAGATCTTGGCAAGCAGCATCACATCTGGGGCAACGGCACCTCTCCGGTGATCGCAGGTGACCGTGTCTTTCTGAATTTTGGCCCGGGCCCAAATACAACGCTGTATTGTTTCGACAAGAAGACCGGCAGAACTTTGTGGGAACACCATGAAGCCGGCGGCGATTCCGGCGAGGCGGGCAGTAGGAACTGGCTGGGCTCTTGGGCTGATCCACTGCTGAGAAAGATAGGAGATCACGAAGAACTATTCATGTGCTATCCTAACCGAGTATGCGCTTTCGATCCAACCAGTGGTAAACAACGCTGGACCTGCGAAGGTTTGAACAGCCTGGTCTATAACTCTCCACTCTACAGCCAGGGCAACGTGGTGGCTTTTGGGGGTTATAACGGCATGGGCATTGCCGTAAAGGCTGGAGGAGAAGGCGATGTGACGGCAACACACCGCACATGGCATGTGGCTAAAGTAAGCCAACGCATCGGCAGCGGCGTGCTACATGAGGGGCACCACTACATCCTCAGTGATGGCGGCATCGTTGAGTGTCGAAAACTGAGAACAGGAGAACTGCTCTTCAGTGAGCGTGTGAAAGGACCTGGACCCACCGGTCAAAACTGGTCATCTCTCGTGCTCAGCGCCGATGGCAAATGCTACGCCGCCAACCAAGGAGGCGACTGTTTTGTCTTCAAAGCTGCTCCCAAGTTTGAGCTGCTTGCCACGAATTCGCTCGGTGAAAAAATCATCAGTTCCATTGCGGTGAGTGACGGCCATCTTTACATCCGCGGGCATAAAAACCTCTTCTGCATCGGGCCAAAGTGATGCGTTTCACCTCTTGAAGGGGCCGGATTTCTCCTTGCTCCAACTGGAGCCGGAAGCTAACAAACTTGCTTCTGCCCCTCACCATGCCCCTTTCTGATCGTCAGCACACTCTCGCCAAAGCCGTCTCAATGACGGGAACCTCTCTTCACACTGGCGAGCAGGTCACGCTCACCCTGCAACCAGCGCCGGAAAATTTCGGCTTCAAATTCCGCCGCGTCGACCTTGAGGATAAACCTTTCATTCCTGCCCTCGCTGAAAAGGTGCAGAAAGTCGAACGAGCCACCACCATCGCCGAGGGAGGCGTCAATGTACATACGGTTGAGCATGTGCTCTCAGCCCTTACTGGGATGGGTGTCGACAATTGCATCATCGAGATGGATGCCAACGAACCCCCGATCGCCGACGGTAGCGCCATGCCCTATGTTCAGCTGATCAAAGCTGCAGGGCTTGCCGAACAAAAGGAAGCGCGACACATCTTTGAGATTCGGGAACCCATCTACCAAGAAACCCGAGACGGCACTATCCTCACCATTGTTCCAGACAAAAAATTTCGTATCTCTTGCACCAATGTGGGGCCTGACGGTCGCTTCACGCAGTATTTCAGCACAGAAATTCATCCCGAGGCCTACGAAAAGGAAATCGCCGCCGCTCGCACTTTCGTTTACTACGAAGACATTGCGCCGCTAATGGAAAAGGGACTCATCAAAGGCGGTACCTTGGAGGCTGCCATTGTCATCCGTGGAGATTCTCTTTTGTCCAAGCAGCCACTGCGCTTCACGAATGAATTCGTGCGTCACAAGATCCTCGACATCGTGGGTGACCTAACCCTTTCTGGCAAACGCATTCTTGGCCATGTCATCGCTGTGCGGCCTGGTCATGGCCCCAATACCGAACTGGCACGTGCGATCGTCAAACAATACGAAACCATGCGCAGCATGATGCCGATGGAGATTCGCATTCCCAGCGGAGATGCCGTTCTCGACATCAATGAGGTGATGAAGATCCTGCCGCACCGCTATCCTTTCCTGCTGGTGGACCGCATCATTGGCTTCGAAGGCGAAACCAAGTGTCGTGGCATTAAGAATGTCACCATCAACGAACCCTTTTTCCAAGGCCACTTCCCGGGACATCCGATCATGCCAGGAGTGCTCCAGCTGGAGGCCATGGCACAAGTGGCTTCCGTCGTTCTGCTGCGCATGCCCGGCAACCAAGGTAAGATTGGCTACTTCATGAGCGCGGATAACGTCAAATGGCGCCGTCCTGTGCTTCCTGGGGACACGCTCATCATCGAAACTGAAATCCTTAAGACGAAGCGCAGTATCGCCTCCGGCGTGGGTCGATGCATCGTCAACGGCCAAGTCGTTTCGGAGGCAGATTTGATGTTCAGTGTCGTCGATCGTTAAGACTTCACCGCCTCCAGAATCGTCATTCATCCATCTTCACTCATCGTGATCCACCCCACCGCCATCATCGATTCCTCCGCGCAAATTGGGTCGGATGTACACATCGGCCCCTACTGCATCATTGGAGCCGATGTCGTACTGGGGGATGGCTGCTGGCTTCAGCATCATGTGACCCTAATGGGACCTTCCCTCATCGGCAAAGGTAACAAGTTTTATGCTTATGGCTCCATCGGACAGCAGACCCAAGATTTGAAGTACAAGGGGGAGCCTACTTGGCTTGAGATGGGTGATCACAACACTTTTCGGGAATTCTGCACCGTTCACCGCGCCACTGCACCCAATGAGAAGACCCTCATCGGCAGCCACAACCATTTCCTGAGCTACGTCCACATTGCCCACGATTGCATCGTCGGAAATCATGTGATCTTCTCCAACAATGGGACCCTTGCCGGACATGTCACCGTGGAAGATCATGTCATCCTCGGCGGGCTGAGCGCCGTCCACCAATTCTGTCGCATTGGCACCCGTAGCATCATCGGCGGTTGTTCCAAAGTCACCCAGGATATCCCGCCATACTGCACCGCCGACGGCAATCCTGCTCGCGCTCGCGGCCTGAACATCGTCGGCCTGCAGCGTGCTGGCTTCAGCCGTGACCAGATGCGGGCGCTGCGTTCTGCCTTTCGCAAGGTGTATCGGGAGGGCCTCAACAATGCCCAAGCCGTTGAGCAGCTCCTCGCCGGCGAACTCTCACCGGAGGCTGCCACCTTCACTGACTTCGTCGCTAGCACCAAACGGGGCATCATTCCCGGCGGAAAGAATACCGAAGAGGGAGACGACTAGGAATCAGTTGTTCCCCCCAGTCTAACTGGGTTCGCCTACGGTCATTTCTGATCGCCTCCTCCAGCAAAGTCTTGCTGGCGAATTGGCAAGAATACCGCCGACAAGCCGTAAAACTCCTTGATGAAACCCGGAGTCTTCAGCTTCCTCGCCCTAAGCGTTGTTCTTGGCAGCAGCCAAGGGGCAGCAGTGGTTTCAGCAGAACAAAGCGCCTTCTTTGAGAAAAAGATCCGTCCGATCTTCATCAACCGCTGCTATGAGTGTCATTCCGTGGAAAAAGGAAAGGCCAAGGGAAATCTCACACTGGATTCTCGCGAGGCCCTTTTGAAAGGGGGGGACAGTGGCCCTGCGCTGATTGCCGGCCAGCCTGACAATAGCCTGATCATCCAATCCGTTCGTTACAAGAATCAAGACATGCAGATGCCCCCAAAGGGCGCTCTGCCATCGCAAGAGGTCAAATGGCTCGAAGAATGGATCCAAATGGGGGCACCCGATCCCCGTGAGACTGTGACTGTGAAAACCCTCCCTAGTGGGCCGCGAACGATCAATCTCGAAGAAGGAGCGAAACACTGGGCTTTTGCTCCCATCAAGAAACTCTCCGCACCTCCAGAGACATTGAGCGAAAACCCTATTGATGCTTTTATCATAGCCAAGTTGGCCGAAAAAGGCCTCAAGCTATCGCCGACAGCCGATGCAAACGCCTTGATTCGGCGCATCACCTTCGATCTCACCGGCCTACCACCCACGCCTCAGGAGACAGAGAACTTTGTTCGCGAACATCGCGAGCGTCCAAAAGCTGCGCTCAATAAGCTCATCGATCGTCTGCTCGCCTCCCATGCCTATGGAGAAAAGTGGGGGCGCCATTGGCTCGATGTGGCACGCTACTCTGACTCGAACGGCTTGGATGAAAACATAGCGTTGGGCAACGCATGGCGTTACCGCGATTATGTCGTGAAGGCATTCAACGATGACCTTCCCTTCGATCAATTTCTCATCGAGCAGCTCGCGGGCGATTTATTGAAATCTCATGATCTCAATACCCGCCTGCGCCGCATCACGGCCACAGGTTTTCTCAACTTAGGTGCCAAAGTTTTGGCCGAGCCTGACAAAGATAAGCTCCGGATGGATGTGATTGATGAGCAGATCGATGTCATGGGGCGAGCTTTCATGGGCTTGACTCTCGGCTGTGCCCGCTGCCACGAACACAAGTTCGATCCCATCCCACACGAAGATTACTATGCTCTCGCAGCCATCTTCAAAAGCACTGAGAGCTTCAGCAGCGACCGCATCGGCGCACTCAGCACAGCCTTCGAGGCCCCGATGGGTGACTTTGAGGCCTTCGCCAGCGTCAAATCAGCCGAACGCGCACTAGACGATCAAAAATCAGCCATCGCCAAACTGGAAGCCGAGGCGAATCGGAAGCTCAAAGAAGAAGTTCGCAGCCAAGCCGTGGCCTATCTCATGCACGCGGTCGCACTGCCTTCTGCACCCACTTTGAGCCAAGCACGACTCGTGGCCGAAAAAGTGGGGCTGAGGCCGCATGTCCTGATGAACTGCCGTGTTTGGCTCGCTGCTAACGAGAACCATCCCTTTTTCAAACCTTGGCAGGAGGCTGTCCGCACGAATGGCAACGTCTCGCACTTAAAGGAATACTACACGCTTATGTTTAAGCAGGCTTCCAGCCTGAAAGATTCTCAAGCAGAAAAGAGAAGCGAATCACTCCTGCATCAGGCCAAGACTGTGCTCGAAGATCCGAAAGGTTTCCTCGCACTGCCTCCGGAGCCCATCATTCTTTACCCAAAGGATGTGGCGGAAAAAATTCGGTCATTGATGGACAATCTGATGAACAAGCAGAACCAGCTGCCAGACTTGCCCACTGCACTTGCCGTCACGGAATCCCCCAAAATTCTCAACGAACTGCCCGTGCATATCCGCGGCAGCCATCTTTCGCTCGGCAAGCCGGTGCCGCGTGGTTTTCTCCAAGTCGTACAAACTTCATTGAAAAAGAAAGCCCCCACTTTCAGGCCTGATCAAAGTGGACGTCTCGAACTCGCCCGCTGGCTGGCAAGTCCGGAGCATCCCCTCACCTCTCGTGTCACCGTGAATCGCGTCTGGAACTGGCACTTCAATCAAGGCATTGTGTCGTCCGTGGACAACTTCGGCGTTCTGGGTCAGAAGCCCACGCATCCGGAGCTGCTAGACTACTTGGCCCGCTGGTTCACCGATAAGGGTTGGAGCATCAAGGCCCTCCATCGCCTCATTTTGACGTCAAAGACCTACCTGCAAGCCAGCAAGGCCCCCCAACTTGCCGAGGCAGACCCCGAAAACCTGCTCCTCTGGCACTTCCCCGTGCGCCGTCTGGAGGCTGAGGAGATCCGCGATGCCTTGCTGCATGTCGCTGGAAAACTCGATACGGCCGCGGGGGGTAAAACCATCCCACGTCGCAATCGTGAATTCGTCTTCAACCACACATCCAAGGACTTCACCACCTATGGCAGTACTCGACGTGCCCTCTACCTGCCCGTGATCCGCAACAACCTTTACGACCTCTTCCAGCAGTTCGATTATCCCGATCCTGCCACCTCGACCGGACACCGCGAAAGCAGCGTCGTCTCACCCCAAGCACTGCTGCTCATGAACAGCGAGCTCTCTCAAATGGCTGCGGATTCCTTTGCCAAGCGTTTGCTGAACGAGAACCACATCGAAGCACGCATCCGAGCTGCCTGTGGCATCGCGTATGCCCGTGAGGCGACTGAAACCGACATCCGCCGCTGCCGCGACTTCCTTACGGCTGCTGACAGCGCGCTTGCCTCCACCGAATCCGACCCCACCAAACGTGAACAAAATGCATGGAGCCTCCTCGCACAATCGATCTTGATGAGTAGCGAGTTCATCTACCTCCGTTGAGATCCATGTGACTCGAGATTCTATTTTTTCGTGCACGTTCTCCTCGTCTGATTCATGTTGGTTTATGTCCAAAGCCTCTTCCAATTCGCCATCTAGCATCGCCGGTTCACTCCTGCTCGCATCACCGGTGATGGATGACCCCAACTTTTCGCGCACAGTCATCTTCATGGCGGCCCACAGCACTAAGGACGGAGCCTTCGGCTACATCCTCAACCGCCCACTGGAGCAGAAAGTAGTCGATTTGCTTCCCGATCAGGATCTCGGAGCCCTTGCGGATGTGCCTGTGTTTGTTGGAGGGCCAGTCGCCACCGATAAGCTAGCCTTTGCCTCTCTTCAGTGGAACAAGCGCAAGCGCACCATTCGCTGCCAAACCCACCTTTCCGTGCCCGATGCCATCGAAGAACTCAAACACGGTCATGACGTGCGTGGCTTCGTGGGTTACTCAGGCTGGACTGGGGGACAGCTCGAAAATGAGCTCCGCCGCCGCTCTTGGATCACGACCCAGGCTAAACCTCTTGTCCTGACGGTCGAACCACAA
Organism: Prosthecobacter sp.; assembly: GCA_017853885.1. Classification (GTDB taxonomy): domain Bacteria; phylum Verrucomicrobiota; class Verrucomicrobiia; order Verrucomicrobiales; family Verrucomicrobiaceae; genus Prosthecobacter. The sequence continues at coordinate 114,705 of JAFMIR010000008.1, forward strand.
GCCAAGCTCTGGGAATCCCTCCTTCACGACATGGGGCCTGTTTTCGGTCTCATGGCAGGCATGCCCGAGAATGTGAGACTCAATTGAAATGGATCCATCCTATCTCTGAGCAGTCACTTGCCCGCTACCTTTGAGCCATTGCCTGGCAGTGTATGAACCTGCTGAGTAGGCGTAAGTCCATATCGGTTGGGCTCATACATCGCCTCGATGCGCGCGGGAGGCGCGGTGGCCTTCCCTTCGGCAATGACTCTCGCCAAGTATTGTAAGGTGAATTCGCCCTTCGTTGGAGCATAATCCGTAAAGAAAAGGACACGATCGCTGCGGATTTCACGATGGTTGCACAACCAAGGCTGGCTGCCATCAGGTAACTTCACACTCTCGCGGGTGGCATTCATGGTGCGAAATTCAGGATTGATGGCCTCAAAAACGGATGGAAGTGGGTCATCAATCGCCAAATACCGATCTCCTCCTCCGATTTGAATGGTGAGACTGACGACGACTCTGTCTCCGACACGAAGGTCATCCATACCGGAAGTCGTGCCGTCGATGTTGAGCTTCTCATAGCTTCGGGAAATGGCATAACCTTTGTTCTCTCCAGCGAATTCGCGTGCAGGCGGAAAGGACTTGGCTTCGATGCGACCGAAGATCTGACGATCCACTGGCACCTGGATGCGAAGGTGCTTGGCAGCCATTTTGTCATTAAGAGCAAAGCTCACGCTCGCTGTGCTAGCAGGTCCGGTGAGGTTGAGTTCGGGGCTCTTCGAATCCAAGATGACCTTCGCGAGCAGTGGATTACCGCTCGCCTTGAGGCTGCGCTCATACGCGGTCAATGCAGTGAGTGTCCAAGCATTTGCGTAAGTGTTGCCCCAGTCGCCTCTGTCATTCCGCGATTGCAAAAGACTCACGGCAAGCTTTTCAGCCTCTTCGCTGAGGCCTAGGTGTGTGTAGCAAATGAGGCGTAGGGCCTGGTTCACGCCGCTGCCGGCCCAGTGGTCCCAAATGACGAAGGAGGGAGCTACGGATTTCAAGCCGAGCGTTTCCTTGATTTGCTGATCCGGCGCATGGCTGAGGCACATGGAGAGTGCGAGGTAAAGACGCGTGACTTCGGGAAGGCTATCGCGTTTGGCAAAGAGAAGGTTCTGATAGGCAGGCTCCGGCTTCCCTGCTTTTGCCAGGGTGTATAGAGCCAAGGCACAGTCAGTGATAACATTCAGATCTTTCTCTTTTTCGAGGCCGCGAAGTTTCTTGGAGAGAAACTCGAGAAGCTTGTGAATCGTCTCCTCAGGCACAGAGGCACCTTGATCACGAGCACGCAGCAGCATGAGACCAGCGTAAGCGCTTCCCCATAGCGTGGGTTCTTGGCCGCCCGGCCAGTAAGCGAGACCACCCTCATCAGTAGTCATTTGCAGGACCTTGTTCACGCCGGCCTGAATGGCCAGCTTCGCTTTTCCAGCGCTAAGTTGTGCCGGGAAAAGCGACTCGTATTTACCGAGCGCAATCCAAGGCATGGTGGCGGAAGTCGTCTGTTCGACGCAGCCATACGGATACTGCAATACATAATCGAGCGCATCGCGGGCCTCGTAGAGGCGCGTGTTACTGACGCTAACGGAAAGCGAGCCTTCACTTTCCAAAAGAGCCGGATTGATCTTCTCGATGAGGTTCGTCGGCGGCTCTCGGCCATCGATACGCACATAGCGCACCTCGCGCAGTTCGGGTAGCGGGTGCTTGACATCAAAAGTGGACTCAGTGGCGTCATTAACCGCTTCTGGGAAATCGAGGCTCTTCGTGATCCACTTCCACTTTGAGTTGCCAAGAGCCACAAATTGGACTGGGAAGACTGCGGCAGCCGTTTCGCCAGCTTCGATATCCAGGACGACGTTCTGCGCCTTCAAATGACCACCGGCGTCTACGTTGAACGAGGCGGGGATGAAATCGCGCTTCTCGATGATGAAGCTGGTGCCTTGATCAAGCTGCAAACTGACCTCCACCTTACCAGAATGTTTCGTGGCGTTGTGCACGATGCCTTTGACGAGCACTTCATCGCCAATACGGGCAAAGCGAGGCACGGCTGGGTCGATCATAAGTGGCTTGTGGATGGCGAAAGCCGCCTCAGCGCTACCGAAGCGGTCCGCGCCATGTGCAGCGATGGCCATGAGGCGGTAGCGTGTGAGATTGTCCGGTGCCGTGACGCTGGCACTGACCCTGCCCGCAGCATCGGTGGAGGCGGAAGCAAGCCAAAGAGGCGTAGCGATGAAATTTTTCCGCACACGAATGTTGCCCGGCTGCCAATCTCCGTCGCCACCTCCAATGACAAAACCCTTATTTCCACGATACCTAGCGGCAACTTCCTCGGGCAGCAGACCGTCATAAGAAGTATAGCTATCAATCGCGAGCGGAAAATCCGCGTGAAAAAATTCGGAGGGCTTCGGAGTCACGTGCGCCATGAGGCTCAGCACCCCCTCATCAACAGCATAAAGCGTCACATCTGCTCCACTGACAGGCTGGTTCTTCGCATCTGTCACTGTAGCGAAGATCTTTACCGTCTCTGCAGGCTTGAACTCTGCCTTGTCAGATGAAACAGCCACTTTGAGTTCTTTGGCGTCGCTCACAACTTTAAGAGCGCAGTAGCCTACGCGGTATTCTGGCATCTTTTCTTTCTTCGGACTGCTGCTGCTACCACGGATGACAATCACTGAAACGTAGATGTTCGGAACTTCTGCATCGGTAATGGGCACTCGGATGACAGGATTTTCCAAAGTGAGTTCTGTCGTGAAGGTGCTGTGGATCTTGTTTCGCTCAACAGTGACAAGTGCGGTGCCAGCAATGGGCGTTTTCACCACGATCACAGCTTCTTCACCCGGTTTATAATCGGTTTTTTCCGGCTGAAGGTTCATTCGTGAACCATCTTCCATGGCCCAAGGAAACTCCCTGCCTCCGACCACATAGAAAGGCATGCGTGAGAGCACCTTCAAGCCTTGTGGATCCAGCGACTCGGCCGTGACAAAGTAGATGCCTGCATGCGCCGGAGTAAAAGGTATGGTCGCATGAAAAGCGCTGCCGCTTGTGGCAGGCTTCAGTTCGTGAGATTGTTTATATTCTTCCAGAAGCACCACTTGGTCTTTTGTGGTCGTTCCACCACCTGCTGTGGCGATCTTCAGTGTGTGATACTGCTGACGCTCGATTTTCACATCGACCTTCACCGGCACACCTGGAGCAGCGCCTTTCGGATCAATGCCAAGAACCTCTAGATTCACCGCTTTGCCGACCGTGGCGAAAAAATCCGGCCCTTTCAGTCCGACGATGAACTGCGCTCCAGGCACCTCAAAATCTTCGCTAGCACTGACTGTTTGCTCGTTCACATCCGTCACTTCAGCGCTCACATGAACGACCTGTGGTAGCGCTGCCCGATCTGGCAACGGCATCGGCATTTCAAGCGTCGCTGTGCCGTCTTCAGCGATGAGCAAATCGCCGTTCACAAACCAATCCCTTTTTTCAGAGTCATCACGGATGATGTAGTCGCCATCAGCATCGCGATCTTCTGCATAGTGAGCCCAAGAAGGTGCATCACCAAAAGCATAGTCTTTGAAAAGGAGAGGCGGCTGGTACTGGCGAGTCGTATAGGCGCTCCACTGAATCTTAGCCACAGAGAGGGGTTTACCCATGTAATAATTCGCTTTCAGCGGGACACGGATACGGTCTTTAGCCCACTGGATGCTATTCGTATCAAGCTTGATCTCAAAGGTGTTCGGCTTGTAGTCATCCACACGGAAGCTCATGCCACCACCATAACTTTCCTCGCCGTTCGCTGTTGCTATGGGGGCCGTGAGGTTGAGTTCATACCAACCCGCTGGACCTGTTGGCAGCACAATGTCTTCTGCCCAAGTTCCATTCGCCTTGAATTGAATCTCTCGATCCACCACCGCTCGGTAACGAGGATCACGAATGATCAAGCGTCCTTTGGCAGGAGCTGGGTCGAGGCTCAAATCATCGCCAACAAGCAAACGTGTGTACGCCTTGAAGTGTGCGGTGTCTCCGGGCTTGTAGAGAGGGCGATCAGAGAAGACAAACGTGCGGCGCTGCGGCTCCCAAACGTTTTTGTAAGCTTGGCTGATATGCCACGGCACTCTGATGTTTGCATCACCTCCATGGCACTCTATCACAGTGCAGTCGCCATCCTTCTCAGCAAGAACCCATGTCGGCACCGCACCCGGCACGCGAGCTATACCACTCGCATCGGTTTCCCCATGAGCGGTTTGTTTTGAATCGCGCTCCATCATCGTGAGATGAACACCGGAGATGGCCTTACCCGTTTCTAGCGACGTGACATAGACAAGTGACTCCTTGCCATTGCTCTTCTGCATCAAACCTATGTCCGTGAACTGAACAAGCGTTTGTGTGACGACCCCTTTTTCCTTCACCCCAGTCAATGCGGTTCCTTCCAACTCAAGGAAGATCGGTCCGGCAGGCTGTTCGCCAAGAATCTCACGCCAGTTGAGCTTCAAGATCTCACTGTGATCCAGAGGTTTTTGAATCGGGAAGACGCGATCCAAGATCTGCGTTCCTGGATACTGATCGATCGACGTCGTCTTGTAGGTCTCCTTTGACTTATCGTTGTCGTAGAAGGCCTTGCGGTAGGCTCGATACATGTCGAGCGCCTTCAACAATTCCGATCCCGTGAGCTTTTTCGCTCGCACGCGAACCTGCGAAACGTTCGCCACACTGAATTCGTAGGTCGCAGCACCTTTAGCCATCTGTCCTTGGATGAAGGATGGAGCAGCAATATAAGGAGGATTCGGCATAAAAGTGTCTTCGCCGAGGAATTCAGCGTTCAGCGACATGCCATCGCCAGAGGTAAGCTTCGGCGAGACCTTGACCTTGTATTTTTGGTTCGCCTTAAAACCACCCGTGAGGGTCAGCGTGCGCCCATCGATCTTCGCTTGAAGATCCCCAGCAGGCGCTGGCTCGATGGAAACTAGAGTTGCCATCTTTTGGGCAAAGGCTGTGATCTGATCCTCTTTCCACGCCACTTCGGAAGGCGGCAGCAAATGCTTGTTGGTGTGGATGTTAAGGTAGTAAAGCGCATCGAAAGGCGTGTGAGCCGAGATCGACCGCACGGCAAAACCGTGAATCTCACCGAGATCGACCGAATAGACCTTCGAGAGCTGATTGTGGCCGGAACTATTCGAGAGCGACTCCGCCACATCCAGACGCCATTTACCCACCGGCAGCGGCTGCGAGGGCTCTACCACGATGGCACTCAAGCGCACCGCATCATCTCTCAGCAAAGGCTTCACCTTTGAAATCTGCTCCGCCCAAGTTCGCTGCGGTTCAGCATTCCGCTGCTCGAAATCTTTTCCTATGGCATGTCGCACTTTCGATACAAGACCATCCGAGACGGCTTCGGAGATAAACTGGATGTGCTTCGCCGCATCTGCTGCGTTCACGTTGTCATTGAACTCAAAAAGAAACTTAGGTTGTCGATTCTGAGCGTCTTCGTCATACCATCTGGGGTGACGATCGAGAATCTGAAAGCGTGCGCTTTCAACAGAATCGAGCGTATCAGTCGAAAGCTGTTTGCCTGTGAGATCGGTGAGGCCGCTACGCAATTTGAAATCATAACTCGAAGCGAACTTCGGCGACTGTGTCAGGCGAAAATGTCCGCTTCGTGTGCTTACCCACACAAATGTGCCTTGAAGCTCCGGTTCCACAATGACAGGCGACTTCTCCTCTTCTTGACCGATCTTTTCTTTTGATACCATGGGCGTCGGAAAAACGACCTCAATGGTGGAATCGGGTGCGAGTTCTGGTGGATGAACATGGATCGCTGCCTTCAAAGCCATAGCAGGCTTTGTGTTTGAGGCGGAGACTATGCTTGGGTCCCTCGCCAAGGAGACCGACGTTTGAAGCGTCCAGAAGACCCACATGATAGCTGGCAGCAGCACGAGGCTGAGAGAAGTTTTCATAGAATGAACTCGTTCGCCCCCAAACTAGCAGGACCACAGGCGGCGCGAGTGAAATCTGGGCCAATGAGCCAAAGCCTCTCATCAGCCACCATTCCTACGGTTGGGTCTTGTTGGATGGAGGCGCGGGCGGCGGCAGGCTTGGCACCTCCATGGCTTTCTGCGGAAGTGCTGTTGAAGTTCCAGACGGGGCTGCAGCCGCACTTGGAACTGGAGGCAATGCTTCGGCCGGCAGCTCAGGTTTCTTGAATGGGTCTTCCCACACATGCATCTCATAACCCGGGCCAATGCCGCCCAAGTCCCCCACGAGCTGGAGGCAACGTTCGCGCCATTTGACCAAATTGGGAGCCGTATTGGGTTTGTCGGCGGTGCCTGGAAAGATGAGGTAGGTCACCTTCAAATCGCTCTCGCCACGGATGTAGGGTGTGGATTTGGGATTGATCGTCTTCGACATCAACAGCGAAGCCTCACCCATTTTGAAGCTAGGGCCATAATCACCGCAGATGGCGGGGTAAATCTTGCCCTCGTGAATGACGCAGGCGTAATCGCCAATTTGCGGGGTGTGAGAATTTTGTTCGGCGTAACCACGAAAGAGCAGCGAAAGCACGATAAAAGGGTCTTTCTCTGCGATGAGGAAGCTGCGAGCTTTCATTTCGTTGATCTGCAAAGTGAGCTCCTGTATCAAGGCATGCAGCTCCTTGTTACGGGCAGTAGGCAGCCCCTTGATGGCAAATTCCTCCTTTGCTTTTTTGAGTCGCTCCTCCCAGCGGGCCACAAGAGGGTTCGGTGTGGCAGTCACCTTAGGCCAAGCATAGCTGGTCGTCGGCTGATAGTAATCGGAGACGTAAATGTATTCGTCCAGCACAGCCATGCGATCGCCATCGGAACCATCCGCGACGACATCCATCTCACTCTGCACGAGCAGCGCCCGACGCTGCGTGGCAGGATGAGTGAGCTCCAGAATTGTCTCACAGTCATAAAAGTTGTGACGGTCCAGGATCTTGTTGAGGCGGGTTAGGTCGTTCTGTACCCGTGTAGTCTTGCTCTGATAGAGCTTGTGGTAAAAACCACTTACTTTGGCACCTGGAAGCATGGTTTCGAGGCCCGGGAGCATTTTGGGAAGGTTGGGATTGATTCGGGATAGCTCCGGCAGGGTTTGATTCGCCTTAGGCACTCGGATGGCTAGCTGAAACTCGGCCTTGTAAGCCTCCGGGTCGAGGCGCTCAAGACTGGCAAAACTACCCTCTTCTGTCATGAGGTTCGTTTTGACGATGATGCCGTTGAACAGCGTGGCCACATCCACCTCTTTTCGCGGAATGTATTTATCTGGCAGAGGTGGCTGTACCTCCTTGATGACTTCCACCTCCTTGATGACCTCTTTCGTCACTGGAACTTCCTTTACCACATCCCGAGTGATCACACGCTCTGGGCTTGTTTTGGCGGAATCAATCAACTGCTGCAGGCCACGTTTGATCTTGCCCGCCATCGGCGTGAAGGGCAGCAGGAGCGCCACGAGTAAGATGGAGAAGAAGAGGAGCTTTGTCACGGTGCCAACACACCCCTTTTGAGTCCTCGATGACGCTAAGGAGGAGGGTATAGAAGATTTTTCCGCAGGCATGTGACCGAATGTTCAACGTTCCAAACTCAACGTTCAAGATGGAAAACGTCTTCGCTGTTTCATGAGACCCCAAAAAAAGCCCCATGAGCCTTTCAAGGCACATGGGGCACAACTCTAAGAAAGGGCTCAATTAGAGCATCTCGGCCACGAAGCCGCGCTCATCGACGAGTTCTTTGTTCGTCGCGGCGATCTTGGACTTCGCGAAGTCGTCCATTTCGTAGCCCGTGATGACTTCGTAGCTGCCCGGTGTGGTGGTTCGGACGGGCATGCCCGCCCAGACGTTCGGATCAAAGCCATACAGACCTTCGCTCTTCACCGCGATGCTATGAATGGCACCCGGCGTAACGAGCGAGCGGACGTGATCGACGAGCGCATTCGCCGCAGAAGCGGCGGAGGAGGCTCCACGGGCGGCAATGATGGCCGCGCCGCGCTTGCCGACGGTTTCGCAGAAGGGACCTTCGAGCCATGCCTTGTCGTTGATGACCTGCGAGGCCGGTTTGCCGCTGATGGTGGCATGGGCAAAAGCGGGGAACATCGTGGGGCTATGGTTGCCGTAGATGAAGATGTCTTTCACTTCCGTGAGATCGACACCCGCTTTCTGTGCGAGCTGGCTCTGGGCACGATTTTGATCGAGACGGACCATCGCGGTGAAACGGTCCGGCGTGAGACGCTTGGCCTGCGAAGCAACGATCATGCAGTTCGTGTTTGCTGGATTGCCGACGACAGCCACGCGGGCATCAGCGGCGGCGACGGCGTCGATGATCTTGCCCTGCTCGATGAAGATCTTGCCGTTGTCTTTGAGCAGATCTGCACGCTCCATACCTGGGCCGCGCGGTTTTGCACCGACGAGGAGGCACCAGTTGGCATCTTTAAAGCCCACGGAGGCATCGCTGGTCTGCACGATGCCTTTGAGCAGCGGGAAGGCGCAGTCATCAAGTTCCATCGCGACACCGGCGAGGGCCTGCATCGGCTTTTCAAAGGGAGCCTCGATGAGCTGAAGAATCACCGGTTGATCCGGGCCAAACATCGCACCGGAGGCGATACGGAAAAGGAGGGCATAACCGATCTGACCGGCGGCGCCGGTGACTGCGACTTTGATGGGGGCTTTCGACATGATGATAGGGGAAGAGAGGCGCTGAGATTGAAGACACATCCCCTCCACGCAAGAGAAATGCTAAAGCATCATGTAGCCCTTCTGGCCGTAGGCGTCATCAACGCGACTTGACTGCCTCTGTCGTGATCTCGGTCACAAACTGGGCAGCGCATTCCGCACTTGCATGGGCAGGCTCTCCATCAGAGAGGCAAAGACCATCCTTCCATGTCCCTGAAGCTCATTCTGACTCATCCCGGCGGTGCCCATAAAGACGAACTCCTAGCCTGCAGCCTCCTCGCCGCGGTGCATCGCGTGCCCATCGTTCGCCGCGAGCCGACAGCGGATGATCTGGCGGATGTTTCGACGGCTGTGGTCGATGTCGGCGGCGAACACGCGCCCGAAAGGCACAACTTCGATCACCATCAGTTTCCGGCCGATCATCCGCCGGTGTGCGCGTTGAGTCTCGTGCTGCAGCATCTCGGTGTGTATGAGGACGCCCGCCAGTTTTGCGACTGGTTGGAGCCGGCGGAGTGGTTTGATACCCGTGGCCCGAATGTGACCGCCAAGTGGCTCGGTGTGAACCGCGAAGCGATGAACAAGCTGAACTCGCCCATCGATGTCACGGTGCTACGCCGCTTTGCCAAAGCCAAGCGTCTGGAGCCCGGTGAGCCCTTGTGGGAAATCCTCTGTTACATCGGCGAGGACCTGCTGGGGTATCTGCGTGAACTGCGTACCCGCCTCGATTTCATCGCACAGCATGCCCAGATTTGGAGCATGGACGACCACGAACTGCTCTTCCTGCCCCGCATCGAGCCGTTGGGAGACGAACCTTCAGCGGGCATCGGCCGCTACTTGGAAAGCATCGGCAAAAACGAAAGCGTGGTCGCCCTCATCTATCCGGATCGCCGCGGCAGCGGCTACGGCTTGGCGCGGCATCACGATGCGCCTCACTACGACTTCACCCGCATCGAGAAAGAACCCGATGTGCACTTCGCCCACGCACGCGGCTTTGTGGCGAAGACATCGGCAACGGAAATGGATCGAGTGAGGGAGTTGCTGGCGATGGCGCGGGTGTAGATAAACGCCCCCCCCCGCTGCCCTGCTAACCTCCGCTTCTACAGCCTACGCTCCTTCACCTCCGCGGTGATCTCGCTCACGAAGTCCGCGAGAGATTTCACGCCAAGGTCGCCACGTTTCGCATGGCGGACAGCCACGGACTGGGCAGCGGCTTCTTTTTCGCCGATGACCAGCATGTAGGGAATCTTGTCGAGCTGAGCGTTGCGGATCTTCGCGCCGATTTTTTCGGACGCGTCGTCGTAGGTGGCACGCAAACCGGCGGCTTTGAGCTGGTTGAGAGCCTCAGTAGCAAATGAGTCGCTCTTTTCACTGATGGTCAGAACGCGGACCTGCTCGGGGGCAAGCCAGGCGGGGAAGTGACCGGCGAAATGCTCGATCAGCACGCCGCAGAAGCGTTCCATGCTGCCAAACGGCGCGCGGTGGATTATGACAGGGCGGTGCGGCTTGTTGTCCGGGCCGATGTAGCTGAGGTCAAAGCGCACGGGCAGGACGTAATCGACCTGCACGGTGCCGAGCTGCCATTCGCGGCCGATGACGTCCTTGATGACGAAATCGATCTTCGGACCGTAGAAGGCGGCCTCGCCAGGTTCTTCAGTGAAAGGCACGCCGAGTGTGGCGGCAGCTTTGCGGCAGGCGTCTTCGGCGGCGTCCCACTTGGCGGGATCGCCGGTGAACTTGCTGCTGTCAGGATCGCGAAGACCCACGCGGACGCGGTAATCGTGCATGCCAAGCGTGTTGAGCACGATCTTCACCAGCGAGAGGCAGCCGAGCACTTCGGCGGCCACTTGTTCCTCGGTGCAGAAGAGATGTGCGTCATCCTGCGTGAAGCCGCGGACGCGGGTCATGCCGTTGAGCTCGCCGCTTTGCTCCCAGCGATACACCGTGCCGAATTCGGCGAGGCGCACCGGCAGGTCGCGGTAGCTGCGCGGCTGGCTGTCGAAGATCTTGATATGGTGCGGGCAGTTCATCGGCTTCAGCAGGAAGCCATCGAGCAGTTTGTCGTCCGGCAGCACGCGGTCCTCGGTCACGACTTCCGTGCCGGCACGCTCGTTGAGCTGGCTGCGCAACTTGGCTGAAACCGCGCCGAGGCGTTCCATCATCTCGCAGCATCCGCAGCCTTCCTTGATGATCTTACTGAGATCGTCGTTCTCGATGACGGGGCTGAACTGGCTGTCTTTGTAATAGGGGAAGTGGCCGCTGGTTTTGTAGAGCACCGTTTTGCCGATGTGCGGCGTGAAGACTTGGGAGTAGCCTTGCTTGCGCAGTTCCTCGCTGATGAAGTTTTGCAGCTCCTGGCGCAGCACGGCACCGTTCGGCGTCCAGAGGATGAGGCCCTGACCGACATCTTCGTCGATGTGGAAGAGCTTCAATTCGCGGCCCAGCTTACGGTGGTCGCGCTTCTTGGCCTCCTCCAGCTGCACGAGGTGTGCGTCGAGCTCTTCCTTCGTCGGGAAAGCGGTACCGTAGAGGCGCTGGAGTTGCGGCTTCGTCTCGTCGCCCATGTAGAAGGACGAGCTGACCGACATGAGCTTCACGTTCTTGCACTTCGAGGTGTAGCCCACGTGCGGACCGGCGCAGAGGTCGATGAACTCGCCATTGGTGAAGGTGCTGATCTGCTCGCCCTCGGGAATTTTTTCCAGCAGGTCGAGTTTGAAGGTGCTCGGATTGCCCGGACGCTCGCTGAGGCCGCCAAGGCGGCCGGATTTCGCCAGCGCGATGGCTTCCTCGCGGGTGACACCCTTCCACTCGAATTTCTGGTTCTCTTTGGCGATTTTTTTCATCTCCGCCTCGATCTTCTCAAAGTCATCGGGGGTGATGCGATGGTCCGGCAGATCGAAGTCATAGTAGAAGCCGTTTTCCACCGGCGGACCGTAGGCGAACTGAGCGTTCGGCCACAAACGCAGGATGGCAGTGGCCATCACGTGGGCACAGGAATGCCGCAGACGGTCAATATCAGACATCTGGGCACGTTCTTCGAGGGTTTTGCGTTCAGCGGACATGGTCGGGTAAAAGAGCGCGGGACATGCCGCAGGACCCTTCAGGATTCAAGCAGAGAGCTTCCCTGCCCCGCCGCGGACTTCAATCCGCCTTTCGATACGCCACGATACCTTGAGCAATGCCTTCGGCGATGCGGGCCCGAAACTCACCGGTGAGCATGCGCGCCCGCTCCGAGGGATTGCTGACGAATCCACATTCCACGAGCACCGAAGGGTTTTGCTTGGTGGAACGGATCACATGGAAGTTGGCGCTTTTGACGCCGCGATTGGTCATTCGGGTGCGCTGGACGAGGTAGGCCTGAATGTAAGCTGCCAACGTGTAATTGGAGGAATAGTGGTAATAGGTCTCCACGCCGGCTCCACTGCCACCACGGTTGTAATTGTAGTGAATGCTCACGAAAATGGCATTCCTCGCGCGATTGCCTGCGGCGGAGCGATCTTGCAACGGGATGAAAACATCCCGCGAGCGTGTCATGATCACCTTCAAACCTTGCTTTTTCAGCAACTGCTCCACACGACGAGCTGTATCGAGCGCGAGGTGCTTTTCATACACGTAGCCAATCGCGGCACCACGGTCGTGCGCACCGTGACCGGGGTCCAAAATGACCGTATCGAAGGCTTGGAGTCCAGTCAGACTCAATCCAAACATGATCAGCGCAATCCATGAGCAGCGTGGCGAATTCTTTCGACGATTCGAGGAATGAAAAGAGGATGCGCGTAAGGAAAACATGAAGCGGTAGAAAATCGTGTCTGACGGCCCCATTTGGACACGCCATGGCAGTAAGCGAAGAAGGCAGCAAAGGGTCAAGATCGAAATGGCCCACAGGATGAGTTCTTGCTGAAAAGAGAGCGCTAGATCTTGAGTTGTTTGCGAGGACGGAAACCGAATAAATCCGAAACAGGTGACCTTGAAGCGCCTAACCAATCACTCGATTTTTCTTCGTCCACTTAGGGCCTGATAAAGCGTGAGTTCATCCACATGATCCAGCGCACCGCCTGCGGGCATTCCTTGAGCGAGCCTGCTGATCGTGATGCCCGAGGGACGCAGCAAGTCCATGATGTAACTCGCCGTGGCCTCCCCTTCGACATCGGAGCCCAGCGCAAGGATGACCTCCTCAGCTTCGAGAGCCTTCACACGATGCAGCAGCGTTTCGAGGCGCAAATCTTGCGGCGTGATGTTGTCGAGCGGAGAAAGTTTCCCGCCAAGCACATGGTAGAGTCCATGAAAGGCACCGCTGCGTTCCAGTCGCAGCACATCGGCAGCTTGTTCCACCACGCAAAGCAAGCGTGGATTCCGCTTGGGATTGTGGCACAACAGGCAAGCACTGCCCTGCTCGAGGAAGAAGCCGCAATCCTCACACGCGGCCACCTCACTGGTGAGGCTGGCGAGCGTTTGCGCCAGCGGTGGCACACGATCGCGGCCGGCTTGCATCATCCACAGCATGAGCCGCTCCGCGCTGCGCGGGCCGAGGCCGGGCAGCGACTTGAGTTGCGCGATCAGGCGCTGGAGCGTCGGCGGATAGTCAATGGGCATGAACGTGGTGGCGATGCCTCAAGCCGTGAGCAGGCGGCCATGTTTCGGGATCGAGTCGGCGGGTTGGCCCTTGTCCTTCAGGTGAGCGGTGCTGAGATCGGTGAAGTAACGCACCGGCGCATCTTCCCGGCCATCGATCCGAGCGTCTTGGAAACTTTTCAGCGCCTTGTCATTATCACCTTGGCGATACTGCACCACGCCCTGCCAGAAGGCATCGCGGGCACGAGCATCCGCCTCTGGCAGCGTGCCTTTTTCAGCCAGCAGCTCATACACCTCGCCCAGAGGTTGACCGGAGGGACTGTAAAGCATTTCCATGGGGCGGACCTCGATGTCATCCTTCACCTTCGAGAAGGTTTTCGCGCTGAGCAGCACGCGGGAGCCATAGAGCGCGTTCAGACCGCACAGGCGGTCGGCAAAGTCGCAGACCTCACCACTGGCGCTGAAGCTTTGGAATTCCTCCATCCCCAGCAAACCGCACATCGCCTGCCCCGTGGCAAGCGCCAAGCCAAAGCGGGGTTTCGTGCCGCATTGCTGCTCGATCTCACTCGCCAGCGCACTCAGATGCGGACGCAGAGCCGCAGCGACTCGTGAGGCTTGCAGCGCATGACGCTCATCCGCCAGCGGGAAGCCGAAAACGGCCTGCAAGCTCTGCGCATCGGCATCATCGAGGTAGGCGCCACGGCCCACGATGAATTCCGACACACTGCGCTGCATGCGCGCGCTGATCTGCTCAAACATCAGGCCATCCGTCTCGCGGGCCAAATCCATGTGATTGAGCACACGGAAGCACAGCACGGTCAGCTCGCGGCGCCCGGTGAGCGCGGCCGGTTGGTTCTGCGCCACCAGTTCGTTGAAGGCCGATTCAGAAAGGCGACCCGCAAAAAGCGTCCGCATGATCTCCGTGCGCTCACCATGATACAAACCGCTCACCGCGATGGAGGCGATGCCCGCCAGCCAGATAGCCAGTGAACCCGAGACCGGCTCAAACAAGATGCCGGCGAACGCCAGCAGGAAGCTCAGCGTAGCCGTGAGGAAGGTCGCAGCCATCAGGAAGGCAAAACGACGCCATTGCGAGATCATGTCCATGCACACCAGCGCCGAGAGGAAGGCCAGCAGGACGTCATAGCCGTATTGCAGAGGAATCAGAGGTTGCAGCGTCGCTGGGACGATGAGCATGCGGGCATCGAGAGCCGCAAACCACTTCGCCACATCCGCGAACAGGCCTTGGCGGTGCATCAAAAGGATCGGGATGCAGACGAGGGCTCCAATGAGGAGAGCGGAAGTGCGGGGGCGATTCATGTGGGCCTTGCTTTGAAGCAGCTTTCCTTGGGGATGGCAAGGCTTCCCAGTGGGCTTTTTACCTCCTGCGGCTGGACATTGCCACATTCCGCGCCACATCCGCCCATGCCTGAAGAAGAAGCAACGCAGGTGCTCACCGTATCCCAGCTCACCCGTGAGATTCGCGAGGTGCTGGAGGGGCACATCGGCAGCGTGTGGGTGGAGGGTGAGATCAGCAATCATCGCCTGCAAACCTCCGGTCATCACTATTTCACACTCAAAGACGAGGGCTCGCAGCTCTCCTGCGTGCTGTTTCGTGGTGCCGCAGCGCGGGTGACAGCCCAGCTCGCTGATGGCGTGCAGGTACAAGTGCTCGGGCAAATCTCCGTCTATGAGCCACGCGGCCAGTATCAGATGATCGTGCGCCAGGTGCAGATGAAGGGTCAGGGCGGACTCCAAGCCCGTTTTGAAGCCTTGAAGCGCCAACTGCATGCAGAGGGCCTTTTTGATGAGGCGCGCAAAAAAACCATCCCACGCTTGCCGGAGGTCGTTGCCCTCGTCACCTCACCCACTGGGGCCGCCATCCAGGACATGCTAAACATCCTCACCCGCCGCGCTCCTTGGCTGCACATCCTCGTCTTTCCCGTGCGGGTGCAGGGCAGCGGCGCAGAGCTGGAAATCGTCCGCGCCTTGCAGGTGCTGAATCGTGCTGAGGCCTTTGGCCTTCCCGTGCCAGACACCATCGTCGTCGGTCGCGGTGGCGGCAGCTTGGAAGATTTGTGGTGCTTCAATGAGGAAGTCCTCGCGCGGCAAATCGCCGTCATGGACATCCCGATCATCTCCGCCGTCGGTCATGAGATTGACTTCACCATCTCCGATTTTGTGGCGGACCTACGGGCCCCCACACCGAGCGCCGCAGCGGAATTGCTGGCGCCGGATGCAGCCGAACTTCGCCGCAGCCTCGACAATGCCGCCCGCACGCTGCAAAACCGCACCCTGACCCTGCTGGAGCATCACCAGCGCGTGCTCGATCTCACCGAGAAAGGTCCCCTGCACCGCGAGCCGGAGCGCCTGCTGCTAGAGGCCGAGCAGAGCATCGACGATGCCGAGTCCCGCCTGCGCGAGGCCATGCTCGAGCCTCTGCGCCTCCTCCGGGAGGATCTCACCGCCAAGCACCAAGTCCTCACCGCGCGGCATCCACGCGTGCAACTCGTCGAGATCAGCCATCGCGTGCAGGCAGCCGCCCTCGCCTTGAAGCAAGCCGCCAAGCATCGCCTCGATCGTCTCGCCGATCGACTCGACTCGCGGGATGAGGTCATGCGCCACCTTGGCCCGGACTCCGTGCTTTCGCGGGGCTTCTCCTACACCACCACCGCCGATGGCCGCGTGCTCACCGATCCCGCGCAAGCGGATGAAGGCACCCCAATCCTCACCCGCCTCGCCAAAGGCACCCTCCATTCCACCGTCACCCCGCCCTGAGCTCCCTCACCGCTGCACGAGACGTGGTAAAGAGGAGACCGTGAAAGCTGCACCGCGACTCCGCTCGCAGCCTCCGCCCAGGGCTCATTCCCTCCCCTACCCTCCGATCGCGATCATGCGACGGTTCGGCTGGTAGTTGTTGCGGAAATCATGCTCCTTCGGCTTGCG
>JAFMIR010000061.1 GCA_017853885.1 Prosthecobacter sp.
GTGGACGGCGTGTATCTCGGCCGCCGCTACTACCATCCACCGGGAGCCAAGACGGGACTCGCTTGGATTGACGTTTATGGCCAGCGTTGATTCATGCGCCCAACTTCTTTCCACTTAACCCGGTGGCCTGCACCTGCCATGAAGCCCGAAGATCCCGATCCACTCGATGGCCTCCTCGCCAGCTGGCAGATGCCACAAGCCGAAACACCGCCAGACTTCCGTCGCGAAGTCTGGCGGCGGGTTTCAGCCACTGCTTCAGAGCCTGGTTGGATCGAGAAACTCGCGTGGTGGCTGCTGCGGCCAAAGCGTGAGGCTTGCATTATTGCCGCTGCAATCATGCTCGCTGTGCTTTGGGGACTCACCCATCCTGCTGAACCAGAATTCACACCGCATGACGCTTATGTCATGTCTGTGAGCCCGTTTGATCCGCATCACCTTGGCGGTCGTTACCCATGACACCCACAGGACGCATCGCCGCTTTTGTTCTTCTCACTGCCGCCGCTGCGGGAGCCGCGCTGTGGGCCACGCGCGAAAGCCTGCGCCCTCGCGAAAACGCACAAGAGGTGGGCCTACGCTGGTTAAAGGATGAGTATCACCTCGATGACGTCACCTTTGAAAAAATCAGCGCCCTGCACCGCGACTACTTTCGCCAGTGCGACAGAATGTGCCGCCAGATCAACGAGGCCGATCGTCCGCTGCTCTGGCGCGCCCGTCATCGCAACCGCCAACCCGGCGAGCTCGATGCTCAGATCACCCGCGATCAAATCGTCTGCGGTGACTGCGAAAAAGCCGCCACCGAGCACTTGAAACAAGTCGCCACCCTCATGCCGAGTGAGACTGGCAATCGCTTCCTTGAAGACATCCTGCCCGTCATGCAGCATCAGCGCCGGCTGCATGATGAGAACCTTTCCTCAAACATCCGCCGATGAGCAGCCCCGCTCGTGACGAGCTCGATGCCGAACTCATGCGCACCCTGGCCGAGGGGGATGATCTCGCGCTGAACCGCCTGATGGACGCATGGAGCCAACCGCTCATCAGCTACCTCATGCGCCTCACCGGCAGTCACGCCACCGCGTGTGATCTCTCACAGGAGAGCTTCGTCCGCGTCCACCGGCATCGCTTTGAGTATCGTGTCTCGCAAAAGTTTGCCACTTGGCTCTTTGCCATCGCCACTAATCTCGCCCGCAATCACGCCCGATGGCGTTGCCGCCATCCCGAGGCCCTCACCGAACCTGAAAACCTCCGCGAGCTGCAAGTGGCCAGCACCCACGCCTCACCAGATGAGCAGGCCGCAGCCAATGAACGCCTCGCTGCCGTGCAAAAAGCTGTCAGCGAACTTCCACACGATATGCGTGAAGTCTTGATTCTTTCGACGTGGCACGGTCTCAGTCACGCTGAAATCGCCCGGGTTCAATCCACCACAGAAAAAGCTGTGGAAGTGCGTCTCTACCGCGCCCGTAAGCTGCTGCGTGAACTGCTTGGTGACATGTTGAAAATGGGAGAGGTATAAAGATGTCATCTGGCTTTTCAGCCATCGCCATCATCCCACGTAACGATCCCGCAGATGCTGCACGTGCCACTTGGCATCGGTGACCTTTCCAGTGGCATGCTGCATGATTTCTGTCGGCGTGAGTGCCGCCCCCCAGCCATGCACATTGACACGTAGCCAGTTTAGCAGCGGCGCGTATTCGCATCGGTCTAGGCTTGCGGAGATCTTTTTGTTCTTCTTCGCCGTCGCGAAAAGCTGCGCTGCGTTGAGGTTTCCAAGCGTGTAGGTGGCAAAGTAGCCAAGACCTCCCATGCTCCAGTGAATGTCCTGCAGGCAGCCACGTCGATCATCCGGCGGCGTGAGGCCGAACAGGTCTTGAAACTCTTCATTCCAAACCTTCGGCACGTCTTTGACAAGGAGCTCACCCTTCACCAGACGACGCTCGATGCCAAAGCGCAGCAGGATGTGCAGGTCGTACGTCGCCTCGTCGGCCTCCACACGGATGAAGCTGAATTCACTGCGAAGCATCTCCTTCATGAAGCCATCCAGCTTGACCTTCCTCAAATGCGGGAAGAGCTCTTTCGCACGCGGAAGCCACTTTGCCCAGAACGTGCGACTGCGGCCCACATGATTCTCCCAGAGGCGGCTCTGAGATTCGTGAATACCCAGAGAGGCCGCGCTGCCGCTCGGCAGACCGTAGTCGAGGCCCGGTAGTCCCTGCTCATACAAACCGTGCCCTGCCTCATGCATCACACCAAACAGCGACGAAAGAAAATCGCTTTCATCATACCGCGTCGTGAGCCGCACATCACCCGCGCCCAGTGTAGTGCAAAAGGGATGAGCCGTCGTGTCGATCCGGCCGGCCTCAAAATCGAATCCGAGGCTCTCCGCGATCTCTCGGTTCAATATCTGCTGCTTTTCCAGCGGATAACGTCCCTTCAAAAGACCTGGTTTGACCTTCTTCGACCTCTGCACAGCCCCACGGGCGATTTCGGCCAATTGTGGCCGCAGCTTCTCAAATAATGCCGCCACCTCGCGGGTCTTCGCACCGCGTTCGTAAAGATCGAGCAGCGCATCGTAAGGCTCGTCCGCGTAGCCAAAAAGATCCGCCTTCCGTCTCGCAATACTCAGCAGATGCTCCAGATGCGGCGCAAACATCGAAAAATCCGATTTCGCCCTCGCCTCGACCCAAGCAGCCTTGGCATGCGTGGCCGTCTCGCTCTCTTCCTGCACCAGTTTGGCCGGCAGCTTCGTAGCCCGGTCAATGTCACGTCGCAGGCCACGCACATTCGCCGCCTGCGTAGGTGTTTCAGGTGTCTCGGCCTCGGCTTTGTCGAGCAGCTTGCGAGTTTTCGCAGAGGTCAAAAGCGCATGCGCCTTGCCAGTGAGATAAGACATCTGGCGGGCTCGAAAATCGAGCGCCTTCGTCGGCATGTAGGTTTCCTGGTCCCAGCTGAGCACCGCCTCCGTCGAGGTCAGCAGCGAGATTTCGGACATGGTTTCACAGAGCGATGAATAGCCGGACATGGTGTTATGCTCTGGCAGCGACTGCCTATTTCATCAAGCCGGAATCATCTAGCCTCATCCGCTCCGCGTGCTATGAAATCGGTCTGCCATGTCCGCCGCACCTTTACCTGAAACACCTCAGCGCGCCCACCAGGCCATCCGCTTTTTCCTTGGACTCGTCTGCTTTCTCGCCGGAGCGGCCATCATGGTGATCGAGATCAGCGCCTTTCGTTTGCTAGCACCTTACTTTGGTAACACGGTCTTTACCTCGACCGCGCTCATCGGCGTCATCCTTGTGGCTTTTAGCATCGGCGGCTATCTAGGTGGATGGCTAGCAGACCGGAAGATGGCACTCGATCTCATTGGCTGGCTGCTCGCAGGAGCTGCGGTGCTTACGCTTTTTATTCCCGCTTTTCACCTGGCCTTCAGCCTACGCCTGAGCGCTTTTGGCGTCATCAGCGGACCAGTGATGATCTCGATCATCCTCTTTGCTGTGCCAGGCATCCTACTTGGAGCCATCTCTCCTGCCTCCGTGCGCTTCTACAGTCTGGCTGACAAGGACAGTCATGTTGGCGCCTCAGCAGGCACCATCAGCATGCTCGGATCTCTAGGCAGCTTTGTCGGCACCTTCCTTTCCGGTTTCTTCCTGCTTTCAACCTTTGGCGTGCGTGGCATCTTCATCGGCACAGGCATTCTCCTGCTGTCACTCTCCGTAGCCTCCTTCATTATGGCGCGAAACACAGGCAGACTGGTGTTGCCGATTATACTCAGCGGCCTTGTAGCCGGCGTGGTCGGCTGGAACTCAGAGCCTGTCTCCCTGAAAGGCCTCGTGTACGAGCACGAGTCGTTTTATCACCACATCCGGGTGCTGGAGGAAGGTGTGAAACCAGACAGACTGCGCCTGCTGATGCTCGACTCCACGCAGGAAGGTGGCATGAACGCGGACACGGGTGACATCATCCTTCCGTATCAAGAATACTGGAAGCTCGCCCTCCTGCGTGAGAAGGAAAAAGTCGAGAGTGCTCTTTTCATCGGCGCGGGTGCCTTTGGCATGCCTGAAAATGTCTCGCGCGATTTTCCCGACGCAAAGGTCGACGTGGTCGAGATCGATCCGCAGGTCATCGAGGTTGGTAAAAAGTTCTTCAAGCTCAACGAACACCCGAAAGTCGCCGCCCACGCGGCGGACGCACGGCGCTTCCTCAATCTCGCAGGCGACCAAAAGTGGGACCTCATCTTCGGCGATGCCTACAATGGCCGTCATGCCATCCCGTCCCATCTGGCCACGCAAGAGTTCTTTAAACAGATCGTCGATCATCTCACGCCAGATGGCGTTTACATCATGAACATCATTGCCAGCGTAAACGGACCACAGTCCGAGCTGACCGCGGGCATGCTAACCACACTGCGCGGAGTCTTTCCGCACATCCACGTCTTTGGCGTAGGCGGCCGTCCTGATGAAACGCAGAACGTGATTCTTTTGTGCAGTCGTCAGGACCTACGAGCGCGTTTCATCGACCGCTACTTTGCAAGAGACTCATGGCAGCAACGTCTGACAAGCCACCTTGTGCCCACCGGCCAGTTGCCAAAGCCCAGCTTCGCTTTCACCGATGATCACAACCCGGTGGATGCGATCATCGCACGGGGCCTGCTGGAGTAGCCAAAGACTCAGCCAATGTGCGCCGCGTAAGCCTCAGGCGTCATGAGCTTGTCGATTTCGGCCACGTTGGATGGTTTGATCTTAAAGATGTGACCGCCAGCATAGGGCGCCGTGTTGATGAGCCCAGGCTCACTGTTCAGCGCCTCATTCACCGCCACGATTTCGCCGCTCACCGGCGCATAGATGTCACTCGCCGCTTTCACGGACTCGATCACACAAACCTGCTGACCTGCGGAGACGACGGTGCCAACTTTCGGAAGGTCCACAAACACGACGTCGGTCAGTTCCGCCTGGGCATGATCGGTGATGCCCACGGGGGCTGGATCTTGCGTCGGATCGATCCATTCATGGGAGTCACGGTAGCGCAGTTGATCAGGTATGTTGCTCATAGTGGGGGTTTTTCAGGTTTTGTGGTAAAACGGCTTCTTTACGATTTCAGCCGGGAATTTGCGGCCGCGCACCTCGATTTCGATCTGGTTGCCAAGGGTGGCGATGGATGGCGGCAGATACACCATACCGATGCCAACACTCAAGGAAGGCGATTGCGTGCCACTGCACACCTCGCCCACGTTGTGTCCTTCATGCGCTACCGGATAGTGTGGCCTAGGTGGCGGCGCGGTGCCTATCATGCGAAATGCGGCCAGTTTGTCCGGCAGACCATTGGCTTTTTGCAACGAGAGAATCTCGCGGCCTGTGAACTCAGCTTTACCCATCGCCACGAAGAAACCGAGCCCAGCCTGTAGCGGTGTGCGCTCTTCACTGAGATCGTTCCCATAAAGCGGATAGCCCATTTCGAGGCGCAGCGTGTCACGCGCTCCGAGCCCACAGGGCACCCCACCCTCCGCTTTGACCGCATCTAAGATACAGCGGAACCACGAGACCGATTTCTGGACGGGAACGAAAAACTCAAAACCCTCCTCACCGGTGTAGCCAGTGCCGCAGAGCCACATCGGCCCGCTTTCAGTCATCGTGATGAGAATGGTGTTTTTCTCAGGATAGGGAGCTTCCCCCTGAAACAGGTTCTGAAAGACCTTTCGACTGCGTGGTCCCTGCACAGCGAAACCAGCAGTAAAGTCACTAGCATTCGCCATCATCACATCTTCCTCTGCCTTGGTCTGCTTTTGAAAATGTGCCCAATCCGCATCGATGCGGGAAGCATTCACGACGAGTAAAAACTCCTTCTCACTCGTGCGGTAGGCGATCAAATCATCCACCACACCACCTTTCTCATTCAACAGCAGCGTGTAATGACCTTGGCCGGGGTGGAGCTTGGAAACATCGTTGGTCAGCGTGCGATTGAGAAAAGCCTCGGCATTCTTTCCGCTAACAAGGAACTGGCCCATATGCGAAATGTCAAAGACGCCCACCGCATTCCGCACTGCCTTGTGCTCTTCCACGATGCCAGAGTACTGCACCGGCATCTCCCAACCGGCGAAAGGCACCATGCGACCTCCAAGTTCGAGATGCACATCGTGGAGCGGCGTTCGGTGGAGGGTGGCGGATTCAGTCACAGCCCACGCATCGTGGGAAGCGCTCACATTTTGTCAATGCTCCCAGCCTATCCAACACGCCAGCTCATGTCCGAATTCAAATCTAATAGCAGCCGTGCGACAAGGCCGACGCACGTTTCACGAAGGGCTGCCGTTGAACCAGCTTTTTTATGACGATCCACTATTTCTGATTGTGCCGTCCCATGCGGCGGCGGTGGATTTGCAGGTCCACGGATTTCCCAGTTTCGCGCACACATGACGCATCACTGCCGCGCGAATTGCATGAAGCTCGGCAGCACATTTGGAGATACTTCCATCTTCCCTTTTCCCATAACGCTTACCGAGGAGATAGCTGAGTTTTAGGCTGACCGAACCCGCCGGCAAGAGGCATGGATGATAGAGCCAGCAGCGCCCTGCTGTAATGGACACATGCCTAGTTCTGCTTCATCCAGCCTATTGAACCGTCGCGAGTGGCTCCGCGTCGGTGGGCTTGGCAGCATGGGACTTTCACTGCCTGCCATCATGCGAGCCAGTGTGACATCCGCAGGACAGCAGGCCTCTTTTGGTAGGGCAAAAAGCTGCATCCTTCTTTTTCTGAGCGGCGGGCCACCGCAGCATGAAACCTTTGACCCGAAGCCGATGGCTCCACTGGAAATTCGTGGAGACATTTCATCGATTCCCACCTCGGTGCCTGGTGTGCATTTCAGCGAAGTTTTGCCACGCACCGCCAAGCAGGCACACCGCATGTGTGTCATCCGCTCGATGACCACGGGTATCAACGCGCATTCAACCAGCGGTGCCTTCATGCTCACGGGTTACGAACCGCTCTCTAAGGCGGAAAATGTGCCGGCGGGAGGCAACGACTGGCCCAGCCTCGCCGCAGCGGTGGGTGCCTTGAAGCCCAGCGAGAACTCGCCGTTATCCTCGGTGGTGCTGCCGGAATGGATCGAGAACAACGGCAACATCGTGTGGCCTGGGCAGAACGGTGGATTCATGGGCGCGGCTTGGCATCCGCAGATGATCCAATGCGATCCCTCAGCACAGCGACTGCGCATCGAGGGCATGAGCTTGGCCGAAGGGATGACTGAAATCCGCTTTTCCGAGCGCGGCAGCCTGCTGCAACAGATGGATGGTCGGCTACGGGCCCTGAGCTCACTCCCGCAGTTCGCCGAGCTGGATGCCATGCATCAGAGGGCTTTTAATCTGATTCATTCGGAGAAAAGCCGCGCCGCTTTGGAGATCGAACGTGAACCCGCCTCCATGCGCGATCGCTACGGTCGCGGTAAATTTGGCCAAGGCGTCCTTCTGGCAAGGCGCCTCATCGAGGCAGGAAGCCGCATCGTTCAAGTGAACTGGGCGCGCGAGCCCGAGGATCAAAATGCGGGCAGTCCAATGTGGGACACGCATCAGCGCAACAGTGAGCGGGTACGCACTAGGCTGGCACCTCAGTTTGACCAAGCCTACGCAGCTTTGATCGAGGATCTGAACTCTCGTGGCCTGCTCGATGAGACGCTGGTGGTGGTGATGGGTGAGTTCGGCCGCTCGCCCACAATCAACAAAAGTGGCGGCAGGGACCATTGGGGGAATGTTTTCTCCGTCGCCCTCGCAGGAGCCGGTGTGCCGGGAGGCCAAATCATCGGTTCCAGCGACAAGAATGGTGCCTTCCCGGCAGATCGCCCCGTTCGCCCGCCGGATCTTGCCGCTACGCTGTTCCACCTGCTCGGCATCCATCCCAATCACGAGTTCATGGACCCTGTGCAGCGTCCCCGCCCGGTGACGGATGCTGGCGTGCCGCTGCGTGAAATCGTCGGTGCATGAGACTGTCTTTAGACCGTCACTCAAAAAGAATGTCTCAAATGTCCGTTTAGCGCATTGGTTACCGTGGCAAGAAAAGAGAGAGGAGAGTGTTGAACCCCTAGCTGACAAGCAAATGAATCTGCCAATAAGACCGCCGGGAGTCCGACAGCCCTTTAGAGAACCGGTCAAAGCATCACTAGATGCCTCGACATCTTAGACGACTGGATGCCCTATTGGCCAGTTGCTATGGGCAACAGACCTACCCTTCATTTCAGGTCATAAGCACACTATCTTCCCCGCGTCTTCATGGAAAGAATGCTCGCGCCGTGAGTGACGAGACCGCTGCCTCCGGTGATGATGCGGCGCACAGGCTCACCGGTCTGCGGATCCGTCGTCAATGCCGGATCGCTCATCTTTTGCTGCACCTCGAAGCGGCGGGGCTGCTCTTCTGGATTCGCGGGAATGGTTTCGTAGACGTAGGTGGCCATGGTGAATGAAGTTGGAGTTTACAAAACCGTGTTGGGAAGCTCTGCCATTTCAACTTCAAAATACGCCCTGCTTCAATGCATGTGATTTCTCAGCAATTGAGGCAAAAGACGTCTCACTCAGGCGTTCCAATACTTCATGACCACTCACTCGCTCTCGCGCCGCCATTTCCTCGGCACCACACTCGCTGCCGCCACGGGTTTCACGCTTCCACGTTTGGCTTCGGCAGCGGAGAAGCCGAACTCGATGTTCGGTGGCGTACGCGTCGGCTGCATCACGTATAGTTATCGCAGCATGGCGAAGACAGCCGAGGAGACGCTGAAGGCGCTGGTGGATTGCGGCATCAGCGAGACGGAGCTCATGGGCGGGCCGACGCAGCTTTTCGCAGGCATCAAGGGCGGCAAGATCACCGATGCGGAACGCGAGCAGCAGATCGCCAAGTGCGTGGAGATGCGGAAGATGTTCAACGACGCGGGCGTGAACATTCATATCCACAAGATGGGCTTCGGTCAGTCGAATGAGGAGATCGAGTTCAATTTCCTCGTGGCGAAGGCGCTCGGCTGCGCCGCCGTGACCACGGAGCGCAATGCCGTCCTCGCCGCGCGTGCGGCGCCATTTGCCGACAAACACAAAATTTGGGTCGGCTTTCACAACCACACGAACAACCTGCCGGAGATGGACAAGTTCGACTCCATCCTGGATCTCGGCCAATACATCGGCTTCAACCTCGATATCGGCCACTACGTCGCCGGCACGAAGGGCAAATCACCGATCCCCGTGCTGGAGAAGTATCACGCGCGCATCACGAACCTGCATCTCAAAGACCGCACCGCCGACGGCGGCAACGTGCCTTGGGGCCAGGGCCAGACCCCGATCAAGGAAGTGCTGCAGTTGATGAAAAAGGAGAAGTGGACCTTCCCCGCCGAGATCGAGCTGGAATACAAAATCCCCGAAGGCTCCGACGCGGTGAAGGAAGTGGCGAAGTGCGTGCAGTATTGCCAAGAGGCGCTGGCGTGATCATTGTTTACTTCAGCCGACTTTGACGGGACTACCCTAAAACATCCACCAAGAGCTGACGCATCGAGTAGAGCTCTTTGTCTTTCGCTAGTCCCCCAATCAGCCTCGCGCCAGTCTTCCGTTTGGGTCAGAAGCAATCAAGCGCGGACTCGAATACCTCTTCATAAGACCGCGACTGCCCAGCACCGCTCCACAGTAAAGTAGCGCACGCGGCAGCAAAGGTAGGCAGTGACGGGTAGGCGACCACTTTTAGCGACGACTTGCCTCGCCAGCTCGCGGTTGAATCCTTTTTTTTAGCGCTCTTCCGCTCACGCTACCACCCCGCTCACCACTTTTCCATACACATCAGTGAGCCGAAAATCGCGACCGGCGTAGCGATACGTCAGCTTCTCGTGATCGAGGCCCAGCAGGTATAGCATAGTGGCATGCAGATCGTGGAGATGGACTTTGTTCTCGACAGCGGTGGTGCCGGTTTCATCGGTACTACCGTAGCGGATGCCGCCCTTCGTGCCGCCACCGGCGAGCCACATGGTGAAGCCAACGTTGTTGTGATCGCGCCCATTGTTTTTGTTCAGCAGCGGCGGACGACCGAACTCGCCACCCCAGACGATAAGCGTGTCGTCGAGCAAGCCACGTTGCTTAAGATCGTGCAATAGAGCGCCAACGGGTTGATCGGACTCGAGCGCATGCTGTGGATGGTTCTTGAAGATGTCAGTGTGGTCGTCCCAGAAGTCCTGATTTACCTGGACGAAACGAACACCTGCCTCGCAGAAGCGCCTCGCCATGAGACACGCACGACCGATGTGATCGGTGGGCTTGCCGTCGCCGATGCCATACATCTCGAGCGTCTTCGGTGATTCGTTCTTGAAGCTCATCACCTCGGGCATCTCACGCTGCATGTTGAAGGCGAGTTCAGCGCTGTTGATGATTCCTTCGACGAGCGCGTTGCTGCCATCGCGTGCGAGTCTCTCGTGATTGATCTGCTGAAGCAAATCGAGCTGGCGGCGTTGCGTCGCGACATCGTGCTTCGCGTTCTTCATGAACGGAAGCTGGATGTCCTTCAGCGAGGCCATCGGCACGCTTTCGCTGCCGGTGCCACCGTGACCGATGGGCGTGCCATTGCATGCAGCGGGCAGAAAAGCGCTGCTGTAATTGAGTCCGCCGCCGCCTTGGAAGCCGGGATTGATGCTGACAAAGCCAGGCAGGCTTTGATTCTCCGTGCCCAGACCATAAGTCACCCATGAGCCGATGCTCGGACGCGTGAAGGCGAAGCTGCCTGTGTTCATCTGGAGTATGGCCTGTGGATGCGCGTTGTGGTCCGTGTACATCGAGTTGATGACGCACAGGTCATCCGCATGCTGCGCGATGTGCGGCAGCAGATCGGAAATCAACATGCCGCTCTGCCCGCGCGGCCGGAACTGCCACGGGCTCTGGTAGTAAACCGTGGTGCTCCCTTCCTTCACCGGCTTCTGATGCTGCTTCGACAGCTTCGGCTTATAATCAAACGTATCCACCTGTGATGGCCCTCCGCACATGAAGAGAAAGATCACGCGCTTCGCCTTCGCCGGGAAATGCGAGCCGTGTGGCGCGAGTGGATTCACTGGTTTACTCGCGAACAAGCTCTGAAACGCCATCCAGCCAAAGCCCGTGCCAGAAGCGCGGAGGAGTTCGCGGCGAGTGTTAAAACGGAATTTCATGATCAATACAGAATTTGAAATTCAGCGCTCTGCATCAACACATGGCAGAGTTGCGGCCACGTCATGCCGCTATCGATCGAACGCTTCATGGCCGACAGTTCGTTGCTTGTTGAAGCCCGATAAAACATGCTGCGCCAGACGCTGTTCAGTCGTGCCTCTGTGTTTGAATTAGCCTCCGTGCGCTTCGCAAAACTCTCCGCCTGCTGCATGACGAAGTTGCTGTTCATCAACAGCAGCGCCTGCGCGGGCACGATGCCGTTGCTGCGCTGGCCGACGATGCTGGCGGGATCGGCGGCATTGAAGCACTGCATCATCGGCGTCTGCGAACCGCGAAGCACCGGCAGGTAAATGCTGCGCACGAGCAGGTCTTCTTTGATGTCGTTGAGGAAGTTCTTGCGGCCAAGTTCGCGGCCTTGTGGCGTAACCTGCTTTGCCAGTTCCTCCACCTGCGAACCTTCGATCACACACTGCTTCAGCGTGCCGCTCAGCGAGAGCATTGCATCGCGAATGACTTCGGCTTCGAGGCGCTTGGGTGCGCGGCCAGCGTAAAGCATCATGCCTTGCTCCGTGCTTGCAGCGCCCTGCTGATAAACCGCGCTGCTGGTGATCTCACGAATGAGCCACTTCACGCTCCAGCCATTTTGCATGAATCGAAGCGCGAGGTCGTCGAGCAACTCAGGATGCGTGGGCTTCGCACCGAGCTTGCCGAAATCATCGGGCGTATCGACCAGGCCACGGCCCATTAGCTTTAGCCACACTCGGTTTACGATCACGCGCGCGGTGAGCGGATTGTCTTTGCTCGCGATCCAGTCGGCGAGCTGTTTGCGACCGCTCTCCTTCTCACCGATTGGCGCAAGCTTCACCGGCAGCACGCTGAGCGCACCACGCGGCACAGCAGCGAGCGGCTGCTTGTAATCGCCTTTGTCCATCAGTGGGCAGTTGATGAACTTGTCCGACTCCTGGCAGGCCATGCCGGTGGCGGGTGGTAACGGAGCGGTCTTTTGCATCGCGGCCAACTTTGCCTTCCAGTCTTCCACCGCTTTGTCCATCTGCTTCAAAGCCTCGACTTTCGGCATCATCGCGGCCGGCATTTCCTTCGGCATCTTCACGGGATCGACACCTGCCTTCACGAGTTCATCACGCTGCGAGTTCCGCCTCTTCTCTACATCGACATATTCCTTGGTCATGTCGGCAAGCCGCTTCTCGTGATCCTTCAAGGCGGTCATGCGCTTCACGCCATCGGGGCCCAGCGGCATCGCGGAGGCGGACTCGGCGCGGTTGTTGGTCTCCACGCCGCTGAGATACCTCGTACTGCGGAAGATGCCCGCGAGCGCGTAGTAGTCACGTGTGGGGATGGGGTCGAACTTGTGATCATGACAGCGAGCGCAATTCGCGCTTAGCGCGAGGAAGGCGTGGCACGTTGTATCGATTAGATCGTCCGCGAGATTCATCTCGTACAGAATGAGATCCTGCTCGCCAAGCGAGCGCGTGCCGACATTGAGAAACCCAGTGGCGAGCAGTTGTTCATCACGCTGCTGAGGTGTCGAAGCGGGAATCAAATCACCCGCGATCTGCTCGCGGATGAACTGATCGAATGGCACGTCGCGATTAAAAGCGCGGATGGCGTAGTTGCGATACTTCCACGCAAGCACGTAGGCCATATTACGCGTGTTGCCGGAGGATTCCGCATAGCGGGCGACATCCAGCCAATGACGAGCCCAGCGCTCGCCAAAGTGCGGGCTCGCGAGCAATTGTTCGACAAGCATCGATAACTCGACGCTCTTGGCATCGGGCGGCAGTCCCACGAGATCAAACCACAGGCGTCGTGTTAGCTTGTCCACATCGGCAGGTGGCGCAGGCTTGAACCCGGCGGCTTCCATCTTCGCAAGAATGAATTGATCCACGCGAGTCCTCGGCCATGACATGTCTTTCACGTCTGGCAGATGCTGCGGCTTCACCGGCAGGAAGGACCAATGTTGGTAGTCCCACGGCTCGGCTGCTAAAAGCCACCCATAGCATAAGGTCCATGCTAGGATTAGAGTTGCCAATTTGGCGTTCATGAATACAGCTGTTCTACGCACGCAAACAATCAAACTTGCGGCGGATGGCAACTGGGCATGGAGGACCTTGGGCTCCGACGCGGTGAAGGAAGTGGCGAAGTGCTTGTAGTATTGCCGAGAATCGCTGGCGTGAGGTGTGAAATGAATGCAGAGACTCCTCTCGATGGGCTTCGCCTATTGATGGTACTCCTGCAGCGCCCGCACCTGCACCTCGCTGCCTTGCAGTGACTTGATCGCCTTCAACGCCGCATCGGCTCCACGGAGCGTGGTCATGATGGGGATTCGGTTCTGCATCGTCGCGGTTCTGATCTTCACCTCATCTTCGCGGGTGTTCTTGCCGCTGGGGGTGTTGATGACCATCGCCATGTCCTTGTTTTTCATGAGGTCGATGACGTTGGGGCGCTGGCCGCTGGCGAGTTTGGGGAGGATATTGACGGGGATGCCGGCGTCGGTGATGACCTGGCCGGTGCCGGGGGTGGCATACAGGGTGAAGCCGAGGTCGGCGTAGCCTTTGGCGATGCGGGCGACATTTTGCTTGTCGGCTTCTTTGACGCTGATGAAGACGTTGCCCTTCGTGGGCAGGGTGCCGCCGGCGGCCATCTGGCTCTTCGCAAAGGCGAGGCCGAGGTCGGGGTCAATGCCCATGACTTCGCCGGTGCTCTTCATTTCGGGGCCGAGGATGATGTCCACGCCGGGGAACTTGCTGAAGGGGAAGACGGCTTCTTTGACGCTGTAGTGCGAGGGGACGACTTCGGTGGTGAAGCCGAGTTCTTTGAGCGTTTTGCCGGCCATGATCTTGGCGGCGAGTTTGGGCAGCGGGACGCCGATGGCTTTGCTGACGAAGGGCGCGGTGCGGGAGGCACGCGGATTGACCTCGATGACGTAGAGGTCGTCGCCTTTGACGGCGAGTTGCATGTTCATCAAGCCGCGGACGTTGAGGGCCTTCGCGAGCTTTTTGGCGGCATCGCGGATGCGGTCCTGCATGGCAGGCGCGAGGCTGAAGGGCGGGATGACGCAGGCGCTGTCGCCGGAGTGGATGCCGGCCTCTTCGATGTGCTCCATGATGGCGCCGATGACGGTCGTTTCGCCGTCGGTGATGCAGTCCACATCGACCTCGGTGGCGTCTTCGAGGAAGCGGTCGATGAGCAGGGGCTTGTCAGCGGAGAGCGTGGGCTTGTTCGCAATGTGCGAGGAGCCGGACTGGCTGGAGCCTTCCAGCTCGAGGTTCGTGCGCATGTAGTGCGCGAGTTCGTTGTCGTTGTAAACGATCTGCATGGCGCGGCCGCCGAGCACGAAGCTGGGACGCACAAGGCTGGGGTAGCCGATCTTGGCGGTGATGGCCAAGGCCTCCTCCAGCGAGGTGGCGGTGCCGCTGGGGGCCTGGTTCAAACCGAGATCGTCGAGCAGCTTGGCGAAGAGCTTGCGGTCTTCGGCGAGTTCGATGCTCTTCGGCGAGGTGCCGATGATGCGGACGCCGTTTTCTTCGAGGCCTTTGGCGAGATTCAGCGGCGTCTGGCCGCCGAACTGGACGATGACGCCGAGCACCTGGTCGTTGACGTTTTCGCGCTCGTAGATGTTGAGGACGTCTTCGAGGGTGAGAGGCTCAAAGTAGAGCTTGTCGGAGGTGTCGTAGTCGGTGGAGACGGTCTCGGGGTTGGAATTGACCATGATGGTCTCAAAGCCGAGCTCGCGCAGGGCGAAGCTGGCATGGACGCAGCAGTAGTCGAACTCGATGCC
>JAFMIR010000001.1 GCA_017853885.1 Prosthecobacter sp.
GGATGGTCTGGATGCGCAGCGTGTTGGGGTCGGGGATCTCGTCCTTGAGCACGAGGCATGGCCCCAGCGGCGCAAAGGTGTCGAAGGTCTTGCCACGGCACCATTGGCTGCCACCGCGCTTGATCTGCCAGTCGCGGGCGCTCACATCGTTGGCACAGGTGTAGCCGAGCACGTAGTCCAGCGCGTCGGCTTTCGAGACGTTTTTGCAGGCCTTACCGATGACGACGGCCAGCTCGCACTCGTAGTCCACTTCATCGCTCTGCAAATGACGCGGCAGCACGATGGCATCGCCTGGATTCTGCACCGCGCCGGGCGATTTCATGAAGAGCACCGGATACTGAGGGATCGCCGCATTGCTCTCCTCGGCATGCTTGCGGTAGTTCAGCCCGATGCAAAAGATGGCGGTCGGTTGCAGCGGAGCGAGGAGCTTGCCTGGCGTGACGATTTCATCAGTGACGCGGATGTTGCCGAAGAGATCGCCCTCGATGCGGCGGGCGGTGCCGTCGGGCTGAAGGGCTGCGTATTGGATGGAACCGTCGGTGGTTTGGTGGCGGATGATGCGCATGGCTGGTGGGTGGGTGATGATGGGAGAGTTCGTGGTGAATTATTTGCCCGCGGAAAGGCCTCCATCCACGATCATGGCGCTGCCGGTGACAAAAGACGCGGCATCGCTGGCGAGGTAGAGCGCTGCGGAGGCGATCTCGGAGGGCGCGGCCATGCGTTTCATGGCATGCGGGGCCTCCATCTGGCGGAGGTAGTCTTCCGGATTCTCATACTGACGCAGCATTTCATCCACGAAGGGAGTGCGGACACGACCGGGGCAGATGCAGTTGATGCGCACTCCCGTGGTGCCGTGATCCATGCCCATCGCGCGGGTCATGCCGACGATGGCATGCTTGGTCGTCGTGTAGGCAAAGCGAGCCTCCATGGCCATGACTCCGAGAATCGAGGCAATGTTGATGATGGAGCCCTTGCCACGCTCGATCATGCCGGGCAGCATCGCGCGACTGAGCTGATAAGTGCCAAGCACATTCACTTTCCAGAGCCTTTCCAGATCCTCCGGTTTGGTGCCCAAGATGGTGCCAACATGCCCGATTCCGGCGTTGTTCACGAGCACATCGCAGCGTCCGTGTTTCTCGTTCACCGTTTTCAAAGCAGCTAGGCACGATGCCTCATCGCTCACATCGAGTGCGAGCGATTCCGCCCGATGCCCCGCCTGGATGATCCGCGCCGCCGTCTGCTGCGCCGCCGCTGCGTTGAGGTCGCTGGCAAAAACAATGGCACCTGCTTCAGCGAAGCATTCGGCGATGGCTGCTCCGATGCCGGAACCGGCTCCGGTGACGAGGGCGATTTTATCGGTGAGTGTGATCATGGTGGATGAGGCGGCTGGTTGAGTCATGGGCTTTGCGATTGGTGCTCGTCGCGCACAAGCGCGATGGCATCGCGCACCGATGCCGTGCGTCCGGTGAAGGCAAGTGAGAGCACGAGCAGGCCGAAGAGCGTGTCTTCATCGGACGGCGCGAGCCGGTGCTGCTGCCCAAGGCGCTCGCAGACGAGCTGGCGGAGCAGAGCATTCTTCAATGCGACACCGCCAGAGAACACCACACGGCTCCAATCGCGTCGGGGCGCGATGCGGTCAGCGCAGGTCGCGTA
The DNA here is from genome assembly GCA_017853885.1 of Prosthecobacter sp. GTDB lineage: Bacteria > Verrucomicrobiota > Verrucomicrobiia > Verrucomicrobiales > Verrucomicrobiaceae > Prosthecobacter. The sequence goes on from JAFMIR010000001.1 coordinate 1,654, forward strand.
GTTTTGCGCCATGCCGGCGAACATCGCGTGGAAGAGATGGCCGATGGTCATGTTTTCCTCGCGCAAATGCAGCACGGCACCGCGGCTGCCCATGTTGCTGGGGTAAAAGGCGGGATCGACCCGCAAGCCGCCGCCATCGGCACGCGCCGACTCGGCGTGGATGTAGTCCCAAGGATCGTTCAAACGGATGCCCTGCGCGGTGGCGAGTTCCGTGAGCAGTCGCACCAGCGCATTGAGCGCGCGCCCGGCTGGGATGTGCGTAATGGTTTTGAGATAGCGGCCATCAAACCAAGGCCGCGTCTGGAAATCGCCGGTCTCGGCACCTTCGGCAATTTGAATCACTGCGGAGCCAGTCGAGATGTTCACGGACAGCTCGCCCGGTTCCAGCAACGCACCGACCTGCGAGCAGTGATAGTCACCCACGGGCGCGAAGACGGGCAGCGAACTCCCTTCATGCCGCCACTCGCCGATGACTGCGCCCTGCGGCACGATGTGCGGCCATCGCACGTCACCGAGCCCCAGTTTCTCAATCACCGCGTGATGCCATTCACGCGTGTGGATGTTCAGCGCGCCGTGGCCGTAGGCGTGTGTGATGTCGGAGACGAGCGAGGTGCCGCAGAGTTGCGCGGCGACGTAGTAGGGTAGCGCTGTGGGGGTGACGCGCATCGCTGGCAGGGCGCGAGTTCTCGCGAACCAGAAAAGGTAATTCAGCGGAACGCCGGGCACGCGCTCGTTGCCCAGTTGCTGACGCTCTTCGCGGGTGATGCGACTTTCGATCTCATCAAAGCAACATGTGCCCGTGTCGGGTAGCGGCATGAGCGCCCGCTGGTCCTGCCAGGTGATGAAGCGCGTCTGAGCGCGGCCTTGGTCATCACAAAGCACCATGCCGTGAAGCTGGCTGCACATGAGCACGCCTGCGGCGTCCGGCGCATGACGGTGCAGACGCTCCAGCACTTGTCGCGCACCCTGCATGACGGACTCAGGCTCGATCTCGCGAAATATGGGATCAAGCCCGCTCACGCGCGGCGGTGCATCCGCGCGCTCGATGTGCGAAAGGCACGGCGCATCGGCATCAAGGACTGCGCCCTTGATGAAACTGGAGCCGATGTCGATGCCGAGGTAGCGCATGTCAGGTGTTGGGTTGGAGATGCAGACGCTCCATTGCCTCGCGGGAAGTCTTCTCGAACAGGGCTGCGTTGCTCGCCTGTTTCAGGTCGTGGTCGAAGGTCGGGATCATCTGCCTCATGCGCGCCTGCGACTCGGCGCTGCCGAGCAGATGCGGCAGGCAGGTCTTGATGACCTCGAGCGCGATGTTCACCGAGACCGAGGCGCCGGGCGAGGCACCAAGCAATGCCGCGACGGACCGGTCCGATGATGAGAACACCTCCGTGCCGAAATACACCGCGCCGCGATCCGCCTTCTTGATGGTCTGCACGCGGATGCCTGCCTGCTCGAGCCGCCAGTCCGCCGTGCGCGCCTTCGGGTAGTAGTGACGCACGGACTTCATGCGAGCCTCCATGCTTTGCAGCCCTTGCGTCACGAGATAACGCACGAGCGAGTGATTGTGCACGCCGGCGCGCAACAACGTGGTGAGATTGCTCACGCGGACGGAAAGCGGCAGATCGCTCCATCGGCCTGTCTGCTTGAGGAAACGCGTAGTCCACGACGCAAAGGGGCCAAAGAGGAGCTGGCACCGCCCATCGAGCCGCCGCTGATCGAGATGCGGAGTGCCCACATGCGGGGCCGCAGGATCAGCGACGCCATAGACCTTCGCGTTGTGCCGAGAGCAGACGGAAGGCTCATCGCACACCAGCCACTGGCCGCCGACGGGGAAGGCACCGAGTCCCGCGACTTCGGCGAGTCCAGTCGATTGCAGCAAAGGCAGACTGCCGCCACCCGCGCCGACAAAGACGAACTTCGCACGCTGCGACCGCGTTTCGCCTGTGGCCTGGCATTGCATCGTGAGATGCCATTCACCGGCACCTCGCTGGAGTCTCGTTACCTTCCATCCGGCGGCGATGCCACAGTGCTCCTGCTGCGCCAGCCAGCCGCACAGACGACGGGCCAGCAGGCCGAAATTCACTTCCGTGCCCGCGCCTGTCGTTGCGGCGACCGGACCGGGCTCGCGGCCTTCCATCACCAGCGGCATCCATTGCTGAATCACCGACGGGTCCGTGGTGTGCGTCATGCCACGGAAGAAATGATGCTCCTTCATTGCCGCGTGCCGGGCATGAAGGAAGTCCACATCCTGCCTGCCCGTCACAAAGCAGATGTGCGCCACGGCATGAATGAAGTCTGCGGGATCACCCACCACGCCCGCAGCGGTCGCGGAACCCCAGAACTGCTTCGAGTGCTCGAACTGCTCAAAGATGTGCAGCGCTCTCGTGATGGGAACTTTCCCGGAACTGTCGCGCTCCGGCGTGTAGCTCAGCTCGCAGAGCGCTGCGTGTCCCGTGCCCGCGTTGTTCCAGCCGTTCGAGGCTTCCTGCGCGAGTTCACTCGTGATCTCGACCATCTGGATGCGCAGGCGCGGATCGAGACGTTTGAGCATCACCGCGAGTGTCGCGGACATGATGCCGCTGCCGACAAGCACGATGTCGGGGGCTTCGAGGATGCAGGCATCCATGTCCGGTCGCGTTGGCATCAGTTCAGGCGGCGGTTATCAGCACCAATGCGCGCCGATGGCCTCGACATACACGGTATAGAGGCTGCGGCTGGCGGTCATGAAAAGACGGTTCCGGCGCGGGCCGCCGAAGCACACGTTGCTGCACACTTCCGGCAGCACGATCTGGCCGATGCGTTTGCCCTCGGGTGAAAAAATCTGCACGCCATCGTAACCTTCGCCCACCCAGCCGGAGCCGGCCCAGATGTTGCCATCCTTGTCGCAGCGAATGCCATCGGCGAGTCCGGCGACCTCCTTGCCATTCAGCTCCATCTTCATCGAGGCGAACTCGCGGCCGTTCTTCAGCTTCGCGCCGTCGATGTCCCACACCTTGATGTTCTTCGGCGCTTCGGGGTAATGCGTCGCGCCCGTGTCGGCCACATACACCTTTTTGTAATCAGCCGAGAAGCAGAGGCCGTTGGGCTTGAAGATTTCGTCCGTGACCTTTTCCACCTTGCCGCTCGGATCGATGCGATAGACCGCTTCCTTGAGCAGCAGGTCGCCCTTGTTGCCCTCGTAGTTGCCGAGGCTGCCGTAGCCGGGATCGGTGAACCACACGCTGCCATCGAGATGCACCGCGCCGTCGTTGGGTGCGTTGAAAGGTTTACCGTCAAACTTGTCCGCCAGCACGGTGATGGTGCTGTCGGCCTCGTAGCGCACGACGCGGCGGTTGCCGTGCTCGAAGGAAATCTGCCGCCCTTCGCGGTCAAAGGTATTGCCATTGCTGTGGCCGGCGGGCTTGTGGATCGTCGTGACCTCGCCGTCGTCCTGCAGCCAGCGATGCTGCACGTTGTTCGGGATGTCGCTCCACACGAGGTATTGTCCCCAGCCGCTCCATGCAGGCCCCTCCGCCCAATACATGCCGGTGTGCAGCCGCTCGATGGGCGCGGAGCCGATCTTGTATTTCTCGAATGCCTTATCGAGCGCGATAACGTCTGGCTCGGGATAACGCACGGGCGGAGCGCCGGAGCCGTAGTCGCGTGCGAATAGTGGCGCAGCAGCGAGTGAACCGATGGAGTTGAGGAAGGAACGACGAGTGTGCATGGTGTGATGGATGGTTGGTGTGGTGGAATGAAATCACTTCGCGGCGCTCACGCCGTTGACGACGTTCGGCAGCGGTTCACCGCGCACGGCCATGAGCGCGATGCGTGCGGCCGTCTCGCGCAGCGTCTTCACCGCAGGCGGGCTCGCCGAAGCGATGTGCGCGGCGAGGATGACGTTGGGCATCGTGCGGATCGGATGATCCGCCGGGATGGGCTCGGGATCGAAGACATCGAGCGCAGCGCCAGCGAGATGTCCCGATTGCAGCGCTGCGGTGACGGCCGTGCTGTCGGTGAGATCGCCACGGCCCACATTGATGAAGACGGAGCCGGCCTTCATCTTCGCGAAGGCCACTGCATTGAACATCTGCTTCGTCTTCGCGTTCGAGGGGCAGTGCGGAGAGACGATGTCGCTCTGCGCGAGCAGTTCATCGAACGATGAGGCCGCCACGGCACCTGCTTTTGCGATCTCATCCGCTGCTACGACGGGATCAAAGACCAGCACGCGGGCCTTGAAGGCGAGCAGGCGTTTCACCACCTCGCGCCCGATGCGACCAAAGCCGATGATGCCGATGGTGAGATGCTTCAGCGACGACATCGCGGTCAGCGGCGTGGCGAGCCCCCATTTGCCCGCGCGGATGTCGAGCGCGTTCGGCACCACCTGCCGCGTGATGGCGAGGATGAAGGCCAGCGTGTGATCAGCGACTTCATCAATGCAGTAGTCCGGGATGTTGCACAGTGGGATACCGCGCTCGCGCGCCGCAGCGCCGTCCACATTGTCGTAGCCGATGCCGTAGCGCACGATGGCCTTCGCCTTCGTCATCGCGTTGACGACCTCCGCATTCACCGGCGCGAACTGCGCGATGACGGCGTCGGCATTGCGAACCAGATCGGCGATCTCCGCGGGAGGACGCTTCTCTTTGAGCGAGACGATCTCAACGCCCGCAGGCCGGAGAATCGCTTCCTCCAGGCTGAGATCGGGAAAGGTGTAGTCAGTGATGGCGATGGTGGGCATGGCTGTGTTCAGGATGGGATAAGGGTTCACTCTCCGAGCGCGCGGACAGTGGTGAGGGACTTGATGAGGGTGTGGTCGGCCCACTTCCAGACGACCTTCTTGTCGTGGGTGACCTCGAAGGCGTGCGCTCCCTTGCCTTCCTGCCCGCGGATGAAATTGCCGACGAGATAGTTGCCGTTCTTGAGCTGCTGCACGCTGGAGACCCAGGTGATGTTCAATTCGGGCGCGTCCTCCGCCTTGAACTCCCACGCGATCTGCTTGTCCGGCGTGACCTCGATCAAACGCTTCTGCGTGCCGCAGCAGATCAACGTGTTGCCATTAGCAAGACGCTGCGCTTCACCCGTGTTCGTGACACCGGTGTATTCCCACACCACCTTGCCCTGCGGATCGACTTCGCGCACCGCGCCCTCACCCTCGTGCGCGGCGAGGATGTTGCCATTCGCCAGCTTGTGGACATTGCGCACCTGAAGGTGAAAGCCCTTCACATTTGTGGTGAGCGGCGTGACATGCACAATCTCGCCCTTAGGATTCACCTCCACGGCCTGACACGGCTCCTGCTCGGCCACGAGCGTGTTGCCATTCGCCAACCGTTCACAACCGAAGACTTGGTGCGACTTGCTCACGTAATCGAACACCGTCTCCCCGCGCGAGGTGATCTGCCGCACCCCCGTGGGCTGCCCGCCATAACCGAAGAGGATGTTCCCATTTGGCAGCGCCTGGAAGATTACCGTGGTGCTCGGCGGCTTGAACTCCCACACCAGCTTCCCATCGGCATCGAGTTCGACAAAGCGGTTCGGGCCCTTGCCATATTCGGTGAAAAGCAGTCTGCGTTTCGCGGGCGTGTCAGCGGCGAAGACGAGCGGGCTGAAAGACATGGCCACGATCAGGATAGAAAGGCAGTGGCGTTTGATGTTCATGATTGGAAACCTAGGTTAGACTTCATGCTTGCTGAGAATTAGCGAACCACCTTCGGCAGATGCGGCAGAAGCTTGTCAAAGAGAGCTTGTTGCTGCTTCAGCACCGCAGCGTGCTCGGTTTTGGCTACGAGGTTTTCGTGTTCGAGCAGATCAGTCTCGTAGTCGTAGAGTTCGATGGACTCGACTTGATCCGTAATGCGCGGCGTATCGGTGCTCAGGTCGGCACGACGCCACTCGATGTAGCGATAGCGCGGCGTGCGCAGCGTCCACCCCATCACGCCATCCTTGGCTGCTCGAGGAGCCATCTGGCTAATCGCGACCTTATGCAGCACAGAACTTTCGCTGCGCATAAGCGGCACGAGGCTTTTGCCCTCGACATGGTGCGGCACCTCCAAACCGGCGAGTTCACAAAGCGTGGGATAGATGTCGAGAAACTCGACAATCGAGTCAACGCGCGACACCTGCTTTTGATCCGGCGCAGCGATGATGAGCGGCGCGCGGGTTGCGTCTTCGTAGTTGGTCACTTTGCCCCAGTGACCGTGCTCACCGAGATGCCATCCGTGATCGCCCCAGAGGCAGACGATGGTATTTTCGGCGATGCCAGCCTGCTTGAGTGTTTTCATCAGCAAGCCCACCTGGGCATCAATGTAGGAGACACAGGCTGCGTAGCCGTGGATGAGTTCGCGTTGCAGCGCTTCGGGAATTTCGCCCACCTTCGGCACATCGGAGTAAGAGCGCAATTCACCCGAGTGAGTGTAGAACGCTAGATCATGGGCACTTTCGTTGGGCAACTGCTGCAAAGGCGCGAGGGGTAACCATGCGCGCTCATAGAGATCCCAATACTTTTTCGGGGCAATGAACGGCAGATGCGGCTTCACGAAACCGACCGCGAGAAAAAACGGCTGCGCCTGCTGTGCGAACTCAAGGATGCGTTTCACAGCCGTAAATGCGACGCCGCCATCGTGATAGGCATTGTCCGCGATATCGCAGCCTTCAGTCGCTGGCCCGGAGGCAGGCTTGCCCTGCGCGGCAAGCTCGGCCAGTCGCGCCTTGGTCGCCGGGTCCTGATAGCCGCCCGGCGCGGGCTTTTCACCCGGAGCCATCTCCCACGGGCCATAGGGCACGCTCCACGAAGCGCGGTCGTGTCCCGCATCCACCGTGCGACCATCGAATATCTTGTGAAGCGGATGAGTGATGTAGCCGTGATTCCTGAAATGCTGCGGCAGCGTGACGAGATCAGGAAAGCGCGTGCGCAGCAGGTCCTGCGGTTGGGCCGGATTGAAGAATACGCGCGTCGAGTCGGGCCGCATTCCCGTCAGCACGCTCATGCGCGACGGCGCGCAGAACGACACCTGACAATAGCTCGCGGTGAACAACGTGCCACGCGCAGCGAGACGGTCGATGTTCGGCGATTTGATCCACGAAGCACCGTAACAGCCGAGCAGCGGCTTCAAGTCATCGACGACGATGAAGAGCACGTTGGGCTTCCGCTTTGGCGCATCAGCTGCGACCGCCGAACAAGCCAGCACTGCCAAAGAAAGAATCCATGAAAGCGCTCTCACGGACGTCCTCCCTTCGTGATCTTTCCGAGCTGCCCCACGAGCACTGGAATCTGCCTCGCGGCCTCGATCGAGCCGACGAGGTTCGCCGTTTCGAGAGGGTCTGCTTGTTCGTCGTAGAGTTCCTGCGCGACGACCTGGCCGGATTTGAAATCACGCCACTCGTGATAGCTCCAGCGATCGGTGTAAAGTCCGTAGCCCATCACTTGCGGCAAGGCCTGCGGTCCGCCGCCCCAGTAGAGGGCGGGGCGTGGATGTTGCGTGAGCGCGGCGGTTTTCACGGTGGTGCTGGCGTCCTTCAATACAGGCACGAGGCTGGTGCCATCGAGTTTTGGCGGATTTGGCAGGCCACAGATTTCAGTGAGCGTGGGAAAGATGTCGATCAACTCGCTGATGGCGGTCGTCTTCGCGCCGCCCTTTCCAATGCCGGGAGCGCTGATGATGAGCGGCACGCGCGCGTCCCAGCCGAACAAGGTCATCTTTCCCCAGCAGTCGTGTTCGCCGAGTTCAAAGCCGTTGTCACCGATGATGACGACGATGGTGTTGTCACGGAGCTTGAGTTCATCAAGCGCATCCAGCACGCGACCAAGCTGCGCATCGACGAAGCTCATCGCCGCATAGTAACCGTGGCGGATCTCTCGCTTGGCGTCCACATCAAGCGTGCGGCGTTGACTCGGTTCGCCGAGGATTTCGTGGTTCGCGTGAAAGGCGATCTCAGGCGCATTGCGAGGCCGTGCGGGTGTCTCGATGGCTGGGATATCCTCGCGGCTATACATGTCCCAGTAGCGCTTCGGCACCTTGTAAGGGGTGTGCGGCTTGAACAGACCCAGCGCGAGAAAGAATGGCTCCGGCTTCTTCGAAAGCGCCCGCAACTCGGTGATCGCGAGACTGGCCGACACGTTGTCAAAGCACGCTTCGTCCGGGACATCGCGATTCTCACAAAGCAGGTCCTTCGAGAGGTTCGGCGGCAAAGCAGCTCCATTTGGCAACGCAAACTCATCCTTCGTTTTGCCGCCCGTGCGACGATCCGGCACGCTCAGCGTCTTGAAGTCTGCTTCCTTGCCATAACCGCCGAGCACCTTGCCGATGCTCATGGACGTGTAGCCGTGCTGCATGAACCACTGCGGCATCGTGACTGCATCGGGATGCAGGTCGTAAAGATACTTCGTCATGCTCCAGATGCCGAGCGAGTCCGGCCTGCGCCCGCTCATGAACGAAGCGCGCGATGGACCGCAGATCGGCTGCTGGCAGTAGTTCCGCGTGAACACCGTGCCACGATTCGCAAGCCGGTCGATGTGCGGCGATTTCGCCACTGTATCGCCATAGCAACCCAAACGATTGCTCAGATCGTCGAAGACGACGAAGAGGATGTTAGGCTTCTTCGACGGCGCAGCAGCGGCTGGCGCGATTGCAAACGCCAACGTAACAGGAATAAGCGCCCAGAAGAGCCTGCGCACCATCACACTTCCTCCAGCATGAGTTTTGCATCGCCGAAGGTCTTCGGGCGCACGTCCATCTTGTCCATCATCGACATGAAGAGGCGGCAGAGTTGGCGCTCGGGCTTGCCTTTGTAGTCGAGCGTGCGTCCGCCTTTTAAACGACCACCTCCGCCGCCAAGGACGATAATGGGAAGCTCGTCATTGTTGTGTTTGGCTCCGGCCATCATGCTGGAGCAGTGCATGAGCATGGTGTTGTCGAGCAATGTGCGACCGCCCTCCTGGATGGCATCGAGCCGGTGGGCGATGTAGGCGAGCTGTTGGATGAAGAGCTGGTTCACTTTGAGGAAGTCCTCGCCATCCGTGTGGCTAAGAAGGTGGTGGATCATGTAATCGATGCCGTGGCCTGGCTGCTGGATGCTCGGCAGGTTCGGGAATCGCAGGGCGCTGTGGTCGTTGTTGAGCTTCAGCGTGGTGATGCGCGTGGTGTCGGTCTGGAAACCCAGCACGAGGATGTCGCACATCAGCTTCATGTGCTCGGCGATATCTTGCGGAATGCCATCGGCAGGACGCGGCATGTCGGGTTTTTCCAGGGTGGGACGCCAGCCTTGCAGTTCACCGCGTTTACCGGCGTTTTCGATGCGCTTTTCTACTTCGCGCACGCTGTCGAGATACTCGTCGAGCTTGCGCTGGTCGCTAGCGCTGATGCCGCGGCGCAGGTCCTGCGCATCGGAGAGCACGGCATCGAGCACGCTCTTGTCCGCAGGGGAGGACTCATCTTTGAAGAGCCGGTCAAAGGCCAGCGCCGGGTAGAGCTCCAGCGGCGTCGGTGTGGTCGGCGAACTCCACGAGATGTGCGAGCTGTAGAGCATCGAGTAGTTTTTGTGCACCGAGGGATTTGCCTTCTCGCAGGCCAGGACGAGGCTCGGCACCTTGGTGGAGCGTCCGTAGGTCTGCGCGAGCAATTGATCAAAGCTGGTGCCGCTGCGGATCTCGCCACCGGAGGCGATAGGCGCGCCGGACAGCATGTTGCCCGTCTGCGAGGAGTGGATGTTTCCCTTGCGGGCCTCCTCGTGGTAGAGGCCGCTGACAAAGAGCAGGCGCTCGCGGAAGTCGTTCAGCGGCTGAAGCACACGGCCGAGTTCCATGGCCTTCCCCTCGCCCTTCGCCCACCATTCCTTCGATTGGAAGCCATTGCCGGAAAAGGTCACGCAGAGCCGCACCGGCGCCTCACTGGCAGGTTTGTTCTTCTTGGGCTCATCACCCCAGACGTTGAAGGACTCCATCCATGGCAGCGCCATGGTGACACCTGTTCCGCGAAGAAAGGCACGACGGTTGAATCGGTGGGTGTTCATATTGTATCAGGTTTGGAGCAGGATGGCGCTAGGTTATGGAAGCAATTAGGCGAGCACTTCCTTCACGATATGGCTCTCCTCCACGCCCGTGAGACGGAAGTCGAGACCAGCGTGGCGGAACGTCAGCTTCTCGTGATCAAAGCCCATGAGATGCAGAATGGTGGCATGGAAATCGCGGACGTGGACAGGGTCCACTGAGGCGCGCAAACCGATCTCGTCTGTGGCGCCGTGGACCATCCCAGGTTTGACGCCGGCTCCGGCCAGCCAAGAACTGAACGCCCAAGGATGATGCTCGCGACCTTTCGCGTCAGCGGTGTTGTTGAACGGGGTGCGGCCGAACTCGGTCGTCCACACGACGAGCGTGTCCTCGAGCAGACCGCGTTGTTTCAGATCTCGTAGGAGCGCGGCGATGGGTTGATCGACATTTTTGGCCAGCGGCACATGCGTCATCATGTCCCCGTGCGCATCCCAGTTGCCGGAGGAACCCGTGTCGATGAGCTCGACAAAACGCACGCCGCGCTCAACGAGACGCCGCGCGGCGAGGCATTGCCAGCCGAAGCCGGTGGTCTGCCCGCGTTTCAATCCGTAACTGGCCAGCGTGGCATCGGCCTCCTGCTTGAAATCAAACGCATCCGGCACCGCCATCTGCATGCCAAACGCTGTCTCAAAAGTCTGCATGCGCGCGGCGAGCAGCGGATCACCAGCGCGAGTGGCGAGGTGTTCCGCGTTCATCTGGCGCAGCGCGGCAAGCTCGAGTTGCTGACGGCCTGCTGGCAGACGCGGTGCGACATTGGCGATGGGTTCCGCGCCCGGAACCACGAGTGTACCCTGATAGGCCCCGGGCAGAAAGTCACTCGCAAAGACTTGCGTGCCCGCGTAAGTCTGCTTCGGCGCGATAACGACGAAGCCGGGCAGGTTGCGGTTCGGCGTGCCCAGACCGTAGGTCACCCACGATCCGATGCTGGGCCGCGACTGCGCGAACGAGCCTGTATGCATGCCGAGCGTCGCGTTGTAATGGTTCGAGTGCGAAGTGTGCATCGAGCGGATCAGGGCGATGTCATCGACGCAGCCAGCGATGTGCGGAAACAGCGTGCTCACCTCCATGCCGCATTGTCCGTGCTTTGCGAAATCCCACTGTGGCCGCTTCAAATAAATGCGCTCGTAGCCAGGACGGCCTTTGATTTCGGGATGGTCGGCCTTGATCTCCTTGCCATGTCCTTTCACCAGTTCTGGCTTCGGATCGAAGCTGTCCACATGCGACACACCGCCAGTCATAAATAGGAAAATGACGTTCTTCGCCTTCGCCGGAAAATGCGGCATCTTCGGGGCGAGCGGGTCCGCGCTCTCCGCTAGGAGTTGCTGAACGATGCCTGGGAACAGAAGCGACCCGGCGGTGGCGGAGCAGAGAAAATGGCGGCGGTTGAGTGGCGGATTCATGTCAGTCGATATGGAGAAACTCATTGCTCGCCATGAGCACACGCAGTTGCGCGGTCCATTTGTCAGCGTTGCTAGCGGGATAGTTGGCTAGGAAGGACTTCGTGCGTTGCGTTTCGGCAGCAGTGGGTTGGCGCTGGAAGAGAATGCGCCAGGCTGAGGTGATGCGAGCGTCATCGTCAGCCAATGACATGAGTCTGTTCGCGAGAGCATCGGCCTGAGCATGGAAAAAAGGATCGTTGATGAAATAAAGAGCCTGGGTGGGCACGGTGGTGGTCTGGCGGGCGGCGGTGGTGGCGTTGGGATCCGCGCCATCGAAGAGTGAGAGGAAGGGATGCCTCCGCTGGCGCTGAACCATGAGGCAAGCGCTGCGTTTATTCATCTCATAGATGGCATTGAAGGGGCCATGCTGGCTGAACTTCCACGTCGCCTCGGCGGGGAAAGGATGAGCCCCGGCGGGCGTCAGGTCGAGTTGCCCGGAGGCATTGAGCAGGCTGTCACGCATCTCCTCGGCGGTGAGTCGACGGCGCGGGAAGTGAGCGAGCAAGCGGTTATCAGGATCGACGGCAGATGGCAAATCGCTGGCCCTTTGATACACTTGGCTGCTCAAGATGAGACGATGCATGGCCTTCACGCTGAATCCGGTTTCGACGAACTTCGCCGCGAGCCAATCGAGCAGTTTGGGATGCGTTGGCTTTTCGCCGCGTGCGCCAAAATCGTTCGAGGAACGCACCAGTCCTTTGCCAAAATGCCATTCCCAGATGCGGTTCACCATGATACGAGCAGCTAGTGGTGAACTGGCAATCCAATCGCCGAGTTGCTTGCGTCCGCTGCCGGAGCCTGCTGGCACCGGTTCTCCCCCGAGAATGGATAACCAGCGGCGCGGCACTTCATCGCCAAGTTTCTCAGGGTCACCGCGCTGATGAAAACGAGCGTTCTGCGCCTTCGTGTCCACGACGGCGTAGGCCACAGGGATCACCGGCATCGGCTCGGGCATGACCGTCGGCTTCAAGTTGGCACCGAGTTCTGCGAGCGCGGGACCATACTGGGGCACGGCAATGTGCTTGAGTTGAAACGCCACTCCATCACCGCCGCTCGGATGCGCATCAGCCACGCGGCCCGTGAGCGCAACCTCACCCTCCAGTGGGCTCATCCAAGCGATGGCGACATTCCGCTTTGGCCCTGGATGAACAAAAAACGATTCAGCCGCGAGCGTGGTCCATACCATCACCTGCTGATCCGCCGAATTCACGAAAACCGACGGCTCACTGCCGAGGCTCCACGATTTCAAGTCACTGTTGCCATTGATGCTCTGTCGCTGATCGCTGAGAAACACCGGCGCGGTTGTCGTTTCAAGAAAGCACCACATCGCGCCATCATTTGCCGGATATGGATTTCCTTTCATCAACTCGGGAACCAACTCCGCTACACTCCACGCTCGTTTCATACCATCCGTCTCCGCGATGCGCCACTCGATGAGCGTGCTATCCGCACCGTGATTGGCATTCGGCAATACCGCAAGCTGCACGACCTCGCCTCTGCGCACACGAACGCGATACTCAAACGGCACGCTGGCGCCTTCTGCCACCTTGGACTCGAACACAACCTTGCTACTTGATCCACCCAGATTCGCAATCACCTGCTCGGCAGCCTTGTTGGCTTGGAGTTGCTTCGTCTTCTCTGCTTCAAGTTTTGCATTTTTCGCCTGCCAGGGCTTCATCAGCGCATCAACTTCCGCCTGTGGAATCAGCGGCACCATATCCCTCGGCTGGCCCTTGGGTTCACATCCAGGGAACGCAAAACGTGTGCTGCTGAAGATGCCGTACAGAGCGTAGTAGTCCGCAGCTGTGATGGGATCGTACTTGTGATCGTGGCACCGCGCGCAGCCCGTGGTGAGGCCAAGAAAGTTTTTCCCCAGCGTGTCAATCACGTCCTCGAAAGTGAGGTGCATGTCCTTGTCGATGTCGTGACCAAATCGCCGGGCAATCGCGAGATAGCCCGTAGCGACGATGCCTTCCGCGCGTTGCTTGGATTCCGATTGATTGAAGAGCAGGTCTCCGGCGAGCTGCATCCGCACGAAGTCATCGTAGCGCAGGTCGCGATTGAAGGCATCGAATACCCAGTTCCTATACCGCCAGGCGTGCATGAGCGGGCGGTCTGTGTTTTCGCCCGCCGTGTCAGCATAGCGCACCACATCCAGCCAGTGTCGCCCCCACTGCACGCCGTATTGAGGCGAGGCGAGCAGACGGTCCATTAGATTTTGAATGGCGGAGTTCGGATGGCGGATTAAGTCGGTTGCAAAAGCCTCCGCCTCCTCGGCACTCGGCGGCAGACCGGTGAGGTCGTAACTCATCCGGCGGATCAGCGTGCGAGGGTCGGCTGGCCCTGCGGGCATGAGTTTGGCTTTAGCTAGGCTGACGTCGATGAAGTCGTCGATGGTCTTTGACGCATCTGGCTTCGGCAGAGGCTGAAATGCCCACCACGCTTTGGCTTCATCCGCCTTCATGCCAGCGATTTTGGCTGCCGCCACGCGCGGGTCAGGCGCACCCATTTTCACCCATGTCACAAGATCCGCCACGGCTTGCTCTGGCAGCTTACCACCTTTTTTGAGGGGCGGCATGGCGAAATCCTTGTCGTGATAACGCACGGCTTTGATCAGGAGGGATTCATCTGGCTTCCCAGGAAGGATGGCAGGTCCAGTATCACCACCTTTTTCCCATCCCTGCTTCGTATCAAGAGCCAGGCCCCCTTTTGTCTTCTCTCCGCTATGGCATTCGTAGCAGTGCTCCACCAACAAAGGACGAACCTTGGACTCAAAAAAAGCATGATCCTGCGCAGCAACCTTCAAGCACAGGAGCATTGAAAACCATGGGAGAGTTTTTTTCATGGGGGGAAAGGTTACTTTTGTCCTTGCTGCATGGGCAGCCATTCACGCCAATTGATGATGTGATCACGGCTCAAGCGCTCGCAGGCAGAGGGGGGCTGAGATCGAAAAGCTTGGATGAGCTTTTCATGCGAAGAGGCTGTTTGCTCACGCGTGTCGAGCTTTTGCCCCCGATGCTGGCGCTGCAACCGCCCCAGCCACATTTCCAACTCACTGCGAATGGATCGCCAAAGCTTCAAAAGCCTCGCATGACCGCTCATTTCCAAAATCAGCTCATGGAACTCCAGATCGAGCCTTGTGACCTCGCCCAGCGTCCTTGCCTTGCGTGTGGCGGCGATGTTTTTCAACAACGCGGACGCATCGCTCCGAATCGTGGGCGCCGCCAACCCTCCTGCCACAGGCTCCAACGTAAGCCGCAGCACATAAAGCTCCTCAAAATCCCGTGGAGACAGTTCCTTCACGTAAGCACGACCCGTTCCACTAAACTCCACCAAGCCGTCACGTTCCAAAGTGAACAACGCTTCCCTTACCGGCACACGACTCACACCCAATCGCCGGGCCACCGCCGACTCGGCGAGCAAATCTCCCGGAGCGGCTAAACCGTCAAGGATTTCACGCCGCAACTTTTCGGAGGTAGAGTCGGCGCGGGATGAAGAACTAGAAGGCTCCATTTTCATTATGGTATACTGTTTGGCTAATCCGAAAACGGTATACCATTCATGACTCTATCAGCTCAAATAAGAAATTCGCCTTTTTTGGGTTGTTCGCCGAATTCTAAAGCAGAACCCCATCAACCCAGAATCGCGCTCACCACCTTGCCACCTTCAAGTCCGGTCAGGCGGATACGACGCCCACCGCTGACAACCGCGAGGTTATCGTGATCAAGACCTAGGAGGTGCAAGATCGTCGCATGCAGATCGCGAAAATGCACCGCACCATCGGCCACGCTGCTGCCATCATGAGTGGTTTGACCATGCACATGGCCGGCCTTCACACCACCACCTGCCAGCCAAAAGCTGAAAGCTCTGTGCTGATGTCCAGTTTGGTCCTTATCCGCGCCAGGTGTGAGGCCGGGGCGACCAAATTCACCACCCCAAACCACTAGGGTTTCATCCAGCAGGCCGCGCTCATCGAGGTCACTCAAAAGTGCAGCGATGGGAGCATCGGTTGTGGCGCAGTTGGCCGTCAGGTCGCGACGATGGTCCGTGTGCTGATCCCAGCTTCCATGTGTGATCTCGATGAAGCGCACGCCAGCTTCGCAGAATCGCCGCGCCAACAGGCACTGGCGGCCAAAGTCGCTACCTTTGCAGGTGCCTACAGCATAGTTTTTGCCGACCGCATAGCGCTCGAGTGTGGCTTTCGATTCACGACTCAGCTCAAGGAGCTCCGGTGCCTGTGCCTGCATGCGAAAGCCGAGTTCCATCGTCTGGATGACTCCTTCGAGCTGCGCATCATTAGTGCGAAGGATGGCATGATTGCGATTCATCTCTTGGATGAGATCGAGCTGGCGACGCTTCACACCGAGCGGCAGATGATCACTGGAGATGTTGCTGATGGTGGCTTTGGACATGTCCTCACCATTCACACCGATGGGTGTGCCACCAAAAACCGCAGGCAACTGTGCGGCGGCATACTCGGAAGGCTTGGCGGTATTGAAGCTGATGAAGCCGGGCAGGTTCTGATTTTCCGTGCCTAGACCATAAGCCACCCATGCTCCCATGCTGGGAGAGGATCGCAAACGGTCACCTGTATGGAGCTGGAGCATTGACTGCGCGTGAATGCTCGTGTCTGCGGTCATGGAGTGGATCACGCAGAGCTTGTCCGCATGCCGTGCGATGTTTGGAAGCATGTCAGACACCCACAGGCCGCTGCTGCCGCGCCGTTTGAAATTCGCAATCGATCCCGCATGCGGCTTTTGGCCGACCTGTGGCTTGTAATCAAAGGTGTCCAGCTGCGCCGGGCCGCCGGCCATGTTCAGAAAAATGACGCGTTGAGCCCGCGCATGGAGCCGTGGCGGACGCGGCTCCAACCCCGATATCGCGGCCCCCGCGAGACCGCTCATCGCCAAATAGCCAAAGCCACACGAAGCGGTGCGGAGCATCTGACGACGGGATATCGCAAAATGGGATGGCATGAACTGCCGACCATACGGTCTCATTCCACCATGCCTTTCGGCCGCAATCTACAGTCACGCTGGATTCCCCTCATTAGCACGCGACACATGAGCATTCATTATGATGATCGCATCAATCCATGCCTGACTCACGTTGTAATTCCGCGACTCATGTCTTTTCGTCTTCTCTTTTACTTCCTCGTTGTTGCTGTCATCCAAACTTTCGGAGCCACTCCGGATCAAACACGCCAGCTTCTCGCCGAGGCCAAGGAACCTGTGCGCATCGTCTGCATCGGCGACAGCATCACGGGTGTTTATTACCATAGCGGTGGCAGGCGGGCTTATCCGGAGATGCTTGAAATCGCTCTGCATAAGCTCCATCCGAAAGCTAACATCACAGTGCGCAATGCGGGCATCAGCGGCGACACGAGCAAGGGTGGCATTGTTCGATTGGAGCGCGATGTTCTGGCACACAAACCGCATCTCGTGACGATCATGTTTGGCATGAATGACCTCGTGCGCGTGCCTGCGGCCGATTTTGTCTCGAACATGCGGCGGATGATCCGGAGCTGTCGCGATGCGAATGCAGAAGTCGTGCTATGCACGCAAAACAGTATCGTGAACTCGCCGCAGCGGCCCATGGCGAAACTTGCCGAGTATTCGCAAGCCATTCGCGAACTCGCGAAAAACGAATCGATCGGCCTCGCCGACTGTCATGCCGCTTTCGAAGCTATTCGAACGCAAGATCCAGCTGCTTGGAGCCTTCTTCTGAGTGACGCCATTCATCCCAACATGGACGGCCACAAGCTCTTCGCTGAAACCCTTGCGAAGACGATCACCGGAAAGGATGTTTCACTACGTGGTGAGCCACCTCCATCCAATCCACTCGTGCATACCTTCAAACTTCTTGGCGAGGGCAAGCCGATCACCGTGCTCGCCATGCCACCTTACGATGAGCAGATCGAACCCGCATTAAAGAAGCTGCATCCCGCGGCACAAATCATCGTGAAGCGATGGCCCACGTTGGGTAAAACACTCGCTGAACTCGAAACAAGTGCCAAGGCTGTGCGCTCGATGAAGCCAAATCTCGTCCTCATCGCCGTGCCTGGTCATCTCACCGAAAAAAATCCGCAGGCCTTCCACCAACACTATGCGTGGATTATGAACTGGTCTCTGAGCTTTGGGCAGCAGGCGTGGGATGTCATCGTCGCTTTGCCAGAAAAGGCCGAAAAGAGCCACGCCGAGCTCACCCAGCGCTTGGTGCGCGCGCAAGACTTGAGCTTCATCGAGGCCTCTTCGGCCCATTCGCTTGAGAATTGGCTCTGGGCTCAAAAAGTCACGAATCCACAAGACATCCTCTTTCGCTCTTCACAGGACCAAACTGAGCAACGCTACGTCGAACAACTACCGCCCGGTTTTGAACCTGAGAAACCTCATGATGTGCTTATTGCGCTTCACGGTCATGGTTCGGATCGCTGGCAGTTCATCAAAGAAATGCGTGCTGAATGCCGCGGCCTGCGCGATGTCGCCGCGAAGCACGGTTTGATCTTCGTTTCGCCCGATTACCGCGCCAAAACCTCATGGATGGGTCCTGCGGCCGAAGCGGATGTTCTTCAAATCGTCGCGGAGGTGAAGAAGCGGTATCGCGTGAACCGCTTCTTCATCGCCGGCGGCTCGATGGGCGGCACTTCAGCGCTCATTTTTGCCAGCTTGCATCCTGAAACCATCGCGGGTGTCTGTGCCCTCAATCCCACCGCCAACCTCATGGAGTATGTCGGCTTCAAGGACGCCATCGACACTTCCTACGGCAACGCGGTCGAACGTCACAAACGAAGCCCCGAATTCCACGCGGACCGCCTAACCATGCCCGTCGCCCTCACCACCGGCGGTAAGGACACCGTTGTACCACCCGCGAGCACCCTGCGCCTTGCGAAAAAGCTGCCTCGCGCGCTATCGCTCCACCGAGAAACCATGGCTCATTCGACGAACTACGACGACACTGTGGCGGCGATGGAGTTTGTTCTTGAAACCGCTGCTGACGCAAAAGCATCTGTGAAGCAACCGTAACCCCTTCACATGTCACCCTTTGAATCCTATATCACTCGGACGCGTCGCGATTTTCTCGCGACGAGTTCGTGCGGGCTGGGAACGCTAGCTTTAGCGTCGTTGTTAAAGCAGGACGGCGTGCTGGCGGAGGAGGCGATCCTGCCAGTGAATCCGCTAGCAACACGGCGGCCACATTTCGCGCCGAAAGCGGAGCGCTGTATCTTCATTTTTCTAGAAGGCGGGCCGTCGCAGATGGACCTCTTTGATCCGAAGCCGTTGCTGAGCAAATACGACGGCCAGCCGTTGCCGAACTCGATCGTGGGCAATGCGAAGTTTGCGTTTTTGCAGAAGGAATCGGCCACGGTGATGGGAACCAAACGCGTCTTCAAAAAACATGGGCAGTGCGGGATGGATATCAGCGATCTGCTGCCGCACATCGCCACTTGTGCGGACGACATCGCACTAGTTCGATCGATGCATACGAACCAGTTTAACCATCTGCCCGGCCAACTCATGCTGAACTGTGGTGCGTCCTTGCTCGGACGTCCCAGCTTCGGCTCATGGGTCACCTACGGTCTCGGCAATGCTTCACAGGAACTGCCTTCCTACGTGGTGATGGTCAGTAAAGGCCGCGGCCTGCCCGGGGGTAGCTCCACGTGGTCGAGCGGCTTTTTGCCGTCATCATATGCGGGCGTGATGTTTCGCAATGGAGCCTCGCCGGTCTTGAATCTGAACAATCCGGATGGGATCACGCCGGAGATGCAATCCGCCAGCATCCGGGCACTCAACGACCTCAACCAACTGCAGCATAAGCACATTGGCGACCCCGAAATTGCCGCGCGCATCAACAGCTACGAGCTTGCTTTTCGCATGCAAAGCGCCGCGCCAGAACTGGTCGACCTCAAGGGTGAGACGCAGGCCACTCTCGATGCCTATGGCGTGAATCGCATTGAGCCGCCAATCAAGAGCAACCTTGGAGGCATCGGCCATTTCCAGACATTCTCGCGTCACTGCCTACAGGCACGGCGCATGGTCGAGCGAGGCGTGCGCTTTGTGAACATCATCCACGCCTCGTGGGATCATCACAGCAGCCTAGATCCACAGCTAGCGCACAATTGCCAGATGGTCGATCAGCCCATTGCTGCACTGCTAAAAGATCTCAAACAACGCGGCCTGCTCGACACCACGCTCGTCGTGTGGGGCAGCGAGTTTGGCCGCACCGCCCTCGGCGAAAACCGAAAGGGCTTCAAGAAAGTCACTGGCCGTGATCATCATCCGTATGCCTTCAGCCTGTGGATGGCAGGCGGCGGCATCAAAGGCGGCCAGGTGTATGGGGAGACCGACGATTTCGCTTGGCACGTCGCCCGCGATCCCGTTTCCATTCACGACTTTCACGCCACCATTCTGCATCTCTTCGGCCTCGACCACCAGAAGCTCAGCTACCGCTTTCAAGGTCTCGATTTTCGACTCACCGGTGTCAACCCGGCCAAAGTTGTGACAGGTCTGCTGGCCTGAAGTGCAGAGTCAGCTGAGACCTCATATCCACTCATGGGGATGTCAAAAAAGCCAGCAAATCACGCAGCTCGGCATTCGTTAGTGACATCACCAAGCCGGGTGGCATCAGCGAGGTGCGGAGTTCAGTTCGTTTGATGATATCGGCTTCGGGGAAAGATTTTTCTTTACCAGTGAGGTCTCGGAAGACTTCGGTGCTAGATGAGCGCAGAAGGATGCCCGTAAAGGTGGTGCCGTCTTTGAGTTCGACGACAGAGGGATAAAACTGCGGTGCAACCTCGCGGTGCGGTTCAAGGATGGAGCGGAGGATCGCGGCGCGGTCACCTTGCTGGGCAATCAGGGTCAAATCGGGGCCGACGACATTTCCTCGACCGCTATGGCGATGGCAGGAAGAGCAGAGTGCGACCTTGCTGTTGAAGAAAATGCGCCTGCCCGTTTCGGGATCACCTTGGCCTTCGAGGAGCCTGAGCCAAGCAGTCGTATCGTCGAAGGCAGGGCGGTTGATGGTCAGGGATCGTGGCAGGGCTCGCTGCGCTTCATCGCGAATGATAGCGAGATCACTTCGGGCGAGTTTTTGCAGAAGTGCGGGGTCATCGGTGCCGAGGATGGCTTCGGCACGGATTTTCGGGCTGTGTTTGTCATCGGCGGCGATGTCGGCGCTGGCGCGGCGTGCGGCGAGGGTGCGAACGGCTTCGAGTTGGAGGATTTCATCATCGCTGTTCGCGAAGTCACGCAAGAGTTCGAGCGTGAGAGATTTGTGCGTTGGCGGGGCGAGGCGCAGCGCGTAGCCTTTGAGACGTGCGGGCGTTTTGGAATCGGTGATGCGCTCGACAAGGACTTCGGGGTTGGTGACACCCGCAGCAGGATCACCGCGAAGCGTATTCCAAGTGGCAAGAACGGCTTCAAAGAGTCGGAAATCGATTTTAGGATCAATCAGCATGGCCTCGACCTGCGGCTGGAAGTCTTTCAGTACGGCGTCAGCGATCCAACGCAGGCACTCGAAGCGCATTTCGGCATCGGGATCGTCGAAGAAAGCGCGAACCCACTTCGCATCGTTCAAATCCCTGCGGCGCATGGCTACAAAGGCCCACACACGATCTGCGGGCAACAGGGCCTTCACAGCTTCAACACTCAACTTAGATTTCGAAAGCGCGGACAAAGCGGCATCGGCGAGGTATTTGTCGCTTCCACGAGAGAGTTGGAGCAATTCGGTCACTTCGGGTGTTTCATGACCTTGACGAAGTTTTTTGGCGAGGACGGCTTCGGGCGTTTCAGGCTGTTTTTTAGCGATCCAGGGCTGATTTTCGATTTCGAGCTTCCAGAGGCGTCCGCGACTGTGAATCGGGTAGGAGTTGAAAACCCAGTCGGTGAGGTAAAAGGCACCGTCGGGGCCTTGTGCCATGCAAACGGGGCGGAAGAAGTCGCTGCCTTTCACGAGCGGGATGCGCTCGGAGCTGTAGCCCGCGCCTTTTCGCGTGAGCGGAAAGTAGTCGATGCTGTGATCGCTCCAACTCGGGATCATCACACCGCCGCCGAGCTCGACGACAGCGCAAGGTCCCTCGCCACTCGGATGCACCATGCCGAGCGTGCCCCGCAACTCGCCATTCCATGCGACGAAGGGATGCACAGGTGCGCTGCCATAGACCCATTGGAAGCCGTAATCCGCGCCTTCGACGATATTCAGTAAACGACATGGTGGACGGCTGCCGGGATCATTCTCTGCGGCGAAGATTTCGCCATCCGTGCGCACAAGTAGGCCAAAGGGATTCCAAAAGCCACGGGCGATGCGGCGTAGACCCTTGCCATCGGCGGTACAGCGAAAGACACCGCCTTCTCCGCGTCCGCTGAGCTTGGCGCCATCGGTGCCGGTGAGCGTCCAGTCTTTACCAAAATTTTCGCCGAGTGAGAAAACGAGTCCGCCATCGGGATGCCAGGCCATGCCACTCAGTCCGTTGTGCGGGTAATCGGCTACAGTATCGAGCGTGGCGAGGTTTTCTTCCGTGTCGCCGGTGCCGTCGCCATCGCTGTCTTTCACCCGCAGCAGGCGATCTCGCTCGGCGAGGTAAATCCAGCCATCGGGGCCGACCTCGACGTGCATCGTGGCATCGGTTTGGTTGTAAAAGACACGGCGATTTTTGCCGTCGGCATCAAAAACGAGGATCTCATCATGCTGAGGTCCTTCGTAACCCTCTGGCCGGAAGTGCGTGTGGGACGCGGCGAGCCAGACGCGGCCTTTCTCATCGACATCGATACCCGTAGGCGTGACGAGTGCGGGGTGCTCGGCGAGCAATGTCATCTTCACACCGGGTTTCAGCGTCTCGATCTGCGGTGCGAGATCCGTGGGGACGATGGGCGCCTTCGGCGGCGGGCCAGATTGGGCGAGAGCGGCGAGGGGGAATAGGAAGAAAAAGCGTCTCATATGCACTTCATCAAACGCATCGAAGCGAGCCGCTCAGACAATTCATGATCCTAAGAGAAGCAGATAGGAGCACCCACCTCCACTCCATTTAAGCATCTGCACGGAAGCCGCCGGTGAGAGGATCGAGGGCGAACTGAAAGTCCTCATCGACATCACGCAGCATGAGTTCGAAGGGCTCCATCAGACAGCCCGGAAGAATGCGCACCGTTTGTCCCTCGGCATCGGTGAAGTCCTTGGCATAGTAACGACGAATCAGCATCTTCGCACCAGCGGGCAGCTTGACGCTTCGGATGAGATCGCCGGTCTCGTCGTAGAGGTCGCAGCGGTCTTTTTGGAAAGACAGGACCTGCTGACGACGGTAGGTGGCGGCGCGACTGACAGCCTCGACGCCAAGAGCCTCCATACCGGAAACGGTTTTCTGCACGGCGCGGTCATTCATCATGCCGCTGACCATGACCGAACCTGCGCCGATGAGCAGCGAGGCGATGATGAGCACGATGGCGATCTCGAGGAGAGTGAAGCCCTGCGCCGCTGCATTCGGGCGAATACGCCTGCAAGATGAAAGCACCAGCTGCTTCATGGCAGATCACCAGTTGCCGATATCGTCATCGGTGCCGTCCTGACGATCGGGGCCGGAGGACCAGACATCAAAGCTGGTGGGATTGTGGCCGCCAGGATAGCGATAGAAGAACTTCTGGCCCCATGGATCGTTCAGGTCGGCCTCGTTCTTGATCATCTGCGTCCAGCGTTTGGCACCTGGATTTTTATGCAGCGCCATGAGTCCCTGTGAAGTGGTAGGATAGCTGCCGGCGAGTGAACGGTAGGAAGTGAGTTGGCCGACGAGACTCTGGATTTTGGCATCTGAAGCTTGGATTTCAGCACTGGACTGGAATCCGTTGATGCCTGCAGCCACGACTCCCAACAGGAGGCCGATGATGAGTAGCACGACCATGATTTCGAGCAGCGTGAAACCAGGGGGCACAAGGACTGGGCGAAAGGTTTTTTTCATCGGAGGTCGGTGGGGTGAGTTCAGCGTTTACCAATCTGCTGAAGCGTGGCAAACACGACGTCGATGACTGCATAAACGATGCTGCCCACGATTACGGCCATGACCACGAGGATGCAAGGTTGGATAAGGGCGGTGACACGCTCGACAAGGCGGTTGAACTGACCGTCAAGACGTGCGGCGGACTTGCTGGCAACGTCAGCGAGATTTCCCGTCTCCTCACCCAGTCGAATGACATCAATGGAACGCGGCGGCAGGGCCTTAGCACGCTGGAGCGCGGTGCTGAGGCGCTCACCCTCCTGCACCATGTGCTCGATACCCTCGAACTGGTGGCGGATGAAGGGATTGCTGATGGTGCCCTTGAGCAAGGTTAGCGCCTGAGTGATGGCGAGACCGCTGTGCAGCAAGGAGCCGAGTGTTTCGAGAAATTGAAGCTCATGACGCGCCTTCATCAGATCACCGATGACGGGCGTTTGATGCATCAGCTTGAACCAGCCTAGGCGCACGGAAGGGATCTGCGCAAGGATCACGCCTGCGATGGCCAGAATGCCCGCGGCGATGAGCAACAGCCACCACTCGTTACGCAGAAAGTCTGAGAGCCTCATCATGGAATCGAGTAAGATGGGCGTAGCCTTGCTGCTGCCTTTGATGAGCACGGAAAGCTTTGGCAGCAGGTAGGTGATCATCACGATGCCAAGCGTGAGGCCGGTCACGGCGAGGAAGGCGGGATAAATTAACGCGCCGAGAAACTTCGAGCGCAGTTCCTCCATCATGCCGAGGTATTTCACTTGGCGGTCAAGGATTTGATCGAGCGAACCGCTGCTCTCACCTGCGGCGATCATGCTGCAAAACAGCGGACCAAAGCTGTCAGAGACCTGCGGCAGAGCGGAGGACAGTGGAATGCCATCCCGCACGAGTTCACGCAGTCGCAAGGCGAGATCCCGCGAAGTGGCATCACTGCTCTTTTCCATGGCACCGAGGGCTTGATCGATCTGAAAACCAGCGGCGAGGAGATTCGTCAATTCGATGGTGAAGGCGATGATCTGCGGTTGCTTGAGGCGGAGTTTACCCGAGTCACCGCCGGCTGATGTGAGCAGCTGCCGAAGCGAGCTGAATGGTGCCGCAGCGTCCGCTTTCCTGCCGTCTTTGGACTTCATCACTGGCGCGTTGGAAGCACCAAGCGGCTTCACCGAGCTGGCCCGCAGGCCCATGCGAGCCAGTTTCCGCACAACTTCGCCACGATCCGCCGCATCGATGGAACCCTTTTGGGATTCCCCGGAGGCGGAGAGTGCGGTGTAGGCATAGGAGGGCATACGCTGCTGACCTTTGCCAGAGAGCGAACGACTAGAGAAGCAAAAACTTCGTGTGAAGCGTCCCGATCCTGTTCCATGGATATCTGAATTACGAACGCAGAGAGAAAAAAGCTGGCCTGAACATGTAGCAATTGAAACAAAATGGTACGTGCCTGCCAGTTTCCCTTAGTGAGATCATCCCCATGCTGAAAGAGAATCCGGCGCATGTGATTCGTGAGCTTTCGCAGAACGAGCACCTTGCCAATTCAGCCCTGTATGAGGGCCCGCTGCTGCTGGGTGCTGCTAGGCGGTTGGAGAATCTGGGGGACCGTGCGATCTTTCGTGATAGGCTCAAAACGGGGCACCTGAAGCTTCCTCACTCCGACGAATATGCCAATCTTGGCGAGGTTGTACGCTCCGTCGTAGATGCTGTGCTACAGTCATAGACGGCAGGGCGACAGCTCTCAGGAATCAAGCTGTGGATCCCATGCAAACCGGCCGGGCCCCATCATACCGAGAGCGGCAGATCCAACCAGATAGAGGAAGGCGAGTTCTCCAGACTGCTCCCCCGTAAAGCTGGCACCATGCACCACCACAAAAGCCACTGCCATGGTGATGGCCAGCATCAATGAGGCAAGGCGAGTGAAAAGTCCCACGATGATGGAGAATGCGGCACCGACCTCCGCCCCGATGACGAGGATCAAAGTGGTGCGCGCATCGAGGCCTAAGAGGGGCAGAAAGCGGTTAGCTTCCTGATTGAAATGCGTCAGATGCGGAATGCCATGATGGATCAGCATGGGCAATCCCACGCCCAATCTGAGCAGCAGGAGACCGATGTCCTGCACCAGAGAGGAGTTCCAAGTAGTCTTTTGAGTGAGGCGTCGCATGCAGAGATCAATGGATCAGAAGTAAGGTTTCACAGTCCGGGGGGATGACGTGGGATGAACCCGACGATGCTTCGATCCGCCGTGCGCCAACGTGGTCCCTCTCTGACCCGCCCACCGCTGGTGTCAAGCCTCAGACCGCAAATGCTTATGAATACATGCTGGCCCGGCTTGACCCAAAGGGTGACATATCGCCCCTGACCAGGCTCACCGTACTCGGCGAGGCGGGAAGAATTCAGCATTCCTTGGAGCAGTCCGGCCTTGATCAACACATAGCAGGTGGCGCTGGAGCAGTCATAACCCATGTCTTCCAGCCGATGGTGACCACCGCCTAATAGGTAAGGCTTGTTTTGGAGACTGTTGGCCGCCCAAATCACACGATGAACCATGAGAGGCAAGCTGTTCAGGCCATAGGCCAAGCCTCCGCGCAAGGTGATCGGAGGCAAACCTGTGGACGGGGCCGCGATCGCCGCAGGCAGCATAGCTGTCTGGTTTCCGAGTTGCTGATAGTAAGCGGCCCATTGTATCTGCTGCGTTTCGTAGGCCTTCCACTGCCAAGCAAGCGCGGCGAACTCAGATCGTTGCGGCTGCAGTCGGGCCTGCTGGGCGTGATAGGTAACCCACTGTGCCGCCCGTCCAGCCTCCGCCGCATGCCATGAAGAACGATACGCCGCATCGCTTGGAGTCACCTGAGCCGAGCTCATTGTTTGTAAAACAATGGTGAAAACAATGAGTATGCAGGCTGGATGGATCTGTCTTTGCACAGAGATTTGATAAGACTTGCACCCAAAAAGCAGTTCGCAACCCCACGAATCAACACTTTTGTCATGCCGGGCTAGCTCTAGCGCTTCGACAGCTTATCTCATGCAAGGCCAAGTCAGGCTCCACGCATCTTTGACACATCATAGAGCGAGAGCATGGACGCGATGCACGCATCCCGCTGGCCACCTTTTAACATGTCAAAAGTGACATGCTTCCCGGGCTCAAGGGTGAAGTGGCCACTGCGGGTGCGACGCAGGGCGCTGAGATGCGCGCCGCAGCCGAGCTTTTGCCCGATGTCATGCGCGTAAGTGCGCACATAGAAGCCTTTGCTGCATACGACGCGAAAATCGACCTGCGGCAACTCGACTCGGGTCATGTCATAATTGTAAACGCGAACCAACCGCGGCTCGCGCTCCACCTCCTTGCCCTGACGAGCAAGCTTGTAGAGCGGGACACCATCGATCTTCACCGCGCTAACCATTGGCGGCGTCTGGTAAAAGTCGCCGCGGAACTGGTCAAAGGCGGCGGCAATGTCCTCCTTGCTAAAATCGGGCACGGGTTTCTGCTCCACGATCACGCCCTCGGCATCCTGCGTGTTCGTGGTGGCACCGAGCGTCATGGTGCCAGTGTATTCCTTGTCCTCGCTCATGAGGAGATCCTGAATGCGAGTGGCGGTGCCGACGACGAGGATGAGCATGCCAGTGGCCATCGGATCGAGGGTGCCACAATGGCCGATCTTCTTGGTGTTGAGGCAGCGACGGGCCACGGCCACCACATCATGAGAGGTCATGTCTTGGCCTTTATCGACCAAGAGCACGCCGTTAATCGAGTCGTCGGACTTCATCTTCGAGTGCAGAAAGGAATCGGGAGGCGGCTTCTTCAATGGGACCGCACAAGCGGGCTCCGGCGGCCATGGGGTGCCCGCCGCCGCCGAAGAGCACACACACGTTGGAAACATTGACACGGGCATCCTTGGAGCGTGAGCTGGCGCGGACCTTACCGTTTTCGAGCTCCTCAAAGATCACGCAGGCGACGATGCTGTCGATGCTACGCATGGTGTCGATGAGACCCTCGGTATCGCCGGGCTGCATCCGGACGTCACGCATGAGCTTCTGCGTGAGGTTCCAGCTCGCGATGCGGTCACCGGCACGAAAGGCCATCTCATTGAGCATGGCACGCTGGAGGTCGATACGGCGCTTCGGGAATGATTGATAGCACAGCGTGGCGAGGCGGGCGGTGTCGAGCCCGGCCTCCAGCATCTCCGCGACGATGCGGTGCGTGCGGGCGTTCGTGCTGGAGAATTGAAAACTGCCCGTGTCTGTCGAGATGGCGACAAAGAGATTCTGCCGCACGGCATCATCGATGGGAAACCCACCGACAACGAGAAGGTCGTACACAATCTGGCCGGCCGCAGGCGAACTGGTGTCGACGTGCGCTAGATCCCCATAGCCAGGATTCGTGCCGTGGTGATCGATGTTCACGAGCTTCGGCGTGGCGGAGAAGGCCTTCACGACACCTTCGCCAATGCGCTCGTGCGTGGCGGTGTCGAGTGCGATGGCCAGATCGATGTCGAGTACGCTGCCATCAGGCTGGATGACCGTTTCCGTGCCGGGGAGGAAGGTGAGATTCGATGGCACGGAATCCTCAAGGATGGCCGTGACTTGCTTGCCTAGGCTCCGTAAGCTCAACACAAGGCCGAGAAGCGAGCCCACGGCATCACCATCCGGTCGCACGTGCGCAGTGACGGCGATTCGTGATGCCGCGCGGATGGCGTCGGCGATTTCCTTGAGCGGAACGTTCATGGGGCGAATTGGAGGGCGGGGTTCTTGGCGCATCCTGCCGCGCTTGTCGATGATTTCCTGCCATTTCTCCGACGGCTCAGCGCGTCTTGGCGAGCAGTTCCGCCACCTTGGCAGTAATCAAATCCTCCACGGCCTCTGTGTAGGGCCCACGGTGTCCATACTCAAACATGCCGGAGACACCCTCGTAACCGCCTTCACGCAGCACACGGAGGCTAGGCACATAACTCAGCAAATCATTGTTGTAACCGCTGACCCATGTCGTGTTCCATCCATTCGATGCTTTAAACTTCAGCGAATAATCGACCACCGTCTCGCCCGTGAGCGCCATGTAAGTGAGCTCCGGCCCGAAACGCCAAACCTGTATGGGATACCTCACGCGATCCGGCGTGCCTCCCGCGGTCTCGTGCTGGCGAATGAAGTGCTCAAACTCACGCCTCGGCATGCCGGTGAGGTTCGGGAGGCGTTGCTTCAACTCCTGCAGCGGAATGCCCTCCTGCAGTGGCAACTCCGTTTCACCCATCGCCACCTTCAGCGGGCCACTGAGCGGTGTCATCGTGCCTGCGAGCACCTGCCGCACGGCTTCGGCGAGGATGCGGCCATACCTGTCGGCCAGATCAACCGCCTCTGCATCATGCCCGCGGATTCGCGGGAGCGGATTCGCATCTCCGCCGCAGTTTTGCACAAACATCGCCACACAACCGGGAAAGGTCTTTTCGAGCTCGAACTGCGCAAAACCGGCATAGTCGCCATTGATGCTCAAGCCCCCCAGCGCCGTTGTATGACACGAGTAGCCAAAAACGATGGCTTTAAGGCTTTCACTGGCCTTCACCGCGATCACCGGCACGTCTTGATCGACCTGCCCGCCCAATGCACGGCTCTCCGGACCACGCGCGCGACGACGATTCACAGCCAAGCCCGCCAGCCCCTGATCGAAGCGCAGTTCTGCCGGTGCCAGCGCCGCGATGGCCGCACCGATGACTTCATCATACTTGGCATAAACCATCGCCGTGTAGCGATTCTTGGCCGCAACCTCCTGAGGTGTAAATTCATAGTAGAGCCACAACACATCCTCGGTGACCGGGCAGGAGTGATTGTGAGAGCAGTTGAGGATCAGCCGTTCACGCGGGATGTGATGCTTCTCCGCCGCATTTTTCGCGATGATGGCAATCATCTTGTCGCTGAGGCCCACGAGATCCGCCGTGACGAGCACAGAGGTGGCTCCCGATTCATCGCGGAGCGCCAATGATTTCAGCCAAATGGGATGATCGACGCGTTGTGACATGCGTGTCTTGCCGCCATATCCTGCAAGCGGCACGGATTCGACAGGGGTGATGTCTGCTCTAGCGGCGCCGGCCAGCCATGCGGCATTGGCGGGCATCCAAAAGCATGCGAGCAGCAGTCCGAGAATCCAAGAGGCTTTCATCATCATAACCAACGGCGATGCTCTTGATGCTTTTTCTGCCCCAGATCGCTTCAATGGAGTGGCAAATCCAAGTTTGACTCATTGCCCTGCCTCGCTTGAGATTAACGCTCTTTCGCATGGAACTAAACTCGATTGTTGAAGCCCTACTCTTTGCCTCCCAGGAGCCTCTGGGCGTGCCGCAAATGTGCGCGGCGGTGAAGGAGACGGCCAAGGACATTCTCCAAGCCGCCACAGAAAGCGGTGAAGCGGGTGAAGGTGCGAGCGTGCCGGAATGGGTGCCCCCTCTGGCCGAGGTGACTGAGGATACGATCCGGGCCTCTCTCGATGCGCTGATAGCCCGCTATGAGCAGGAGAAGCACTCCTTTACCATCGTCGAACGCGCCAATGGCTGGCGCATCTGCGCCCGTGGCGAATATGCTGAGTGGTGCCGCGCGCTGTATCCGGGGAAAAAAATCCAACGCCTTAGCCAGCCGGCCTTGGAGACGCTGGCCATCATCGCCTACCGCCAGCCGATCACCAAGGCGGGCATTGAAGCCGTTCGTGGCGTGTCTGTAGACACCATGGTGCAGCAGTTGGTGGATCGCGGCCTAGTGAAGATTGAAGGCCGGGCCGACCTGCCGGGCCGTCCGCTGCTTTACGGCACCACCGAATCTTTCTTGGACCATTTCGGCGTCAAATCGCTCGACGATATGCCCAACGCACAGGAACTCCGCCGCGTGAAACTGCCCACAGCTGAAGAAGGCACGGCACAGCATGCCGAGCCCACTGCCGAGCAGCTTGCGCTTGCGCCAGTGGCCACTGAACAAGCTCCTGTTGCAACAGCTGAAGAGCCAGCGGGCGAATAAACACCTCAAACGGAACACCCTTGCGGCACACCATGTCCCTCGACGAAGTCCGCTCGAAGATTGATGACATCGACCGCCAGCTACTGCGGCTGCTCAACGAGCGTGCTGAGCTGGTGCACGAAGTTGGGGAGATCAAACGCAAGGACGACCTTGATATCTATGTGCCTGGCCGTGAGGACCAGCTCCTCCGCAAACTGGCAATGCTCAATGCCGAGCAAAAAGGCCGCCTCACCGAGCGGGCCATCCGCGCCATCTTTCGCGAGATCATGAGCGCCGCGCTGGCACTCGAAGACAGTCTCAAAATCGCCTACCTCGGCCCAGCAGGTTCTTGGACACATCAGGTGGCGGTGAACAAATTCGGCCACTGCGTGGAGTATGTAGCCGAAGCGAGCACGGAGGCGGTTTTCAGCCGAGTGGCTGCACAGCAAGTTGATTACGGCGTGCTTCCCATCGAGCACTCTAACGAAGGAGCCGTGCATCACACGCTTGACCATCTGGCAGGCAGCGAGCTGCGCATTTATGCGGAGATCCTATGGAAGGCGGACGCTGTCGTGATGGCACGCGATGCCTCAAAAACTGTCACAGCGATTCACAGTCATCCACAAATGATCGCCCACTGCCGCCCTTGGCTGCTGGAGCAGTTCCCCGGTGCTCGTTTGATCGAATGCACCAGTTCTAGCCTCGCCGCCGAGGAAGCCGCGCGTACAGATGGCATCGCCGCACTAGGCACCCCTCTCAGCGCGGAGCTGCACAACCTGCGTGTGCTCTCGTCGTCGCCCAAGGCTTATGCTACACAAACGCGCTTCATCATCCTTGGCCGCCGCAGTGGTCCACCCTCCGGCAAGGACAACACGATGCTGATGGTCGATGCGAGCGACCGAGTGGGTGCCCTGATGGAGATCTTGCAGGCTTTTGCCTCACGAAATGTGAATGTGCGCCAAATTGAAAACCGCCCAATGCCAGGTGATGGTCGCCAAGCCCGCTTTTTCCTTGAAGTGACTGGCCATTTCGAAGACGCCGGTATTCAGGAGGCCATCGCAGGACTCGGCAGCGCCTCTGCCAGCGCCAAAATCCTCGGCAGCTACCCGGCTCCAAGCTGGGTGGAGGAGCATTGAACCCTGTTTGCGCAGCGGCGTCCTCGCAGAGTCGGCATGCAGCAGGGTCCAAGACAGCCAAGGACGCTTGGAAGTGCTCAGCGATACTGCACAGGCTTATCAACAGGCAACAGGTTTAGCGGCGGATACTGGCTAGGGCGCAACGTCTGTCCGGGAAGACTGGGCGCGTCACGTGATAGCCACGCGGCCACTTGGATGAGACCTTGGGTGCCAGAAGGATGCGTTTCAAAAAGCGCTTGATCCCCCTGCACTCGGCTAAAAAGCAGCTCGGAGGCTTTGCCATGTGGCGGCCGATCAATGAGCAGAGACTGCTTGGCAGCCACACGCAAGCCGGAGCGTGACCATGTGGCTTCTCGGCCGGTGCATATGTCCTTCCCATCGATGCCGATGGCGAGATCGAGAGGCATGGGCGTGAGGTTTTGTACATGGATACGATAAGCTTGGTTTGGCAGACCCGGGACGAAAAGCACACCACCACACTGCCGCACGTCCAGAAACCTCCCGGTGGCAGCATCACTGAAACCGAGCGCAAAGGTGCCGTCCCCCATGACGGCGAGCTGCTGCACCGATGCCGGTGAATCATCCTGCGTGGCGAGCAGTTTTTCCACATCACCCGGATCAGCATACACGGCGCGTGCGACGAGATGCGGAGTGGTGGAATGCTGGGCCAAGGCAGCTGCCCGACCATTGTAAATCAGCGTGGTGTCTTGCTGCCAGGATGGGAGCAACGTGTTTGGATATTGGCAGGCGGCGGACAGCAGCGAGAGGCAGAACAGAACGGAACGGAGAAGCATGCGAAAAAAGCAAGGGGTCAGCGCGGATTCAGGCGGAAAGTGATACGCACCGAACCGGATGTTTCCTCAACTGTTCGAGTCACTTGGCAGCCCAGCAGGCGTTCGATGAGGCCGCAGTCGAATTCGTCAACGATCTTATGCTCTGAAGCGATCCGTTTCAGAGGCTGATGATGCTCCACGAGACTCAGCATGCCGGTTTGAGCATGATGCTCCACGCTAGAGATGCAGCCATCCGCGCTACGCAGCCGTGCAAGTGCCTTGGCTTTGGCCTCGAGCGTATCATGCGCAGCGAGTTTGGCGGCCCAGTCATCCGATTTGACCTGAAAAAAGGTGTACAACAGCTTCGCAGGTGCCGTCTCGCCATACACACGCTTCGCGATTGCAAGGAGGTTCAGTGCCAGTGACTGGCCACCGTCGTCAAAGATCGGGTCGAGGCGTTGGGTGATACGATAGAGCTTCTCCGGCCTGCCAGAACCCCGGGCACGGCGAAAGGTGTCGAGCATGCCCTTGGCCACGAGATCATCACAGTGCTGCTTGACGCCCATGTAGCTCATCTTCATGGCCGAGCTCAACTCTCCGGCAGTCATACCGTTGGAACGCTTTAAATGATGCAGAATATCCAGCACGGGCGTGTGGAGCATTTCGCGCATCAGGGTGAGCAGCATGGCGTCGTGAGATGAGGGGTGAGCAAAATGCAGAGACGAAAAAGGGGGGATCGTTCTAGGAACTGGAAACGGAGCCTGGAAAACCGCCTACTTCGGGCTGATGCGACACCCTTGCGCCACTAGCTGAGGCTGAGGTGCAGGCTGTGAACTCAACAGGGCATCGATCGCATCACGCAAGTCACGCGTGGTAGCCGCCCGCTGGCGTTTCGTTGGACCAAGATAGAGATCATTGATACGTCCTTGATAGAAAATAGCACCCTTCGCATCGAGCAAAACGGCTTCGGGTGTGATGGTGGCTTTGACTTGCTTGGTCAATGCCTGTCCAACATCTATCAAGACAGGGGCGGTGAACCCATTTACAGTGGCATGTTCGATGGCAATATCCCGTGTAACCTCTGGATCGCATTCAATGATTAGCACTCGCACCTTGGAATCATGATCCACCGTGATTTGCTGAATCTCTTTGGCAAAGGATTGAGTGGTTGAGCAGAATGGCGAGACAAAGAAGAGCAGAGAGGGCTTTCCATCCTTCGATGATGGCAAGACCTGCGCACTACCATCGATGGCTGTAAGTGTGAGTTCTGCGGCACTGGTGAAAGTGGCGGTAAACAATGAAAGCAAGCAGACCAAGGAGCGCATGGAGAGTTTACGGGATCCGTTTCAGGGCATTGGAGGCTTCACAAACATGCTGGCGGTGCTCGGCGCGGCGCTTTGAGCAGCCTTGCCAGTGAGGAAGGTCTTTCCCGTGAGGCGACAGGACATGTAACCGATGAAAATTTCCGCACGCATCTCCACGGGCAAACGTTCAGCGTCATCGGATACCCAGATAGTCGCGGTCTTCATTTTTTTGTAGCTGGAGAGCGCCAAAGTATCACGATCTATTTTGCGGATCTTCACCGCGAGCTTGATGCAGGGCTTCTGCGCTTCTTCGACCTTCATGTTCTCGCGGCCCAGCACTTCAAAGGTGGTCAGGTAGGGCTTGTCCCAGGGCTGGACGACACGCGTCACGCTTTCGCCATGGGTCAGCGGTAGACTGCGCACATACAGGATGATCGAGAGCAGATCCTCGATAGGGGAAAAGCCGCACACATGCGTGGTGGCGATGGCTGTCCCTACGTGCGGCAGCACGGTA
The DNA here is from genome assembly GCA_017853885.1 of Prosthecobacter sp. Lineage (GTDB taxonomy): Bacteria > Verrucomicrobiota > Verrucomicrobiia > Verrucomicrobiales > Verrucomicrobiaceae > Prosthecobacter. The sequence continues at coordinate 35,766 of JAFMIR010000001.1, forward strand.
GACTCCGTGATAACCCGACGCGGCTGAAAAGACACGCGGTAACGGCAAGTCTCACTGCGATCCGTCTCCGTGTGCTGCATGAAGACCGGATGCAGTGTCTCACGGCTGATGATGGAGGACATCGTGCAATCGTAGCTCCAAAGCGTGCGGGCAAAGCCGGTGCTAGAGGCCTGCGCGGAGGCACGCCAATAGCGCAGTCCGGCCTCTTGCAAGGTTACGCGGGCCGTGCCGGCCTTGATGGTGTTGTTCCAGCCAAGCTCAAAATCGAGCACACACGACGGCACATTGAGCTGACCAATCTGATCCTTGGACAATGAGCTGGCCCACTCCGGCTGCGCCATCGCGACACCGGATAGAAGAAGGATAGATAGAAGAAGGCGCATACAGAATGAACGAACCATCAGGGCTTCTTTTCGCTCGAAGATGGCCCCACGTCGCCAACTTTCCGCGAAGGTTCGAGCATCATCAGCCCATCTAAGCTAAGAACTGGACTGGCGGCGGCGTTTGTCACGCGCCATCATTACCTCTCATGAAAGCCATCCCTCTCCTCATTCTCCTCCTAGCCGCCTGTGGCACCGCCCGCGCCGAATTCCGCACTTGGAAAGATGCCTCAGGTGCTCACGAAATCAAAGCCGAGCTCATCGGCGTGCAAAACGGCAAGGTGACACTCAAGCGCGAGAACGGGACTACCCTTTCCCTGCCCGTTGCCAGCCTCAGCAAGGAGGATCAGGCGCTTCTCGGTGCGGGCGGTGGTGGAAGTTCAGCTTCAGCTGCCGGTGACTGGCCACAGTGGCGCGGGCCAAACCGCGATGACATCTCCCCCGAAACCGGCCTGCTCAAAAAATGGCCATCAGGCGGCCCAAAGCGCGCTTGGGTGAGTGAAGAGGGTGGCCTTGGCTACGCCGGTTTCTCCATCGTCGCAGGAAAACTCTACACAATGGGCCTTTTCGATGCCGAGGAAAAGCTCCTCTGCTTCGATGCCTCAACCGGCAAGAAACTCTGGGACCTCACTGTGGGGCCCATCTACACCAATGGCTGGGGTGATGGACCGCGCAGCACGCCGACTGTGGCCGCTGGCAAGGTGTATGCCATCGCGGGTCAGGGTGATATCGTCTGCGCGGACGCTGCCAGTGGCAAGAAAGAGTGGAGTGTGAGCCTCCAGAAAGACCTCGGCGGCAAATTGCAAGGATGGGGCTACACCGAGTCTCCGCTCGTTGATGGTGATCTTGTGCTTGTAACTCCCGGTGGCCCGAAAGGTGCCATCGCCGCTCTCGATGCCAAGACAGGCAAGGTCCAATGGCAGACCTCCGATGTGACCGAGAACGCGCAGTACTCCTCCATCATTCCCGTCGATCTCGGCGGCCAGCGACAGTACGTTCAGCTTCTCATGAACTCCATCCTCAGCGTGTCGAAAGAAGGCAAGGTACTTTGGAAGACAGCCTTCCCCGGCAAAGTGGCTGTCATCCCGACCTCGATCCACAGCAATGGCCAGATCTATGTGGCCGCCGGCTATGGCGTGGGCTGCAAGTCCATCAAGGTCGATGGCGGTAATGCCGTCGATCTCTATGCCAACACGAACATGGTCAACCACCACGGCGGCGTCATCCTCATCGATGGCAAGCTTTACGGCCACAGCGACAAGGGCGGTTGGACCTGCCAAGACTTCAAGACTGGCGAGATTGTCTGGCAGGACAAGGGCATCGGCAAAGGCGCGGTGACCTCCGCTGATGGCCATCTTATCTGCCTGTCGGAGGACAAAGGCACGGTGGCTCTCGTCAAGGTAAGTGACAAAGGCTGGGAGGAAGTCAGCAGCTTCGAACTCGAGGCCAAGAGTTCCCAGCGCAATCCTAAGGGCAAAATCTGGGTTCATCCCGTGGTCAGCGGTGGCAAACTCTACCTTCGCGACCAAGAGTTCATCTCCTGTTACGACATCAAGGGATGAGAGATCTTCTGAAAAAGAATCTCCGGAGGGCGGGATTTCATTCCCGCCCTTTTTTCTGCGTGTGCCTTGTGCTCGCGCTAGCCCAGTGCGGTCGCAAAACCGAAACAAAACGTGTGTGGCCTCTACTCGATGCTCCACACGCGGCCTTTTGGCGACCTTCCGGCATGGAACACCAGGGCGAGGCTTTGTTGAAGAATGGGGAGATCACCACAGGCATCGGTGCTCCGATGACAGGCATCACCTTCACCGCTTGGGAAAGTCTTGGCATACCACGTGACCACTACCTCATCGAATACGAGACCCTGCGTGCCGAAGGCGGTGACTTCTTCGGCAGCATCACTTTTCCAGTGCGAGATTCTGGTCTGACCTTCATCATGGGCGGCTGGGGTGGCGGCCTCACAGGCGTCTCGAGCATCGACGGTTTGGATGCCAGTGAAAATATGACCCGTGGCCATTTCGACTTCCAAAACCAGCGCTGGTATCGCGTGCGCGTTGAACTTCGGGACGAAACTCTCACCATCACCATCGACGAGCGACCCTTTGTGAAGGTTAGCCTCAAAGGTCGCCAAACCAGCCTGCGCTATGGAGAAATCTCAAAGTGCCTACCGCTGGGCTTCGCCAGCTATCTCACCACTGCCCACATCCGGCGTTTGATCGTGCGGGAACTTTGAAGGCGGCATGGAATGCTTGACCATCTCCGTACCGCTTCATAGCTTCATTCATTCTTCATGCCCTCCCAACACTTCAACTCAGGCCAGATCATCTTCCAAGAAGGCGAAAAATCGCATGATGCCTATTACCTCGTTCATGGCGCGGTCGAGATCAGCTTCTCCAAACCTCATGGCAAGCAGGTGTTGGGAAAAATCGGACCTGGTGAGGTGTTTGGAGAGATGGGCATGATCATGGACCGACCGCGCTCAGCGACAGCCACGGCCTTGGAGCCTACACTCGTTGAAAGCATTTCCGAAGACGAGTTTGAGTCCTACTTTCTGCAAAACCCAGATCGCCTGCGAACCTATCTTTCCACGCTTTTCGAGCGCATCCGCAAAACCGACCTGCTTCTGCAAGTCTCCGGCCATGCCTCTGTGCCTCCCCCACCGAAACCGACCGTCCAAGAGCCTGTCTTTCGCGTGCGCATCACTCCTCAGAACAACGACGGAAAACCTGCGACCATCACGAAGCTGCCTTTCCGCATCGGCCGCACCTATTTTGACACCGGCGTGAGCGCCCTCTTCCGCAATGAATACTCTATCGAGGACCATGCTCCCTACCAACTCTCCCGCAACCACTGTGAGATCGACTTCGAAAACGGCCACTTCGTGCTGCGTGACCGCGGCAGCAAGTTGGGCACCCTTGTGAACGGCGAGCACATCAGCGTGGACAGCGGTAAAATCAGCGCTGAGCTGCGGCTGGGCGAAAACGACATCGTCTTCGGCACCCACAGCAGCCAGCATCGCTACTCGATCTTTATTGAGGAGCTACCGTAAGCCATCGCCGTCAGCTCAAGGCAGCAGTGCCTCATCCCATGGCCATAAGGGCTGGATGACTGAGCTCTCAACCCAGCCGCGCGTTGGCTCATCAGCCGCCACCGGCACTTCAACGTAACTCCAAGCACCACGCCTCTCGATCAGACGAAGCTGACTGCCAGCCGGCAAATCGAGATTGGAAGCCGAGGTCACCGTCGCCGCGGCATACAAGCTGACCTCCGGCTGTGTCACGACCATCACATCCCGCACGCGCTCAGCAGGCATAGGCCGCATCGCGGCAAAGGTAGCAGAAGGAATGACGATCAAGACACCACAAAGGGCCACTAGCAGCGCGGCGAGACGCCGCCCCGCGTTCAGCGCTGACGCACGTCCCACCCACACGCGCCATGCCAACGCCAGCACGATGAGCCAACCGCCAGCCGCAGCGAGCAGCGCCCACTGGTTTCCTGCCAACTTGAGACTCCACAGCGCCACAGGCGAATGCCGCTCTAAGGTGAAGAAGCGCAGACGTTCATCGAGAAGACGGAGATTCTGCTGCAGCTCCGTGTTTGCAGGATCGAGGAGCGCAGCACGCTGATACCACAACGCGGCTCGACCCATGTCATCCTGCTTAAACCGCGCGTGACCCAAGATGGTGAAGACCTCCGCGCTGAGAGGCGGTGGTGACAGCTTCAAGATCCGCTCAGCCGCATACTGCGCTTTCGTGAACTTCCCTTGCATCAGGGACTCTCGTGCCTGTTGATAAAGGTTTGCAGCCTCATCCGTAGCGGCGGCCTGAAGCGATCCCGAGGTGAAGGCCAACACAAGCAGAACCGCGGTGGCTTGGAGCAACCGCCGCAGGCTGCCGAGGATGCTACGACGCTCGGAAAGGGTAAGCACTTGAGCGCTGTCGGCCGTGAAATTCTGCGCCTCATAACGTGCTATGACCGCTCGCGAAGCCTCATCCATTTCATTCTTCCCCTCATGTGCCCGCTGGATGAACCACGCCGCACGCTGGAGGAAGGTGCGGTCATCGAGGCCACCTTCCTCGAGGCCGGCCCAAAGCTTCAAAAGCTCTCCCCGAAGCCCACTCGCGAGCTTTTCACGGCGTTGACGCATCCAAGCGGCAAAGGTGGCAAATGACAGCACCAGCAATGGGATACCCTGTGCGGCCCAGAACCGACTGCTGGCCAGCACCGAGGTTGGCGGCACTGCCGAGAGCCAGCGTGGCTGTTCCGGCACGCGGATCACGATATCTTGCAGGTTGGGGCGGGGCTGCATCACGGGTGGCGGCTTGGCTGCCTCTGCGCTGGCTGCAGCGCCGGATCCGCCTTCGGCTGCGGGTGCCGTGCCAGGCTTCACATTCAGCGCCACGGGTGCCGTGCTGACGCTGACATACTTCTTCTGCGAAGGACTGAAAAATGTGAGCTCGAAGGGCGGAAGCTGCACATGCTGCTTTTCCGGAACAAATACCTGAGAGAACCCGATGCGCCGTGGGCTGCCAGGCGGCAGGAAGGCCGCCAGCTGATTGGGATCCTGCGGACCATCGACATTGTATCGCCGCGGCGGGTAGGGTCGCCAGCCCTCGGGTTGTGTCAGGGCGGGCGCATTGATGGCATCAAAATTGCCAATCCCCTCAACGACCAACTCAACCGCCAGTGGATCTCCCACCGCCAACTCCGTCGGCGAGGCGGAGGCTTGGATGCTGAAATCACCTACGGCTCCCGTGAAGCTGGTTGGCCTCCCTTCCGTAGGCAGCGGCAGTGCCTTCACCTTGACCTCCTGACTCTTCACCACCTGCTTTCGCGGTTCGCCCATGCCCATCATCGCGCCAAAAGGAAAACCAGGCATCCGCTGCCGCTCATCCATGACCTCATAAACCAACTCCACACTGGCTGGCCCTACCTTCAAGTCACCTACCTGCAAAGGCGAAAGCGTTGTGCGATACGTATAAACCACATAGCCAACGCCATTGATGACCGTCTCACTCTGATCTGCGTTTTGCGGAAAACGAGCCACTGCAAAATCACTCTTCGTCAAATCAATGAGACCGACGCGGCGCAGAGCCACGCGGCGTGGAATGTACAAGCTGGCGCTCAACGATACAACCTCGCCTTGATACAACTCCGTCTTTCCCACCTCGATCTGGAAGAGCGGCGTGCTCAACTCATCACCCTGCGGCACAGCCGGACTCGCCGGAGCTTCCGTGACCACGAATTTCACCTCATTCGTCTTCATCGCCTGACCGTCGATCAGTAGATCCTGCGGCGGAAGGGTGTACTCGCCCGGCTCCGTGCCGGCAATCTGCCAGCTAAAGCTCATCGATACACGCGGCACACCGTTCTGCACGACAACGTTTTGCGATTGCTGGAAAGCAGGACTCGCACGGATCTGCGATGGAAGGCGGAGCTGCGGTATGGCCTGCAACTCACCCCCCTCCACTGTGATCACATAATTCACCCCTTGGTTCGTCTGGGCGGTGGCAGGCTGCACATAGGCCCGCACCGTAGCGGCCGCCGCCGAAAGCGAGAAACCCAACAAAACAGCGATGAGGTGGCGGAAAGGCATTCGAGGGAAATAGCTGAGGGATGAATCTTAGATCTTTTCGTTTGGCTCTTTTTTTCAATTCACCAGTCCTTCTTATTGGGCGGTGGGATGTTCTGGCGGTTGCCCATCGGAATGCCGGTGATCTCGTCCATGTATTGCCGAAGCAGCCCCTCGGCTTCGCCCGGAGTGTACCCGGTGGCGGCGTTACGGCGGCCCTGACGCTCAGCCTCTCGACCTTCCTTCTTCTCCCCACCAGTCACTTCTTGGCGCTTCGACTCGCCGTCCTTACCTGCGCTCTCTTTCTCCTCGCCTTCGCCACCTTGACCGGGGGAGTCTTTTTTCTCCCCATCACGGCCTCCCGCAGCTTGGAGACGGCCTTGGGGCAGATTCTTGGCATCCTTGCCGCCAATGCCGTCGTCGTTGCCCTTCTTCTCGCCGGTCTGCTTGGACTTCTGCGCCTGACCATCAGGTGAATCCCCACTTGGCTGGCCTTCCTTCCCTTCGGCTCCCTCCTGACCTTCACTCTGCTGCCCCTGCTGACCTTGATCGCCATTCTCGCCTTTCTGCCCCTTCTGTCCTTGCTGCTGCTTTTGCATGGCATCGAGCGACTTGCGCAACTCCTCCAGCATACGCGCCACGTGATCACGGTTTTCTCGCAGCTCTTTTTGGTTCGGTTCGAGCTCCATCGCAGCATCGAAATGCTTCAAGGCATCCATCCAACGCTGCAGCGTGATCTTTGGCTGCTTCGCCAGCCCGCGAGCCCCCTGATCATAGAGCGTGTGACCCAGCCCCTGGTGCGCCCGCGTGCGCAGCCCCTTGTCACCCGTGTGCAGCGCATCGCTGAAGTGCCGCACAGAGCCATCATAATCCGTCAGTTGATGCTCGGACAAAGCGAGCCCGTAGTGCAGCTCCGGCCGTGCAGCAGCCGGATAGTTTCCACTTTCCAACAGTTTGCCATAAAGATCACGCGCCCTTTCATAATCCTTCTGCTCCAGCGCCTCGTGCGCCTCCTCCGGAGAGGGGCCCCGCTGGCGTAGTAAGGCAGCCAAGGAACGGCCTGAAGCATCTGCTGCCATGAACAGCAGCCAGCCTGCCACCCAGGCTGGGCAGGCCAATCGAATGATCCGACGATGAAAAATCATGCGCTTATCAAAGCCTTGAACTCGCACGCTGTCGAGAGAATGCCTTGCCAGCCTCCTAAACCCCTTGCCAGAGGCTGAGGCTAACCGAAAGTTGCCCGAAGGATTAATATCCGGCTGATAAAAAGTCTAGAATTGCGATGCCTTCTTGGCAGTAGCTGCCTTTCGCTCGGCGGCCTGTTTTTCTGCCGCCACTTTTAAGGCAGCCAGTTTGGCATTCACCATCGGGCGCATTTGAATCGAGTAGTGGTAGATGCGTTTCAGTTCCCGTTTGCCACCTGAGGGCTCATACATCACCAGCGTGCCTCCCTCCGCATCCTCGTGCAGGTAACGGCTTTTCCCCCATTCTCCGGGCTGATCGATGAATTCTCCGTAGCGCGCCGTGAGATCGCCCATCACGGCATCAAGATGCCCGGCCGTGTCTCTCGTGGGTTCAATCTCCATGGCGTAGAATTGATCGTCAATGAACCACGCCGTGTACCGCCCAACAGGCGTGGCGTAGCTCCAGTAATCAAAGTCCGGCGCAACGGGGATGCCCGTGGTCTTGACAAACTCTTCATAAAGCCCCTCGCTCCCGGCAAAACGACGCGTGGCCAAGTTGATGCCGATGCGTTCGGCGTTGTGATCGGTGATCTGCTGAACCTGCAGCGTGAGCACCGCGGGCCACAGGTCGGCCTTGATCGTTCTAGCGACGGTGTTGGCGCTGGCAGGATGAGATCCATAAAACAGGGCCATATCCACTGTGGGTCGGCTACTGATGAAAGATTCAGCGTCGCGATGCAGCAGGAAGGGCATAAGAAGGCGAGAGGTCTCATCAAAAGACGTGCCCCATCGCGCACAGCGAAAACCGGCATGGGTTGTGAGCATCGGCTTGTCTTTTTGTAGGGCCTTGACGAGGCGGGCGGTGAGGGCTTGGCGGCACTCGTTTTGAATTTGAAGCACTCGGTCCGTCCATTTCGGCTGGGTGGCATAGAGGGTCGTGGTCGCCGCAGGTTCGATGTCACGTTGCAGCACCAGTTTGACCAAGTCCGCGAAAATGGCCACATCGCGGGACTCCTCGAGGTCCTGCATGGTATTGTTGCTCAGCGCCAGGTCCCAGTAGCGCAGCACCTCCACCTTCGCCTTCTCGCCGTCAAACATCATGCGGGGGAAATTCCAGCCATAGTCGGTCTTTTTCACGCGTGAGAGACCACCCCCATAGTTGTAAGTGTAGAGACACTCGGTGGTCCATAGCTCCCATTGATCATTTTCGTCCCCGATGAAGCAGAGAATCTTTTCACCCGGGAGTCCATGCAGGTCCTCGAGCAGCTTCGTGATCCAAACGAACTGTTCCGGCGTCATTTGATCCGCAGGCAGGCCGATGCCAGGCGCAAACAACATCGTGGCGCGCCGCTCTGTCATGAGCCCTCCACCGATGAAGCCAAGAACACGCTCCTGCCAAACTCCTGCATCGTCAGCATCGGCGAACAAACCTCCCTTCATCGAATCCATGATTTGGCGGACCGGTGCAGAGGGCTTGATGCTGCCAACGGCCGTGTTCCAGTGATTGTTGATGCCAATGAGCCATTCCACGGGAGCCTCCTCTGCAGCAGCCAATGGACCGCTGAAAACGATGACCATGCCCAAGCCTCGGATTGCAAAGCGGCACGAGGACTCAAATCCTTTGGCAACGAAGAGACTGAAACGAGGCAGAAGAGGGTTCCGAATCATGGCGGTGGTCGTAAACGCACAGACGAATCTGCATCCTGTCGAAAGCTTCAGTGACATTCAAGATTAGTCATAGAAACAAAAACGTCGGCAACAGCTTCAGGATTGATACACTTGAGAAAGGGGTGGCATTGATGTGTTCATAGCGAAGTCTTTCCCAAAAAGATTTTCTATTCCGGCGACACTTGCCAGATTTTCATCTTCCCAACAATGCATCTCAATTATCGGCTAGATAACTGCCAAATGCAGCTTCCAGGTTCTCAAAAGCCCTGCGTTTGATGCTCGAGTCAGGCGGCTACCAGAATGCTTCCGCGCGAGGACTTGCTACGCGGGAGCGAGCTGAGAACCCAGGCGATCACGAGCCAAAGGATGGCGAAGCTGAGTGGCCATGCAAAACGTTCAATCGGTTTGGATAGGCTGCGCGTGGCATTCTCCTGCTCTCGCAGGCGGGCAATGATCGGGGCGATGGCGTCACGACTCAGCGGCTGCGTGCCCAGTTTGATGAACCGACCACCCGTGGCGCTGGCCAGTTGCTGCAACACGCCCTTTTCGAGTTTTGACCGTACGACGTTGTTGTTCTCATCACGAATGTAATCCCCTGGCACGTTCGGATCCGGTATCAACGTGCCGCCCTCCGTTCCCACGCCCACGGTGATAACGGAAACCTGTGCCTCGGTGAGCTTTTGAATGGCGCTGGTGAGGCTAGCATCGGCATCACCACCATCGGAGAAGATAATGAGGACAAAATTGCTTTTGGGCAGTGGCTTGATCGCACGCAGGGTAATGTCGAGCAAGTCCCCCAGATTGCTGCCGCCCCACTCGATCACGGTATGGTCAAAGGATTGCAGCGATTCGAGGATGGCCTCGTGGTCCGTCGTGAGGGGAGCCTGGAGGTAGGCACGCCCGGCGAAGGCCAGCAGACCAATGCGCTCCCCTTTGAGCTCCATGATCAAATCATGCGCCGCCAGCTTTTCACGCGTCAGACGGTCCGGCGCCACATCTCGAGCCAGCATGGAGCGGGAGGTGTCGAGCGCGATGAAGATATTCCTTCCCTTATCCGGTCGCTCGATGTTTTCCGTGCCCCACTGCGGTCGAGCGGCAGCGATGACAAGACAGGCCATGGCGAGCAGATAAAAAGACCAAATGGCCCAGGACAGTCCGCTGGACACGCCAGTAACAAGGACGGAGCGGAGGCGTGATGCGGTGAAAGCCTGAATAGCCTTCGAAGCACGCGTATCTAGCCACAGTTTGAACAACAGCAGCGTCGGCACCAGCAGCAGAAGCCAGAGAAGCTTTTCGTGGGCAAATTGGACGGTGGGCATCAGCGGCAAAGGGAATCGGGAGACAACAACCCGTTGGGTAACCAAGCGTCGTTCCTGCGTGGTGTCGAGGAAATGCCTGCTTTCAGGTGAGGTTCCACCTTTTTTGTCGTATCAGGTTTATCCTCCATCCCATCATACCGCCATGAAATCCGCTCTTCTCTCTCTTCTGGCCTTATCGACCCTCACCGCGGCTCCAGTCGCTGTTTCTCCCTCACTGATTGAATCCCCACAGACGGGCGGTTTGGAGTTCAAGTCGCTCTCATCCATCAGTTTTGGGCCAAACGGCTTGCTGCTCGTCGCAGAGCCTGGCACCGCGAGCGTGGTCGCCATTCAAACAGGAGATGTCGGTCCGGAGACAAAGGTATTGGAGAAGCCGGTGGCGGATATCGGCAGCGTGATCGCCGGCGGACTCGGTGCAAAAAAGGAGGACATCACGATCAAAGACCTCGCGGCGAATCCGGCAAGCGGTCGCGTATACCTCGCGGTACAGCGTCGCCCGGACAACGCGGTGCTCATCATCACCGTGGATGCAGCTGGCAAGGTGGCTCCGTTTGACACCGCGAACCTGCCGTGGGCCCGCATCACCCTGCCGGGTGGCACGGCCAGCAAGGTCACCCACATCACGGATGTGGCCTTCGATGGCACACGCGTCTTCGCCACCGGCACCTGCAACGAGGAATTTGCTTCTCGCATCTTCACGATTCCGGTGCCGATCCAGCACGGCAGCAGCGCAAAGGTTTTCAGTGCAGAGACCTACCACGTGGCTCACCGAAAGTGGGAGACCAAGGCCCCGATTCAAAGCTTCATCCCGTATTCTGAGAATGGCGAGACTTTTGTCGTGGGTGCTTTTGCCTGCACACCGGTGGCCAAGTTCAAGGTCGATGACCTGCAAAGCGGTGCCCAAGTCAAGGGAGTGAGTATGGTGGAACTCGGTAGCGGCAACCGGCCGCTCGATCTCTTCAGCTACACCGACAAGAGTGGCAAGGACTGGCTAGTGGTGCACACCCAGCGCTTTGCCAAAAACAGCTTTGGCCCCAGTCAAATGTGGGCGGCACGCATCAGCATGGACTATCTAAATGCTGCGCAGACCAATGAAAACGCGGCCCGCCGCGACGACAAAAAAACCAAGGGCCCCGATGGCATCGAAATCGTCGATTCACTCTTTGGAGCGGTGCAGGCGGACAAGCTCGACAACACCCGAGCGATCATCCTGAAGGACAACAAAGGCACGCTGAGCTTGGAAGTGGCCACTTTGCCGTGAAGAACCAAGGGATGAGAATTGAATCATGAGAACGGAAGATGATCCATGGGCGGCGGCGGTATCCGCGACTGTCTCGCGCCAATTTTCCATTTTCAGTCTGATCGGCCTGCTCGCCTTTTCGCCACTACACGCTGACCCGCCACCCAGACTCCGCATCGAGCAAAAAGCTCTCTCTGTCATTGCATCATCCGTCGCCATTCAAGACATCATGGTGTTCCTCAAAGGTTCACCGGAACCTGTGTTTGGAGCCTTCCGGCATGGCATCTTTATCCCGGCAGCCCCATTTGTTCGCGGCCAGAGCTACAAAGTGAGGTTGAGCTTTGCCGATGGTTCCACGACGAGCCAAGAAATGACTTTCGGAGAAGCCTCTCTTGCAAAGCCCACTGTCCACCTCTCCCCCGCCACTGGCCACATTCCAGCCAACACGCTGAAGCTGTATCTCGACTTCTCGGAACCGATGGAGCAGGGCGTGTTCCTGAGACATCTGATGTTGCAGAGGCGAAAAGGCGAGGAAGTCGTGGGAGCTTTCCGGGAGACAGAGCTGTGGTCGCCAGATGGAAAACGGCTCACCGTGCTGCTGCATCCAGGGCGGCAGAAGACGGGTGTGAACCTCCAAGTGGATGAAGGGCCGGTTTTACTGGCAGGAGAGCCTCACAGTCTTGTCGTCTCGGGGCAGTGGCGGTCCACCAGCGGCGTGCAGTTGGGCAAAGAGGTGGCTTTCAGGCTCGAAGCCATCGCCGCAGATCATAACCCGCCCGATCCAACCCGCTGGCAGGTGCAGGTGCCAAAAGCCGCGACAATGCAACCGCTCGTGGTCATCACGGACGAACTGTTTGAGCCTCAAATCTTCCAGCGAGCACTCCAATTGCCCGAAGTGTCTGGCCAAGCCGAAGCCAGTGTCATCGAACAGAAGCGCCTCGAATGGCGTTTCAAGCCCGTGAAGCCGTGGCCGCCAGGCGAATATGAAGTCACCATCGATCCCGATCTCGAAGACTTGGCAGGTAACACGACGCAAGGACCCTTCGAAGTCAATTTGACCACCGCGAAAATGCCTGTGCGGTCGAGCAGCATTTCCTTCTGCGTGCCAGTGCGCTGATGAGGCGCATATTTTGCCTCTGCACACAGCGTGGAGTTGACCCCTGCCAAGGCCGGAGAACTGTATGCGCGTCTTTTTCCACCAACCACCGCCCTCATGTCCATCCGCCCGCCCGCTGAAGCTTTCGAAAATGTCCCCACCGTGATCTTTACCGACTCCGCCGCCGCCGCAAAGGCCTTGGCGCAAGAGGTGAAAGAGATCATCGCTACGAAAAACCAAGCCGGACAGCCTGCTGTGCTCGGCATGGCCACGGGCTCCACACCCGTACCGTTTTACCGCGAGCTGATCCGCCTGCACAAGGACGAGGGCCTGAGCTTCAAGAATGTTATCACCTTCAACCTCGATGAGTACTTCGGCCTCACGGCAGACCATCCAGAAAGCTACGCACGCTTCATGGCGGAGCAGCTCTTCGACCACATCGACATCCCGAAGGCGAACATCAACATCCCAAGCGGCACAGTTTCGAGTGATCAGGTCTTCAACCACTGCCGAGACTATGAGCAAAAGATCGATAGCGTGGGTGGCATCGATTTGCAGATCCTCGGCATCGGCCGCACAGGCCATATCGGCTTCAACGAGCCCGGCTCGAGCCGTGACTCACTCACCCGCCGCATCACGCTGGACCGTGTGACACGTCAGGACGCGGCGAGTGACTTCCGCGGTGAACAGAACGTGCCGCACTTTGCCATCACGATGGGGGTCGGCACCATCCTGCGGGCGAAAAAGCTCGTGCTCATGGCCTGGGGTGAAAACAAAGCCAGCGTGGTAGCCAAGGCGGTCGAAGGTCCAATGACTGAGGCGGTTTCCGCCTCCTTCCTGCAAGACCATTCGGATGCACGTTTCTTCATCGACCAAGGTGCTTCACGCGAACTGACACGCATCAAGCTTCCTTGGCTGGTCGGGCCTGTCTTGTGGACACCACGTGAGACACGCCGTGCCATGGTGTGGCAGGCCTTCAAGACGAAGCGCCCGGTGTTGAAGCTCATCGACGAGCACTACAACGAGCACGGGCTCAGCGATCTGCTCTCGGAGCAAGGTCCGGCTTATCAGCTCAACATCCGCATCTTCAACCAACTCCAACACACCATCACCGGCTGGCCCGGCGGCAAGCCCGACGAGGACGACACCTACCGCCCGGAGCGCGCGCGACCCTATCCAAAACGCTGCCTAGTCTTCTCCCCCGAGCCGCAGGATGCCATCGTGGGCATGGGCGGCACGGTTGACCGCCTCATCGAGCAGGGCCACGACGTGCGCCTGATCTCGCTGACCTCCGGCAGCCTGCGCGTGCCGGACAGCGAGGCGGACAAGTTTGCGGAAACACTGCTGGAGCTGGCTTCAAACTCGGTGAAACCGGGCGATTGGAAGCCCCAGGTGAATTATGCGAAGCAAGCGCTTGGCCAACTGGAGGCGAAGGGCGAGTTCGGCGAGGACACGCCACTGCTACGCCAGCTCAAAGGTCTCATCCTGCGGGGCGAGTTGCGAGACGCAGCTCACGCGGTCGGTTTGAGCCACGACAAGGTGGTTTTTCTCGACCTGCCCTTCTACGAACAGGGTCGCTACCGCCGCTTCAAGAGCACGCAGACGGATGTCGATTCGATCAAGAAGCTGCTCTTGGAGCAAAAGCCGCATCAGATCTACCTCACTGGCGATGCGGCAGACCCGAGCAGTGTGAGCGGCATCACCTTCCGTCTCATCATGAACGCCCTGCAGGCCTGCGCGGCCGAAGAATTCGCCGGCGCGTGCAGCCTCTGGCTATATCGCGGCAAGGAACGTGCGCTGGAGCCACATGAAATTGATATGGCCGTACCGATGAGCCCGCTGCAGCTCGAACGCAAAGCCAACGCACTCAACCGCTACAGCGCCCTCAGCAGCCTCGAAAAAGAGGCGCCGGAAACCAATCGCGAAAACGCCCGCCAATACGACAAGCTCGGCCTCGCTGAATACGAGGCCATCGAGACCTTTCAGCGCTGGCGGAGGGCGTGAACCCTCACAGCCCAACGCTCCCGTAGCCTTGGCCTCGGGAGCACAGCCGATACAGGTGGGAATAGACTTCGTGAGCGGCAATGGTGCCAGATTTCGGGAAGGCCTCAAAGTCTCCAATCAGGACGGGCCAGTCAGCCATGTCGTCAGGAATGCGGCCGTGGCTTCCTTTGACAAGCGTGGCGTCGAGTGGGATCACGTCCATAAGCATGCGGAAGCCGAGGCTCTTCTGAAGCAGTTTCAAGGCGATCTTGAGCTTGGGATACCGGATCTTGGGATCGATCAGGAGCTCAGCGGGGTCGTAACCACACTTCCGGTGAATGTCCACACAGCGGGCAAAGTCAGGAGCCTTGGTATCTTCCATCCAATAGTAGTAGGTAAACCAGCTTTTCGCGTCAGCGATGACGATGAAATCACCGCTGCGCTCATGATTGAGGCCTGCGAGGTGCTTTTCGACCTTCCCCAGCACCTGGGCGACGCCGGGCGTGGATTCGAGGACGCTTTTGACCTCCGCGAGCAGGCTGGAATCGTTCACATACACGTGAGCGACCTGATGATCGGCGATAGCAAAGGCCTTCGACCCGCCAAGATCGAGCGTTTCCAAACCAAGTTCATCCTTGATGGATAGCCAACCCTTGTCCCGAAAGACTCGATTGAGATGAACCGGTTGGGAGACATCCGTGATGCCGTACTCCGATAGGAGCACGACTTGGATGTTCCGCTTCTCATAAAAGCGGATGAGGTCGTCCACAACATGGTCGATCTGCCGGAGATCTGGGCGGATTTGGTCCATGTCGAGACCCACGCGTTGCAAATTGTAGTCCAGATGCGGGAGGTAAACGAGACTGAGACTGGGCCAGTGCTTCTCCTCGATCCACTTGGCGCTCTCAGCGATCCAGATCGAGGATCGAATGTCGCTGCCGGGACCCCAAAAGCTGCGAAATGGGAAGGGGCCGAGGTCTTTTTTAATGCGTTCGCGCAGCGGCATGGGCTGCGTGTGAATATCGAAGACCTTGCGGCCGTCCGCCGGGTAGAGCGGCCGTGGCGTGATCGCAATGTCGGCGGTGGAATGCATGTTGTACCACCAGAACAGCTTCGCGCAGGTAAATTGCGGCTCGATACGGCGCAGGGCCTCCCAGAGCTTTTCTCCTTGGACGAGCTGCTCCGGCTGTTTCCAGAAGCGATGTTCGGCATACTCGCGATCATACCAGCCATTGGCCACGGCACCATGATCGCGCGGCATTTTGCCCGTCAAATAGGTGGCTTGGGCTGTGCAAGTCACCGCAGGAAAGGCAGGCTCAATGGTTGCGATTCGATTCCGCTCCAAAAAAGCCCGGATCGCAGGCGTATGCTCGCCGATTAGCCTGCTGGTGAGGCCGACGACGTTCAGGATGGCGGTGCGTTGCATGATGATTCCGTTTTTTCACTTACCGGCTTGCCCACTTCCTTCAAGATCCTGCTGTGATACACAGGATTTTTTCAATCTATAAAAGGAGCAATCGTGACATAAGCGACCTTGCAGGCGAGATGCAAGCACTGGTCCTGATTGAAGCTGGTGAAACCTTCCGCTTTGAGGATATCGATTAAAGCGTGAAGCACGAATTCGATGCAGGCAAGAAGCACGCAACCCGTAACCACCCAAACCGCGGCACCATGCAGCAGACAGTGAAAGACCATGCAGACGATCCAGCTGCTCGGCGGCAGCGCCGGATCGCCCAACTGCATCAGATGGCGCCGGCTTTTGCAATGAGCGAGAAACTCCCCTTGTAGAGGGAAATCCATCAACGCATGTCCAGCCGCCAGCAGAAACAGAATTTGGGCCGCCGTGGCCCAGTCGGATGAGGGAAATGGCAGCAAACCTTCCATGCCAAGCGTTCAGTTGGATGGATCAGGCGCTGTAGAAGGAGGCGATTTTATCATTCACCGTTCGTAGGCGGTGAGCGATGGTGCGACCGACCCCAATCAGCAGCCAAGCCGCCGGACGAGGATACTCGTTGATATAAGCTTCAAGGCTCTGGCCATCAATGCGCCAGACTTGAGAAAATTCGACCGCTGTGACAGTGGCAGATGCCACGTTGGGATCGAGCAGATTGATCTCGCCGAGGGTTTCACCCTTTTGAACAGGTCCCAGAAGCACCTTGTGACCGCCGCGCATGGCAGTGGCGTGGAATTTACCGGAGACGACAAAAAAGAGGCTGCTCTGCTGCATGCCCTCCTCGATGAGGTGCTGGCCAGGCTGAACTGGCAGAAATTCACCATAACCGCTGAGGATGTCACGATCTTCATCGCCGAGCGGTTCGAGAATACCTTGGGCGGGCAGTTGCGGAGTGGTAAGAGGGCTGCTCATGGATTGGGAGAGGGAATATGATGCCTTTGTAGGTGTTTCCGTCGGAAATGGCAAGCAAAGAGACTGCGGCGACTGGCCACAGCTTGGCGAGAGCGTCATTCTGTTGCTGGCTGAGCGTGGAATTTCCGCTGGATTTCAGCCCCTAACCCGCCAGAATCCGCGCCCTCACATCGTTCAGAATCTTCCTTTTTGGCATCTTATAACCCACACACGCCCTTCGACCATGTCCGACAGCTCAACTGCTCCCAAATGCTGCTCCAACCTTGCCCCAGCTTACGCGCATCTGTTGCTGCGCCTCTGGATCGGCATGCGGCTCTTTATGGCCGGTGTAGACAAGTTCCGCTGGGGCAATGGGGAGACCACCACCTTCAGCTTCTCGAATTATACGGAGCTGAAGGCCCCACCGATCGCCAAGCTAATGGCCTCCAACAGCTTCTTGCCTGAAGCCATGTGCAATGCATTTGCCAACTCGATCGGCTACGTGCTGCTCGTCGTGGGCGTGTGGACGGCTCTGGGTATCTTTACCGAACTCGGCCTCCTAGCCGCAGGCGCCGTCTTCCTCATGCTCGGATTTGGCCTTGCCTGCCTCCCGGACGACACGGAACTCGTCGGCAACATCGGCGTTTCCGTCGCCATTGTGGCCCTCGCTTTGATGACCGCCCACGCGAAGAAATTCTCCCTCGACGGCATCTTGGGCAAGAAGAAGGCCGAATAAGCTTCCAGCGTGCCGTCACATGTCACGCACCTGTTTCTTCAACCTTCACGCGACACCCCGAATGAGCACCACTTCTGCCCCCCTCTCTCGTTTCCTTGATCGCAGGGGCTTCCTGCGCACCACCGCCCTCACTGGCGGCGCCATCCACCTCGCGACCCGCAAATCCGCCATCGCCCAGCAAACTGCCGCCGGCCGCACCATCAAGTGTGCCCTCGTCGGCTGCGGTGCTCAAGGCAATGCCCTCCGCACGGCCTCTAAGGACGTGCCGGGCATCCAGTGGGTGGCCATGTGTGACATCTGGAAATTCTCCATCGCCAAGACCCGCGGTGGTTTCCTTGGTGAAAACAAACACCAGATCGACGGCGAAGTGAAGATCTACGACGACGTCGAGGCCATGCTCGAAAAGCAGCCCGAGATTGAGGCCGTCTTCATCGCCACTCCGGACTTTCTCCATGCTCCTCTCTCGCGTCTTTGCCTCTCCAAGGGCAAGCATGTGTATTGCGAAAAGATGATGTCGAACAGCCTCGAAGGGGCTTTAGATATGGCGAAAGCGGGCAAAGAGTATCCGAACCAAGTCTTTCAGATTGGTCACCAGCGTCACTCGAACCCACGCTACATCAACCTGCGCGAGAACATCCTTAAAAAAGGCGTGCTGGGCCGTGTCACTCACTGCTACGCGCAGTGGAATCGTGGCGTCTCTGGTTCGCAACCGCAAGATGCGGTCAAGGGCTATGACATTCCCAACGACGTGCTCAACAAGTACGGTTACGGCAACATCTTCGAATTCCGCAACTGGCGTTATTTTGCCAAGTATGGCGGCGGTCCGCTCTCGGATCTTGGGGCACACCAGATCGACATGTTCAACTGGATGTATGAGTCCAATCCCGTGTCCGTCATCGCCACCGGCGCAGTGGATTACTACGATGGCCTCGATGGTCGTCCGAAGTATGAACTGCCGGACAACATGATGTGCATTTACGAGTTCAACACCCCTGGCGGTGTGCTTCGCGCCTACTACCAGGTGCTCACGACCACCGGTTCCCAAGGAGCCTACGAAAAGCACATGGGCGTAGGCGGCACTGCTATCATCTCCGAACTCGATACCAACGGCAACCAGCTGTACGCCGAACCAGGCAATTCTTGGGAGGAAATCGCCCTTGGAGAGAATCCGCCGATCGTGAAACCACAGGACAAGGCGAAGAGCAAATTCTGGGAGCATCCGCGTGACTGGGAAAAGCCCAAACCACCCTCTTACGGCGCTGTGAGCATGGCCGATGTCCGCGAGTCCAAGGCCCTTTCGCAGTGGGATCTCGCCGTGAAGCTGCAACGCAAGCCGCACAGCCCGCATGTGCAGAACTTCATCGAAGCTGTGCAGATGAAAAAGCCCTCCCATCTCACCTGCCCGGTGGATATGGCCTACAAATCCTGCGTCACCGTTCTCAAGGCCTACGAGGCTGCAAAGACGGGTGCCAAGTACCTATTCAAGCCCGAAGACTTCGCCATCTAAGGCCTCCATCATCCACCACTCTCATTCGTCATTCCCACTTCCCCCACATGAAAAACACACTGCACCTCCTCGGCGGCCTCACGATCGCCATCGCCCTTGCCGCCTGCGGCAAATCTGACAAGTCTGGTTCCTCCGCGGCTCCCGCCGCTGGCGCCGCCCCTGCCGCCGCCGCTCCTGCAGGTGACCAAGAAGAGATCAAACTCACCTTCCCCAAGGAAATGTTCATCGGCACGCCGGTCCCCACTGCACTGCCAAACCTCGAAAAGCCGGATCCCACCAAGGTCATCAAGAGCTTCTTGGCTCCAAAAGGCACCGTCAACGTGGCCAAGGGCAAGAAGGTCACCTCATCCGACACAGCCCCCATCATCGGGGATCTTACCCTCGTGACCGATGGCGATGCCGATGGTGCAGATGGCAACTTCGTTGAGCTCATGCCCGGCAAGCAGTGGGTCCAGATCGACCTCGAAAAAGCCCATGACATCTCCAAGATCGCCGTCTGGCACTACCACAAGCAGGCCCAAGCCTACATCGATGTGCTGGTTCAGGTTTCCGATGATCCTGAGTTCAAGACCGGTGTCACCACCCTGTTCAACAGCGACCATGACGACACCTCCGCCATGGGCAAGGGCAGCGACCCTGCTTACATCGAGACCAACCACGGCCGAGTCATCGACGCCAAAGGCTCCAAGGCCCGCTATGTGCGCCTCTGGAGCAATGGCAACACCGCCTCCGACATGAATCATTACTGCGAAGTGCAGGTCTTCGCCGTCCCCGCGAAGTAAGTTCATTCTTCACAAAAGATCCAGCCGCCGCGCAGCTTGTCTGCCCGGCGGCTTTTTCGTCGTTCCTGATGAGCGCTGAGGCTCGTTATTTAGAGGTCCAAAGGCATGAGCCAACGGCAAAGAAAACCTATAGACGCTAAGAAAAGCGGACACATCGTGGACGCTGAACGCCAATCAGGCACGAAAGCAAACCGCACAAAGTGGAAGAACCTCTTGGAGAACTCAGCAGGAGGCGACATCATTGGCTGTCCATCGCACCACCCCACCATGAAAGCTTCGAAGCTCGAACTCATCGCCGGTCTGTTTGTCGCCATCGGCATTGCTGCGATTACTTGGCTTACCGTGAAGCTCGGTGCCGGCGCATTGATTGGAGGTGACACTTATACGATCGAGGCACGTTTCACCAACGCCTCAGGACTCAGCTTAGGAGGCAATGTCGTCGTCGCCGGCGTACCGGTGGGGCGAGTCGAAGGCATCCGAGTGGACCCGGCGGACTTCAGCGCCATCGTCACCCTGCGCGTGCTTTCGCATTTGAAGCTGCCAACAGATTCGATCGCTTCAGTCAAGACGACCGGGCTGATCGGAGACAAGTTTATCGCGATCGCACCCGGCGCGGATGAGACGATTCTAAAACCGGGGGACCGCATCGTGGACACAGAAGCTTCGGTCGATCTTGAATCACTGATTGGAAAAATGGCTTTCGGAAGTGTTGACAAGGGGGGAGAAAACGAGGCACAAAAGCCCCCAGCACCTTCTCCATGAGCTATCGTGTCCTTCTCACCCTTCTACTAGCTCTTGCCACCCAGCCCAATGTCTGCACGGCAGCCAGTGCGGAGCCGGAGACGAAGCTGAAGGGCGCGGTGAATGAAGTCCTTTCCGTGGCAAACCGGTCCAATTCGAAGGCTGCGATCGCCACCGGAGTACGTCCTCTACTCCAGCGCTACATCAGCTTTGAGACGATGACCCGTCGTGCCGTGGGACCTGGTTGGCGGTCATTCGACAGCTCCCAGCAAGCCCGAGCCACACAGCTTTTCACCACCTTGGTGATCCGCACCTACGCCAACAAGTTCACACCTGGGCAACTCCCTGAGATTCAATATCGGGCGGCCACCGAGCCCGCGACCGGTCGCGTGGACGTGCCAACCACCGTCGTTTACCAAGGGAACCGCTACACAGTGACCTACCGCATCGAACAGCCGGGTTGGCTGATTACCGATGTGGTCATCGAAGGAGTGAGCATGATTGCCAATTATCGTTCGCAGCTTGATGCCACGTTCAAGAAGGGTGGTGCTGAGGCCGTAGTCCAATCCCTCGAGTCATCCGTATCCAAGCAGCCATGAAAACCGTCGTATTACTTTCCTTATCCGTTTCCCTGCTGGCTTCGTGCGCCACTCCCAAAGTGGGGCAGCACCCTGCGGCTAATACGCCCGTAGAAGCCACCGCCAAAGAGAAGCTGCTGAAGTCGGAGGCGACGGATGATCTGGATGACTATGCAGATGCGGGTCAGGTCAATGATCCGCTCGAAAAACTCAACCGTGTAACCTTCTGGCTCAACGACGGCTTTTACACGGTATTCTTTCGTCCTCTCTCCAAGGGCTATGAGAAGGTGCTGCCCAAGTTCGTCCGCCGGGGCATCGACAACGTCTTCGAGAACGTGAAATACCCGGTCCGGATGGCAAACTGCGTTTTGCAGGGCAAGGGCGAACGTGCCGGGCTCGAAACCCAGAAGTTCGTAACCAACACACTGATCGGTGTCGGCGGTCTCGTTCGAGTTTCGGACAAGATCAACCCCATCGCAGACATCCCGGCGGAAGATTGCGGGCAGACGCTTGCCCAATGGGGCTTTGGCCATGGCCCTTACATTGTTATCCCACTGTTCGGACCGAGCAGCCTGCGCGAATTTGTCGGGTTAGCTGGAGATTATGCGGCCCATCCTGCCAACTACGGGCTCTACCTCTACAACGGCAATGGAAACCACGACTGGATGTATATTCCGCCGCCCTCCAACACCTTGCGCTCCATGCCAGATCAGTTGGAGAAATACGATGCCGCAACCCAAGAAGCCGTAGATCCGTATCTATCCGCCCGTACCGCCTACATCCAGCAGCGTGATGAAGCTGCGAAGAAATAGCTACGATATCCGAAAAAGGTTGTTGTTTACAGAATCCGGCCAACATGGTAAACGAATTTCTGATGTCTTTGTTCTGCCGTTTTGCCCTCGTAATCCTTGCTGCCACCTCGCTCACCAGTTGTCAGACGCTCGGTGGACTGATGAATACACTTCCTTTTCGTTTGCTTGATGAGGCAGGAGCTGAGGCCATGAGCCTTTTTTCTGAAAATGCCTCTTCTCGGGACGGCCGCTCAGAGACCATGGGGCAGCGTGCACAACGCCTTGAAATGAAAGGCGACTATGTCGGACGGATGCCTATGACAAAGATAGCTCGTAAGAGTTCTGTGGCTGTGCGCTGAGGCTTTTGAGCCGTAGCAGAAAGAATATTCCTCGTTGTCAGCACCTTGGGATATGTTGCTTTGCCCCATGACATGGTAAACGGTCCGCCGCTGATGAAACCCTTAACAACTTCTTCGGAATGTTTGACCTGCCGGTGGTGCAAATTGGATCTGTGACAATGGACGGGATTGAACCCGTGTTCATGCTTGGCCCCTGTGTGATGGAGAGTGAGCCCTTCATCTGGGATGTGGCGGAGCGCATCGACGCGATGGCGAGGAAATACGGCTGGCGCTGGATTTTCAAGGCATCTTACGACAAGGCCAACCGCAGCGCTATCTCCTCCTACCGTGGCATCGGGTGCGCGGCAGGCTGCGCTTTACTCGCTCGTGTGGGTGAAAAGTTCGGCGTACCAGTGACTACAGATGTCCACACAGAAGAAGAAGCCCGGCAGGCGGCGCAGCACATCGATCTGATTCAGATTCCGGCCTTCCTGTGCCGCCAAACGGACCTTATCGTGGCCGCCGGAGAGACCGGCCGTGCGGTCAATGTCAAAAAGGGTCAGTTTATGGCTCCTTGGGATGTGAAAAACATCGCTGACAAGCTGACCGCGGCAGGCTGCCACAACTTCATGTTCACCGAACGTGGCACGACTTTAGGCTACAACAATCTCGTGGCGGACATGCGTTCACTCTACTGGATGCGCGAGTTGGGCTATCGGGTCGTGATGGATGCCACGCACAGCGTGCAACGCCCCGGAGGTCTGGGCACCGCCACCGGAGGAGATGGGAAGCTCGCTCCCGTGCTCGCCCGCGCAGCCGTAGCAGCAGGTTGCGACGGGGTCTTCATGGAGACCCATCCGGAACCCACCAAGGCCATGTCAGACGGCCCCAATCAAATTCCCCTTTCACAGATTGCCTCCGTCGTCGAATCCTTGCGTCGAATTCATGCCATCACGCGTTCCATCGCCTAGACGTCCGCGGCTACGGGCCAGCGCGCTCGCTGTGACCAGCATCGGCGCTTGCCTCTGGGTCCTTCACGCCCAGCAGGCGGTGGATTCCCGCAGCCTCGCGGAAGTGCTTTCGCAAAACATTCCCCTCGGTGTCGAGAATAAACAGGCCCTGCTGCCTTCCTTTGATGCCGCAGGGCGTCAGAGTTCTCTGATGAGGGCCGATGTGGTGCGTCGGGTGGACGACGAGCGGTTGTATGCCGAAGGCTTTGTGTTCGAGCAATTCGGCAACGATCCCAAGCGTGACATGCGAATCGCCCTACCCACGGCGTTTTATAATATGAAAACTTCCACCCTGCGTAGCACTCAGCGTGGTAAAGTGAGCCTTCGAGACGTGCAAATTGAAGGAGATAGCCTGATTTTTGACACCACCACCAACTGCGGCCTCATGGAGGGAAACATCCGCACCGTGATCTTTGACACCCGCGGCAAAAGCAACGAATCATCGTCTGCCCAACTGCCAGGCAAGCCATGAAACGCCATCTTTCATTCTCATGCCTGATCTGCCTGCTGGTCCTCACTGGAGCTGTGACCGCGCAGACGCCAGTTCCGCCACCTCAGCCCAAGCCCACCCCCGTACCACCCCAGAAAAAAGGGCTGGTGGATACCATCACGAAGGTCATTGACGGTAGCAAGGGCCGCCTATCTGACGAAAGCCGCCAAAAGGCTGAAGCAGCCGCCAAAGCTGCCATGCAGGCTCTTCCGGATGATCTCAAAAGCAAGGCCCTGCAAATGGCCAAGGACCCAAAGGCCGCAGACATTCGCCAAAAGGCCGTTCAAACCGTGCAGAGTGCCATGCAGAGTCGCGAGACACCTCCTCGACCGGCCCAAGAGACCGCTGCAGCAACCCGCGCGGCGGACAACTCACCCGAGCCTCCGCATCAGGTTGGGCCGCAGCCTCGCAAGCTCCAGCCTCTGAATTTGGATGATCCTGAAGAAACGCAGAAGGCCAAAAGCGGCCGTATGGAGATCACTGCCAACCGATCGGCCTACTTTGACGCCAACACAGGAATCGCTATTTATCGCGGTAATGTCCGAGCACGCCATCCGAATGCTTCCATCGATTGTGAGGAACTCGAAATCCATATGGAGAAGGACAAAAGCGGCTCGCAAGGGAGGAAAAAGGCGACTAACGATGCCGACATCCTAGCCTCCCGCACTGAGAAAAAGGCTGCTGGAGCATCGGCAGCCCAAGACACCGGCATTGAGGTGGCTTACGCCCGCGGCAGCAGGGTCACCATCGAGAAATTCGATGAGCAGGGAGAGCTCCAGATCGGTCATTGCAATGAAGTCGCGATCTATGATGGCCAAACCGGTAGCGTCACCCTGCGCGGCTGGCCCTCCGTGCAGCGCGGCAACAAGCTTCTCGAAGCCACCGATCCGCGTTGCATCATCATGATCGACCCAGCAGGTCGTTTGAAGGCCGATGGTGGCTTGTTCCGAACCACCCTCATTGATGAAAAAGCGGCACAAGGCTCCCAACCTCCCGCCAACACTCCCGCAGCCCCAGACCGGCCCTGAGTTGAGACCGATGCCTGAAAGCCCTGCCATAACCTCCTCATCCACCATGTCCGACGGCTCCTCCGTGCCCGAGGGGGAAATGCTGCTGCACACCGAAGGGCTGAAAAAGATCTACGACGGGCGCACAGTCGTGAACGGAGTCGATATCGAGGTCAAGAAAGGTGAGATTGTCGGACTGCTCGGCCCAAATGGTGCCGGCAAGACCACCACTTTCTACATGATCGTGGGCCTCGTCAGGCCGGATGGTGGTAGTGTGACCTTTGACGGCAAGGACGCCACCCACCAGCCCATGTACATGCGCGCCCGTTTTGGCATGGGATACCTCCCACAGGAGGAGTCGATCTTCCGCCGACTCAGCGTGCGGGATAACATTCTCGGTGTGATGCAGACCCAGGGATGCACCCGACGGGAAGCCGAGGATCAGACCCAGTCGCTCATGGAAAAATTCGGCATTGACCACGTCGCCGACAATCTCGCCATCACGCTCTCCGGCGGTGAAAAGCGGCGCCTCACCATCGCTCGCAGCCTCGTCACCTCGCCCAAGCTACTGATGCTCGACGAGCCCTTCTCAGGTGTTGACCCTATCGCGGTCGGCGAGATCCAGGAAATCATTCGCATGCTGCGTCAGGCCGGCCTCGCCATTCTCATCACCGATCACAACGTGCGTGAGACCCTGAACATCGTCGATCGCGCCTACTTGATTTTCGAAGGCAAAGTACGCCGCCATGGCACCAAGGACTTCCTAGTCAACGACGACGAGGCCCGCCGGCTCTATTTAGGCCGTGATTTCGCCATGTAAGGCGCAGAAATGCGCCTTGAACAACCATGGGCGCGCCACCAGCTTTATCGCAGCCAAATTTCCCCCAAACCACCATGCAAGTCCACAACATCAACCTCCCTATCATCGTCACCGGCCGCCACATCGAAATCACTCCGGCCATCCGTGAGTACGCCCATAAAAAAATCGAGGGGCTTCATCTCGACTATCCGCGCATCATCGAGGCCAAGGTCGTTCTCGACGTTCAGGGGCATCATCGGCAGATGGCGGAAATCGTCCTGTTCTGTGCCAATCACATCGTCATCGAAGTCAAGTCCACCACCGAGGATATCTATGCCTCCATCGACGAGAGCATCAGCAAAATCGCCCGTCGCATGCGGAAGTTCAAAACCCGCCTACTCAAGAGCCATCGCCCACGCAAGGAAGGCTCCATCCGCCACATTCAGGAGCAGGTCTTTCATGAGGAGGCGGTGCATCATGAAGACGACCATGTCACTCCAGCCTATGTGCACGAGGAGTCCTACAAAATCCGCCCGCTCTACCCGGACGAGGCCATCGTGGACCTCGAGATCAGCCAGCGCCCCTTTGTTCTCTTCCATGATCAGCAGAACCACAAGCTTGCCATTCTCTTCCGCCGCAAGGATGGCGACTACGGTCTGATCCATCCGGAAGACACCATCGCGGCCAAATGACCCCTGACGGACATCCATTCCGCCTGGTGCACCGAATGGCGAGAATGTTTCGTCATTCCGTGTTTGTTGGTCTGCTCATACCTTGCGGAATCCTCTCCTCCTGCTCCAGCTTCAAGTCACCCGCTGCTGCCTCCGCTGCCAAAATTCTGGAAACTCAGCATGGCCTTGCCTCTCTTTACACAGACCGGCACACCGCCAGTGGCGAACGCTTCAGTGCCAGTGCGTTCACGGCGGCGCATCGCCACTGGCCTTTTGGCTGTCTGGTTCGCTGCACGAATCTGCACAACGGGCGCTGGGTTATCGTGCGGGTGAATGACCGTGGACCCCATGTGCGCGGACGGGTGATTGATCTGACCCCTAAGGCAGCCTCTATGATTGGCCTCAACCGCTCAAACGGCCTTTGCCGCGTGCGCCTTGACCGTCTTGAATGAGATCCAGCAGGGATCAGACGCCCGTCCGTGTCTCCACCCACTGCACGGCATAGCGCACGAGGGCTGCTCCATCACTGATGCCAAGCTTCTCCTTCACATGTGCACGATGTGCCTCGACGGTGCGTGCGCTGATGTTGAGTTGTGTGGCGATATTCTTGGTGGCCACCCCTTTACCGATGAGTTCGAGGATTTCCAATTCACGGTCCGTGAGCGAATCAATGCCTGCGGCCCTCGTGCGGGAAGGAGAGGTTATCTGCTCTAACATGCGGACGCTGAGCGCCTCACTGACATAGATTCCGCCCGACATGATTTTGTGGATGGCGCTGATAAGCTGATCCGCGGCTTCCTCCTTCATTACATAGCCGCGTGCACCGGCACGGAGACTGCGCTCGCCGTAGAGAGACTCGTCATGCATGGAGAGCACGAGGCAAATGGTGGCGGGATGCATCACCCTTATGTCTTTGACGAGCTCGAGGCCATTCTTGTCTGGCAGCGTCAGATCAACCACGGCAAGATCGGGCTTCAGCTTGCTAACAATCTCCAAGCCCTCACGAGCGCTGCCCGCCTCACCGCATAGCTCCAGACCGCTTTCCATGCGGATGAGCTGCGCGAGACCTTGGCGCATGATCGGATGATCATCGACGATGACGACACGTTTCACGGTTTCGGAGCTTTGGCGGGTGCGGGAACGCTGCATGTGACCTGAGTGCCGCCGTGCGATCTGGAACTGAAGCTGACGGCACCTCCCATCATTTGAGCGCGATGGCTCATGGTCAAGAGGCCCATGCCTGTGCCTTTGGAACCTTGGTCCGGAATGCCAACACCGTTGTCACGCACCGTGAGCACGATGTTTCCACTTTGTCGGGCAAGGTGAATCTCCACACGCGTAGCCTGGCTATGCTTCACGGCATTGGACACAGCCTCCTGAGCCACACGGAAGAGCTGTAGCGCCGTTTGAATGTCTTGAACCTTCACCGGATTGTCGAAGTGGAACTCACACTGGATCCTAAAAGCCCTCGCCGTGCTATCAGCGAGCTCTTTGAGCGCATCCATTAGGCCGTCCGAATCATGAACCATGGGCATCAGACCCCGCGCCGTTTCACGGGCGCGGGTGTTCGCCTCGCTGACCATGCGCACAATCTCACCCAAATGGGCGGCTTCCTCGCTGCCAATATGGGCTAGGCGCTGCTGAGCCACTTTGGCGAGGCATCCGATAGCGGCGAGCTGCTGACACAAGTCGTCGTGGAGTTCACGGCCGATGCGCGCACGCTCCTCCTCGCTGATATTCAAGACCTTGTCCTCCAGCGCCTTGCGTTCGCTGATGTCACGAATAATACCGGTGAAGATGCGACGACCGGTGGGCAAAAGGGCCTCACCCACAGACAGATCGATGGGAAACACGCTGCCGTCTTTTCGCATCGCCAAAGCCCCACGGCCGATACCGATGATACGCCGCTCGCCAGTGCGCATGTAGTGCTCCACGTAGCCATCATGTCGGTCACGGAAGGGCTGCGGCATCAACATCGAAATGTTTTGGCCGACCATCTCGTGCCGCTTGTAGCCGAACAGTTTCTCGGTGGCAGTGTTGACCGTCTCGATGATGCAATTCTCATCGATCGTGATGATGGGATGTACCGCCGTCTCGACGATGGTCGCCGCCCGCTGCTCACTGGCCTGCAGAGCTGCCTGCAGCTCGGCGATGCTCGGGCTGCTAGATGCGCTGGATGGGTTTTTCATGCGGAGATCAATCTGCCGGAGCGGCAAATCCGTCTGGCTTCACCGCCAAGATCGAGCACGGAGCGTGTTGCACAATCTTTTCTGCGGTGGTTCCGATCAAAAACTCACGCAGGCCTGTTTTGCCGCGTGTGCCGAGCACCACAAGCGTGGCTCCGACGTTCTCCACGTGCTGCAGGATGGCCTCACGAATGTTCATGCGTTCGATGACAAGCGGCGTGACAGACACAGAGCCCTTTCCTCGAGTGAGTGGGGCCAAGAACTCCTGCAGCTGCTTGTGCCAGTTGCCCAGCGCATCGGGATCGATGGCCACGGGCATCGCCGGCATGAAACCGCCATAGTCCAAAGACATGGCGATGGCGCTCTGATACACATGCAAACAGTCCACGGTTCCCCCATCGAGCTCAGCAAGATGCAGGGCGCACTCCACGGCTTTGGCGGAGTTTTCAGAGAAGTCCACGCAGCTAACGATCTTCTTGTGCGGTGATTGCGCCTCCTCGCGCACGACGAGAACATCGACCGGAGCCTTGCGGATGCACTTCGCAGCGATGGCCCCGATGCGGTGCGGCCCGACCTTGGAACTCTTTGCTCCCATCACGAGCAGGTCAGCCTCATGCGCCTGGCAGAATTGGACGATCTCCGTGAACGGATGACCGATGCGAACCTCACACCGCACTTTCTCCACCCCCACCTCACTTTCAGCGATGAACTTTCGCAGCCTTTCGGTCCACTCGCTCACGATTTGCGCGGGTTCGAGTGAAAGCGCTTTCTTCAGCTCATGGATCAGAAAGCTATCCATTACATGCAGGGCGGCGATCGAGGCTCCGTCTTGTGAAGCACGCAGGACAGCCTCTTTGAAGGCCACTCGGCACGCAGGCGTGAAATCGATGGCGGCGATGACGTGATGAAATTTTTTCATGGGGGGCCTCGGGTGTTGCGGCAGGATTTTAAAGCGCATTCCCGAGCCTGCGCCGCTCAAATTGCGTGATTTTGAGCGAGACTTGCCTCAAATGAAGGCTTGCCAGAACAGCCCCCAATCGACGTAATCTCTCTTGCCATGAGCACCCCCCACCCCCCCTCCATTCCTCTATCCCGTCGCCGTTTCGTCGGCGCCGCTGGCCTTGTCGCCGGTTCCATGATCACACGCCCACTCTACGGTGCGAACGCGCCGAGCAACAAACTCAACGTCGCCCTCATCGGCGTATGGGGCCGCGGCTTGGCGCACTACAACTCGATCGCCGAGGAAAATGTCGTCGCGCTGTGTGACATCAATGAGGCCCGTTTCCCGGATGCGCTAAAGCGCTTCCCCGGAGCCACCACCTATGTGGACTGGCGCAAGTGCCTCGATCACAAAGGCTTGGATGCCGTGGTCATCTGCACCACGGATCACACCCATGCCTTCATCGCCAATTGGGCGCTCAAGCGTGACTTGCACTGCTACTGCGAGAAGCCGCTGGCCATCACAGTGAACGAGGCCCGCACCGTGCGTGCCACTTGGGAAACGAAGAAGGGCAAGCTCGCCACACAGGTGGGTATGCAGCGCCATGAGCAGCCGAACTTCAATCGCATCAAGGAACTCATCCGGGATGGTGCGATTGGCGAGCTGAAGGCCGCCTATGCCTGGGGCAACCGTCAGATCCCCAAACCCGGCTATTTTCCTGCCGAGGGCGAACCGCCGAAGGGCTTCCACTACGACTTGTGGCTCGGCCCGGCCCCCTTCCATCCATACAACCCCGCCTACTTCTCCGGTGGAGCTGGCGCTAACTGCCTCTCTTGGAACATGTTTTGGGACTTTGGAGCAGGCCAGATCGGCGACATGGGTAGCCACACCATGGACCTGCTGTGGAATGCCGTGGACGCCAAGCTGCCCACCTCCGCCGAGGCCAAAGGGGACGCTTATCACTCTGATGTCACGCCCGTGATGTGCGAGTCCCACTTCGAGCATCCCGCCAATGATTGGCGCGGCCCCATTACCGTGAGCTGGTATCAGGGCGGCGCGATGCCACGCTCCCCGAAGCCTAGCATCGATCTCAACAAGATCGGTCACGGAGCGATGTTCAAGGGCACCAAGGGCTTCATCATTGCGGATTTCGACTCCCGCATGATCATCCCCTTCGGTGACGATGCGGACATGAGCTACTACAAGCCCCGAAAGAAAGAGGACCAGTATCCCGACGTGGGCAAAGGCAACTTCCAGAAGCAGTGGTTCGATGCCTGCAAAGATCCAAGCAAGCCAACAGCCTGTGATTTCGGCTACAGCGCCAACATGATCGAGATGATGCTCCTCGGTCTAGTGGCCTACCGCACTGGCAAAAAGATTCAGTACGATGGCAACACCGGCACCAGCCCTGACACGCCTGAAGCCAACGCCTTCATGAAAAAAGAGTATCGGGAAGGTTGGAGCATCGACGGTTGAGCCCGTCGGCACACGACCTGCTTGTTCGCCCTCGCTGCGATGCCCCCTTCAGGGCGGGCTTCGTTCAGCGAGGTGCGGACCTCATGGTTTAACTGGCTGTCCCCCACAGATGGTGAGTCATTCCGTGTGGCATGATAGCCACCATTCAGTGACATTCGCATATCCGCTTGGTTCCAATCGCTTGTTGGCGCCTCTGCTTTCAGCCATTTTTGAGAACCGATCCATGATTCCATTTTAGAGAGCGCGGGCTGTCTGCCCGAGACTCCATGGAAGTTGCTAGACCGTTCGGATCAGGCCTTCATGCCTTCCTGCCGCAGGAAGTTTTCGAGCCAAGTGATGTCATACTGGCCATTCTGGAAGTCACTGGTGGTAAGAACCTTGCTTTGAAGCGGGATAGTTGTCTTGATGCCTTCAACGGTGAACTCACCTAGCGCGCGGCGCATGCGGCGGATGGCGATGTCACGCGTGGCCCCCGTCACGATGAGCTTGGCGATCATCGAGTCATAATAAGGCGGCACGCTGTAGCCGGCATACACATGCGTATCGACGCGCACACCGCGGCCGCCGGAGGTGTACCACAGATTAATTTTCCCGGGGCTGGGGGCAAAATTGCGGGCTGGATCTTCGGCATTGATGCGACACTCAATGGAATGTCCACGCGGTTGGGCGTTGATCACGTGCTCCGAGAGCGGCAGACCTGCGGCGATGCGGATTTGTTCCTTGATGAGATCGCAGCCATACACCTCTTCGGTGATGGGATGCTCCACCTGAATGCGGGTATTCATCTCCATGAAGTAAAAATTCTCACCTTTGTTATCGACGAGGAATTCAATGGTTCCGCAGTTCTCGTAGCCGATCTCTTTACAAAGTTTGACGGCAGCATCTCCCATCTTTTTGCGGAGCTTGTCTGGCAGTTTGGGGCTGGGACACTCTTCGATGATCTTCTGGTTCCGGCGCTGCATGGAGCAATCACGCTCGCCGAGGTGGACCACGTTGCCATGCGAGTCGGCAACGATTTGGAACTCGATGTGGTGGGGCTTATCCACGAGTTTCTCCATGTACATAGAGCCGTCACCAAAGCACTTCAGGGCCTCCAAGGACGCAGCCTGAAAGCTGGAAATGAGCGTGGCTTCATTGAGAACCGGGCGCATCCCGCGGCCGCCGCCACCCGCAGTGGCTTTAATCATGACCGGGTAGCCAATCTTCCGCGCCCAGGCAAGAGCCTCTTCTTCACTGGTGATGATGCCATCGGAGCCTGGGGTGATGGGGACCCCCGCCTTGCGGGCGGTTTCACGGGCGACGTTTTTGTCCCCCATCATCGAAATGACCTTCGCGGAGGGGCCGATGAACTTGATTTTGCACTTCTCGCAGATCTCCGCGAACTCTTCTTTTTCCGACAAGAATCCGTAGCCGGGATGGATCGCATCCACGTTGGCAATTTCGGCGGCGGAAATGATGCGGGCGATTTTGAGGTAGCTCTCCGTGCTGGGGCCGGGCCCGATGCAGATAGCCTCATCAGCCAGATGGACGTGCATGGAATCGACATCAGCCTCTGAATAGACGGCGACGGTTTTGACATCGAGTTCTTTGCAGGCGCGAATGACACGAAGAGCAATTTCACCACGGTTGGCGACAAGGACTTTTTTGAACATCAGAAGTGGAGGGCGTGGGGCTGGGGGGCGTGGATCGAACAGTCAGAGACGAAGGAAATGAGCGAGTGCGATGCAGCGAAAGGCTGGATTTGAACTCTGGAGCCTTCGCCCTCTGCTCTAGGCTTTCAGTTCAAACAAAGGCTGGCCGTACTGAACCGGCTTGCCATCCTCAGCGAGGATACGAGCGATGGTGCCTCGGGCCTCAGCCTTGATCTCATTCATGACCTTCATGGCCTCGATGATGCACACGGTGGTGTTTTCATCGACTTGGTCTCCCACGTTCACGAAGGATTTTTCACCCGGGGCTGCGGAACGGTAGAAAGTTCCCACCATCGGTGAATTGATCGATGGGCCGACTGGACCACTCGGAGCCGCGGCGGCGGCTGCAGGTGCGGCGGCGACAGCCACTGGGGCCACGCTCGCTGGAGCGGCGGCTGCAGGTGCGGCGGCGACAGCCACTGGGGCCGCTGGCACAGGAAGGTGCTTCAAGAGATCGCTCGCAGCAGCGAAGTCCGATCCACGGCGGATTTCGAGCTTGGATTCCTTCTGCTCGAAGTGGAAGTAGGAAAGGTCATTGTCAGCCATGAGGCCAACGATTTCACGGATGTGGGCAAGATCAAAATTCGAGGAGGCGGCTCCAGACTTGGGAGCGGACTTTGCGACGGGCGCAGCGGCTTTCTTGGCGGTCGATTTGCGTTGGGGCATGTGGCGGAAGTGTGAGTTGCAGCTAACACCCTGACACTAACGTCCCGTCTGCCCGTGGCAAGACCAAAGGCAGCTGGGTGGTCAATTGAGCACACCCACATCCTTGTTCGGAACTCAGATCACTTGATCTCACGAAACTTCACCTTCCTCCAGCGAACGCTGTAAGGCCCTGTGCCCTTTTTAATCCCGTGAACTTGAAAACCGATGTAGCCTTCAGGATCGCCCGGTTGGGTGAAATCAGCAGTGGCCACACCATTGACGAAGCTCTGGTAGTGATCCCCCTTCACCACAATGCGGTAGTGGTTCCACTCCCCTTTTTTGAAAGCAGCTTTGGCCGCCTCTGTACGCACTGCCTCCGTGTGGGTCAAAAGGCTCCACCACGTGCCGCGCCGAGCTTCATCATAAAAGTCACCGGCAGTACCGTTGATGGCGATTTCACACTGAGGACCGAAAAGGCGACCCGCAGGCAGCGACTTGTTGCTTTTACTGCCCTCGGGCGCGGGATCGCCTTCTTTGGCGATATGGCTTCGGACTTGAATGCCTGAATTGAGTTCGTCATCGACCTTCACTTCGAACTCTAACTCGAAATCCTTAAACGGCCCAATCGCTAGGAACGTGTTGGGGCTGCCATCCACTGTTGTTCCAACAAGCACCCCCTCCTCGACTTTATAAGACGCGGTGCCACTGATGATCTGCCCGCCTTGTAGCGTTCCATCAGCGAACCAATTTTGCCACCCTTCTTCAGCAGCAAAGGAGGTAAAAGAAGAGAGAGCCGAGGCCATGAAGGCGACGGCGACAAAAGCGAGGTGGAGGCGTTTCATGATGGGAAAAGAGCAACTGGAACGCTGTGTGAGATGGATTTCCATCGTGAGAGCCACATGCTTAAGAAAAGTTAAACAAAAGGGCGTTTTTAACGGGATAAAAACCCGAAAATAATCGGATCGAAACTTGACCACTCAATCGAGCTCAGGTTAATATGGCATTAATATCTGATTATTATTCGCCTCATTCATGGCACGGCCCTCCAACAACTTCGAATCTTCCTCGCTGACGGTGGCTTTCACGCCCCAGATCAGGCAGTACCTCGATGACCTGACCTTGAAGGGAACCTTCGGCAGCAGCCCTTCCGAGGCTGTGCGCATGATCGTGAATGGAGCGATTGAAAACATGCTCAACAACGGCGCTCTCGATCGCCGCAAATGGATCATCAACGACGGCAAGCTCGTTCTCGCCACTTCCTAAAAAGTTAACCACTCAACGCCATGCCTGCGCAAGCCGAACTTCAAGCCAACGCCAGCGTTTTCGGAGTCATCGCCGAGGTCCGAATGAACGAGCGTCCCAACCGTAACGAGCCGGTCAATGAAACCCAACTCGAGACCCTCGCCTACGAGATCGCCCGCTACATGCCAGCCCTCGCCCGCCAACTCTGCGGCGCCGGTCGAGAAAGGCTGCTGGCGGCATAAGAAGATTTCAGCGGATGATTTCAAATCCGCGCAGACAAGCCTCCGCGTCCACGACGCGAATGTCGCGTTCCTTGATGTGTGAGCCGAGTTGGCTTTCTTGGATGCCGTTGAGAAAAGCCTCCAAATCATCGGGCTCCCACGCCTGAACGTGAAGCTCCACGCGCCCGTCCGGCAGGTTCCTCACCCAGCCGCACACCTCATAACCGCGTGCGATCTGCTTTGAGCTAAAGCGGAATCCCACACCTTGCACCCTTCCCGAGTAAAGCACACGTCTCGCAGTCATTTCGTTTCTCCTTCGATCAATTGGTTGATTCCCATCCGCGCCGCCTCTGAGGCAGTGTCGATCAGGCTGACCCCCTGCCCTGCGCGGTTTTGTTTCAAGCTCACCCAGCGGCCTTGTGCGGCAAACTCGATTTCGCCAACTTTTTTGTCTGGCATCTTTTCGATCTCATATCGCTCCACGAGCACCTTGGACATGGCCTTGAAAAAGGCCTGCGCTGAATCCTCATCCTGAAACAGTGTCTGCCAAGCCGCATGGTGACGTTTCGCTCCCACGCCTGCCGGCCAGGCCAGCAGACGATCCGCGAGCAGTCCGCGAGCACCCTCTGCAGCAGCGCCGTCCTCGTTGTGCGCACGCAGCACGGTCACGCAGGCAAACTTCCCGAGCTGGTCATCCCAAAAAGGCTCCACGCCATTCCAGGATACCGATTGGAACCTGACCCCCACGTGAGAGCCTCGGGCGGCGGCATCCAGATACAGTTCCGGCTCGATGACCTCCGCCGAACTCACCGGCGGGCGGCTGTAGGCAGCATTGAGCTGCGGAAACTCCCCCGCGCTGTGCAAAGCCTGCGCAAACTCGAAGCCGCGCATGAAGGGAAACATCGCCATCTCGCGCAGAAAGACCGGCATCGGCACCTGATTGAGCGGGTGATCCGGATCCTCGGCCGGTATGTCGAATTTTGGCTCCGCTTTTGCATTCTGAATGGAGAACAAAAAACGCGTCAGGCCCGCATCACCCGCCAAAAGGCTCTCACGCGCGATGCGTTCGTCCGTCGAGAGTCGCCCATGCTTGGGTTGGAAAAGAATGGGCTCATACTCGCGCAGCAGCTGGCCAAAGGCCACCGCCAGCGGCTCATCCGGCTTGGCCGAAGGTGGCGGATCGCTCTGCGGCTCAATCACCCACATCGTGTCGCTCTCCGAATCATACCAGCCGCCGAGCTGACGCGTCAGCAGCTTGGCACGAAGTGGCAGCGGATCGATCTCCTGAGGGATCCAACCCAGCGCCGCCAGCGCTCGCGCCTGGCGCTGCGCCTCATCACCCGGTTGCAACCGACGCAGCCAAGTCAGAACCACCTTCTCCACCTCCGCCTCCGTCGCGGGAGAGGTCACCAGTGGCAGCGCCTTGATCTGACGTAGCTTCATCATGTCCACTCCCATGCCCACAAAGTCCGGCGCGATGCCGTCATCCGCCGCCATGGCCGCGGTTTGCGTGCCGCCCTTCATCCCAAGCGTGCCGAGCTTTTGGATGAGCTGCGCATTCTCATCCTGCAGCACCTGCACCTGGCCTTGCAAATACTCATTCTGACCCAAAAGCAATTCGATCTGCTTACTCAGATCCTCCACCGTCTCGCCTCCTTTGCCACGATCACTCAACAGCCCCCCATCGACCGCTGGCACAGTCTTTTCACCGCTCAGGAAAAACGCCGCCAAACCTCCACAAAGGATCAAAAGGAGCAGCAGCAGTGCGGGAGGAATTTTCATAGAAGGCAACAGTGTCAAGGATGTGGCCCTGTCACGAGCTTCGGGAAAGGTCAAGGCCTCAACGTCCACTCACTTTGAACTTCTCACAACTCCGCTAGCCCGCCGCGCTTGATCCACACATCTAGGGGCTCATACGGCTCCATGCACAATGCAGTGGCGTAGCCAAACGGTGCTGCATTCACGCTTGTGAGATCGAGTTGGCCGTTTTCGATTCGCAGCACCGGAAAACCTTCGGCATGACGCTGGTAAAATCCATCATGCACCGCCAGAATATCCCGTTGCAGGGCCTCCGGATACACGCACAACCCGCGGAAGTAGTGATGCCCGTTGCGCTCCACATGCGAGACGCCCAGAGCCGCCTGCATCGCCACATCCTGCAGCATCGCCACCGGGCCGATGCTACAAAGGTCCTCACCACTGAGAATGGAATCCGGCCGCGTGTGCAGCAGCGCCGCGTTCGCTAGGCCTTTCACAATGCCTTTGCAGTTCTTGTGGCTTGTGCCGCGATACCCCAGCTCCAGCGCTCGCGGCAGGTCGTCCAGTGAGCCATCACTCTCATCGATGATCATGCCCGGCATGTCTTTCCACTCCCGCAGCGCCGCCATCTCATCACTCAGGGCTTTGTCGCGATGTACCGGTTGCTCGATCAGCAGCAAACGGGCAAACAATGGCTCCAAAGCCTTCTCAGCACGAAGCATCGCGTAGTAGTCACGAAAGCTCGAGAGATCGTGGAACTGCTCGTTGCCATCGAGCGTGGTGTGGAAACCACGCGGACAGTTCTCCACCAGAATGCGCGTCACCTCCCGCAAGCGTGGCAGATCCATCTCCGGCTTCCCACTGAGCTTGATCTTGAAATATGTCAGCCCGTAAGCTCGAATCGACTCATCCAACGCTTGCGGCAGACCGTCATTCACCCGCTCCGCCTCCGCAATCTCATTCGCCCGCAGTTCATCTCCTAGGCCCACCGTGTGCCGCACATGCAGCCGCTCCAGCGGACGCTCCGCCAGTGCCGGACCGACCCGCATCCCACGCACCGCACTGAGATTCATCCCCAGCTCCTCCGAGGCCAGAACGGCATGCAGCGGCCTGCCCAGCGCCTTACAGATGCCATCCAGCACCGCGCGCTCCATCAGGCTCACGCCCAGATTCGCTAGCAGCGGAGGCACCGCCCGCACTTTAGCCCAGTTTGCCTGCTCGGCATACAAAGCCTGCCACCACTCAAAAAAACCTGTCTCCTTCTCCGCTGCCAGCCTCGCAATGCGTGATGCATTCTGGATCACCGCAATCATTTCGCACAGATCCGCCTCAAACGGCGTGTCAGGATTTTTCGTGAACCACTTCAGCGCCAATCCCTCACTGCTCAGACCTCTGACCTCGCGTCCATTCACCACCAAATCCACATTCACCCATACATGCGGCACCACCGTCATGCTCGCGATTCCATACTTGAACGGAAACCGCAACCGCATCGGGAGAACATGCAGTCGAAAACGCTGAAGGGTGAAAGTCATCACGCCAATCGTGCAGGGAGCCACACTGGTCGTCAAACTCGTCATTGAATCCACCTAGCTGCTCCCCATTCTTGAGATCATGAGCTCACCCGCCACTCCCGAACCTGGCCGTGACCACGAACCGAGCATCGCGAAGGTCACCCAGCGGGCCAAGGACATTGAGGGCAAGCTGCCCAAGCTGAAGCAGTTCTATCAGCAGGCGAAACTCATGCTCAGCCTCGTGAGAGACTATGCCGCAGGCCGCTACCGCGAGACGCCCTACTGGGCCATTGCCGCCGTGGCCTTGGCTTTGCTCTATGTGCTGAATCCCGCCGATCTCTTTCCCGATTTTATCCCCGGCCTAGGCTACCTCGACGATGCGGCCGTGATTGCCTTCTGCCTGAAACTCGTGGAGAAGGACCTCGAAAAGTACCAGCAATGGCGGGCAGCCAGATGCAAGACCGCCTCTGGTCCGGTGATCGACGTGTGAGACGGGCAAGAGCCTGCGGATTCAGGGCGTAGTCTGCCGCACATGCTTCGCCAACTTCTGCCCCTGATCCTCGTCACCTCACTCGCTGCGGAGGAAAAACGTGTGCCCACCGCCCAGGCGATGGGTTTGCTCAAAACGCAGTGCATGGGCTGCCACAATGCGGAGAAGAAAAAGGGCGATCTCTCGCTTGAAACGCGTGAATCGGCCCTCGAAGCCATCCAATCGGGCAAAATCATCTCCTCTCTCACGGCGACGGGAGATGAGCATATGCCGCCCAAGAAGCAGTTGCCAGAAAAGCAGATCAACCTGCTCAAAGCATGGGTTCAAGCCGGTGCAGCATGGGATGGGGTCGCTCTGAAGCAATTTGGCGAGCTGACTCCGGCGGATAAACTGGCCTCACTGCCGCCCGGACATGCTCCTGCGACGACTTTGGCGCTCAGCTCGGACGGAAAATGGCTCGCGGCAGGCGTCGGCCATCGTGTCCTCGTGCGTGATGCCAAAGCGAAGGACCTTCCGGTCATCGCCACGCTAGAAGGGCACAAAGATGTCATCCAATCGCTCGCATGGAGCAGCGATGGCACGAGGCTGGCCGCAGGCGGCTATCGCAGTGTGCTGGTGTGGCATTCGACGGATTGGAAACTGACGAACACGCTCGCCTCGCCGCTCGAAGGCCGCGTGACGGGCCTCACCTTCCTCACCGACCCGACGACGCTGATCCTCGCAGATGGCCCCACGGGCGTGAAGGGCGTGTTGCACCGGTGGAAGCTTGGTGAGCCGAAGCCATCACAAACCGTCGAAGCGCATGCGGACAACATTTTGAGCCTCACACTCAGCAAAGACGGTAAACAGATCGCCACAGGCGGCGCGGACAACCTCGCCAAGGTATGGGATGCAGCCACGCTGAAGGAAATCGCGAAGATCGAGGGGCACGTTAGCCACATCACGGCGCTCGCCTTCAATCACGACGGCAAATGGCTCGCCACCGGCAGCGCGGACAAAGAACTGAAGGTGTGGGACATCGCCACGAAAGAGATGCTGATGCTCCTCGGTGATAAATCCGCGCCCGTGAATGCGGTGATGTGGTCGCCCGACTCCACCGCACTGACCTACCTCACCGACGGCGGTCATGTCTTCAACATCACCGAACTGAAAAGCCATGATGGCGTGCGCCTTGCGTTCACGAGCGGCAAATCAAAGAAGTGGGTCACGCTTGAAGGAGTGCCGTATGCCGCAACGCTCACCGCCGATGGCAAAACCACGTTTGCCGCGCTCGACAGCGGCAAAGTCGTGCAACTCGATGAGAAGGCGAATGTCACAAAACTGACTGCGGAGGCCACAGCGGTCGCGGCAAAACCCGCCACGCTTTCTTACACCAAGGACATTCTGCCCATCCTCACCAAAGCGGGCTGCAACCTCGGCTCCTGCCATGCAAAATCCAGCGGGCAGGCCGGTTTCCGACTGTCGATTTTTGCCTTTGATACGAAGGGGGATTTTATGGAATTCGTGAACGATTCTCGTGGCCGTCGGGTGTTTCCCGCGCGGCCAGAGGACAGTCTCATCCTGCAAAAAGCCACGGTGCGCGTGCAGCATGAGGGTGGTCAGCGATTTGAGCCGGACTCCGATTGGGCGAAGACCGTGGCAGAATGGATCCGCCAAGGCATGCCATACGAACTGCCAAACCAGCCGATGCTGAACGAGATCACCGTCACGCCTGGCGAGAAGACGTATCGCAAGGGTGAGGAAATCGCGCTGAAGGTCACCGCGAAATACAGCGACGGTTCTACCCGCGATGTGACGGCGTTGGCGGACTATATTTCATCCGAAAAAGCCATCGCAAGCGTGAATGAGGTTGGCAAGGTGAAAGCCTCGAGCGAAAGCGGTGAGACGGTCATCGTGGCGCGCTACATGGGCCAGGTGGCCATCTCACGAGTGGATGTGCCTGTGGAAAAACTGTTACCTGCGGAGCGCTACGCAAAGCTGCCGGCGCGCAACGAAATCGACAAACTCGTCTATGCCCGCCTGCAAAAGGTGGGCTACTTGCCGAGCGAGACGTGCAGCGATGCCGAGTTCCTGCGCCGTACCTCACTCGACGCCATCGGCATGCTGCCGACCGTGGAAGAGACTCGCGCCTTCCTCAGCGACAAAAATCCGTCGAAGTATGAGCAGTGGATCGATCAATTGCTCGAACGTTCCGAATGGGCCGATCACTGGGCCATCAAGTGGGGTGATCTCATTCGCCCAAACCCTTCGCGCGTCGGCGTGAAGCCGGTTTATCTGCTGGATCAGTGGATTCGGCAGAGTTTTCGCGAGAACAAGCCTTGGAATCGCTTCGTGACGGAACTCCTCACCGCCGAGGGCAACACACACAAGAACGGTCCTGTGGCCATCTGGCGTGACAAACGCGAGCCCATCGACGCGGCGACCTTCATCGGCCAAATCTTCCTCGGCGTGCGTCTTGAATGCGCGAAGTGCCATCATCACCCGACGGAGAAATGGGACCAGACGGACTACTACCAGATGGCGGCGTTCTTCACGCAGATGAAGCGCAAGGGGCAGGGCATCTCTGCGCCGATCAGCGGCGAACCGGAGCAGATGTGGTTCGCGCCCGGCACGGCGAGCATCGAGCATCCTGTCACCAAGGTGTCGCTGAAGCCGCGTCCGCCTGCTGACAAGGAAATCCCCATCGCCGAATCACAGGACCCGCGTGCCGTTCTGGCGGATTGGATGACGAATCCGAAGAATCCGCACTTCGCGCACGCCATCGTAAACCGAGTGTGGTCCAGCTTCATGGGACGCGGCATCGTCGATCCCGTGGATGACTTTCGTGCCTCGAATCCGCCCACGAATCCCGCTTTGCTCGACTGGCTGGCCGCTGACTTCGTGCAGCATGGCTACGATTTGAAGCATCTCATGCGGACCATCATGCGCTCGCAAATTTACCGCCTCAGCAGCTTACCGAACGAGACCAACGCATCCGATTTGAAGAACTATAGCCGCAGCTATCGCCGCCGTCTGCCCGCTGAGACGCTTCTCGATGCTGTTTGTGCTGTTACAGAAGTCAAAGAGACTTTCACCGGCCTGCCTCCCGATGCGCTGGCGAAGCAAACATGGAACCACAAGCTCGACAGCCAGTTCATGGATGCCTTTGGCCGCCCAAACAGCAGTGCCGAATGCCCCTGCGAGCGCGACGCCAAGCCCAGCGTCGTGCAAGCGCTGCACCTCATGAACTCCACGAAGCTGCAGGACATGCTGGTGAACGCCCAAGGTCGCGCCGCCCGCCTCGCCAAAAGTGATGCGAAGCCCGAACAGATCGTCGAAGAACTTTACCTCGCCTGCTACTCACGCCTCCCGGACACCGAGGAAATGAAGATCGCCACCAGTGCTTTCACGGCGAAGGATGCGACACGGCAAACCGCAGTCGAGGACATCCTTTGGAGCCTACTGAATTCGGCGGAGTTTGTGTTCAATCATTGAAGCCGACAGAAAGATGCCAAGCCGATTGGAGACACTGACTGTCCGCCTACTGGGACGCAAAGAGCCTTTTATACCTCCGCTCTCGAACGCATGGAAACGTCTGCTACGCGTTGGCCAATTTACTGAAGCAAACGGGTGTCCGTCAGCCATTCGATGAACCGCTGCGGCCAGCGGGAGGCGGCAGTGGGTTTAGCGTCGTGTTTGTAACCAAAGCCATGGCCGGCATTTGCATAGAGGTGCAATTCAGCGGGGATTTTGGCAGCTTTATATTTGAGGTAGAGCGTGGCCATGCCTTCAGAAATGTCCTGACGATCATGATATCCGGCGGCAATGAAGAGTGGAGGCATGCCTTGCTTTGCAGAAAACAGAGCGGAGGTGCCCGGGTAGATGAGCGCTTGGAAGTCCGGCCGACAGCTCTGACGCTCGATGGGATCAGGGGCGTCTTTTTGGCCAGGGTCGTTCTTCATGGCGGCGAAGGCAGCAAGCTCGCCCCCGGCAGAGAATCCGAGGATGCCAACGCGGTCAGATTGGACGTGCCACTCCTCAGCTCGACTACGAATGAGGCGCAGGGCGCGGCGGGCATCCGCCATGGCGTGGTCTTGAATGGTGTAAGTGCTGCCCTTCTCGCGAGCGAGCCGATACTTCAGCACGAAGGCAGCGATACCGCGTTCCTGAAACCACTCGGCAAGCGCGTAGCCTTCGTGGCCAAGGCAAAGCTTGGAATGCCCCCCACCGGGGCAGATGATGACAGCCGTGCCGGTGGCTTTACCTGCTGCGGGCAGATAGGGCGTGAGCGTGGGATTGTGGATGTTGCAAACGTTGGCACCCTCGACGCTCTCCGGCTCAGCCTTGCGGGCCTCGGAGCCCGGTGCGCCATCATTCCACAGCGGGATGACAGCAGGTATCTCAGCGGACAAGGAGTCCAACGCGATGAAAACCGTTACAAAGAACGCAATTCGGAGATTCATAAGGAAGCTTAGATTGACAGATCTCTCCCATGGATGCCAGTGGCTTTGGCAGAGGGGGTAGCTGTTTTCTGGCTTCTTTTGACCTGATCTTTTTATTGGGCTTGTGGCTGAAGGGAAGGTATAACTCCCTACTTTGCACCTCCAAGCTTCCGCAGGCATTTGACTCACAAATGAGCCGCCCCATCACATCCATGCGTTTTCCCGGTGAGAGCACCTGGGAAATCTGGCGCTGCAATCGCGCCGGAAAGTGGGAGCTTTCGATGAAGGCGGAACTGAATGACGAGGCATCTGTGCATGCGATCCAAACGATGTGCCTCGACAGCTCGCCCTTCTGGTCGTCCACCCAAGGAGATGAGGTGCCGAACCCGGACGATGTTTCCATCTTGCGCTGGGAGGCTTTGGGCGTGAGCGACATGGATGGTGCCCGGCAGTCCACCTGCTGGAAGGTGCTGGAGCAGCCGCATCGGGAGCTGATCGCCTCGATGGCCATCACACCGGACTTGGCCAACGATGAGAGTCTGGGGCTTTCTGCAGAGCAGTATGACATCAGTGCCCGCCTACTGCCGCTGCCACGAGACGGGCTTGCCATCTGGAAGGAGTTGGGACGTATCGTCACCGCCTTCACCCGCGATGGAAAGTTGCTGCATGTCACCCTAATTGCCGCACCCGAGTTGAATGCAGACACCGCACTGGAACTGCGTGATGCGCTGCTGGCGCTGGATGCACATGAGTTTCTCGATCGCTTGAGCGAGGTGAAGGTTTGGACCGAATGCGAGGCAGGCTTTCTGAGCGCCCTTTCGAGCACCTTCAGCTCGAGTCAGGTGCAGGCAGAGCCGCGTCCGGCCCCCATGCCGCCTGCCGACCCGCTGAAATTCGTGCCGATGCAGGTGGCTTTGGTTCGCCGCAGCCAGCAGGAACGGAAGCGGCTGGTGCAACTGGCCACAGCGCTGGCCGCTGTCTTTGTGGTGGTGTTTGCCTCGTGGTCCTTCCTGCTCTGGCAGCAGGAGCAAAAAATCCTCACTGATGAGAAGGCCCTGCAAAATCTGGGGCCACAGGTGTTTTCCGTGCAGGAGGCCAAGCAAGCCTGGGTGGCGATGGAGGCTGCGGTAAACCCCGATTTGTATCCCGTGGAGCTTTACCACCAGATCATCTCGCTGCTGCCACCGTCCGGCGTCCGCCTGAACGAGTTCCAAATCGACAACGACAAAATCACCGTGCGCGGTGAGGCATCGGACACACAAAAGGGCC
The DNA here is from genome assembly GCA_017853885.1 of Prosthecobacter sp. Classification (GTDB taxonomy): domain Bacteria; phylum Verrucomicrobiota; class Verrucomicrobiia; order Verrucomicrobiales; family Verrucomicrobiaceae; genus Prosthecobacter. Next base: position 79,855 of record JAFMIR010000001.1, read on the forward strand.
TCGACTTCCGCGAGCAGCTCACAAACAGCCCTGCGCTCTCGGGTTTCGACTGGAACATCCCGGTGCCCAAGAGCTTGGACGGCACACGCGTGCAATTCGACGCAATAGGCATCTACAATCCAAGAGAGGAGGTGCCCCGTGAAGGCCAGTGAACAACGCCTCGTTCTGCTGCTGATCATCCTCGTGACTATTTTTGCCACGGGCTTTGCCACCATGCGCATGCTCAGCTGGCAGCGCACGCTGGAAAAGAAAGCTCGATCCGTAGCGATGCGCACGAATGAAACTCAACAGCTTCTCACCGAGGCACCCATGTGGGAAGAGCGACTCGCCTGGCTGCGCTCCTCGCAGCCGCAGATGACCAGCGTGAACAAGGCGAACAACGAACTCGACCAATCGCTCGTCGAAACTGCCAAAAAAAGCAGGGTCACGATTGAGAATAAGCAGCTGCAGGAGCCGGTGGAAACCCCCTATTTTCATCAAGTAGGCGAAACGGTGCTGGTGAAGACAGAGGTGAAATCGCTCATGCAATGGCTGCACGAGTTGCAATCGCCAGAGAGCTTTACCTTGGTCTCGCATTTGACCATCCAGCCTGTGCCGGAGGATGCAGGCAAAGTCACCGCCACCGTGCATGTGTCCCGCCTTTTCTCACCCCTCAAGTCCGCCGCCGAAAACACCGTGGAGACCCAGGCCCCATGAAACACGCATTCACCTTCATTCTGACGATGCTTGGAGCTGCATCGAACCTGCCTGCCGTCGAAAACGCCTCTGCGGCCGCGTTTGAGCCACCGAAGAAATACGGTGCGGAGCGATACATCACCGGCTGGGAGCGAAATCCCTTCGCTGCGCCCTCAGCACCCACCGTGATGCCCACAATGGATTCGCCGTTCAAGGACCTCGCGATCAAATCCGTCTATGGTCCCAAAGACAGCCCGGTCTTTTCCCTTGTGAATACCAAGACCCATGAGCGCGTGCGGCTCTCGATAGACAAGCCCACTCAGAATGGCATTGCGTTGAAGAGCTTTCACTTGGCGGACAACCGCAAGGATACGACCATTGAGGTGGCCAAGGGTTCGGAAAATGCCACCCTGAAGTATGCCATAGACTATGTGCCGCCCGCCCCCCATGCCCAGGTAAAACCCGGAGTCATTCCCGGCACCGCTGGTGCTACAAACACCGTCGGCCGCATTCCGCTTCCACAAGTTAGTGCGCCCCTTGCTTTAAGTCAGCCGGCCAGCCGTCCGGGCATGCCAGCAGGCACGCCCGCGAACCAGCGCATCGCGCCAACCCCCACCGGTGCGATGTCCGCCAATTCAGCGTTCATTTCGGAACCCGCCACTCGTCGGCGTCTTTTGACCGTGCCATCAGGGACCGGGGAAGCCGCCAATGGCACCACAGCGACGATAGATCTGAATGCACCGGCAGCCAACCCCGTGTCATCGCCTATCACCCAGCCTACCAACACCACTCCGGCCACGGGTGAAATCACACCACCGATCGTGCGTCCCCCACCCTCGATTTACCTCGATGGCTCGCGTTGAGACTCGAAGAAATGCCTTTTGAATCCATGACCTTCATGCCTCTTTCTCATCGTCCAGCAAACAAGGCGCTTATGCGTTCCATCAGCTGCCTGTGGCTATGCATCGCGACCGACCTCATGGCGCAAACATCTGCACCGGTGAAACCCACCACGCGGCCTTCCATTCCCCGTCCGGTGCTGCCGCCTGGTCTGCAACGACCTGGAATGACTCATCCAAACGCCGTGCTGCCACCCGTTCCCGGCAACATCCAGCGACCAGGGCTGCCCACAGGTGGCAACAGCAGCATCCAGCCTGCTTCCGCAGGCGGTGCCAATGCGCAACCCACTCCACCGCAGCCCGCCACCGGGATGCTGCCAGCAGGCGCTGGAGCCATCACGCCAAAGCCGCCGCCGATCCCCGCCACCAAACTGCCAGCCACCACGCCTGATGAAAAGACCGCGAACCTTATCGCCTTCGATGCCGAGACGATCGATGTCGTGCTGGAGGAATACTACCGTGTGACCCAGCGCCGAGTCCTAAAAGATCGTGGCTTGGAAGCTACCACTGTGACCATCATGGTGCCCGGAGAGTTTTCCGATGAGGAATATCAAGACATCATCGAGAAAGGCCTTCTCATGCATGGTCTGGCCCTCGTTCCTAGTGGTGCCAACCTGTGGAAACTGGTCGCCGCCGAGACCGGCTCCAGCCCAGGCCAGCAGCAACTGCCCATGGTGCTCGACGCAGAGAAACTGCCGGAGACCGACCAAGTCGTCGTTCATGTCACCACACTGAAACACCTCTCCGCTGAAGAAGCCGCCAGCACCCTGCAAAGTGCCATCCCGCCGCATCCCTATGGCAAGATCGTCGCTGTGCCGAACGCACGCTCTCTCGTCATCACCGAGGCCTCGCAGACCATCCGGGCCTACCTCGATCTGATCAAGCAGCTCGATCTTCCGCCGAGCCAGACGGTGCAGAAGACCCTCAAGCTCATCCGCACTGATCCCGAGGATGTAGCCAAGCAACTCGAGTCCCTGCTCGAACTCAAAAATGGTGGCGGAACCGCCAGCAGTACAGGCACCCTGAATCGGCAAGCGGCATCTGCCTCTACCGCTCCACGAGCACCGACCATCCCGGGGGCTCCGCCTCAGATTGGCCAGCCTGCGACAACGGGCACAGCCATCGTCTCTGCAAGCGGCGGCGGAGCCACTTCCGAGGGGATCAAGCCCATCATCCTCCCCATCACTCGAACCAGCAGCCTGCTTGTCATCGCCCGTCCGGCTGACATGGAGATCGTCGAAAAACTCATCGCCGAAATCGATGCGGAAGCCACCGCGAACCGCTTTGTCTCGCGGCGCCTCAACTACATCGACCTCACCACGTTCCTCAGCCTCGCCGAGAGGGCGCTCATGCGCTACGACAAAAACGCCACGGCCATCACCAGCACCACCACGGGTCAGAACAGCAGCACGAGCACCACCCCGAGCAACAACACCGGCTTCACCAACTTCGGCAACAACGGTTTTGGAAACACCAATCCGTTCAACGGAAGTTTGGGTAGTAGCGGTTTTGGAATGGGCGCGGGCGGTAGTCTAGGCAGTGGTGGGCCAAAGCTGGACGTCACTACCAAGGCCAACAGCGTGCTCATCGGTCGCACTCTAGTCATCATCGATCCCGGCAGTTCTAAGTTCTTCGCCAGCGGCCCACCCGAGCAGCTTCAAACGCTCGAGGATCTCGCCAACGAACTCGATATTCGTCCTAGGCAGATCATGCTTTCGGCCGTGATCGGAGAGTTCACCATGTCGGACGAGTTTCGATTTGGCCTCGATTGGCTGAACACTCTGCAAAACATTGGAGGCGAAAGCGGACGACAGGCCGGTGGTGGTATCAACACCGGGGGCACCTTCTTCGACCCCTCGAAGTTAGCCAACCCAGCCAGCTTTGTTGGAAGTGCCGCAGCAGCAGCAGGCGGCATCACAGCCTATGGGCACATCGCAAGAAATCTGCACGTCTTCATGAACACCGTGGAAGAAACCGGACGATTCAGGGCCCTTCAAAAACCCGTACTGACAACGCTCAATCATCAAAAGGCCCAGATTTTCATCGGTGAGCAGATTCCCTTTGCAGGAAACACTTTCAACAATGGCGTTGCAGGCGGGTTCACCACCTCGACCCAGTTCATCCCGGTCCGCATCCAACTCGATATTACGCCGCACATCTTCAATGACCACGAAGTGATGCTGGAGTTCAACCAGACGAACAACTCCAAGGGCACAAACGTCACTGTGAGCCCAAACGTGATTGTTCCCGGCATCCGGGAGCAGGGAATGGCCAATACCTTGATCGTACCTGACCGCAGTATCGCCATGCTAGGAGGCCTGATCTCCGAAGACAATCGCAACGACCGTACGGGAGTGCCTTTTGTTGTACGACTGCCACTGATCAAGTATCTGTTCGGCAACGTGGATAAGGAGAAGAATCGCAAGGAGATCATGATCTTCGTTCAGCCGGTCATCATGCCAGATGGTGCCACGCACATGAATGAGCAAACACGCTTCATGAACAACAGCCCGGATTCCAACTCCATCTTTGAATTCGCAGGTCGTCCCGAGGAGACGTCCTCTGCGGTGCCGAATCTTTACGCTAAGGATAAGCCGATGGTGCAGATGGAAGGAAATGCTACTGCCATGCCTGAAGCTCAAAAGCGCGGATTCTGGGACAAGTTCAAAGGCATCTTCAAGAAGCAGCCCAAGGAGTGATCCGGCGATTCAGGCCATTCGATATGACCCTCGCTCACTTCCGCGGCTCACTGGAGAGCTGTTCACGCAGTCCAGCAGCTTCCTTCGGCAGGGAAAGAGACATGCCCGGAGTTGTTGTGAGTGGCTCATCAGGAGGCAACAGCGGCACATTACCTGAAGCCGGAAGGAGCTCCGGCAGACGGGGAGTCGCAGCGGGCTTTTGAGCGGGCTTCGCTCCGGAGAACGCAGCGGGCGTCTCCGAAGCTTGAGGGATGCCTCCACGCTTCTTAAGCCAAAGTGCTTTTCCAGAGAGATGAGCGCCGAAGGCTCCAAGAATCATCGAGCCACCGATGAAAACAAAGACCTTCAGCCATTGCGGGACATCATCGCCCGGCAACAGATGCTCAGGAAGCGTGGGAGGTGCTCCAGCCGCGGCTTGTGCCCAGTCCGGTGTGCCGGAAGATGCGGGATCGACTGCACTGCTGCGAAAAAGCAGCTCCGCGAAACCGATGGAGTTCGTTTCAACCGAAGCCTCGCTGCTGCCGCTAGTCAGGGCACCAGCAAGAGGAGACACGGCTTCACGATGCACAGGCGCAGAGACAACTCTCGTGCGTGGTTTGGACTGGATGCGCTGAACGATGACTGGAGGCGGCGCTTCAGCGGGCGGCTTGACCGGAAAATGCCGCTGAACCACCCGAGCGTAGCGTTCGAGAAAATCAGCCCGGGTACTTGGATTTGCCTCACCCACCTTCGCGATCTCATCATCGAGCAGCCTTGAGATTGTCTCGCGCATGTCGGAATGACCGACCGGTTCCACACGCACCCCGGCGGGTGACTCGATACCAATGAGCAGCTTCGTGAGTGCCGCCAGCCATCCCCCCTGCCAGATCGTGTTTGCTTTCAGCGCCGTGGGCGGCAATAGCACAGCGGGATCAGTGCCACGACCAGCCATGGATGCCAGTGTAGGATGCGCCCGGAGACGAACATGAAAGACCGGCCAATCGTTGATTTTAGTGGCGAGCAACCGATCGCAGCGCGGATCCTCGGATGCATAACCGGTGATCAGGAAAATGTCCTCCAATCTCAGTTTGGCGGTGGGCAGGCTGGATGCATCGAGCTGTGACAACGCCGCGTCCAATGGCGTGAGTAAGGCAGAAACCTCCTGCGGTTCGATGGCGCGGCGCTCCTTGAGCAAGGCAGCAAGACTGATGCCTGCGGTCGTCTCCTCGGCAAGGCAGACGATGTCATCCGTCTCATTCAACAGGGGCACGGTGACGAACGCTGTGAACGCAGGCTTTTTCATCACTGCCATGGCAGACTGGTTTGCGAAAAGCACCTGCTCGGAACACACACGGATGGGCGGCACCTGCTCGATCAGCACGTCGCGTCCTGTCTTCGTGAGCGTGCCGCGCATGCTGTAGGGGTTGGTCAAATCAAGACGCTGGCTTTGGATCCGGACGATGTTCACCATGCTGCGGGCCACATCCTGACAACTCGCAAGTAGAGGTGCCAATAGCGCCCGAGGCTTCTGTGCGGCGGGTATCTCACTGGTAAGACGGTCTGGCGAAAACTTGAGGAGCTGATGACGCAATTCACGCATGGCAATCGTGACACCCGGTCCGGCATTCGAAAGGCAGGCACCGAGCAGCTCCATGAAGTTCATGGCGGACACCGGATGATCCGGCTGCATCCCATTCCCTGCCGCCTGTTCAAGAAGGAAGCTCTTCAAAAACTTAGCGTGCTTCTCAAACCCAGCCATGAGTGCCCTCTTTCTCGTCCTGTCATTCTCCAGGACTCGGAAATCGGCCGCCAGCACCTGAACGGTTTGAGCTCCCGTCTGCACCAAGCGAAAACTCTCCAAAGGGTGGTCCGTGAGAAAGTCTCCGCGCTCCACCAATGCTACCGCCGTCTCCAATGAGCGGCAGGCCAGCATCACCGCAAGCCAGCCGGGCATGTCTGTCAGCCGAGAGAGGTAGGCACGCAGCGTCTCGCCATCGATGTTGGAGGTAATGTAGAATGGATTCCCCTCATCCAAGCCATACTCGATCATCCGAGCCATGGTCGGATGACCGTGGCACTGAATCTTTCGGCAGGTTTCCTCAAAGGCTGCGCGGTTCACCAGCGACTTCACCAGCACATGGCAGTGCACGAACTCCAAACGCTGCGTGTCGAAAGCCAGCACCGCCACCTGCTCGGCATTCCGCACCAGCTCGACGTGGTTGCCATCGGCATCCTTGACGATCTGGTAGTGCCTAAACTGGCTCGGTTCCGGCATGAGGGCTGTTGATGGGAGAGTGGAGAAAACGACCTGTCGATGATTCCACACGGCCCTGCATCTTCAAGGGCAGGTTTCCCCTGTCACCCATCGCGCATAGCTTTCAGCCACCTGGCACGGATGCAGCGCCACGATTTCTGGAACATCATAGGGATGCAGTTCACGCAAACGCTGCTCAAACCCCGGCCAAGCTGCCTCTGATGTCTTGAAAATCGCCAGCACCTCCCCTGCCCTCTCCACCACACCGCGCCAGCGGTAAATCGATTCGATACCCGGCAGCAGATTCACGCATGCCGCCAGTTGAGCCTCCACCAAGGCCGTGCCAATCTGACGAGCCTTGTCAACCTCTGGAAACGTACACAAAACGACGAGAATATTGCTCATGACCGCCACTCTATGAGATCCGCCTTCATCGACAAGCTCATCAAACGCATGGACCGACTGGAGCCCGGTGAGGTGCAGGGCATTGTCCTGGAACTGCTGCGGGAGAAAGGCCTCCTCGAAAAAGTCTTCGAGGCGCTTCAGGAAGGTGTCATTCTACTCGATGCCGAAGGTCAGGTGACCTATGTGAACCGCGCTGCATGCCAGTTTTTCGGCATGGAAAAAGAGGCTGTCATCGGCCAGAGGCTAGCACAGGGAGTGCGAGGTCTCGACTGGGATGGGGTGATGGACCCCGGCACGGTGATCAGCCGCGACATGGAGGTATTCTATCCAGAAAACCGCTTCCTGAACTTTTACATCACCTCCATCGACGACAAAGACACGTCGATGGGCTTTGTGATGCTGATACGCGATGTCACCGAGACACGCAAAAGAACCGAAGAGCAGATCGAGAGCGAACGCCTGAATGCGTTCACGATGCTCGCCGCTGGCGTGGCGCATGAGCTGGGCAATCCGCTGAACTCCCTTACCATCCACCTGCAGCTCCTAGAGCGCCGTTTGAAGAAAATGGGCGCCAAGGGTGAGCCGCTGCGCGAGCACCTCGATGTGGCCTCCGGAGAGATCAAACGGCTCGATGGCATCATCAGCCAGTTCCTCGCGGCCATACGTCCGACCAAGCCACAATTCCAAAACGTGCAAATCCGCGATCTTCTGGATGAATGCCTCCGTGTGCTTCAGCCTGAGATTGAACGGGCAAAAGTAAGCGTGAAGCTCGACCTGCGCGCCGACCTTCCCGCCATGCCGCTCGATGCGAACCAGATCAAGCAAGCACTGCACAACCTCATCCGTAATGCCTGCCAAGCCATGCCACAAGGCGGCCAACTCACCATCGGCGGCACCTTCACCGACTATGAAGTGCGCATGAGCTTTGAAGATACGGGCAAGGGAATCAGCGCGGAGCAGATGGGTAAGCTTTTTCAACCCTTCGCCACCACGCGCAGCACCGGCACTGGCTTGGGCCTCTTGATCGTCCGCCGAATCATCCGCGAGCATGGCGGCGAAATCGATATCGAGTCCCGCGAAGGACACGGCACCCGCATCACACTCTGGCTGCCACTGGTGGAAAAGAAGCTGCGTCTGCTCACGCCGCCGGGCGAAGCTGGAGAGGCTACGAGAGCCTGAAAATCCTGCGCTGAATGGCCCGATTCTCGCGTTCAATTACATAGTAACATTATGTCTTACCTCATCATCGGCCTTTGCCTCCTGCTTTCCTTCATGCTTTCGGGGTTGGAGAGCGCGGTGATGGCGGTCAGCCGCGTGCGAGTACGGCATGCGGCTTCGAATGGTGATCCGCGTGCCCGCGGTCTGCTGCCGCTCATTGAGGACCGTGATGCGCTGCTAGGCTGCATCACCGTGGCCAATCACATCGCAAACCTAACGGTCTTTCTGCTGGTGGCGTTGCCACTTGTGAAACACGCGAGCGTGCTGGAAGCCTCGGTCGTCTTCCTGCTCGCACTTCCCGTCTTTCTCATCGGGCTTGAAGTGATGCCAAAGAAGCTTTTCCGCCGCTTTCCCTTCCGTTCGCTGCGCAGCGTTTCGATGCTGCTCCACCTCATTGGCATCGCCAGACCGGTTTTCAGGGCGTTTGCATCCACTAAGGCATCAAGCTCTTCCGATGGCAAAAATGCTACTCCGGCTATCGAGACTCAGCGGCGCGATGATTTGAAGCAGTTGGCGCGTTCTCTCGCCATGGAGCAGCAGCTATCAGGCCCTGCTACACGATTGATCGAGCATATTCTTGACTTTCGTCGGCTCACCGCGGCGGACGTGATGCAGCCCCTCAGTCAAAGCGTGGCTCTCGCCGCCGATCTGCCACTGCAGACGGCTTTGATCCTAGCCAGAGAGCAGAAGACACCTGTACTTCCTGTGCTCGGCGAAAGCGGCGCCTTCATTGGTGTGCTCGACACCGTTGAGTTGCCTCTCAGCGTTCCGGCGGACCGCCTTGTAAGGCAGCACATGCGCAAGCTGGACACACTTGCCGCCAGTGAGCCGGCCTTACGGGCACTGCAACGTCTCCGCAAACAAGGCCGCCGGCTCGCCATCGTCACGGACCAACGCAACTTGCCCGTCGGCTTGCTCACGGAGGAGCATCTGCTCGAGCCTTTGATGCGCGGCTGAGATTTTCCGGTCAGAGTTGCTGCGCGAATCGGGAAAATCAGGTAGCATTTCCGCATGTCACGCAACCCAGCTGTCTTTTTGCTTCTGCTAGCAATGCTTGCCGTGCGCTCAGCATCCGCTGGGTTTTTCCGAGGTTTGCCGCTGGTGGCTCAAGTGCACGCCTCCCGCAATGGCGTGGAAAAGATCGCCGTTGGCACCGACATCCTGCGAATCCCTTGATTCTACCGCATGCCTCCGCGTCTCCGCCTCCGTCCCAACTGGCACACGCTCGCGCTACTCTGTATGCTCGCCGCGATGTGGTATGCAGCGGAAGCACAGTCCAATGGCGCAGCCTACCTCCTCGCCCTCCTCACAGGCGTACTGACACTTGTTTCGCTGCTGCATGCACGAGCAAATGTGAAAGGGCTGCGGCTGCGAGTTCTGGACGTGACGACCGTGCCTGAGGGCAGCAGGGCGCGCGTGCGGCTGGAAGTCTCCAACAGTAGTGCCAAGGATGCCTGCGGCATTGAGATTCAGGCACTGGAAGGCAGCGGCAGCCAGTTCATCGAAAGCATCGCCAGCGGCCAATCCCGTTGGATCGAACTGTCGTTCATAAACAAATCCAGTGGAGGCTCTTCGCTCAAGTTCGTGGCACGCAGCGTCTATCCGTTGGGCCTGTACAACATCGAAAGCGTTATCGAAACCGTCGCCTCTCGCCGCGTGTATCCACGCCCGAAAGGCTCAATGCCACTTCCCACACCCAAACCGCTATCACCGCATTCACAAGCTGGAGCCTCCTCTCGTAGCACGATCAGCGGAGGAGGAGGCGGGGATGACTTCGCAGGAACACGTGAGTTCCAGCCGGGTGACTCACCGCGGCACATCGACTGGCGTGCAGTGGCGCGCGGTCGGCCGCTCGTCGTCAAGACGTGGGCTTCGAACGGCCATGAAGCCACCATGATCGACTGGGAGTTCATTCAGGCAGATGAAGCTGCTCGAACTGCCCAAATCGCCCGCTGGATTGAGGATTGCGAGCGTGATGAGAAGCTTTACGCGCTGAGACTGCCCTCCCAAACCATCGAAGCAGGCCATGGAGACGCACACCGCCGTCGCTGCCTCAATGCGCTCGCCGATTTCACCGCCAGCCGGGTTAGCACAGCAACCGGCAAAGGCGCTGAAAAGCTTCGAGAGAGCCGCGGGCGCGCGCATTCGGCTTTTGAAAGCTCTTTTCATTTGCCAACCCAACCGCTGCTCGCGCTTAGCCTTGCCATGGCAGCCAGTTTTCTGCCGTTGGCGAATGTCATCCAAGCACCGGCGCTCATCGTGGCTTTGTGCTGCTTTGGTTGGAGAGTGTTGCTGCGCCGTGGCGTGCCGCCAGTCATGCTGCGCGTTCTTATCCTGCTGGGCAGCGTGGTGCTGATCTGGAGTGGGCATGGTGGCCAGCCCAGCATGGAAGCAGGCATCGCGCTGCTTGCTGCCCTATCCGGAGTAAAACTGCTGGAAAGCCGCACGCCACGCGAGTTCCAAGTGCTGGCGCTCATTGGCTGGTTCCTGTGTCTATGTGGCATCGTCATCGACAACAGCCTCCCTCGGATGCTTTGGGGCTTGGCGGTCTTTGGGCTTATCACCGCGTGCATGACGCGCTTCCGGCTCAGCACGCCGGGACTATGGCGGCCGCTGAGGATCACCAGCCTCCTTTTTGCCCAAGCGCTTCCCATCGTGACCGTGCTCTTTCTCATCATGCCGCGCGGCCTGCTGGACCTGCGCACCACGTTCAGCGGCCGCTTCGCGGAAAGCGGCATCTCCAACGAACTCGATCCAGGCAGCATCACCAAGGTGGCGCTTCGCATGGAGCGTGCCTTCCGCGCCAGCTTCCCCGATGGCAGGATCCCACCAAATGAATTACGCTACTGGCGTTGCCTGACCCTCAACGAATGCAACGGCCTGCGCTGGAGACGTGGCGAGCGTTTCGGGCTCAAACTACGACCCAAGCCTCCCGATGAAAACATCGATGTGCGCCAAGAACTGCAAATCGAGCCTCATGGCATGCGCTGGATCCCGGCGCTGGATGTGCCTCTGCTGGTCACCACAGGCGGATCGCCGCTCGTTCCGGAGTTCGATGACGCACTCACCTGGCCCATCCCGCTGCGTGGCGTGACCCGCGTCACCAGTTGGTCGAGGTTGCAGCAGCGGGCCTTTGAACCCCTGCCGGATCATCATCGTCAACTGTTCCTCGAGCACCCGGAAAACCTCCCTCAGATCGTTTTCGATCTCGCCGACGACTGGCAAGCCCGTGCACAAAATGACATGCAGATCGTGCAACTCGGTATTCTGCACCTCCAGCAAAACGGCTATCAGTACACTCTCACGCCAGATGACTACTCGGGCACCTCAGGCTTGGAGGACTTCTTAGTGAGGGGGAAAAACGGATTCTGCGAGCACTTCGCCAGCAGTTTCGCCACGCTCATGCGCGTAGCGGGTGTGCCAGCGCGTGTCGTCATCGGTTTCCTTGGAGGTGAATACAACGACCGTTCCCGCCAGATGATCGTGCGCCAAAGTGATGCGCACGCTTGGGTGGAGGTGTGGCTCGAGAAATCCGGCTGGACGCGAGTTGACCCCACCGCAGCACTCGCACCTGGACGCATCGGTCATGGCAACTTCCGCGGTTACCTGGATCTCGATGGTGCGGCCATCGAACGCCAGCGTCTTAGCTGGTGGGGACTCGCTCTGTTCGAGAGTCGGCTCCTTTGGGATCAGGCAAACTACGCTTGGCAGGATGCGGTCGTGGAATTCAATGAGGACTTTCAACACGAATGGTTGTCCCGCCTTGGCTTTGAGAATAGTCGCTGGTGGCATCTGCTCACGTTCAGCATTCTGTTTGTCATTCTTGGCCTCGTGTTGATTTCCCTCCGACTTCAGCGCCGACCATTCGCGCGTGATCCCTGGCACCGCACTTGGTTGAAACTCTGCGCCAAGCTCGCCAAAGCAGGTCATCCGCCCCGCCATTGCAGCGAAGGTCCGCTGGCCTATGCGCAGCGTGTCTCGCCCGAGCATTCCATGCTGCACGATCTTGCCCTGCTTTATGCCGAAGGCCGTTACGGAGCCTGTGCAGCCTCATTACATGCTTTCCAAAAAAGAGCCGCAGGCTTTAAGATGCCTTCGAAGTAACATCGGAGTGTCAGATCACATCCCTACTCTCCGACTAGTAACCCATCGCGGTGCCGATTTGATACACGAGGAGGCTCAGGACATATGCGGTGCCAGTCATGTAGCCGAGCTGGAGGAGCGCCCATTTCCAAGAGCCGGTTTCACGTTTTACGATGGCGATGGTGCTGACGCACTGCATGGCAAAGACATAGAAAATGAGCAGGCTGATGCAGACAAGTGGAGTGTAAACAAGCTTACCGTCGGCTCGGCGCTCGGAGCTGAGCTTGTCACGCAGCGGGTCGAGGTTTTCGTCATCCTCGCTCTCGACGGCATAGACGACGCTCATGGTGGAGTTGAAGACCTCTCGGGCAGCGAAACTGCCAATCAAACCAATGCCGATCTTCCAATCGTAGCCAAGCGGCTGGATGGCAGGCTCAATGAAGTGGCCGGCCTTACCCGCGAAGCTGTTGGCGAGTTGCAACGATTTGTCCTCGGTGTTGGTCTTGGGATAGGTGGAGGCGGCCCAGATGAGGATAGAGATGCCTAGAATAATGGTGCCAGCACGCACGAGGAAGGCCTTGGCCCGCTGCCACACAAGGAGGAGGATGGATTTGAGAGCAGGCCGCTTGTACGGCGGCATTTCAAGGATCATCGGGCTAATCTCACCCTTCATGACGGTCTTGCTGAAGATCCACGCAAAAATGAAGGCGCTGCCCGTGCCGAGCGCATAAAGCGAGAGCATGATCCCAGCCTGCATCCACGCACCAACTTCCTTGGAGGGAAACAGCACAGCAATGAGCAACGAATACACCGGCAAACGTGCCGAGCAGGAGGCCAGCGGGGCGATGAGGATGGTGACGAGTCGATCCTTGGGATTATCGATGGTGCGTGCGGCCATGACACCGGGCACAGCACAAGCATAGGAGCTCAGGAAGGGCAGGAAGGATTTCCCGTTGAGTCCCACTTTGCTCATCAGCCAGTCCATGATGAAAGCGAGTCGAGCCATGTAACCAGTGTCCTCTAAGAGGCCGATGAAGAAGAAGAGGATCAAAATCTGCGGCAGGAAGATGACCACGCCGCTCACTCCTGGCACGACGCCATTGACGATGAGGTCACGCAGGTCGCCGGGACCCATGAGGGTCTCGACCCATGCACCGAGATCCGTAAAGAAGCCCTCAATCCATCCCATCGGCCCTTCAGCAACGCGGAAGATGAGGTAGAAGAGGATACCGAGCACGAGCAGAAGATTCGCGAAGCCGAGCACAGGATGCAGGAAGATGCGGTCGAGCTTGTCGGTCATCGTTTCTTTCTCCTGATCCGGACGCTTTAGCACGTCGGCGCAGAGTTTTTCGATGCTGCGGTAGCGCTCGGCCACAAGATCATCCTCCCAGCCGGGGAACGCGGCGTCGATACTCTTGCGCAGTGCGTGAATGCGCTCCATCTGCTCATCGGCGAGGCCGTAGTGCGTGGGATCGTGGCCGGAAAGAAGATAAAGCGGCTCCAGCAACGAGGCTTTGGCATGAATGGCTCCCGTTTCGCAGAGTGGGCCACGGCTTTGCTCCAGTGCGGCACGCACACCGATGGGAATATTTGCACTCTGCCAAGTCGTAGCCGGCAGGTCATCGCGACTGAGCGCAAGCTTTAGCTCGATGAGACCGTGACCAGTCACGGCCTGTGTCTTGACCACCGGGATACCAAGGATGTCACTGAGCTTCGCGGCATCAATGCGCCACTCGCGCTGTTCGGCCACATCGACCATGTTCAGCACCAAAATGGTTGGCAGACCAAGTTCGAGCACCTGAGAGATCAGATACAGATTTCGCTCCAAATTCGCCGAATCGAGCACGCAAACGACACGGTCTGGCCGAGGTGTCTCGGGGCGTCTGCCAAGCAAGACATCGCGCAAAACGGCTTCGTCAGGCGAGCGGGCATTCAGGCTGTAAGCGCCCGGCAGATCGATCAAGCGCAGCTTTTTGCCATGCTGGCTGTAGCATTCACCAATCTTTTTTTCGACGGTGACACCAGGGTAGTTGGCAACCTTTTGTTTGAGACCGGTTAGCAGGTTGAAGAGCGTGGTTTTGCCCGAGTTTGGGTTCCCCACGATGGCGATAAGCGGCGTCTCAGCAGCGGTGCTCATGCGGCGACAGGAGCGATGGCAATGAATGCCGCCTCATGGTTGCGCATGGAAAGGTGAGAACCACGCACGCTGATCTCAATCGGCTCTCCCAACGGGGCGCGACGGGTCACTCGCACGCGAGTGCCTGGAACAATACCCATTTCCCGCAGACGAGTCAGGCAGGACCGCCCTGTGGGCATGGCCTGCACGATGGCATCAGTGCCAATGGGGAGTTCAGCGAGGGTGGAAGGCATGAAAGTAGAACGCAGCTGCGATTGAGACTCTGTCGCAAAAATTGACTCGAGAGTAACTCAAGGCTTCGAAGCTGCAATAGCTGAATCGGGATGAATTTAGCCGTTTGTTGCGGGTTAAACCCATACGCCTCGAGCTCTCAAGAAAGGCACCAGCTCATCAACGCCGAAGTCTGCCAGCACTTCGCCTGCCCAGTCCATCGTCGGGGCCTTGGACTGGCCACTGAGATCGACCATCACCTGCATCGCCTCGTGGTTTCCCGATACCGTGATCTTTTCGTACCCGATCCCGCGGGCATCGAGGTAATCGATTACCTCATCGCACCACGGGCAACCTGTTTTGACATAAAGTCGCGGTTTGACCATGGCCAAGCATGTGATGGATCTGCTCCGAGAGCAAGAGCGGCTTCCTGAGCATCGGGAATCCCGGTTGACCATCCGGGGTGGCTCCCCTACATTCATTCTTGCAGTTCCTCCAGAGCAACCCCTCATAGCTCCGAGGCCGCCCCCTGACCGCGAAAGAAGCTGAATGCGCCGACTGACCCACTTGTCCGCGCCTGAAGTGACCGCTCGCCGGATATTCGATCCGCTGGGAAGCCTTGTGACAACCGCCTGCAGGCGGTCAGAGCTTTCCGGGGCGGTATTCACCAGCTCTAGACGATGCTGCATCAGCCCACGGCGACGCCGCGCCCGGCCCGGATAATGGTTTTCGACTGTTCGCCGTCTGCCCGACCCGCGTCCGCGTAAGCTGCCTACCCCAAGCACGAACCCGAACACGCCCAACAAGCAACGAAAATCCATGTCGAACAATCCAAACTCCAGCAATGGCCCTCGCCGCCGCCGTGGCGGCCGCAATCGCGGCAACCGTGGCCCTGGCAGTGAAAACTTCACCAAACGCACCCCGCGGCTTGATGACCGCTCCGGTCTTCAGAAGTTCCTCAATGCCATCTCTTTCGGCCTTCTTTGCAAAGGTCCATCCAAACCCAAACATCACGCCAAAGCTCCGATCACCAACACCACTGTGGTAAAATCCCAACGGCAGGAGGGCGGTCCATCTCCTCGCCCACCGCGTGAACCGAAACCCGCCCGCGAATTCACGCCAGCGAACCCCGCTGAAGTGACCACCGAGCGTCTTTACGTCGGCAACCTTTCCTATGACGCCACGGAGAGCGACCTGTTTGAGCTCTTCAATGGCGTTGGCAGCGTCCGCAACGCCGAGGTCGTCGTCCACAGCCGCACACAGCGCTCCAAGGGCTTTGCCTTTGTGACCATGGCCACGGTCGAAGAAGCCCGTCGCGCTGTCGCAGAGCTCAGCAGCAAAGAATTCATGGGCCGCCCCCTGCAAATCAGCGGTGCCAAGCCCAGCAATCGTGGTGACCGCGACGAGCGCCAAGAAACCGAGCAGCCCGCCGAGGCTGCTGAAGCCACAGCGGCGTAATGCATCCCGATCAAACGCCCGCAGGCTCGCAAAGCCTGCGGGCTTTTTTTGGCCTTTGAAACAGCACAAATACCCTGCCCTGAGTGAGAGCAGCCGCTGGCATCGTATGGATTTTTCTCATGCGCCCAATCCTTTTCCTCACCCTCACCTCATCACTCATAGCTGCCGACTGGCCTACCTATCGAGCGGATGCTTCGCGCAGCGGCTACACGAGTGAGACAATCCCAAATCAACTGCGGCAGCGCTGGGTCTTTCGACTACCCTCGGCGCCGCGAATCGCGTGGCCGAATTCGCAGCGCATCGACTATGACCGGGCGTTTCAGCCAATCATCGTAGGCGATCTCGTGCTGTTTGGCAGCTCAGCGGATGATCAGGTGTATGCGATCGAGGCACAAAGTGGTCGCTTGAAATGGCGGTTTTTTAGCGGCGGGCCCGTGCGCTTTGCACCAGTGGCATGGAAGGACCGCGTGTTTGTGGTGAGCGATGACGGGTATCTCTACGCGCTCGCCTTGGCGAATGGGAAAGTGCTATGGAAGCATCGCGCGGGTCCAGCGGGGCGTCAGGTGCTCGGGAATGAGCGCATGATCTCGCACTGGCCCGCACGTGGTGGGCCAGTGGTGATGGACGATCTTGTTTACTACGCGGGCGGCATCTGGCCGAGCGATGGCGTGTATCTGCATGCCCTAAAGGCAGACACCGGCGCCCCCGTTTGGGAAAATGGCGATACTGGCTCAATCTACATGCCACAGCCGCACGGTGGCGCCGAAGCCGCGAGCGGTGTCGCGCCACAGGGTTATCTACTCGCCAGCGGCAGCTCGTTAATCGTTCCCACAGGCCGTGCGGTGCCGGCGGTGTTTGAGCGGACGGATGGAAAGCTACGCTACTACCACCTGCAAAAAAACCAGCAGCGCGGCGGCACACGCACACTCGTCACCGAATCGAATTTCCTCAATGCGGGTATGCTCTTCGATCTCGGCACCGGTGAAGTGTCCAGCACGTTCGGCTCCGGGCCGAGTGTCGCAATCAACGGAGGCGTCGTGCGTGCGGAGGGCCGCTCGCTCGCCACCTATCGCTGGAAGGACGTCGAAAAAATCGACCGCAAAGGCAAGAGCTACAAAGCGCGCATGCTCGAACAGGACAAGATCGCACAAGTCGAACACGAAGTGCTGGAATTCATCATCACCGGCCCTGAGGCCGTCATAGGCGCGGACGGCCAAATCAGCGCCATCGACTACACCGGCCAGCGCACCGAGTGGTGGAAGCAAAAGGTGGAAGGCCGCGTACTCGGCCTCGCCGCGGGCAATGGCCGCCTCGTCGCCACCACCGATGCAGGCATCGTGTATCTCTTTGATGGCGATCCCGCGCCCTTGCCGCTTGCGCACGTCCCTGAGGCCGAAAAGCCGCTCGATGCTGCCATCGCCACCGAAACAAAAGCCATTCTTGATGCCACGAAAGTCAAAGAAGGCTACGCCGTCGTGCTCGGAGCAGCGCACGCCGATTTCGCCCTCGCTTTGGCCCGTCAGTCGAATCTCCACATCATCGCGATGGAGGCCGATGAAACGGCTGCGAGCGCCGCGCGGCATCGAATCGCCACTGCAGGCCTCTACGGCACACGCGTGAGCGTTCATAGCGGCTCGCTGGAAGCCACCGCGTATCCGAAAGGCTTCGCGAATCTCGTCATCGCGCCGAAGGACATCACGGCTGCGATTCAACAAGAGCTTGAGCGCCTTCGCCGGCCCTACAGCGGCATTCTTTGCCATCGTGGCAGTTTGAAAATTGAAAAAGCCGCGACGCTCGCCGGTGCGGGCAATTGGACGCATCAAAACGGCAGCGCTGCGAACACGCTCTGCTCCGATGACGAGGTGGTGAAGGGCAGGCTCTCGATGTTCTGGTTCCGCGATGTCGAGTTCGAGGTCGCGAACCGACACGGCCAAGGGCCCGCGCCGCTCATCGCGCAGGGTTTTATGGTCGTCAGCGGCGTGCACGGCCTCTGCTGCCTCGATGCCTACAACGGCCGCAAGCTGTGGGACTACAAAATCGAAAACCTCCTCATCGACTACGACGGCATCCATCACGATGTCGGCATCGGCGACACCGGCAGCCCCTTCTGCCTCGGCGGCGACTCCGTTTATGTCAAACACGGCCCGCGCTGCCTGCGAATCGACCTCGCCACTGGCAAACTCGTGCGCGAGATCGCCACACCCGTGCTCGCCGATGCCGCGAACCGCAATTGGGGCTACCTTGCCTTTGAAAACGGCCTGCTCTTTGGCTCCGTCGAAAACGCCGCGCACAACGTCAGCCCGCGCTACCAGCTCACCAATCTGCGCACCGAATCCGTGCTCTTCTTCGCCATCGATCCCGCCACTGGCGCGGTGAAGTGGCAGTATCAGCCGAAGGGGAGCATCCGGCACAACGCTATCGCCATCGCCAATGAGCGTGTCTATTTGATCGACCGCCCCATCGTCGAGGCAGATCGCGTCACCAATCCGCGTCGCGATGGCAAATCCGCGCCGAAGCTCACGCACGGCCAGATGCCGCCCGGCACGCTCCTCGCCATCGAGGCCAGCACTGGCAAACTGTTGTGGGAAAACCGCGACGACGTGTGGGGCACACAACTCGCCGTCAGCGCAAAGCACGGCGTGCTGCTCATGAACTTCAAAGCCGTTCGTCACAACTTCTTCGAACTGCCCTCCGAGGTCGGCGGACGCCTCGCAGGCTTCGATATCACCTCCGGCAAGCGTTTGTGGGACCAGGACGCGAAGTATCAAACGCGCCCTCTCATCAACGACCGCACCATCTACGCGCAGGGCGGTGCGTGGGACCTCAAAACCGGCTCGCCCGTCGAGTGGGAACTGAAGCGCTCCTATGGCTGCGGCCAGATCGCCGCGAGTAAAAACCTCATGCTCTTCCGGAGCGCCACGCTCGGCTATGTCGATCTCACGCGCGATGCCGGCACCGAAAACTATGGTGGCATCCGCCCCAGTTGCTGGATCAACGCCATCCCCGCCTCCGGCTTGGTGCTGGTGCCCGACGGCTCCTCCAAATGCCACTGCAGCTACCAGATGCAGGCTTGGTTTGCGCTGCAGGGGGAGTAAAAGCTGGCCATATGAAACGTCGCAGACTGCTACAACAAACCTCTTGAGAATCTCAAAGCATGAACAAGCCAACCAAGATCGTTTGGAATTCATGCGCACCATACTTCTCGCTTTGCTCGCCGTGCCTGCTTTTGCTGCTGAACCTGTTGTTTTCGTCTCTTCCTTCGCTTCAGGCGAAAAGGCCGGGATTCATGCGTTTGGCTTCGACACCGAAAAAGGCACGCTGAAGCCGTTGAAACGCGCCACGGACGTACAAAGCCCGTTTTTCATCGCGCTTTCGCCGGATCGGCGGTTCTTATATTCCATCGACGAGTTCGGTGGGAAGGACAATTTTGTCGCCGCATTCGCCATTGAGAGCCGTGGGGGCGATTTAAAGCCACTCAATCGCCAAAACACCGGCGGAACAGCCTCGTGCTTTCTTGAAGTCGATCCCACCGGCAGATGCGTGCTTGTCGCTAATTACAACAGCGGCAACGTCACTTCCTTTCCCGTGAAGAGTGATGGCTCGCTAGGCAAAGCGTCCTCCTTTTTTCAACACAGCGGCTCCAGCGCTGACCCGCAGCGGCAGAAAGGCCCGAACGCGCACTGCTTCGTCATCAGCCCCAATGGCAAACACGCTCTCGCCGCCGATCTCGGCATCGACAAGGTCATGATCTACACCCTTGATGCCGCCACCGCGAAACTCGCGCCGAACACCGCGCAGTCTTTCGCCAAACTCACACCCGGCAGCGGCCCGCGTCACCTCACTTTCCATCCGAACGGCAAACTCGTGTATCTCATCAACGAGCTCGCCAACACGATCACCGTGTTCGACTGGAACGCCTCCGAAGGCAAGCTGAAGGAAAAACAAACCATCGCCACGCTGCCGAAAGATTTTATCGACAAGAGCTACACCGCCGATTTGAAGATCACTCCCGATGGGAGGTATCTATACGGCACTAACCGCGGCCACGACTCCCTCGCCAGCTACCGCATCGCCAAAGACGGCACGCTCACACTCCTCTCTATCCAGCCCAGCCGCGGCAAAGGCCCACAGAATCTCCTGATCACCCCTGACAGCCGTTGGCTCCTCTGCGCCAACATGCCCGGCAACAATGTGGTCGTTTTCCAAATCGATACGACGAGTGGCGGCATCACGCCGAAGGGCCAGCCCGTCGGGGTGCCGATGGCTTCATGCATCCGCTGGATGGAATGATTGCCACATCATGGATAAAGCTCCTCATCTGGATCAAAACAGCTGCATGGTGCCAAACGAACCTATCGCTTATTTGAATGACCGCTTTCTACCTGCCTCGCAGGCGAAGTTGAACATCTACGATCTCGGCATCGTGCTTGGCGCGACACTGACGGAGATGACGCGCACGTTCCGGCACCGGCCGTTTCGGGCCGAAGAGCATGTGTCGCGGCTGTATCGCTCACTGAAGTTCTCCGGCATCTCGATTACGCTCACGCCAAAGGAAATGCTGGCGCGAACAAACGAACTCGCAGAGGCAAACTGTAAACTGCTCGGCCCGGGTGAGGACATCGGCATCGTGCATTTTGTCACACCAGGCGAAAATGCGCTCTATGCTGGCAGCGCGGGAAGCGCGGGACCGCTGCGGCCGACGATTTGCATCCACAGCTTTCCGCTGCGCTTTGAGATGTGGCGGCATTTGTTCACGCAAGGCGCTCATGTCGTCACGCCATCGATCCGTCACATTCCACCGCAGTGCATCGAGCCAAAGATGAAAAACCGCAGCAGGCTGCACTGGTGGCTAGCCGACAAACAGTCGCAGGCTGTCGATCCGCGTGCCATCACACTGCTGCTCGACCTTGATGGAAATGTCACCGAGTGTGCAGGCTCGAATTTCGTCATTGTGAAGGGCAGGACGATCATTTCTCCCACGCCGCGGAACATTCTCGGCGGCGTAAGCCTGCAAACCGTGCGCGAGCTCGCGCCGAAGATCGGTATGGAGTTCGTCGAGCGCGATTTTCAGCCCTACGATGTGATTAATGCCGACGAAGCCTGGCTGACAACTACACCTTATTGCATGGCTCCGGTGACAAGGATCAATACGACATCGATCGGTGATAACAGATCAGGGCCCTGGTTCACCAAGATGCTCGCTGCGTGGAGCGAGTTGGCTGGCCTGGACATTCATGCCCAGTTGCTTGGGCACTAAGGCGCTATTCCATCAAGGCCACAGGTCCTTGATCGGGCGCGGCGTAAGATCCTCAACGCCTTTCGGAAACATGCGCTTGCGATAGGTGAGAATCTCCGGCTCATGCGGCGTGATGAGCACAACGTGCTCATAATGGCTGCTGGGCTTGCGGTCGGTTGCAATCACCGTCCATTTGTCCTCCAAAATTCGTGTCTTCTCGGTACCCATGTTAACCATGGGTTCAATGGCGAGGGTCATGCCAGACTTCAGACGCGGGCGTTCGCCTTTTTTGCCATAGTTCGGCACTTGGGGATCTTCGTGAAGTTTGCGACCCACGCCATGACCAACGAACTCGCGAACCACGCTAAATCCATACTTCGTGACGTGATTCTCGACACTGTGGCAGAGGTCGCCGAGCATCCATCCGTCGCGTGCGAAGTTGATAGCAACGTGCAAGGATTCCTCCGTGGCAGCCATGAGTTTAAGGATTTCCTTGTCCACATTGCCTACGGGCACGGTTAGAGCATTGTCACCCACCCAGCCGTCGAGGTAGATACCAATATCGATTTTCACGATATCGCCTTCTTGAATGACGCGAGGGCCTCCAATGCCATGAACAACCTCTTCGTTAATCGAAATGCAGATGTTGCCTGGAAATTGGCGGTACCCGAGGAAAGCGCTGGTGCAACCGCGGGCTTTCATTTCCGCAGCGGCAAAACGATCAATTTCACCGGTGGTGACTCCGGCATGGACCTCAGCAGCGGTCTTCAGCAGAATGTCGCGTGCCATCTGGCCTGCCTTGCGGATGCAGTCCTGCTGTTGAGCGTGGCGGATGGGGATGTTCCCCGATTTGGCGAGACCCATGAGCCAAGATAGGATGCTCACTTGTTGATGAGATAGCTCACAAGAGCGACCAGCACGATGAGGGCAATGCCAACCCAAAGCCAAACAAGTGTGGTAGAATCAAGTACCCTTCCACCAGTCTGCTGCATCCGATCAAAACGCCCACGGATGCGGCCTTTCTTCAGGAAGCCATCGTAATGACTCTGAAGGAGGTGGGTTTCGACCTGACGCATGACATCAAGCACGACGCCAACCAAGATGAGGAGGCTGGTGCCACCTAGAAACTGTGCTGCGGAGGCGGAGATGCCCAAAGCGGAACTGGTGATGCCCGGTAGGATATAAAGCAAAGTAAGAAAGATGGCGCCGGCAAAAGTTAAACGACTCATCGTGAAGTCGAGAAAGTCAGCGGTGGGTTTGCCTGGACGGATGCCTGCAATGTAACCGCCCGACTTTTTGAGGTCTTCACTGATCTGCTGCGGCTGGAACATGGTGGCGACCCAGAAGTAGCTGAAGAAGAAAATGAGAAGCGCAGAGATGGTGTAGTACCAAAAACCGGTGCTGAGGGTCATCGAGAGGCTCTGAATCCAACCGACATCACTGAAAAAGGAAGCCAGAATCTGTGTGGGGAAGAGCAGGATAGCTTGAGCAAAGATGATGGGCATCACGCCGGAGTAATTGATCTTCAACGGCAGGTACTGCGTCTGCCCACCATACACCTTGCGTCCGACAACGCGCTTTGCGTAAGTAATAGCGATACGCCGGGTGGCCTGCGTCAGAGCGATGACACCGGCGATGACCACAATCATAAAGGCCATGAGAATTAACAGCTTGGCCGCGCTGGAAGAATTGGCATCTACACCTCCCACATAGGTTTTCCAAACTTGGATGAATGCACCCGGAAGATCAGAAACAATGTTCACGCAGATCAGTATGGAGGTGCCGTTGCCAATGCCGCGCTCAGTGATCTGCTCGCCAAGCCACATCATGAACATGGTGCCCGCGGTGATGGTGATGACAGCGGGGAGAATGAAAGTCCAAAAGCCAAAGTTGGGCACCAGTGGGCGCCCCATGTTCTCGATGGTTTGACCAAGTCCCTGCATGAGGTAATTCTGCTTTGGATCAGCCAGTGATTGAACCAGCATGAAAGCTTGGAAGACGCAAAGCACGATGGTGGCCCAACGGGTATACTGAGTGATTTTCTGGCGTCCACCCTCCTCGCGAGCCAGTTTGGTCAGCGGCGGCCAAACAGCGGTCAGGAGCTGCAGCATGATGCTGGCACTAATATAAGGCATGATGCCGAGGGCAAAGATGGCGCAGTTTTGCAGGCCACCGCCGGAGAAAATGTTCAACAAGGCGGCAACTTGGGCACCAGCGGAGGAACTGTTCTCAGCCTTGTCAGCGATCCACTGACTTAGCACCGTGGGATCAATGCCTGGAAGGGTGATCTGAGTGCCGATGCGCACGATCACAATCATGGCGAGTGTGAAAAGAATGCGTGAACGCAGTTCCGGGACTTTGAAGCTGTTGGCGAATGCGGAAATCATGGACGGCAGGTTGTCTTGGATGCGGCGATGGGCCTGTTTCCGAAAGCGGTGGAATTAACACCGTGGAAACCGGCCCATCACGAGAGTGGTTGGGAATGATCCGAAGTTACGCGATGCTGCCGCCGGCTTTCTCGATCTTCTCACGGGCCGCAGCGCTAACTTTGGCGCCTTGTATAGTGAGTTTGCGAGAGAGTTCTCCCGTAGCGAGGATCTTGATCACATCGCAGTTGCGGGAGACCAGACCAACCGTGCGGAGAGCGGCCTCATTGACCGTAGCACCATCTTCGAAGGCCTCATTCAGATCGCCAACATTCACGACTTCGATGGCATCCTGAAATAGGGTGTTGTTGAAGCCTTTCTTGGGCAGACGACGGTGCATCGGCATCTGACCGCCTTCGAATCCGGGGCGGATGCCCCGACCGGCACGGGCCATTTGGCCCTTGTTGCCTTTGCAGGAGGTTTTGCCATGGCCGGAGCTTTCTCCGCAGCCGATGCGCTTGCGGCGCTTGCGGGCACCGGGGCGATTTTGGGTATCTTGAAGGAGCATGTTGGGATTCCTGATTGAAAATTGGGTTTATGAACTCAGCAAGGCATCAGAGAGCCTTTTGCTTCTTCTCGCGGCCACGAGCGCGGAGGATCTCATCGGGCTGACGAAGGGTGCTAAGAGCCTTGAGGGTAGCCTTCACGATGTTGGCGTGGTTGGAGGAGCCAAGAGACTTTCCGATCACATCCTTGACTCCCACGCACTCTAGGACAGCGCGAGCAGCACCACCGGCGATGATGCCTGTTCCTGGAGCAGCGGGTTTCAGCATGAGGTCACCCCCGCCATGACGGCCGATGATCTCATGCGGAATGGTGCCGTTGAGGATGTTATAGCTCAGCATGTTGCGACGAGAGCTCTCGGTGGCCTTTTTGATGGCATCAGCCACTTCGTTGGCCTTGCCAAATCCCCAGCCAACCTTGCCCTGCTGGTCGCCAGTGACGACAAGAGCGCTAAAGCTGAAGCGACGACCACCTTTGACGACCTTGGCGCATCGGTTGATGTGGACCACCTTCTCGATCGTGTCACCGGCAGAACGCGCTTCACGTGGGGGAATGACGGCTGCAATGACTTCCTCGACAGGAATCTCGGTTTCTTCGGTGGCAGGGGCTGCTATTTCAGTGGCCATACAATGCGATAAAGGGAGAGGGTGGGTAACAAGGGGCAGGGATTAGAACTGAAGGCCTTTCTCACGGGCAGCATCGGCTAGAGCCTTCACTTTGCCATGAAAGGTGAAACCGGCCCGATCAAATACCACGGCAGAGATGTTTTTGGCAGCAGCACGCTCGGCGATGGCTGCGCCAACTTTGGCGGCGTGCTCCGAGTTAGCCTTGCCTGCGCCATAACCTTTTTCCTTGGTCGAAGCGGAGACGATGGTCTTGCCTGCCTCATCGTCGATGATCTGGGCGTAAACATTGGTGTTGGAAAAATAAACGGCGAGACGCGGGCGCTGCGCGGTGCCGCTGAGCTTACGGCGAATGCGCGAGTGAATGCGGGCGCGGATGGCTTTGCGATTGATGGTGGCCATGACGGTCGTGAAAACAGGAAAGAGGGTTTACTTGACGGACTTGCCGGCTTTGCGGCGGATGTATTCACCCACATAACGAACGCCCTTTGCCTTGTAAGGCTCCGGCGGGTAGTAGGCGCGAATGTCGGCAGCGAGCTGTCCAACAACCTGCTTATCGATGCCTTCGATGCTAATTTTCGTATTTTCGGTCACAGTGACCTTCACACCCTTCGGAATGGGGTGGAGACGGTCGTGACTCTGACCGAGCTGAAGATCGATGTTTGATCCTTTGACAGCAGCACGAAAGCCGACGCCATGAATTTCAAGATTTTTCGTGTAACCCTGAGACACACCGACGATCATGTTGGTGATCAGGCGCTGCGTTGTTCCATGAAGAGCACGCACGGTGCGTTCCTCGGATTCACGTGAGACGGTAAGTGTCTTGGCATCACCGGAGACGCTCACGCCACGAGGTAGAACCCAGTTGAGTTCACCCTTGGGACCTTTGACGTTGACGGTGCGGTCATCACCGACTTTGACGGTGACTTTATCAGGAAGAGAGATGGGGAGTTTGCCGACGCGGGACATATTAAAATGGGCTCCTGGTTCGGGGTTTACCAGACAAAGGCGAGGAGTTCACCACCCAGCTTAGACTTGCGGGCGCGAGAACCGGTCATGACGCCTTTCGAAGTCGAAAGGATGGCAATGCCTAATCCACCCAGAACGCGGGGGATCTCGTCACAGGAGACATACTTGCGAAGACCGGGTTTCGAGACGCGCTCGAGCTTGCGGATCACAGGAGAACTGTCGTCACTATACTTGAGCTTGAGCTTGAGCTTCGGGTGGGCGGCGCTTGTGTCCACTTCATAAGCCCAAATGTAACCTTCTTCCTTCAGGATGCGGGCAAGCTCGGCCTTCATTTTGGAGAAAGGAGCAAGCACCTGCTCTTGACCGGCGGCAAGGCCGTTGCGGATGCGGGTAAGGAAATCAGAAATCGGATCGGTCATGGAATTGCGAGGGGTCCGGGGTGATTGAATTCAAGTTTATGCGTTCTGGGAGGCCTCGGCAGCGGCATCTTCGCTCTTTTTCTTGCCCATCGCACGGAAGGGCATACCCAGCATGCGCAGCATCTCGCGGGAGTGATCGTCGTTGTTCGTGCTGGTAACAAAAGTGATGTCGAAACCGAGCGTGCGCTTGATCTTGTCGAGCTCTATTTCAGGGAAAATGGACTGGTCGGTGATGCCCAAGGTGTAATTGCCACGACCGTCAAAGGCACGGGGCGCCACGCCACGAAAGTCGCGGATGCGGGGTACCGCCGTGCGAACCAAGCGCATCATAAAATCATACATCTTGTTGCCGCGAAGGGTGACCTTTACACCGACGTTTTCACCTTGCCGAAGCTTAAAGTTGGCAATGGCCTTCTTAGATTGAGTGATGACGGGCTTTTGACCAGTGATGAGCTGCACTTCGTTGACAGCATCTTCAATGGCTTGCTTGCGCTCTCCCTGACTGCCAACAGAACAGTTCAGCACGATTTTTTCGAGTTTGGGCACTTCGTGAACGTTCGCAAGACCGAGCTGGCTCTTGAGTTCACCAATCTTCTGCTTGTACAGGGTTTTAAGGGCGGGTTCCATTTGATGTGTAGCGTTGCTTCCTTTCCCTCGTGGTCCGGCAGGGGTGCCGACTCGCAGGCCGAGGGGGGTAAGCAAGGGGCGCGGAGCATGGCGAGTGGTTTTGAGTTGGCAACTCTCTTTTTTAGGTTTTCGAGCATCCCGCGGATTTCACACGCCGGCTCAGGGGTGGCACTCATGCCATGCACGCTACGTGTTTAGCCGCTTTGCTTCCGTGGCAGGACGGCTGCCTTATCGCCTTGGTGTGAATTCCTCGCGGAAAAGAATTTGCATCGGCGCGGCTTTTTTTTGAGTGAGCACCGCCAAGCCAATGGCGTGATCGCCATGCCAGCCAATGCTTTCGATTCGCAGGGTCTGGCCTTGAATGATGAGCAACGAAGCGGCGGGATGGTTCTGCGGAAGACCCAGCATCTGCATGGCTTCTTGCGGAGTGGTAATGGGCTGGTCATCTCCAGTGTGGCGAATGCCATCGCGCCCATCACGTCGCTGCACGAGGCGCTGAACCATCGCGGGGTTGGCGCCGGTGACGAAGGTGATGACCTCTGCACTGGCCTCGTTCACATCGAGCTGGCCACTGCCATAAACGGAGAAGATCCGGCGCCAACCCGGATAGGCGGCATTGAGTTTTTCAATACCGACAACCATGTCGATCTCCTGAATGCTGCGGAAGCGCCGATTGAAGGGACGACTGGGAAAGCCCATCTGCTTGTAATCGAGCGCCTCGGCGCTGTCAGGCCGACGCTTGACGGCGTCCTGGTCCGTCCAGTCCATCAAAGCGGCAACGAGGCCCTGCGCCGTGCCAGGCGGTAGGCGGAAGTTTTGGAAGATCTGCTCCAGCCTTGGAATATTTGGGTCGTTGAGAAGCATATTGATGTTCAAGCGGCTCTCCTCGGTTGTCATGATGGCCCGATAGCCCTCAGCACCGTCTTTGCTGTGAAACTCGAGCAAAGGGTCCACGGCGGAAACGATGGGATGCGCAGCGACGGCAAGGCCGCGCTCGGCCATGCCACGGGCCCTCAATAGACCGGCGCGGTTGGCGAGTGCCTGATTGTGTTGTGAGGTGGTCAGAACCGTGGTGGCGACGGCAAAGGCGAGCAGCGTAATGACGGCAAGCACGATCAGCAGCACGGAGCCGTGCTGGCGAACGTTTCGCATAGGATGTGTTGCAACGTGCATCTGAATCAGCGTGGCAGAAAGGACATGTGGACGCAAGATGAAGGCTTGCCCTCGTGCTCGCAGCCAATAGACTCACGCAAACTTTCTCCAGTATGATGTTGCTCCAAAACGCGGCCCAACGTTCCGGCATCGCCGATGCGGAAACCTTCGCTTTGGCCGCCCAACAAGCTTTGGCAGGAGGACAGACTTTTTTGCGTGATTTGATCGACCGTACCCGATTGGATGAGCGGTCATTTTTGCAGCATCTGGCGGAGGATATGAAATGGCCCTTTCTGGAGGCGGTGCAAACGAATCCATCGTCTTCCGCTGAGCTGAAGGGCATCATCCCGGCACGATTTGCGGTCAAGCACCAGATCCTGCCGGTGCGAATTGACTCAAATGCGCCGGACAATGCCGATCAGAAAGAAATACCAACCCATCGCACGCTCGTCATCGCCTGCCATGACCCCTTTGATCTGGTGGCAAGACAGGCGGTGGCACGCCGGGCCACGATGCCGGTGCGCTGGTGCCTTTCGCCGCAGGCAGAGGTACTGGCTGGATTGCAAGCGCTCTACGGCGTGGGTGCTGACACCTTTGAGGACTTATTGAAAGGCCGCGAAAGCACGGGCGCGGAGAATGCTGATGAGGCCAGTGTGATCGACGTGGAAAATGCTGATGCCTCCGTTGTGAAGTTTGTGAACCAAATCATCCGTGAGGCACTAGCGCAGCGTGCCACGGACATTCATGTGGAGCCCCAGCCGGAAAGCCTGCGTATACGCTACCGTGTGGACGGCATTCTGCACGAGGTGCCGGTGCCTGAGAACATCAAACAGCTGCAATCCTCGGTAATCGCACGCATCAAAATCATGTCGAAGCTTGATGTGGCAGAGCGCCGTCTGCCGCAAGATGGACGCATCAATCTAAAGACGGACGGGCAGTTCATCGATGTGCGAGTGGCCTGCATACCAAGCGTGGAGGGCGAGTCTCTCAGCATGCGTCTTTTGGGCCAAGAAAGGTTTACCTTGGGCAAGCTGGGTCTGAGCGAGGACTACCGGCAGAAAATCGATGCGCTGCTGAAAAAGCCAAACGGCATCGTGCTGGTTACCGGACCGACCGGCTCAGGCAAATCGACCACGCTTTACACCTTCCTGAGCGAACTGAACAAGGTGGAGCGCCGAATTGTTACCATCGAGGACCCGGTGGAAAACAAGCTCGCAGGCATCGTGCAAATCGCCGTGAAGCCAGAGATCGGCCTGACCTTTGCTGCCGGCTTGCGTAGCATCCTACGCGGTGATCCGAACGTGGTGATGATCGGAGAAATGCGTGACTTGGAGACCGCGGAGATCGCCGTGCGAGCCTCACTGACGGGACATCTCGTCTTTTCGACCCTGCATACGAATGACTCACTAGGAGGCATCACACGCTTGGTCGAAATGGGCATCGAGCCTTTCTTGGTAGGTTCTTCCTTGCGGGCCCTGATCGCCCAGCGCCTCGTTCGGGCGCTTTGCGAGCACTGCCGCCGCCCGGCGAAGCATGACTGGGATGGATTAAAGACCTACGGCTTGATTTTAAACTCAAGCGACCGCCTATACAGTGCGGCTCCCAGCGGTTGCAAGGCCTGCAACGGCACTGGCTACCGTGGCCGTCTGGCTATCTATGAAATCGCATTGCTGTCTCCCGCTATGGCACATCTAGTCACAAAACGGGCCTCCGAAGCTGAAATGATGAAACAGGCCCGCGCAGAGGGGTTTGTTACCATGCGCGAGTATGGCTGGCGGAAGGTCAAAGAGGGACAGACCTCGGTCGAGGAAGTGCTCCGAGTCACGAGCGAGGATGCCGTGTGACCGAGTCATGCAAATCGATGAGCAAAGACGTAAAACGCCGCCCGCGACATTCATTTACAAAAAAATCTTATTAATCACTAAAAAAATAGTTACTTCAATTGTTGCATTGGCTGATTTTCAAAAAAGCGTGCATTTACTCTAACGAAAAAGTATGTTGGCCGTTTCCAACAATAGCGGTCTAGCCGTCAATCTACTTTTCACCATATACCCACCATGAAACCAACAATAAAACTGCTTAGCAGTGTCGTTCTCTCGGCACTATTTGCCGGCTCTGTAATCGCGGCGGAAACCCGCACTTGGACAGATGTCCGTGGCCGTCAGGTCACAGCTTCCTTTGTCAGCCTTGAAAGTGATCAAATCACGCTCCAGACAGCTGATGGTAGCCTTCACCGCTTCCCGCTTTCCAATCTCTCCGCGGAAGACCAAGCCCTCGCCAAGAAAATGCAGACTGCTACACCTGCCGTCGCAGCGGGCTCTGATGGCCAACCAGCTTACTTGGCAAATGCCACGGTCGCTCAAGCTGCCGCCGCAGTGGATCGTCACGTCGCTAAGGGCTTGGTCCGCGCCAATCCTGAGCGAGTCAAACTCGGAAAGCCACCGATAACGAATTTCAATCCTCCGTGCAACGATGAGCAATTCGTCCGGCGCGTCTATCTTGATATTGTCGGTCGCATTCCCAACTATGATGAATCCAAAGCCTTCATCAACAATACAGCCAAGGATAAGCGCGCCAAATTGATTGATATGCTTTTGGACAGTCCTGGCTACGCCAGCCAAATGTACAATTACGTCTCGGAGATGCTTCGAGTGAAGGATGATTTTGGCGGCGGTAACAATGTGCGCGGTGTACCTTACATCAACTGGCTCCAGCAGCAGGTCACCAAAAATGCCCCCTGGGATAAAATGGTCTACGAAATGCTGACCGCCACGGGCAAGATGTGGGACAAAAAAGAGGATGGAACCTACAATGGAGCTGCTGGCTATCTTTTGCGTGACTCAGGAATGCCTCTCGACAACTTGGCCAACACACTCGCCGTTTTCCTTGGTACGGATGTTGCCTGTGCCCAGTGTCACGACCATCCGTTCTCTGACTGGACCCAGCACCAGTTCTATGAGATGGCATCCTTCTTTGGAGCAACTAGCACACGCTATCAGCGTCGTGCACCAGCACGCAAGAGCAAGGAAGGCATGGAAGTGGTTAATAAGGCAGAAGAACTCATGCCGGAGATCGAAAAAATGATCACAGCCAGCGGCATGGAAATCACTCGTGTCCGCAATGGGCTTCGCAATTTCATTGGAGCGAACAGCGTGGCCATCACAGATCTGCAAACTAACAGCATCAAGTTGCCACACGATTACAAATACAAGGATGCCAAACCAGGTGATTCCGTTGAACCTAAGTTCATTACTTGGAGCAAAGACGACAAATCCCTGCCTGCCTACAAGCAAAAGCTGAAGGAGGAGGAAAACCTCCGTATGGCCTTTGCCACTTGGGCAACCCACAAGACCAATCCACGATTTGCCATGGCCATCGCCAACCGCATGTGGCGTCGTGCCTTCGGCCAAGGCATTGCCGAGCCTGTGACAAACATCGATGACCCGAACGCTTCCGCCAATCCTGAACTGCTCAAACACATCGCAGAGGAAATGAAGCGCGTGAATTTTAACCTCAAGGACTTCATGCGCATCCTCTACAACACACGCGCCTACCAATCCGAAGCCACCACGGAGCATGTGGCTATGGGAGAGCCTTACTATTTCCAGGGGCCTCTTCTACGACGCATGACAGCCGAACAGGCTTGGGACAGCTACATGACCCTTGTGCTCGGTGAACCAGACAAATATAAAAAGCCGCTCGAAGACCTTTACAGCAAGTCTATCGACCTTGATCTCTACAATCCAAAGCTCGACGCGAAAACAGTGCTTATGAAATATGCAGCTTATCAAAATATGGCTGCCAAGGAGAGAGCGATGATGGGGGGCGGCCTAGCCGATGCAGGTGGTGATATGATGATGGAGGGCAGCAAATCCAAGAAGAAAAACAAGGATGATGCTCCTGACATGATGATGGAAAACGCCTCAATCAGTTATGGTGGAATGGTGCTCCGACGCGCCGCTGAACTTGAACAACCTGCCCGCCCCGGCCATTTCCTGACGGATTTTGGACAGTCTCCGCGCAACTTGATCGACGGCAGTTCCAAAGTGGGATCCGTGCCACAGGTTCTCATGATGATGAACGGCAAGGCTCAGGAAATGCTAACCAGCAACGATTCTCTGATTTTCCGCACCATGGAGAAAGTCAAATCTCCCGGTGAAAAAGTGGAGTCTCTTTTCATGTCCGTCATGAGCCGTCGTCCCACCCTGGCGGAAAAAGATATCGCCCAGCGTGCGCTCGCCACCGGTGATGATGGCTATGCCAACATGATCTGGGCCCTCATTAACACCCGCGAATTCATCTTTATCCAGTAACACATTATTCAACGTCAACTCCAACAAACCAACAAACAGCACCTCATATGAAAAGCGAACTCAACAAACTTTCACCTGCCTCGCGTCGTGAATTTATGATGCGCACTGCCCAAGCTACCCTTGGCGTGACGGTCATGCCAGCCCTTAACCTGAAAGCTGCCGAGGCTGTCAAATCTGGCGCCGGCACCGCTGGTTTTGGCAAAGCCAAGCATGTGATTTTCCTCTGGATGGGCGGTGGTATGACCCACATTGACACTTGGGATCCCAAGACAGGAGAGACCAAAGGACCCACCGACCCAATCAAGGGCAAAGGTGGAGTGGATTACCTCGGTGGCAGCATGACCAAAATGGCCGCTGTTTCCGACAAGATCTCGATCATCCGGTCCATGAGTTCCAAGACAGGTGTGCATGAAGCAGGCACCTACATCATGAAGACAGGTTATGAGCCGCGCGGAACGATCGTTCATCCCAATCTCGGGGCTTGGGGCTCTCATTTCCTTGGTCGCATCAAGGGTGTCACACTGCCTGACAGCGTGGTCGTCAACAGCGGCAGCGCCTATCCCGGGGCCGGTTTCTTTCCTCCTGCCCTCAGTCCAATTCCGATCTCGAATCCGGAAACTGGGCTGCAAAACATCAAGCCGACCACTTCGGATGGTCAATTCAAAAAGCGCATCGGCCTGATGGATGAGTTTGACACTGCCTTCCGGAAGAAATTCAAATCGGAAGATGTCAAGGCCTACACCGAATTCTACGATGAGACGATGAAGCTCATGAAGAGTGAAGACCTCAAAGCCTTCGATCTTTCCGACGAGCCAGCCGCAGTTCGTGAAAAGTACGGGCGCAACCAATTCGGCCAAGGAGCTCTCCTTGCACGTCGTCTTGTGCAGGCCGGCGTGCGCTTTATTGAAGTACAAAGCGGCGGGTGGGACATGCATAACAACATTGACCAAGCAATGGGTGGAACCGGTGCCACCATGGACAGTGTATTTGCTGCCCTGATCGAAGACCTCGCGTCGAACGGCTTGTTGGAATCCACGCTCGTCTGCATGGGTTCCGAATTTGGTCGCACACCAGATATCAACGAAAACGAGGGTCGTGACCATTATCCGCTCGCCTACTCCACCGTCTTCGCAGGCGGTGGCGTTAAGGGTGGATTCGTTTACGGTTCCACCGACAAGGATGGGCGCCGAGTGGTTGACCGTCAGGTTTCGCCACAAGATTTCCAAGCGACCATTGGTCACGCTATGGGATTGCCTATTGACGAAGTGGTCATGTCTCCTTCCAACCGTCCTTTTACAGTCGGTGACAAGGGGGTGCCTGTCGTCGAAATTTTCGCCTGATCCCATTCGCGATCCGTCGAATCCAATCAAACAAAACACCCGACCTCACGGTCGGGTGTTTTGTTTGGCATGCCGAGCAATCCATCAACGAAACGGCAGCAAATGCACTCATGACCCAAATGGCAATTTATGGCAGGCGCCTTTAGACCGTTTCTCAACAAGGATGTCTGAAATGACCGGCGAGCACGGTGGCCTCAGTGGCAAAGAAAGAGCGAGCAGGCTGTTGTAACCATAGCGAACAAGCGAATAACGTCACCAATGAAACGGTTCCTCCAATAGGAATCAAACAGACGTTTTGAGAATTCATCTAGCTAGCCACGAAATGGCAACGACCATCTTTCCATAACCACTGCCAATCTGATCTGAATCCCCTCAAGAACCCGCTTTGCACGCAGAATTCGACTTTGAACCGTTTCGGGGCTGCGGGGATCTTCCCCAACAATGTAGTAAAAGCACATTGAGCTCAGCCGATGATTTGAGTCGAATTGTCAAAGTCATAGTAAATAGGCTGTTAGTGCGTCGAATCGCCACAAACCTTAGACCAGCCTGCGTAAAGCCGGAAAAAACTGTGACACTGGCAGGCAACCCGCTATGCTTAATCTAGATAAAGTTTTCCCATGATCCCCACCAATACCAGCGAGCCGCGTATCGAGTCGGCCACCCTCGAAGACATGCCGCAGCTGGTAGAGTTGCTCGCAGCGCTTTTTAGTGAGGAAGAGGATTTCAAACCGGACCCGACAAAGCAGGAACACGGTCTTCGCATGATTCTAGAGCAGCCGAATCGGGGACGCATCTTTGTGCTCCGCACGGATCATATGGTGTTTGGTATGGTGAACCTTCTTTTTACCATATCGACCGCCGAGGGAGGAATGGTGATCCTCATGGAGGATGTGATCGTGCATCCACAGCATCGCCGTCAAGGCTATGGTGGACGACTCTTGGACTATGCCATCCAATTTGCTCGTGAGAAACGCCTCAAACGCATCACTTTGCTCACTGACCGCATCAGTGCCGAGTCTCAGGCATTCTTCAACAAGCATGGTTTCCAGTTCTCCAAGATGATCCCGATGCGACTGATATTCGATGCTTGAGTGTTTTGAAACCCCTCCTGACTGATGCACAAACCCGCGCAAGCCTTCGTGACCTGGCTTGACCGTCCGACGGATGCCATGATGGCCTCAGAAATCATGTCGGCGGCTCAATGGTTTGTTGTCAGCACGCTCGTCACACTTTTCTTCCTACTGGCATGCTTTGCCACACTGATGTGGATGATTTGGCGACGCACGGTGAAGCCTCCGCCGCATCTGCGCTTGCTGATGGAAATAGCCGAAGAGGAAGACAAGCTTGAGATAAAGGCTGCAAAACGCGGCAATGAGGATGTAAGGGATGCTTGGGAACGTGACGCAGACTGGTGGCGCAACGGCAAGGGACAACCAGGCGATTCATGAACCTCGCTGGGATCCTCCACAGACGGCAACTCACAAGCTTTTGCTTCACATGGGGTCTCCGCACCTTGCTGCGATCCACAATCTAGGGATGCCTGTTTCTTGCTGATAAGGACATTTAGACTGTAACTTTATCGCTTTCTTATGTGGCGAGAGATCGTGCATCTAGCCTCGCTGAATGGATCTTGAGGTTTGGATGATTGATTTTGTGCCTTGGCGCTTGAGCTGGCGGCCATTGACGGCATCATTCAAGACCATGTCGCTCCCATTCTATCATTACTTACACCTCATCGGCCTTATCCTCATCTTCGTCGGCTACGGAGGATTGCTTTCCGCGGAACGTGCCAAAACGGCAATGATGTGGCATGGCATCGGTCTGGTGATCAGCTTAGTCTCTGGATTTGGCATGGCGGCGAAATACGCAAAGATGCTGCCGGAGGGCGCGCCATCGTATTATATGCAGCCATGGGTGCTGATTAAAATCGTCTTGTGGCTCGTGCTTGGCTTTCTACCTTTATTGGCAAAGAAAAAGATTCTCACTGGAAGTTCGGTGGTAAAACTCGCCATCCTCTTCGGTGCAGCACTGGCCTACCTAGGGTACTTTAAGCCCGTCATTTGATCAGGGCGCCCTAGGTGATTTGGGCGGAGCAGTGTAATCATCAACAGTTTCATGGCCGCTCTTGCAATACCTCACGCAGCCTTCGGACTTCACGCTCGCTGCAAGCAGCAGTGAAGCTGCCGAACGATCTGCCCATCAAACCACCCGCGCAGCAGACTGCGAATGCATCGCCTGCCACACAGCATCCACGACGCGCATATAGCAGATACCTTCAAGAAATCCCGGGGAAGGCCTAGGAGAATGTGGGGCACGCACAGCGGCGATGAAGTCATTCTCGACTGTCCAAGTGCGTTGCAGTTCGCTGGGAATTGAGATCACCTCAAGCTTACCACTACGTTTTCCGAGGCAGATTTCATCGCTCACAAAGTCATAACTGAGCGTTCCCTCAGAACCGAAGATCCAAAGCTTGTCCGTGGGCGCATGCGCAGACACGCCGCTGAAAAGCATGGTGGCTTCCAGCCCACTGCGGAACTTCGCTAACACATTCACAAAATCCGGGATCTCGACGCTAGTATTGCCACGCTGAGGAATGACCACGTTTCCACGCGCCTCAACCTCTATAATGTGCCCCAGCCAGCGCTGTAGCACCTCAATGTAGATGCCCAGCGTGAGGATTTGAATACCGCTGAGCTCGCTTTGCTGCCGCCAGTGTGCCGGAGCCTGCGGATCGAGCCACGAATCGCTGAAGCTGTGTAGCATTGCCTGATGCGGCGTGCCGATCGCCCCCTCGGAGAGCAGCTTCTTTACTAGCTCACCGCCTTTTATACCATGAGGTGCAGGACAAATCGCCGTCACCAACTCGGGAAAACGCATCGATGCCTCCCACATCAATTGCGCCTCCGCCATGTTCGAGGCCATCCGTGCCTGCGTGAAGACATGCTTGCCGTTCGCGAGTGCCAGGTTCGTCGCGTCGGCATGCAAATACGGATGCGCTCCGATCCAAACGATATCCACATCCTCCGCCGCGCAAACATCGCCCCAATCAACCGCAACTTTTGCCTCCGGGGCAAACTCACGACAAAACGCCTCCGCACTCAATGCACTGCGATTGCAAACCTTAGTGATGCTCACCCCAGGAATAGTCCGCAGACCCGGCATATGACGCGATTTAACAATGCCACCGGCGCCGATGAAGCCGATGCGAACAGGTTGTGAGTCAGCGGGCATGGGGACTGCAAAATAGTTGGTGAAAGATCTAAGTGATGGAGTGTAATTTACGAAACCTCAATCAATACTCCACTACTTCGGCAATCCAGCACCAAGCCGTGATCCTTCGCCATCTGTACATTTCTCCCGAGCACAACTTCTTAGGCCGCCACGGGCAGCCTGCGGGCACCTCACCGATCATCGAGGTTTCGGAAGTCGAATGCATCGCGGGCAAAGGCCTCCGTGGCGACCGTTTCTTTGGATGGAAGGAGGATTACAAGGGTCAGGTAACTTTTTTCGAGGAGGAGCAGTATGAGCGGCTCTGTGAAAAGTTTGTCATCACTCACCTGCCACCGTCCGTTTTCCGGCGCAACATTATTACACGTGGTGTGGACCTTAACACGCTTATCGGCGTTGAGTTTGATTTGCAGGGCGTGCGATTCCTTGGCACGCAAGAAAGCGCGCCTTGCTACTGGATGAACCAAGCCTTCGCCGAAGGCGCGGAAGAGGCTCTCAAAGGCCATGGTGGTTTGCGTGCCAAAATACTCTGTAACGGCATCCTGCGCGTGCCATGAACTTCGCGGCCGTTTTGCTGTGCGGTGGACGTTCCTCCCGGATGGGTTGCGACAAGGCTTTGATTGACTGGCATGGCCGCACGCTGTGGCAGACGCAGCTTGACAAGCTTCAGCAACTTCAACCCGAGAAACTTTTGATCTCTTGTCGTCGGGAACAGCAAATTTTGAGTGATGTTAAAATGGTTTTCGACCCTGCTAACACGGATGACGGACCTCTCGGTGCCATCACGCGCTGCCTCGAACTCGTTGATAGACCACTGCTCGTGCTCGCCGTCGATATGCCTTGGATGACTGTTGAATTCCTCCGCGACCAGATCCTGCCCGGTGGCTTCTACCGCGGCCCGCATGGTTTTGAGACTCTTTGCGCCTTGTATGAGCCGCGGATGCTACCCACGATGCAAAAAGCCCTTACCGAACGTCGTCTAGCTCTCCAGCACATCGTCGAAGCTTGCCAGCCCCGAATGCATAAACTGTTGGAAGAACACGCGATCTTCTTCCGCAATATGAATACTCAAGCTGATTTCAGGAGTTCATAATCGATCGTTTGCAATCGCGGGTGCTTCGGCCCCATACGCGGCACGCAGTTTAGAAGGGCTTTTGTGTAAGCATGCTGTGGGTTTTTCAGGATCTGGTCGACTTGGCCAGTTTCGATGATTTGGCCACGAAACATCACCGCCACGCGGTCCACCACGCCGCGAACAATGCCGAGGTTATGCGTGATGAGAATGATGCTCATGCCCAACTCCCGGCGAAGGTCAGAGAGCAAATCCATGATCTGCTTTTGAATGGTTGCATCGAGTGCGGTGGTCGGCTCGTCGGCAATCAGCAACCGAGGATGGCAGCAGAGAGCCATTGCAATCATCGCGCGCTGCTGCATACCGCCACTAAGCTCATGCGGGTAGGCTCGGAGACGCTTCTCCGGCTCTACGATGCCCACTTTGTGCAGCCAACGCACGATCTCGGCATCACGATCCGCCTTGGCGACATCCGGGCGGTGCAGCGCGAGCGCCTCGCCGATCTGCGTGCGAATCGTAAGCACGGGATTCAACGATGTCGTCGGCTCTTGAAAGATGTAGGCAATCTCCTTGCCGCGAATTTTGCGCAGCTCGGCCTGCTTCAAATTCAGCACGTCATGTCCCGCCACACGCATCTGCTCCGCATGAATGGTCGCCGGAGGCTCTGGGAGTAGACGGGCGAGAGCCAACGCAGTGGCGCTCTTGCCGCTACCACTTTCACCGACGATCGCCAGCGACTCGCCGGGCTGCAGGGTGAGGTCAATGCCCTTTACCGCCTGCGTCGTCTCTGCATCATGACGATGAAAAGCAATCTTCAAATTGCGGATGTTGAGAAGAGGATCGGCAGTCATGGCCATCAGGATAAAGGTAGCGGCGGAGGTGTCATCCACGATCTCGGGTCCCGAGCATTAGCAGCCGCCCTAGCAGGTGCAGGACGATCGAGGCACCAAGCAGCACGAAACCGGCATTTAGCATTTGGGCGGGGTTGGAAAGGTTTTGTGCCGCTTGGCCAGGGGTTGTAATCACAAGCGGCTTTAAAATTCGCATGACACCGCCGGCTAACGATTGTGAATGCAGCGTAGCGATAGCGGCCACCCACACTACGAGCTGGGAAAGCGTCTCAAAGCTCCACGAGACCCAATAAAAGCTCTGCTGCGCGGCGGAAAGCCCGCGGAGCTTGGAAAAGAACCTTGGGAAGCTCATCACGCCGATCACCACCCACATGAGCAACCACAACTTCTCCTGTGCAAGTAGACTCACGCTCAGCGCCATCACCCACAGCGGCCAAGGCAGCCAACTGACCGTGGCGAGAGCTCCCGCCCCGCTGCCTTGTGACGTCGGAAACGCATTGAGCAGAGTGCAAAAAAAGGCGGAGATCCATGCGCTCACCACCAAACCAGAAGCCACGTTCACCGCTTCTCCAGCACGGGTGGCCTGCGCCATCCACTCCCCCCATCCCATGAATTGCAACACGTCCTCGATCACGATCAACC
Source organism: Prosthecobacter sp. (assembly GCA_017853885.1). Taxonomy (GTDB): domain Bacteria; phylum Verrucomicrobiota; class Verrucomicrobiia; order Verrucomicrobiales; family Verrucomicrobiaceae; genus Prosthecobacter. The sequence goes on from JAFMIR010000001.1 coordinate 119,274, forward strand.
AAGCCATCCCATGCAGGCAGAGGGAGTGCAAACGCGCCCGCAGCGGCTTGCCGATGCCACCCATGAGCTCACCAGACAAGGGCACAGCAAGTATCAACGCTGGTGCTAGATATTCCCAAAGCTCCGCACCGAGCATCAGACGCCAGTCCTTCAAATCCACGTCGAGTTGAAAAGGCATCAAGGTCTCCACCGGTCTTCCAAGCGATCCGATCCACCAGCCTACCAAGCTCCACGTCAATGCCGCGACGGGAAACTGCGCCACCCAACGCCCCAGAAAAACGACCGCAGCTGTCACCACATGACCACCATATTCAGTCAACCATGAGAGCATGCAGCCCAAGCTTGCAGCAGTGAGCAAAGCGAGGCTGAAAACCAGCACGCTGCGTCCACCGCGAACGAGCAGATCTACATCGAAAAGCCCCGACCATCCGGAGAAGAAGCCTGCACCTCCGCCAATTGCAATCACACCGGAAGCCAACATTCCACCGAGCACAACGCGCACCGGCAGCAAACGTGGCGGGTCAGGCAGGACGGTGGAGATCATTCGTCAGGAAGCTTCAATTCGAGCGATGAGGACGTGCGGGCTGGTGTCTTCGGTTTGAAGGCCAGCTCGCGCAGCGTCCACGAGCTGCGTGGCTTGTTGGCTGCCAACGCAGCAGTCAACGCAATGTGATCGACGGTGTGAAACAGCGGCAGCAAGGCCTGCAAAGGCAACAAACGAGCTTCAAGCTGACGCACGCGTTCCGCAGCAGCCGAAGGCTCAAATTCGTTGGCTAGCGCTTCAAGCAGTAAATCGATCTGGGGGTCCTTGATGCCAGCAAAATTCGTGCCGCCAGGTTTAGCCTGCGAGGAGTGCCACCAAGGAAACTGATCCCACGAGATCTCAAAACGCTGCTCGAGTATTACCGCGTCGAATTCACGACTCGCGAGACGGCCCGCGAGCAGATCGGAGGACTCGAGCGTCTCCAGTCGGATGCTTGCACCGAGCTCATGCCACTGCATAGCCAGCTGTCGCGCCGTTTGAGAGACGACCGGATCACTAGCCACAAGCAGCAGGGAAAACTCGAACTTTCTACCGGCGTTTCGCCCAATGCCGTCAACGCCGGGCAGCCAGCCTGCATCGGCGAGCAAACGCTTGGCGTTCGCGGAGTTCCGCTGGACGCGTTGTGCCTTCGTGTGCAGCCACATACCCGGCGGAAACAAGCTTGCATCAGAAAGGATATGCTGGCCCGGCAACGCGGCGATGATCGAGGCCGCATCCGTGATCGTAGCCAACGCCTCACGCGTGCGCACATCGGCTAGTGCTGGGCTTTCAGTGTTCCAAAGCACCACAAGGCGACGATTTGGTGGCGCAAGGCAGGTGACAAAATCATCGTGATTTTCCGCAAGGGTCGCCGGCCAGACAAGGTTCGTGGTTTTGGTTCCGAGACCAACTTCTGTTAACAAAGGCGAGGCATTGAAGTGGAACAAAAAACGCGGTAAATCCTGGCGCGTGTTCAGTGGTATAAGCGACAGCGTGCGTGAATCCACATGCGCAAGGCGAAATGAACCCGCACCGGGCGGCGGTGAGACGGTGAAGGCGTTGTCATCATCCTTTCCATGTGCCTTCCACCAAGAGGCAGGCAGAACCGGCAGGCCCGCCCATCCGCAAAGCGCAGGACCATAGCGGCTCCGAAAGACCACGCGCAGCTGGTTGCCACCGCTTTGGATCTCCATGTCCTGGATGTGACGCAGCGCCTCGCGGTTTGGCAGCAGCCAAGGGCGCCGAGTCACCTGCTCAATTGTGGTCTTCACGTCCCATGCGGTCACCGGCGTGCCGTCATGCCAGGTCTGGCCTTGCCGCATGTCGAGTGCCAACACAGGCTCGTTCAGCGCGGAGACCTCACCCAACAGGCCGATGCGCACCTCAGCGGACACTTTTTCGGCCAAGTGGCTGCGAAACTCGTCCAACAAGCGCTGCGCCGGGCCTACGGTGACAATTTCGAAGGCATTATCACGATCAAACCACACGCGGCGAATCTGCTTCGCCATTGGAGACTCGGCGAGAAAACGCTGCGCGATGCCCTGCAGCGATTGTTGAGACTCAAACCGCCAGAAAGAGATGGTTTGCGGCAGAAGATCAGCGATGACTTTGAGCGCCTTTGTCGTGTCAGCATGCGCTACGTCATTGAAATTGAGAACGAGGCTGTTTGCCACGAGGTGAACCGTGCTAAGATGCCATTCCGCCCAGCGATTGCTCTCGCTGAGCTGGGCCTGAAGACGCTCCTGTGCCTGCTTTGCGGTTTTTTCATCGACAAACCAGCACGTCACATCCTGTGACCAGCGCCAGAGCTCTGCGAGAGCCGGCTGGAGGGTGCCATCATTGCCCACACGCATGAGCGGCTCGTGAACTAGGTCCATGATCTGCCGCTCGGCTTCCGTTCGCGGCGCGTAGGGATGCAACGCCGGTTTCGGATCGGAAAGCATCGCCACCACGCCCTCAGCACGCATCGAGCGCACCAGACGTGACTGCTGGGCCGCCCACAAAGCCAACAAAAGCACCAAGAAAGGCACGAGCATGATAAGCAGTCGCAACTTGAAGCGGAGGCGGAAGATTTTAGATTGGATCGTGTGGGAGTTTTCTTGGCTGAATGCATTCGCTGCTTGTTGCCGAATTTCTTCCAGCTCGAATTCGGCCGCCTCACGCTCTGCCACAGTTTCTTCGAGCCTTTCCATCTCAATGGCGAGGCGTTGACGGGCAGCGAGGATCTGCTCCTCCACAGTGATCTGTTGCTGTTTGATGACTTGCAGTTTCTCTTGTTCGCTTGCTCCGGCTTCGATAGCTTTATCAATGTCGGCAAGCTTGGCTGTTTTGGTAGCGATGTGGTGATCGAGATCCGAAAGACTGGAAGTGATCTCGTTTTGCTTCTGCGTGCTCTGCTTATCAAAAGCACGAAGACGAATCTTGGCTTCTTCTTCTCGGGCAATGAGGTCATCAAGGCGTTTTTGGACCTCCTGAACCTCAGCACTTTTTTGCACATATGTGGCGTTCAAGGCATCGACAGCACTCTGACGCTCTTTCTGCAATTCCGCAGCCATGCTCGCCTGCTCATGCAGGGTGGCACGCTCGGAGCGAGCTATCTCCGCTTCACGCAAAAGAACTTCAGATTGCGCGGCCACCTCGGCCTTCCGCTTAGTCAGATCATCAACCAGCTTCTGGGCCGCCTCAGTCTGCTGAATGATCTTGGCTAAGGATGCGGTCTTTTCTACTTGCTGGGCAGCGAGGGAGGCGATGAGACTCTCAACCTTCAGCAACATATCTTGTCGTTGGACCAGCGTTTCCTCCGCCTCAAAACACTGACCCTGCAGCTTTTCGAGCCGTTTGGATTCGTCGTCTGCAGTCAGTCGGGCTTTGGCAGCTTGCTGTTGAAGCTGATCCAGCCGCTGCCTGAGAGCAGCCTCGTCGTGGCTGAAGGTTTCAAAGCGTTTGCGTGCCTCAAGGATTTTTCGATTTAATGTTTGGAGCTTCGCCTCCGCATCGGCGCTTTGCTGGCGAAGGGTGGCAAGCGTCTTCTCTTGAACCCCTGATTCGTGCTGGAGTCCCTTGAACGTCTCGCGAGCAACATCAATGGAGTGCTCGATCTTTGCGAGTTCTTCCGACGCATCATTGTGCTTGGATTGAAGGGTCTCAAAGGTCGTCTGAAGCAATTTGTGACTTTGTTCATTGGTGCGCACCGGGATGCGTGTCGTAGAAGTCGGTGCCGTGGAACGCTTGAAGCGGAATACGGCGTGCAGTGGACCAATGCTGATTTGATCACCATTGCGAAGGAATTGGCTTACAATACGCTGGTCATTGACGAACGTTCCAGTTTCCGACCCACGGTCGATGATCTCCGCCGAGCCATCCGCATGCAAAATGATCTCCGCGTGGTGGAGAGACATCTGCAAGTCTTCGACAATCACATTATTATCCTCCGCTCGACCAATGGTCATACGTTCCGAACCGGAAAAGACCATCTCTTGGCCGTCTTCAAAGATGATGGTGGGCGTGGCCATGAAACGCAGGATAACAGAGGAGGATAAAGTGTGATCAAAGTTAGCGGAGGTCGGAAAATGCCGCCAGTTTGAATTTCCTGACTCGAAGCGTATTTCAGCCTTATGAAACACCTGATCTACATTCTCATCTCCCTCCCCGTGTGCTATGCCCAAGATTGGCCGCGGTGGCGTGGACCGAACGCGGATGGGCGGTGGAATCCGCCGGACCTACCCGCGGATGTCGTTTCAGAGGAACCTCAACGACTGTGGAAAGCGGATATCGGAGCCGGTTTTGGAGGTGTCACAGTCAGCGAAGGGCGCGTCTACATCATGGACCGGCAGAAACAGCCGAAAGAGGTGGAACGGGTGCTTTGCTTTGACGCGAAAGATGGCACGCTTCTCTGGCAGCACGCATGGGAGGTGAGCTACGGTGGGATGGATTACGGCACCGGCCCACGGGCCTCAGTGAATGTGAGCGAGGGCCGTGCGTATGCACTGGGAGCCACCGGCATGGCTTGGTGCCTCGATGCAGTCAGCGGCAAGGCACTTTGGGAAGTGAACACGGTGGAGATCTGTGGTGCAAAGGTGCCGATGTGGGGCTTTGCAGCTTCGCCTGTGCTCGATGGCGGGCGCGTGCTGCTTCATGTGGGCGCGAAGAACGGCAGTGTCATCGCTTTGGATGGCAAAACAGGCGCGGAAGTTTGGCGTGGCGGTCCTGACCCGGCCGGTTACTGCACGCCGGAGATCATCACGCATGAAGGCCGACGACAACTCATTGCTTGGGGCCCGCAACACATCCAAAGCTTGGACCCGATCAACGGTGCGGTGCTTTGGACCTATCCTTATAAGATCACTTACGGCGTGAGTATCGCCCAGCCGCTTTATCAAGACGGTGTGCTGCTCGTCTCCGGCTACTGGCATGGCGCGAAAGCGCTACGGCCCGACAGACGCGGCGCGAAGCTGTTGTGGGAAAACGAATCCGATGTCTGCGGCCTGATGTCTGCTCCGCTCTTTAAAGATGGCGTGGTTTACATGCTCGACAAAAACCGCGGCCTGCAAGCCTTTGAGTTGAAGACCGGCAAGATCCTCTGGAGTGATGACAACACGCTCACGCCCAAAGATCGCAATCCGCAGATCAGCCTCGTGTGGATGGGCGAATCAAAAAACCTCGCCGCGCTGCTCAACGCGAGTGGCGAACTCGTCTATGTGAAGATCACGCCCGAAAAACGCGAGGAACTTGCACGCTGGCAGATCATCGGCAAAACATGGGCCCATCCGGCCTTCGCAGGCTCGATGCTGATCGCGAGAGATGATAAGGTTTTGGTGGCCTGGAGACTGTGGTGAGTGTCACCGCCCCTCAAACCGATCACGGCCCTTCGCGAGAGCCTCCATCTTTCGATCAGCGATGCTGCGTTTGAGCATCCAAAAGCCGCAATCCGGATGAATGAACTTCACACGACCGGCGCCAAGTTGCTTTTCTGCAACCTCAATCCGATGCGCGATCTCGTCAGCGGTTTCGATATGGTTGATCTTGATGTCCACCACACCGAGACCGATGCTGATTTTCGGATCGAGTTCTTTCAAGGCATCCAAATCAGACTGCGGACGGTGCGCAAGTTCCATCACAAGATGATCAGCATGCAGTGAGTTCAAAAAACGGATCAGCGCGGCCCATTCACCTTTCTGGATCGTCTGGCCACCGTAGTTCCCAAAGCAAAAATGAACGGCTTTGCGGCCTTTTACGGCATCCAGCACGCGATTGATGCCTGCGGCGGCGATGGGTGCATCGGCGGGATTTCCAGGAATATTGGCCTCATCGACCTGCACGCAGGCACATTGCAAATCTGCAGCTTGAGCGGCGAGTGCATCGGCGATGGCCATGTTCAGCGCGGCGAAGTCGTGATAATGCATATCCAACAGGGTGCGGGCGAGCATGTAGGGGCTGGTGAGAGTGAACTTGAAGTCACCGCCGGCCACCTTCGCGGCACGGGCACAGTCCTCGGCCAGATTTAGCACACCCTCAGTGATCGGACCACGCACTACAGCAGCAGGTTTGCTGCGAAAAGCCATCTCGTGCTTTGCGCGAAAGGCTGACATGTCTGCCCGGCCCACGCGATGGTCGATGCCACCAAGCTTGTGAACAAAGTACTCGATCATACCATTCGTATCCGGATGGTTCACATCAAAGCGATACAGCTCCCCATCCGTTGGCAAGTCGACGCCTGCTTGGCGTTGTGTATCAAAGACAACCCGCGTGGCATCGATGATGGCCTGCTCGCTAGGCAAAGCAGACAGCCATTCGGGAACGGGATAGGAGCCAACAGTGGTGGTCTGAATCATGAGTCCTATCAACGCGGCGGATAGCCGCGAGACACATCAGGGTGTGATTATCCAAAGACAAGACAGCTTCAGCCATGCTTTAGGCCAATCCGGCACGCACAAGAAGCGCCTTCGCATCAGGATCGCGGCCCATGAAATCGCGGAAGAGCTTTGCGGGGTCCTCGCTGTTGCCTTTGCTGAGGATTTTATCGCGGAAATCGTGGCCAACAGCGGGATTGAGCACTCCTTCTTTTTGGAAACGGGTAAAGGCATCGGCATCCAGCACTTCGGCCCATTTGTAGCTGTAGTAACCAGCTGCATAGCCTGTGGGGCTGCTGAAGAGGTGGCCGAACCGGCGGGCCATGGTAGGAGCCTCGGTTTTCAGTGCCATCAGGTAGCCATCGAGGATTTGGCGCGAAAGGACATCCATGTCCCTGCCCTCAGCCTTGGCGTGATGCATGTGCAGCTCGAGGTCAAGCTTTCCAAAGCTGAGCTGGCGCATGATGTCGCTGGCGCTACGGTAGTTTTTGGCAGCAATCATCTTTTTGAACAGCTTGGTGGGAATGGTCTCGCCGGTCTGGTGGTGGCGAGCGAAGAGGTCGAGACTCTCACGTTCCCAGCAGAAGTTTTCTAGGAGCTGAGAGGGCAGCTCGACAAAATCCCAATAGACACTTGTGCCGTTGAGCGAGGGCACCTCCACGCTACCGCAGAGCAGATGAAGAAGATGGCCAAACTCATGAAACACCGTGCAAACCTCGTCATGCGTGAGCAGCGCTGGCTTGTCACCCACGGGCGGTGACATGTTGCCACAGATAAGCCCGAGGTGGAGGCGGCGGTCTTGGTCGCCAATCGGCGGCACCCCCATCTTAAGATAGTTCATCCACGCACCGCCACGTTTCGAGTCACGTGGGTGCCAGTCGGCGTAAAAGGAGCCGATATGCACACTCTTTTCATTGCGCACCTCGTAGAATTTAACCTGCGGATGCCAGACCTCGACAGGGCCGGGCTTGTCAGGCTGCGCGCTAGTCGCAGGACCTTCAGCGGTCTTGCCGGGCTCGATGTAAACGACCTCACGTGCCACAATGTGCAGGTCAAAGACCATTTCCGCGAGGCGGAACATGCCACTAAGAACCTTGTCGAGCGGGAAGTAGGGGCGGAGCTCCTCTTCATCGAAATCGTACTTGGCCTTGCGCTGTTTCTCAGACCAGAAAGCGACCTCCCAAGGTTCAAAGAGATCAGCGGCTTTATGCTCCACATCGGCGCGGAATTCCTGCAACTCGATGGTTTCCCGTTGAAAGGCATCCTGTACGCGGTTTTTAAGATCCTCCACAAAGCTCAGAGCGCTACGTCCAGTCTTCGCCATGCGATGGGCAAGGATGTGATCGGCAAAATTCGCCCTGTCCATGATCTGCGCCTTCTCATGGCGAAGACCAAGGATTTTCCAGACAAGCGCTGTATTGTCATGCTCACCCCCACGGCCGATGGAGGTAGTGCCCTCCCAGACTTGGCGGCGGATGGCTGAATCCTCGATGTATTCCATAACCGGGATCATTGAGGGCGCCTTGAGGGTGAAACGCCAAACGGGCTTGCCTTCGGTGCCAAGCCCCTTTGCAGCTGCATCGGCTCGGGCGGCATCAATCGCAGACTGCGGCAGGCCTTGGAGCTTGGTTTGATCGTCGATGAGCAACTCCCAGCTATTCGTGGAGTCGAGGACGTTTTCTGAGTATTTTTGAGTAGCTTGGGAAAGTTCGGACTCGAGTTGCTCCATGCGCGTCTTCTTGTCCGGCGGGAGGTCGGCACCCGCCTCAATGAATCCCTGCATGCATTCATCGAGGGCGCGTTTGCGCACAGGCGGAAGTTTTTTTGCCTCCTCGGTCTTGCTGTAAGTGACAAGCAGGTCCCAGAGATGCTCATTGAGAGGTATTTTGGCGAAGAAGGCGCTCACCTCCGGCAGCATGGCATTATGCGCCTCACGCAAAGCGGGCGAATTGCAAAGTGAGTCGAGATGTCCGACGAGGCTCCAGCCTTCATTCAGCTCCCGCGTGGCCTCATCAAGACCGAGCACCACGCTATCGAAGTTCATTTTACCACGATCTTGGTCGATCACTGCATCAAGCAGCTTTTGCGCTCGCGCGAGGGCCTCGCGGATGTCATTCTCAATGTGCTCGGGGGTCAAGGTGGACCACCGGATGTGAAAGTCCTGCGTGAGGAAAGGATGGGCCATCGGGTTGGGGGAGGTAGCTGGTAAAGGTGGACTATGAACCGTCAGCAGAGTCGTGCAAACGACTACTCGATGCGTATTTTGCCATCAATCCGCAAACGAGGAAGATCGAGCCAGCCGCACGCTGCGCAGCTTCATCCAAGCACCCGGCTCCCCCTGGCTTACCGGGTCCAGACGCAGGCGGATCATGCCACCGCGATACTCTGGGCTATCCGCCAAGCGGATGACATAGGTGTGAAACTCCCCATCCGTCTGAATGGGAAAGTTCAAAGCTGCTTTGTTGGCAAAGGAAGCCTGCGCATGAGACTGCCACATGACCACGGCTTGTTTTTGTGTGGCGTGAAAGGCGGCATCGATGATCAGAAAGGGGCTTTCATCCGCCTTCCAAAAGACGTGAGGGCTTAATACTTGAGGATCATCCTGTTCGAGCCGCACATGCAGATGCTCTTTGACAGGCCAGCCGGTGTCTGTGGCATGTTGATAATGCCAACCCTGCCGATCCGCAGCGAACACCCAAGAGGGTGGACTTTTCGGTCGCCACTCCGCAGCACGCTGGCGAATGTCCTGCAGCGATCCCAGCACGAGCTCATAGCGAAACTCATACTCGATGTCGTGATCGAGAATCTCCTGTCCTTGGCCAGCGAGATAGCCAGTGCTGTTGCCATGCGGATCATTCGGCCCGGGCTTACCCGCAAAGCCACCGGTGAAGTGCACGCGACCCGGCGTAATCAACCCCAGTCCTCGATCATTTTCATCTAGCAGTGCTGCCCAACCCTCCGTGCCGGTCCAGAACGACCATGGATGCATGCCATGAGCCTTAGGTGTGAGGGTGGCAGGCTCTCTGGTGAAAGGATGAGCACCCTGATAGCTCATCACACGATGAAATCTGGCATTTGCATACACGGCAGGCAGCTCCTGCAGACGTGCAGGATACTGCGTCGAATCTTCACGGCGGTTACGCAACCTCGCACGTGCCTTCACGACCTGCCCCTCCAGTTCCAGCCACACATCAAAAGCACAATCACCAGGCACATTGTTCAGCGGCCAATGCATCGGCAGGCAGGTGAGATGCAATTTCTCACCATCATTTTCATGCGTGGTGACACGGCCGGGATTCTTGAAGTCATCACCGGCTTGGATGGGATTCCAGCCGATGTGCCGCCAATGTTCGGCCGGCTTCTGGCCCCTAGCCTCGAACGGCACTGGACCAGAAAAAAAAGAAAGCTGCACCTGCCGGCCAAGGTCGTAATTGTTGATCACATTGGCACCATCCTTCTTCGAAGCGAGAAATGTGATGGAACCGCCGAGGTCGAGATCCACACCCAGCTTGATCGCATCATTTTGGAGCCAGCTCATCCTTTCCGCGTGAACAGCGGAAGCACTGTAGAGGAGGACGCAGAGCAAATGACGAACGCACATAGGCAGGGCACGATCTGCCAAGGCTTTGCTCATCTGAAAAGGTGTTTTTTGCCGTTTATCACCTGCACTGCTATAGTTGAAATGCAGCATGCCCCAGCCATCGAAATGCCGTCAAAAACCTGCGTGGAACGTTTTACCTGCCAGCACAGATCCCGTTTCATGGCTGTGGCAGGCACTCGCCGCCATTGGCATCGTGCTAGTGGTCACAACGGTGCTACGTGATGCTAGGATGAAGCAACGCGAGTCTGCGGAAAGCAAGCCCGTTCATCGGGTGGACATCAACTTTGCTTCCGATGCGGAACTGGATCTTCTCCCCGGAATCGGTCCGGCTCTGGCTAGGGAAATCATCCTCTCGCGGCCTTATTCGACCGCAGAGGAGCTGGAGCGTGTGAAAGGCATCAGCAAAAAAATGGCCGCCCGACTCCTGCCGCTGGTGAAAGCTGGCCAAGGACGCCGTGCGGCCGATCAGTGAGTCAGGCGATCATTCGCTCTTTTTCTTCTCGCTCTCGGACTTGCCTTTGCCCTTTGCAGTTGCCTTAGCTTTGGCTTTTTGTTTCACACCCACGTTTAGCTTTAGGATCACGTCATTGCCCTCTGCAGCTTTTTTGGCAGCTCCGCCCACCCAAGCCCCTGGCTTCACCGAATCGATCGAGGAAGGCTTATCGCCATTCACGTATTCCGTGCTAGCGTTGACGGCGAATTTGACTTCTGGAGCATCTGCTGCGTCGCTTCTCACCAAGGTGATGCTACGGGCACTGACTGCGACCACCTTGCCATAAAAGGGAATCGTTTCGGCGTTCGCGGCCTTTTTCGCCGCCTCTTTCTTGCCACTCTCCTTCTTGGCTGGCGCTTCTTTTGGCGCCGATTTTTTGGGGGAATCAGCTGCATCGGTGGTTGGCACGACAAGAACGGCAAAGGCCACAGCAAGGAAGTGAAAGAGAGGTTTCATGAGGGTGCCCAAGAGTGCTTAAGGGTTAACCACTTATCAAGTATAATTTTTACGATTTTCCAAAGATGCGAGTGTGCAGTGTTTAAAACCTTGTGGGATTGCCGCACTCCCGTCGTCACAGCATGCGATGATCTTCAGACCCCTTGTTTGCTTCGCTGGCCTGCTTTCCATGCCTTTGGGAGCTCAAACGAAGACTCAAAGTGTGACGGAACTTCAGGAGATCGTCATCGAAGGCAAGGCCGAGTCACTCATTGGCACAGCCACTTCCGCGTCAAAGGGGCAGACGAATGCGAAGGAGCTGATGGAACGGCCATTCTCTCGGCGTGGCGAGTTGTTGGAGAGCGTTCCAGGCCTCATCGTGACGCAGCACAGCGGTGATGGAAAGGCCAACCAGTATTTTCTCCGCGGCACGAACCTCGACCATGGTTCCGACTTCGCGATGAACGTCGATGGCATGCCGGTAAACTTCCGCACGCATGCGCATGGTCAGGGCTATGCAGATCTAAATTTCATCATCCCGGAGCTGGTGGGCGAACTAGAATACTGGAAGGGCAATTACTACGCGCAACATGGCGACCTGAGCAGCACCGGTGCGGCAAGGTTCAAGCTCATGGACTCGCTGCCGCAGGGTATTCTCTCCACCACCTGGGGCGAGTACGAGTACACCCGCACACTGGTCGCCGATAGCATTCAAGCGGGCTCGGGCGTGCTCACGACGGCCATCGAGCATCAATTCTACAACGGCCCTTGGGAACTCTCATCCGATGCACGACGCTGGAACGGCTTACTGCGCTGGCATTGGGAGGACTCACAGAATCGCGTGAATGTAACGCTCATGGGCTACAGTGGCAATTGGATGAGCACTGACCAGATACCGCAGCGGGCACTCGATGCGGGAATTATTGGCCGCTACGGCACCATGGACCCAACCGACGGCGGCAACTCGCAACGCTACAGCCTGAGCTTCGACTGGGAACGCCGCGAAGGGCGCACGACGACGCGGGCGAATGCCTACGCGGGCTACTACGACCTTGATCTCTTCTCGAACTTCACTTACTTCAAAGACAGCCTCGCACGTGGCGATCTGCTGGGAGACCAATTCGAGCAGAAAGACGGCCGTTGGTTTGCGGGGGCGGGCGTTTCACGGGACTGGCATTTTGATGTGCTCGGTCATGAGCAACGGCTGACGATTGGGTTTGCCATGCACCAAGATTTCATCAACGCGCTGGGCCTTTACAACACCTCCGCCCGCCAGCGCTGGAATACCGTGCGCCAGGACGACATCTACCAAGCAACCTACGGCCTCTACTCGGAACTCGAATTCAAGCCCGTGTCTTGGTTCCGTGTCATCCCGGGCCTGAGGTCGGACTTGTTCCACTTCAACTCCCGCAACGGCAGCCTTCAGGACAACAACGGCAACCTCACCAAAGGCATCGTCAGCCCAAAGCTCGCCATGATCTTCGGCCCTTGGGCTAAAACAGAGCTGTATCTTAACGCAGGCCTTGGCTTTCACTCAAATGACACTCGTGGCGTGACCATCACTACCGATCCCTCTACTGGCCTTCCAGCCGATCGTGTCGATCCCATCGCCCGCACCTACGGCGCGGAATTTGGCATTCGGAACGAATCCATCTCAAAGATGGTGAACACGCTTTCCTTCTGGTGGCTGCGCAATGACTCGGAGCTTATCTACGTCGGTGATGCCGGCACCACCGAGCCCGGACCTGGCAGCGACCGCCTCGGCATGGAGTTGGCCAGCTACTGGCGGCCCACATCATGGGCTATGGCCGACCTCGAGGCCACTTGGACTTGGGCTCATCTCCGCACCGCAGAGCCACCCAGCGCCTCCATCCCCGGCAGCATTCCTTATTCGCTGAATGCAGGCTTTAATCTGGGTCGCGAGGAAGGCTTGTTTGGCTCTGTGCGAGCACGCTACTTCGGCCCACGTCCTCTTACGGAGGACTACGCTGACATCCGCGCCCGCGAATCCCTCCAAGTGAATGCCCGCGTCGGCTACCGCCGTAAAAGCTGGGAGATCGCTCTCGAATGCCTCAACCTGCTGAACCGCGCCAACAATGATATCGCCTACTCTTACGAAAGCCAGCTCATCAGCGAGGCTGCTCCCGTAATGGACACCCATGTGCATCCAATTGAGCCACGCATGCTGCGCGTTTCGGTGACATGGAGATTCTGAGGATATGAACAGACGTTCGGACACAGACTCAAATCATTTGTCCCAAAACGAAATCGCACGGCTAAAGACAAGCTATTGGCATAGAGATTGGCTGGGGCTTACGAAACTGAAAAACCCAGGTCTCACACGGCGCTAGCCATCCATCACCAATCCTCTTACAGGCCCCAGTGGCGCTTCGCGAAAGCAAGGTATTGCGTCCAGTCGTAGTTCGTCACATCATGCTTTCCCGTGCGATTGTGATAGCCAATAAAGTCGCCCACTGGTGTGTCGACAGATGGCTGAACATGCACCCCTAAGCCTTTTTTGCCGAAAAGCGCATAAACCGGTCCGGCATGTAAGCCAGAGAGGAATTCGCCTTTCTGATCAGCCCAGTGATCCTCGGCCGCGCTGGCGATGTAGACTGGACGAGGTGCGGCCAGAGCGATGAGCATATGCATATCGATGGGGCATGCGGCGACTCTGCCGGCATAGTTGGCGTATTGAGATGTGAACCAATGCGGGAACACTTTCGTGATGATGGCGGTCGTTTCACCAAAATCGCGACGCATCAGGGCCGCACCTCCCTCACCGCTGTTGTTGGAAATCACCACGCCAAACCGCTCGTCCTGCGCACCAGCCCAGAGAGACGTTTTGCCCAAGCGGGAGTGGCCGATGACAGCTAGATGCCTAGCGTCGATGTGCGACTCTGTTTGCAGAAAGTCTGCGATGCGGCTCAGTCCCCATGCCCAAGCTCCAATGGCTCCCCATTCACCGTCCCTCCAGGTGGTGTTAACTCCAGCCCGGCTCACTGCTGCACGCAGGCCCTCCTTCCATCCATCGGCATGATCGGGCTCGATATCTCCATAATAGGCGGTGGCCACGGCAAAGCCGGCCTTAAGAATCTTTTCAAGCGGCCAACGGCTGCTTTCGCTGCCCCGAGTGGCCTCAGTGGCCTTGTGATTGACGATGTGCTTGTCCTTGCTCTCACGCATCCAGCGTGTGGATAGCGGCACATCCTTCTCCGCGCTAACAGCATGGTTTCCACCGAAGCTCAAACCCACAAAGCACGGAGCGGCTTTCACACCGTTAGGAAGATAAAGCATCACATCCATACCTTGCCATGCTGGGCGCTCCGGCAGTGAGACATGAATGAATTTCCTCGTCGCCAGCCCCCCAAGTGCATCCATTTTCGTCGCTGTAACTTCAAACTTCGGAGCACCGAGATTTGTGGGTGTTTTGCCATACACATGCTGCTCGAAAAGCTTCAAAATCTCCCCGCGCCTTGAATTCATCCACGCATCAGCGGTTGTCACCTTTAAGTCGGGAAGCGGATCGTTTCCCACCTTCTCTTCATCGTAATTCACTCCAGGCCGCGGCGTTTGCGCAAACACAGGAGAAGCGGCAATAAGAAGAGAGAGAAGTCTTGAGGCGATCATTCGGTGCATTCAAACGCCTGCTGAAAGCCAATTTATGCGGCAGATCCAGCATTCACTGGCACACCCCCCGGGCCGTCAGATCAGCGAGACACAGCAGCTGAGCGAAGATCTTCGTGAGCTGCAAATTGATTTCTGACTGGCGGACAAGCATACTCGCGCCTTTACGATGGTCTGCTAGCAATCACCCTCGTTGCAATCTCAACTTCCCTCACCTGTGCCCCAACTTTTTTCATCAAAAAACCTTCTCCTTTCTTCCAAGCCGCTCGCGGTGGGAGTTGTGGGTGATCAGGTGGCTCTCCAGCACTGGCTAAGCCTCAACACCGCAGAACGTGATGCCACCTGCGATGTCGTCGAGCTGCGCCTCGATACTTTGAATCTACCGCCCCAAGAATTACGACGCCTTTTGACAGGAAACACCCAGCCAATTCTCCTCACCTGCCGCCACCCTGCCGAGGGCGGCTCCTCACCCACTGAGCCAGCCGCGCGCGCAGCGATGATCGAACCTCTCTTGGATCTCGCTTCGCTGGTAGACATCGAGTTGCGCACCGCTCAGCAAATGCAGGACACAATCCAAAAGGCCCATGCGGCAGGCGCTTTTGTCATTGGATCCTTCCACGACTTCAAGGCCACACCAGCCGATGAAGTGCTTGAGGGCTCCATTTCTTTCGCCCAACCTCTGGGACTCGACAGCGTGAAGATCGCCACTTTCCTGAACAGCCAAGAAGATCTCATCCGCCTGATGAGACTTGTTTGCTCGCCACATCGCCAGCGCCTCTCCGTCATGGGCATGGGTCCTTGGGGCCGTGTCTCGCGCCTTGTTTTGGCAAAAAGCGGCAGTCTGCTTAACTACGGCTACATCGGCACTTCGAACGCCCCTGGTCAGTGGCCTGCCTCCGAACTCAAGCAACTCCTTTCCCAGCTCTAAAACGCGCCATGAAACCTCAAACCACACGCTACGCCCTACTCGCTATCGCGGCCTGTCTGGCGGCCACTTCCTGCGGTGATCCGAAACATGAGGAGCAACTGCGCTGGCGCGAGGACGAGGTGCAGGCAAAGCTGACCGCTCTGGCCCAACGCGAGGCGGAATTCGCTAAGGAAAAACACCAGATCACTGAGGCTCTGCGACAGATAGAAGCCCGCGAAAAAGCCGTCGCCCACAAGGAGAAAAATCTGCTCGTTCAGCTCGCCGAGGAGACAGAGAAGCTCAAAAAAGTGCGTCATGAGATCGAGATCAAAAATCTGCGTGGGCCTGTGCCCACTGTCTCAGCAGAGCGCAGCATTGTGATTGATCCCGTTTCCGATGACGTCTTGTTTGAGAAGAATGCCGACAAACGCGGCGCTATTGCCAGCACGACCAAAATCATGACCGGCCTTCTGATTGTCGAAGCCGGAAACTTGGATCAAATGATCACCGTCGAGAAAAGTGACACTCAATGCGCCCCAGTTCGCCTCGGCATCAAGGAAGGCGAAACATATACCCGGCATCAACTTCTCACCGCTGTGCTTGTGAAAAGCTCCAATGACATTGCTCAGGCCCTCGCCCGTGACAACGCCGGAAGCGTGACCGCTTTCGTCGAAAAAATGAATACCAAAGCCAAGGAACTAGGCCTCCAAAACACCCACTTCGTCAATCCTCACGGTCTCCCAGGCCTTACTGAAGACCAACCCTACTCCACCGCCCGCGAACTCGCCATCATCACCAAAATGGCCGATAAACTGCCCGAGATCCGCCAAATCGTCAAAAAACAGACCTACAAGTTCAAAAAGCCTGATGGCAGATCCATCGACCTCACGAACACCAACCGAGTTTTGCGCACCGCGTCCTACTGCGATGGCATGAAAACCGGCTATACCGATGCCGCAGGCTACTGCCTTGTTGCCACCGGCGAGCGCAATGGTCGGCGCCGCATCGTTGTTGTTCTCAACGATACCGAAAACGGCGTTTGGAGAGACGCTCAGGCTTTGCTCGACTGGGCACTCAAAGCTTGAGAGTCTTTTCGCTGAGCGTCGCAGATCAAAGAGTGATTACCATGCAGCGATGCGTGAAAAGTAATTTGCAGGCAATTTGATTGTGCGAGAGGCCTGTCATGCGGGCGAGCACTTCACGGTAAGTCTCAAGCTGCGGACGATAGCCTTCCAATCGGCTGGCAAGTGCTTCGTCAGTTTCGGTTTTATCCGTTTTAAAGTCTAAAATGGTTGCTCGGTTCTTTTCTAGCATCACGCGATCAAAGGTGCCACTGAGCCATTCACCCTTGAGGAGAATCTCGAAGCGTTTTTCACGCCAGCAGATAGCTTCGGGCGAAGGGCGACTCAATATGGCACGAATGGCAGGAGATTCGAGGCTGCGGCGCACTTCATCTTCGGCACGCATGCGAGCCTTTTCGTCTCCGCAGGATACCACTGCCCATTTTTGGGTGAGTTGATCGTCATCGGCATCATCGAGCCATTCGATCTGCTCAAAAAGCGCATGCACCAAGGTGCCGTAAGCACGCGCAAAACGGCCGCCGCGTGAGAAAAGTGTCTTTCCAGTCACCACACTTGTTTCGCTTCCGCTCGGTGTGCGGCGCACGGGACGCAGACGACCTTCAATAAGCAAGGGTTGTGGCTTCGCTAATTGGATAGGTAGATCCTGTTTGCGAGAAATCTCATACCAACTTGGATTCGTGGCTTTGGTTTTTGTTTCGAATATGACTTCGGCTTTGATGTTGGTGAAATCACGTTGAGGAGGATCGTCATCACCGCCGAGTGTGAGCTGAAGCAATTTAACAAAATTTTCAGACTTGGAGCTTTTTCCGCGCGGTTCGGCGATGATGTAATTCGCATGCTTCGCACGTGTCAGGGCTACGTAGAACTTGCACAATTCTTCATAGGCCGCATCGGCCTCCTGCTCGGCGCGGAAATCGAGAAGTTCATTGTCAGCACGCACGAATTCGGACGGTGGCAAATCCAAAACCCATTCGACATGACGATCACGGTCACGTTTCACTCCTATGCCACGCCGCACCTCGGTCAGCTTTTTGCCTTCAACATCCGGGAGGATCACACAGTCAAAAGTAAGGCCTTTGGATTTGTGAATCGTCATGACCTGCACCGCATGTTGCGTGTCCGGTTCGCTAACCGTGTAGCTCGAAGCATAGGCGAGAAACTCATCCACATCACGGCTGCCACCTTCGTCAAACAAGCCTGCAGCAAGCGCAAAATCTTCTGCACGTCGTTTACTAAAGGCATCGAGAATAACACCGCTAGCTTCAAGCAATTGCAGCCAGTGCCGTAGAACGGCCTCAAAGCCTTCGTTGAAGACCCGTTGTAGCACTTCGTGGACGACATGGCCGCGAGTTTTACCTTCCAGCAGGCTGTGAAAGGGCGTCATGTGCAGATGCTCCCACGCAAAGGTGTCGCCCGGATGCGCGGCGACTTTGAGCAGACTCAGCAGCGCCATGGTCAGCGCATTGTCTGTCGCGATGGCGATCTCCGACTCGCACATCACAGGGATGCGGCTCGGCGAGTGCGCTCGAATGTAGTCGACGAGTGCGCGGCCAGTCTTATTGCTCTGCACGAGAATCGCGCAGCTGAGGTGGTTCTTCAGGGGTTGGATCTCCTCTAAGATACCAAGGGTCAACGCAAAACGATCCTCTACGCCTACTTTATCTCCATCGGCTGGCAACGGCTGTAACAGCATAGCGTGACCTGGCGTCGTATCATTCACACCAGCAACCTGATGGGGCTGCCAAGGCCATTGCTCGACCGTTTCGAGCGGCAAATCGAGAGCGCTCAGGGCAGATTCGTTGCCAAACACACGGTTGACGAGATCAATCACATCATGCCCGCTGCGCCACGAGACATTCAGCGGCCGCTTGTGAATGCGCTGCACAGTTTCCGAGCTGTAACGGGTGTAGATATCGTCAAATAAGCGCGTGTCACCGCCACGCCATGCGTAAATGGCCTGCTTTACATCACCGACCTGAAAAAGTGTTCGCTCATCGCTCGTGTCCTGCACGGCTTCATCGATGAGATTTTCCATAACCGACCACTGGATGTGATTTGTGTCTTGGAACTCATCGAGCAACCAGTGGTCATAACGCGCATCGAGGCGGTAATCGATGCGCAAGCGCTCATCTTCTCCTGGAACCTGCGAGAGCATTGGCTTCGGAAGCCCGGCGGTAAACTCATGGCCCGCGAGGATAAGTTGAATATCCTGAAATGTAAGCCGACCGCCTCTGCGCACCCGTCGCGACCAGATGTGTTCATACTGATTGAGCACAGCCCATACACCCTGCGTGCGCTCCATGCGCGCCCTCAATTCACCACCAACGATGTGCCTGATGATGGCTGCAAAGGCATCGCACAAGCGGCCTTCGAGCTTTTGCTTCTGGCGGTTCACGGTGAGCGTGCAGCTCTTCGCTTCGATCTCGCTCCACTGCTCCAACGCTTTCTTCACAAAGAACTCAACACGACTGGTGAGTTTGGTGCCGGCTTGATAGTCGGGCAACTCATCGAAGAACTCCTTCCAGAATTCCCACGCCTTGTCATTCGTTTCTCCAGCCTCCAAAAGCTGCCGCAGACATTGCGAAGCTTCTTTGACGTCAATTTGAGCCTCCAACCAATGGCAGCCGCTGGGCCACACGGCACGCGGATTACCCCACAGCTCACCGTTTGCAGCATGCAGCAGGATTTCGTGATGGTTCTCAATGAATTGGTCAAGCACATCGCGGATGCGTGACTCTTCTTTACCGAATGTAGCGCGACGAAACGCCTCAAGAAACTCCTGCTGCGCCGCGAGGCCTTCACCCCGCGATTTGAGACCCGGAAGTGTGCGCTGGAAGACGAGTCGATACACACGCTCACGCTCCACGACACTGAGATGTTCGTTCAGAATTTCGAAATCACCCGCAAGGCCGAATTCGACCGGAAAGCTACGCAGAATCGCCGAGAAAAAGCTGTCAAGCGTTCCGAGAAACAACCGCGGCATACGCGCAATGAAAACGCGCAGGAGCTGTAGGTAATGCTCCGGCTTCAACGCACGCAGGATGGGACGCAATGGGTCATCCTTGGCCTCAGGATCAAGTTTTTCATCGCCAGCGAGCTTCGTAGCGAAATCGGCATCGGCGGCCGCTTTAGCCAACTTGAAGAGGATGGAGTCGAAGAACTCGCCCGCGGCTTTTCGCGTAAAAGTGACTGCCACAATGCGCTCCGGCATGACGTCTTTGCCCGCAAGCAACTGCTGCCCCATGATCGCGATGAAGCGATTCGTGAGCTGCCAGGTCTTCCCGGAGCCCGCGGACGCGAGGATCATCTCGTTTGGGATGGTCACGCGGCCTCCTTTCGTGTGAGCAGACTGGCATCAACTGCCTTCAGTGGATCGCCATGAAAGAGTGATTCAAAGTCATCACCATACGGCAGCTTCTTCGCAGGCGGCCAGAACTGACGTTCGCGGATGGCAGCGATAACGCCTTCCGCACAAACGCGTGCACTTTCGAGCACTGCTCCATCGAGCGTGCTCCATTCATCGAGGCCGATCTCGGGCTTCGTCTTGCTCAGCGTTACATGTGCGGTGATGATTTTTTCACCCTTAAAGCGCCTCTCCATCGCGAGGCGGTAAAGCGGCAGTTGCAGGTCGATCCAGCGCGAAGCGACGCCTTCGCTGCTAGTAACGAGCGACCACTCCGCAAAGCTCTCCGTCTCCTCACCGCGCTTTAGCGACGCGAGGTGGTAGTTCTCGACCGTCTTGCGCGTCTTCTTCACCGGATCGAAGGCTGAGCGCGTCTTGAAGTCGATCAAACGCACGCCGAGCTGCGCGTGGCGGTCGATGCGGTCGATGCGGCCGCTGATCGTCATGCCTGCGAGCTGCCACGGATCATCCTTCGGACTCAGCCGCGTCTCCGCGGCGATGATCTGCCAGCCTTCGCGCCGCTGCTCCGCTTCCTTTTCCGCCCACCAGCCGAGGCGCTGCCGAGCCGACTCGCGTTGGATCGTCACGGGCACGGTGAGGCGCGAACCGTAGATACCACGCAAGCGGCGATCGAGGATGCTGTGGAAGACTTCGCGAATCTTCTCCGCGTCCGTCAGCGTGATGGCCTGCTCATCCTGCGCGAAGCTTTCCAAAACGCCGTGCAGCAGGCTGCCAAACTCCATCGCATCCATCTCCGTGCGCTTGACGTCGATCTCCGACATGCCAAGGCCGTGTCGCAGATAAAAACGGAACGGACATTGCAGGTAGCTGCTGAACTGCGTGACGCTGAGCCGGTGGAAAACGGAGGCATCATCCGGCAACGGACGCGGCTGGAGCTGCCACGCGAGCTGCCAAGGCACCGGATTGACACGCGGCGCATGCTTTTGGAAAAAGTGCAGCGTGCGCGCAGGTAGCTCGCTCTCGGCGCATTGAAAAAGTAGGCGTGAAGGACGCAGCGGAGCACCATCGGCATTCGTGCGGCCAAAGATGAAATCAACGCGACCACCATTGTGACGCCTCGATTCGATCAAAGCCGTCATGAGGCAAGCATCGCGAGCAAAACGCGTGTCGTTGTTGCGCAGGCCAAGCACGCGACGTGCAGAGTCTGGTAGGAACGTGTGGCCAAGAATGGCCTCCGGTGCCTTACCATCGTTCATACCGGTGATGACAAGATGCGGCGCGTCCTCCCACAGCAATTCAAGCCAGCCTTGCAGGTCAATGTCATGTGCTTTGCGCTCAGTGTAGAAAATTTGATCGCTCAGCGTTTGCAGCAGCAGCTCCAACCGCTGCACGGCATCGAGACCACCCGAAAACAACGTGGCGAGTTCATCCAGAGCATCAAGCACCTGAAGAATCTGGTCCGCGATGGCGGAGAAGACCGCATCCTCCGGATTGTCACTGCGGAAGCGCCGTGTGGCGAAGACCTCACCCAGAAAATCTGTTAGCGCGATGTCAAAGCCGCGGCCATCGAGCGCTTTAACAATGCGATCCATCCACGCGAGAGCGGCAGGCACGGCGCTGGTTTTTTTTGCATCGCTAAATACGCGCGGCGCTAGCTCCTGCGCGTCATCAAGCGTGTCCGGCAGTGCAGTGATCTCAAGCGTGTCAAAATCATCGAGCAGGCCGCTCAACGAAGGTTTTTCGCCACTTTGAACCTCGGCCGAGACTCGAATGGCCTCCGCGACATCAGGGCAACGCACGAGTTCGGCGGCGGATTGAAACGAACGCGTCGCCACGAGTTGTGCGACGATACGTAGCAGGTGAAACACGCCATGCGTGCCCATTTTGCGACCCGCCGGATCGAAGGCGCTGATGTCGCGATCGGCGAGCGCCTTTTCTAATGGAGTGATAACTTCCGTGTCGGCCACGCCGATGGCAGCGACTTCACCAGGCTCTTTATAGAGCATGATTATCTCCGCCACGGCCTCCGCCTGCTCCGATGGCGTGCCGCCTTGATGAATCGTCGTCTTCGCGTCGGGGATGTTGATGGGCTGCGTAAGCCATTTGTCAGCTAGCGGGCGCCCCCAAAGATCAAAACAATCGCGATGGGTCACCTCCGGCGCATACACGAGAACCTCTACCGGCAGATGCCGTGACCACATCTCCAGTGCCTCGATGGCGAGCGAAGATGGATCGAGCACGCCGGCGATCACGACACGCGTGATGCTGGCGGGCGGTTTTCCATTCTGCGCAGCATGTCGTCGCGTGGCCTGCCAGTCGGCGAATCCGCGCTCCGTCGTTGCTTTCACGCAATGCCTCTCAATGCTGGCGAGATCACGCCATCGCTCCGGCTCCATCTCGGTATTTTCGACAATACGCGCCACATCCGCGCAGCTGAGGCCCTTCTCATTGAGCGTCTCGCGCAGCTCGATCAGCTGGCCCGCCGTTTTCAGCGCCCACGTAAAGTTTCGCTCGACGGGATCGACGGGAAACAAATCGCGATGCGCATTCAAATCGATGCGCAGCAGCTCCGCGGCCCAGATCAGCTTTGTTTCCAGCGTTCCGGCTGGATGCAGCTCCGACGCATGCTCAGGCGAGGTGAGAAAATCCGGCGTCACCACCCGCGGCGGCAGCACGGCAGCGTTTTGCTCCGCCGCATGAACCGCCAGCGCCTCTCGTAGGCGACGGCTCGCATTGCGCGTGGGCACAATGATGAGCAGCCCGCTCAAATCGAGAGCACCACGTCCATACCATCCCGTCGCCACATGCTCGACAACCGCCTTCACCAACGGCCGGTCCCAGCCAAGAAAATG
The DNA here is from genome assembly GCA_017853885.1 of Prosthecobacter sp. Taxonomy (GTDB): domain Bacteria; phylum Verrucomicrobiota; class Verrucomicrobiia; order Verrucomicrobiales; family Verrucomicrobiaceae; genus Prosthecobacter. Next base: position 142,007 of record JAFMIR010000001.1, read on the forward strand.
CCGCGAGGCCAACGACAACGACGCCGCGAACAGATCGGGCGCGATCTCGTGGTCTGTGTGAGAGGTGGAAACGCGGCGGGGCATTGGAAAGGCATTCTAACGATGAACACTGCGAGTGAAATGTCGAAGGCCAATGCTCAGCTGTGCCTCAGATTAGAAAAAAATGATCAAATTGACGATTTGGACGCTTTTGATGGAACACCCATGAAATCCATCCTGCTGACTCTTCTCGCAGCCACGGCTGTTTTTGCTCAAAACGATCTCAAACCGCTGCGTGCTGGCATTGTGGGCCTCGATACGTCGCATGTTCCGGCCTTCACGAAGCTCTTCAACAAAGGTGAGACGACGGGCGAGCTTGCAGGCATCAAAGTGGCCACAGGTTACACCGGCGGCACGGACATGCCCGCCAGCAAGGATCGCAAAGAGAAGTTCACGCAGCAACTGCGCGACATGGGCGTGGAGATCGTGCCGAGCATTCCGGAACTGCTCGCAAAAGTCGATGTGGTGCTGCTGGAGAGCGTGGATGGCCGCATTCATCTCCAGGAGGCGCGGGAAATCTTCAAAGCAGGCAAACCCGTCTTCATCGACAAACCCGTCGCTGGCACGCTCGCCGAGGCCATTGCGATCTTTGAACTCGCGAAAAAGAACAACGTGAAGGTCTGGTCGAGCTCATCCTCGCGCTTCGGAGCCGATTTGATCGCGATGAAGAACAATGACGAGATCGGCGACATCCTCAGCGTGACGACTTGGGGGCCGTGCTCGTATCAAGACGGCACGCCAGACCTCTTCTTCTACGCCATCCACGGCATCGAGTCCCTCTTCGCGCTCATGGGCACCGGCTGCGAGACCGTTTCCCGCACCAAAGGCCCCGTCACCGATCAAGTCACCGGCGTGTGGAAAGACGGCCGCGTCGGCACCTATCGCGGCATCGTGAAGGGCAAGTCGGAGTTCGGCGCGCTCGTGTTCGGCTCCAAGAATGTCCGCCAGGGAGCCAAAACCATCAGCTACGAAGCCCTCTGCCGCCAGATCGGCACCTTCTTCCGCACCGGCAGCCCTCCCGTGAGCGAGGCCGAGACCATCGAGATCTTCACCTTCATGGAAGCCGCTGACGAAAGCCTCCGCCAAGGCGGCAAACCCGTCGCACTGGCCAATGTGCTTGCCAAAGCGAAAGAAGAGGCGGCAAAACTTATCCAGTAACATTCCTTTCTCCAACACCATGCTCACACCCACCCGCCGACGCTTTTTTGAAGACTCGCTCATGGCCGCTGCGGCGGTCGCTTTGCCGAAAACGATGCTCGGAGCTGATCCGGCACCGGTGTCGGCGAATGAGAAAATCACGGCGGCGATCATAGGCTGTGGGATTCGTGGCAAGGCGCATGCGCGAGAATTAGCGAGACTCGCAGATTGTGATGTGGCGTATGTTTGCGATCCGGACCTCGATCGCGCGGATGAGGTGGGCGCTTTGCTCGTCGAACTGAAGCGGACAATGCCGAAGAAGGTGCAGGACTTGAGAAAGGTGCTCGATGACAAGGCAGTGGATGTCGTTTTCATCGCTACGCCGAACCACTGGCATGCGCTGGCGGCGATCTGGGCGATGCAGGCGGGCAAAGATGTGTATGTCGAGAAGCCCGTAAGTCAGAATGTCGAGGAAGGCCGCCGCATGGTGCAGGTGGCGCGAAAACTGGGGCGCATCGCGCAAACCGGCACTCAAAATCGCTCACGCGGTGCTTTGGCAGAGGCGGTGAAGTTCATGCGCGAAGGCAAGCTGGGCGAGGTGAAGCTGGCGAAGAGCATCATCTACAGCGGGCGCGGCAGTATCGGTGGCCCGGCGGAGTGTGTGATGCCGCCGAGGTGCGATTACGACCTGTGGGCCGGCCCTGCGCCGATGACAAAGCTCACGCGACCGAAGTTCCACTACGACTGGCATTGGTTCTGGGACACCGGCAACGGCGAGATCGGCAACAACAACGTCCACTCGCTCGACATCTGCCGCTGGGGCCTCGGCGTGACCGGTTTGGGCCGCAGCGTGCTCAGCTACGGCGGCCGACTCGGCTACACCGACGTCGCAGAGACGCCCAACTCTCAGGTGGGCATCTTCGACTTCGGCGACAAGACCATCGTCTCCGAAACGCGCGGCCTCAAAACCGCGCCGTTTCACCCCACGATCCAATCCATGTGGTTCTTCTACGGCAGCGAGGGCATCATCGCCGACACGAGCCTCTTTGAGCCGAAGGGCAACCTCGTGCGCGCCTTCGAAGGGGGCAAATCCGAGAACCACTTCGCCAACTTCCTCCGCGCTGTGCGCAGTCGCAGGCACACTGACCTAACTGCTGACATCGACGAAGGTCATCAAAGCACCTCGCTCTGCCACATAGCGAACATTTCGTACCGACTAGGATCCAACGCATCCGTCAACGACGTCTCAAAAGCTCTCGAGACGCTTCAGGTCCATGAAGATGTGCAGGACACGCTTGGACGCACACGCCACTACCTCGTCGAAGCCGGCATCGATCTAGCAAAGACCCAGCTCACACTTGGCCAACATCTCCGCGTGAATAGCGAGAAGGAATCCTTCCTCGACAACCCTGCTGCAAATGCACTTCTCACCCGCGAGTATCGTGCGCCATTTGTGCTACCGAAGATGAGTGGGATTTGACAGATCAAAGGATGAAGAGCTTGTCACTCGCGATTGATGAACTCATCGAGATTCAAAAGCAGTCGCGCCACGGCAACGAGCGTGGCAGCTTCGGTGGCTTGTGCGCTTGAAAGGGTTTTTTGATGCGCCCCCAGCACTTGAAGGGCAGCGGCACCGCTCTGCTGGACACGGGCTTTTTGCTCGAGATGGAAGGTTTGAAGCCGACTAAACTCTTCGACACGCGGTTGACGGTTCAAGACCAGGTGGAAGATTTTTTCGAGGTGATTCGGACTCTCACGAAGCGCACGAAGCGCGAGGGACTGCGCCGCCTCAACGAAGATACCGTCGTTCATCATCGTGAGCGCTTGCAGCGGTGTATTGGAGCGTTCGCGTCGCACACAAGCATCGGCTGCGTCCGGCGCATCGAAAGTGGTGAGCGTAGGATAGAGCACGCTGCGAAGGGTAATGATATAAAGACTACGACGGTAGATCTCATCACCGGGGCTGGCTTGCCAATTGGAGGAGCGACCGACATCGAAGACGTCTTCTGGCAAGGGTGGGCGGAAGCTCGGTCCACCGATCGTGGGTTTCAGAAGGCCGCTAACAGCAAGCGCTGAGTCACGCAGGATTTCGGCATCGAGACGGATGCGGTTTTGGCGGGAGAGGAGGATGTTCAGCGGGTCAGTCTGAAAATATGGAACACTGCTTTGCCGATACGTTTCGCTCATCACGATGCGCTTGATGAGTTGTTTTCGGCTCCAGCCATGACGCATGAATTCGGTGGCGAGCCAATCGAGGAGTTCAGGGTGGGATGGTGCTTCGCCACTGGTGCCGAAATCGTCAGGCGTTCGCACAAGACCATAGCCGAACAGCTTGCTCCAAATGTGATTCACTGCGACGCGGGCGGTGAGCGGGTTTTGCGGCGAAACGAGCCACTGGGCGAGTTCGCGCCGCGTATTTCCAACTTGGGCAGGCAGTGCGGATAAAGTGGCTGGCATCACATCGGGACCGCGACGTGTATAATCCCCTGCAATATGCACGTAGCTCTGCCTGCGATTTTTGGAGACCTCTACAAGGGAGGGAGCCTTGGTTTGAGCGTCGTCATAATCCTCCGTGTTGTCGAAGAAGGCGTAGAAGCTATAGTAATCACGGATGGTGATCGGATCATACTTGTGCGTGTGGCACTGTGCGCAGCCAAGCGTAAGCCCTAGCCACACACGGCCGATCGTATTGATGCGATCCACCAAGTTTTGGTGGCGTGCTTCTTCCTTATCCACACCTGCCTCCGTGTTCAGTGCGGCGTTTCGATGGAAACCGGTTCCCGCAGACATTTCGGTGAGGTCTCCGGCGATTTGCGCGATGGTGAATTCATCATACGGCATGTCTTCGTTGAAGGCTTGGATGACCCAGTCGCGGTAACGGTAAGCATAGGGGCGTAGACCATCTCCGAGGAATCCGTTTGAATCGGCATAGCGTGCCATGTCGAGCCAGTGACGCCCCCAGCGCTCACCAAAACGTGGATCCGAAAGGAGTTGATCCACAAGCGTGGCGTATCTTTCATCTGAAAGATCAGTCAATTCGCAAGCGACCAAAGGTGGCGGCAGGCCGATAAGATCGAGGTAGAGACGGCGGATCAGCGTGCTCGCATTTGCACGTGGTGCAGGCTTGAGGTGGCTTTGGATCAATCGGGCATGGATGAGACTGTCGATGCCTTGATGAGAGTTTGATTGTCGAATCGGCTGAAAGGCCCAATGCGGCTCGTAGTTCGCACCCGACTTGATCCACTGCCTCAAAGTGTCTTTTTCGGCGGTGGTCAGTGACTTGGCGGACTTCGCTGGTGGCATCACGTCACTGGGATCGGTGGTGGTGATGCGGTGGAGGAAGGTTTTCGTATCAAAATCCTTCGCGGGCATGTCGAGGCGCAGATCGGCCTCGCGGCTTTCTTCGTCAGGCCCGTGACACGCGTAGCATTTTGTCGCAAGGATAGGTCGCACGTCGCGCGTAAAGTCCAGAGCAGGTGCGCCGACGGAGATCAGGCAGAGCAGCAATGGAACACGCCATTCCATGACTTTCACAGGAGGTTCTCCCCGCGCGTGTATTTCGCCACCGCATCCGGATCGAGTTCGAGGCCGAGACCCGGTTTCGTCGGGATTTTCAGCATGCCATCGGCATCCAGCTTCCAACCGCCGAGAGTGATCTCGTCGATGAACGGCGATCCGGCGAGATACTCGACCAGATCGGTGCCCGGAAACGCGGACGCGAGGTGCAAATCTGCCGCGAGGCCCACCGCTGTGTTCCAACCATGCGGAATGAATTGCACGCCATGCTCCTGCGCCATCCAAGCAATGCGCCGCTCCTCGCTGATGCCACCGACCTTCGTCACGTCGGGCTGGATGATGTCAAAGGCACGCGCTTCGAGAAAGGGCTGGAACATCTGACGCCGCGTAAGCACCTCGCCGCCGCTGATCGACACGGGCGAGTGCTCTCGCAGCTTGGCAAAGTCCTCGATCGCATCTGGCACAAGCGCTTCCTCGAACCAGTGCACATCATAGTCAGCGAGCATCTTCGCGGTGTTCAGTGCCCACTTGTAACCATTCGTCCAATGTGCGTCGCTGCCACCCGCATCGACCATGAGCTTGTTGCCCGCACCCACGGCCTCACGCGCGGCTTTGATAATAGCTTCATCTGTCTTCACATTACACCGCCCAAACGGCCCCCAGCCAATCTTGAAGGCACGAAATCCCTGCGCTTTCACTTGCAGTAGATGATCCTTCATCTTCGCCGGTTCATCCATCAGCAGCGACGCATATGGCTGTACGCGCTCACGATAGCGACCACCGAGTAAGCGCCCCACTGGCTGTCCAGTCGCCTTGCCAAGCAAATCCCAAAGCGCGATGTCGATGCCGCTGATCGCGTGCGTGATCGCCCCCCCACGACCGAGCCAGAACATGTTCTGATGCAGCTTCTCGCTTACACGTTCAGGCTCCAGCGCGTTCTCGCCACGATAAAGCGGCTCAAGCACCGCCAGCGCGGCCTTCACCAGCGCATCGTTCGTGAACACACTGCCGAGCCCGACGAGTCCTTCATCGGTGTGCACAGTGACGAGCGTATGAACGCAATCTTCAGGCCGAAGCTCATTGCTCCAGCCGCCTTCGGGAGTGGCGCCGCGCAGACCTGCGCAGCGGATTTCGGTGATCTTCATGAGTGTCTTTGGAAAAGTTTGGCTTGAGATTGAAAGGGGACACCCGCATCCAGTGGGAACATCGGCCGAGCGCAACGCGTGTGGCCGAGATAAGGCAGGTTGGCGCTCGAAGAGCCGGGCGCATCAACATGCACCATCTGCGTACACCAGTCGGCATACATGTGCGGCTGGCAATGGGGCGATTTGATCACCACGACATCGAATCGTGCCGGATTCTGCCCGTGCGCGTAGAAGAACGAGCGGTCGTAGAGATTCACGGCACGGCTGCTGACCACGATTGTGATGTTCCCGGCTTCCAGCACCGCCGTGGGGCCTGCGAGCCATTCTTCGCCGAACGATTCGCTGCGGAAGCGGCCGTCAGAGAGCAAGCGCACCTTTGCAGTGATTTCGAGTGGCGTGAAGCGCTGCGGGTCGAGCGTACCACCGATCTTCGTGGTGATGGTGGAGCCGATCCCGGCTGCGAAAGCCATCTTCACCGTCGGTTCATCGACGATTGGCAGCAGCACGAACGCCGCGCAGCCGGTTTCGATGAGTTTTCTCAGGATCGCGTTGCTGTCGCCCGATGCGCCGGAGCTGGTAGCGTCCGCGGCATCGACAAGGCCAAGTGTGCCACTGGAGTGCGCCTTCACGATGGCTGCCATCTCATCAAGGCTCTTCAACGGCACGTGCATCTTCTCGTGGTGTTGCCAGAACAAATCCGCGATGCGCAAGGCTTCGCATTCGGCCACTTCAGGATCGTTGTTCGTTACCACAAAGGCCCACGAAGCGAGTTCTGGCACATCGGTGAAGGGATTGCCCCACATCATCGCTGCGGAGAGGCAGCGTGGACTTTGCTCGATCTCTTTCGCGGCATTCACGGCATGCTGGATCGAGCCGCTGGCCGTGATGAGCTCATCGCCTCGCACGAGCGCAGGCACGGTGACTTTGGCCGTCAACGGCTTCACCTCGCCTGAAAGGATGCGGAGGAGCAATTTGGCCGCACGCTGGCCGGTTTCGAAGAAATCGACGTGTGGATAGGTGTGGTAGGCCACAACCGCGTCGCTCTGCTCGATCATGCGATCCGTCAAAATACCGTGCAGATCGAGTGAAACGACGATCGGTACTTTTTCTCCAACGATTTTGCGCGTTTCGGTCAGTATCCAGCCTTCGGGGTCGAGTTCCGTTTCGCTCGCCATCGCGCCGTGCATGCAGAAATACACACCATTGACCGCAGGAGCCGATTTGATGCTCTCCAACAGTTCGCGCGAGATTTGCTCCCAAGCCGATTTCGCTAGCGTGCCGCCCGACGTGATGAAAAACGCGCTGTAAGCTGGAACGAGCTCCACATCGGAAACCGAGTCAAATACGCTCAGCGCCCCGCCGACCTCATTTCGCACGCTGCGGTGGTAATTGAGCAATTCCTGCCCGCGACGGATGCCAAAGTCATCATACCCGCTCAGGTGCGGGTTGAAGGTCGAGACCTCCTGTTTGCATTCGGCGATGAGGATGCGTGGCATGAAGTCTTTTCTACGGACGAACTGGCTCTGACTTCCGACACTTCTCATTAAAAAACCATCGGAGGCAGGTGACGACCACTGCCGCGGCCACGAGATAGCCCAAGGCGGTGAAGCTGAGCAGGCGGTTGATGCCAAGCGACTGCTTCCACAGGCCGCCGAAGAGCGTGGCGAAGCCGGACATGATCGCTCCGCAGAAATTCAGCAGGCCCACGGCCGTCGCGCGGGCCTCGGTGCCGACGACATCAAAAGCGGCGGGGAAAATGTTTGCGATGCAAAGGCCGCTGAACAGCCCGAAACCCGTGGCGGCGATGCGTGTGACAAAAAGCGTGTCACTGCTGCCGAGAAGATGGATGCAGGGGGCGGAGAGCACGAGGCCGACGGCAATGATCCAGAAGCGCGCCGCCTTCCCCCGCTTGTGGAGCCTGTCGGCGATCATACCGCCTAAGAGGATGCCCATGAAGGTGGCGGTTTGCAGGAAGACGGTGGCATTGAAGGCCGCATCGGATTGTTTGAGCGCAAACTTGTCATGCAGAAATGCCGGCAGCCAACCATAGAGCAACCAAAGGCCGAAAACGAAGACTGGAAAGACCACGCAGAGCATCATGAACATGCGCGAACGGCCCAGCGAGCCCAGCGACAACCGCGCACCGGGCTCCGCGGCTGGCTCACTGACTTTCCGCAGAAACGCGAAATAAGGCAATGCATACAGCACGCCGACCGCGCCGAGGATGAAAAAGGCGCCGCGCCACTGGCCGCGGTCCGCCATCCAACCGCCGAACCAGCTCCCCGCTACCGTGCCCGCGATTTGTCCGGTCATGAGCACCGAGACAGCACGCGAACGCTTGTCCGCCGCGTAGGCGTTGGCCGTCAACGCGACGGCACTGGACATGTAAAGGGATTCAGACACCCCCATCGCCGCACGCATCGCGAGCAGCATCGCTCCTCCTGCCACGAGCCCGGTGCCGATCGTTACCAAGCTCCAGACGATGAGACTGAGCACCACGAGCAGCCGCTTCGAATAGCGATCACCAAGATAGCCGGAGATCGGGCAGCCAAAGGCATAGACCCAAAGAAACATCGCCCCGACGAGGCCGAGTTGCTCGTCGCTCATCTTTAAGTCCGCCTTCAGCGAGGGAAACATCGAGAAGACCAACTGTCGGTCGCAGTAATTCAGGAAATACGCGACCCACATGAAGGTGACGAGCGCGCTGGCTGACCGTGCATGACTCATGCGACCAGCACCTCGCGTTCAGAGACCTGTCTGGCGATGACAGCGACGCAATCACCCTGCTGCGTCAAACATGGAGCACGCACGGTGATGAGGTAGCCGCCGCTCGCGGCCACAATGCGCTCCGGTGCGCGATCGGGCCGCTCCAGATGGTGAATATATCCGATGGTCTGACCCTTTTTCATTTTGGAACCGAGGTCGATAGCGATCTCGAAGATACCGGACTCCGGCGCGAGAATATAGTCCTCACGATTGAGCGCCTGCGCGAGGATCGGTCGCTTCCCACGCGGTACGACACGGCCTTTCAGCGCGCCAAGATGCACCAGCACGTTACGCAGGCCACTTTGAGCGATGCGATGCACGCTAGCGGGGATGCACTCACCGCCGCCGAGTTCGGTAGTGACGACGGTCTTGCTTTGGTTCTCGGCTTCGACGGGCAGCAAGCCTTTGCCGGCAATGTCCGCGTATATGAAGCAGAACTCAGTGCCCCAAGCGAGCATCGCGTCATACATGCGGCGTCGTTGTTCGCGATCTGGGACGAGATGCATGTGAGAGCAGGGCACGAACTCCATGCTACGACCACCGCTATGAATATCGATCACCGCATCGCTGAGCGGAAACAGCACCGTGCGCAAGTAATGCGCGATTTGACTCGTCACGGGCCCCTCAGCCTCGCCGGGAAAGGCACGGTTCATGTTCATGCCGTCGATCGGTGAGAGCCGCGTGCTCGTGCGCGCGGCAGGAAAATTCAGCGATGGAATCAAAATGAGCCGACCGCTCACCTTCTCCGCCTCCAACTCGCGAGCGAGCTTCATGATGGCGATCTGGCCCTGATATTCATCACCATGATTGCCGCCAAGCACGAGCACCGTCGGACCCTTGCCGCGAGCAATGACGGTCAGAGGAATCATCACATTCGCCCAACCACCGAGATTGTGTGAATACGGCACCTGCAAAAAGCCCTGCTGCTTGCCGGGTTTGTCGAAATCGATGGTGGTGTGAATCATGGTTCAATCGACATAACGCAGTTCATTGCTGGCGAGCAGGGCTTGGCAAAACGCGGCCCAGGTGTCGAGTTCACGACGTGAGTGGTCGGTTTGCGTCGAAACGAGCATCGAATCGGCTTCGCGGAGAAAATCGAGCCCACGCTGAATCTCAGTGATGGAGGCGTAACGGCCGAAGGTATGAAGATATGCCTGAAGGATGCGCTTTTCGTTCTCATCAAATGTTTTAATCAGCCGCATCGCAAAGTGACGAGCTTGTTCGATGACGAACGCGTTGTTTAACAAAAAGAGTGACTGTGTAGCAAGAGCTGAAGAGTCACGCTGAGCAACCACGGTAGTAGCATCGGGCAAATTGAAGGGGGTGAGCTCCGGTGGCATCGAATTGCGAAGCATGAGCAGATACACGCTTCGTCGAGTGCTCGGCTGATGCAGCGAAGGCAGTTCATTGATAAGCACATCGCGATGCTGAATGAGCGAACCGATTGCTGGCTGTGGATTGAGCTCACCCGTGATGAACAACATGGTGTCACGGAGTGTTTCGGCATCGAGTCGGCGGCGAAGGTGGTGAGAGAACAGCGGAGCGCTACCGCTGCGGGATGCCATTTGATAGGTGCGGCTCAGGACGATGTCGCGAATGAGCTTCTTGATGCTCCAGCCTTGGCGCATGAAACGAGTCGCAAGGTGATCAAGGAGTTCGGGGTGCGTGGGGCGCTCGCCCGCGAGGCCGAAATCGTTCGGCGTTGTGACAAGACCTTCACCGAAAAGATGAAGCCAGACTCGATTCACAAAGACGCGGGCTGTAAGCGGGTTTTGTGGGCTGATGATCCATTTGGCGAGTTCCAAGCGTCCACTTTGATTCAGATCAGCGACCGTGCCGCCGCCGCAAGCACTGAGAAAGCCGCGTGGGATCACCGCGCCGAGTTTTTTGGATTCACCATCAATGTTGAGTTTACAGTCCTCGATCTTTTTGGCCTCGCGCACGCCCATGGCGAGCGGTGCATCGACTTTATATGCGAAGGAGGGCTTCGCGGGCGGACGGTGCGGCGGATTAGCTTGGATGATCTGCTCCACCTCCGCACGCGGCAGGACCTTGGCGGCAGCTTGAAGCTCGTGCAGCGGCGTTTGTGGCGCAGTGAGGCCTTGATGGGCAGCAGCACCCCACATTGTCTCAGTGCTTTTGAAAATGCCTGCGAGAGCGTAGTAATCACGCGTCGGAATAGGATCGGTTTTGTGATCGTGGCAGCGTGCGCAGCCAATGCTAAGCCCGAGGATACCACTACCGATGACATGGATCTGATCAGCGATGACATCCATCTCGAAGTTCTCGTTCATCGCCTTGGCAGGCTTCATGCCGAGCGCGAGTAAACCGGTGGCAATGAGTTGACGATCGCGCTGTGCGGGTGAATCAGCGGGAAGCAGGTCACCAGCGATTTGCTCGGCGATAAAACGATCATACGGCAGGTCTTCATTGAAAGCGCGGATGACATAATCGCGATACCTCCAAGCATGTGGAAAGCTCGGATTACGGGAGAGACCGTCGTTGCCGTTCGATTCAGCGTAGCGGGCCACGTCGAGCCAGTGACGGCCCCATTTTTCGCCGAATTGTGGCGAGCTGAGAAGTGAATCAACATAGTCAGACAGATTTGAAATGTTGGACGAGTCGGACGGAGGAAGGCCAATGAGGTCGAACGAGAGGCGTCGCCTCAACATGGCTTTTTCAGCATCAGGAGCGGGTTGAATAGCCTGCCGCTCGATCTGAACCAACACGAATGCGTCTAAGCTTTGGCGTGGCCAAGAGGTGTTTTGGACTATCGGTGGTTGGGGGTCATAAATGGGCTTTAAAGACCAAAGTGGCTCTGACGGCGCTTCGGAAACGGCCTTCGTTGGCTCAGTGCGAGGATCGGGGGCTCCCCTTTTCACCCACTCGACAAAATCATTCACAATGCTTTCCGGTAGTCGCTTCTTGGGTGGCATTTCGAGACCATCATAGCGCACTGCTTGTACGATGAGGCTTTCATCCGGCTTTCCCGGGATGACCGCAGGTCCCGACTCACCACCAGCAATCATTTCGGAAGGTGCATCAAGCAGCAGCTTGCCACCGATCTTTTTCGATGCCTGCGAATGGCATTCATAACATTGCTTCACGAGAACAGGACGGATCTTCTGTTCAAAGAAGGCCCGCTGGTCCGGCGTCATGTCACCAGCTACCGCAAGGGCGGTGAATAGGATCAGGATGGACAGTGTGGCTTTCATGAATCCCAACCACTACGCTGCGAAGGCGCTCACCTTGCTCTCAGCTGCCCTTCTTCCACTCCTCGCCCTCTTCATCGTCTTCATCCATGCCACCGTAGCCGTCGTCGTAGGATTCCCCTTGTGGCTGAATGCCGGACTGGTTGGCGATGGCGTCAATCTCGGCATCAGAGAGGTCCTCGATTTCATTTTCATCGTCATCTTGGCCAGCGGCAGCCTCCTTGGCTTCTTCTCCCTGCTTTTCGATTTTCTCGAGGGTTTCAGTCATGTCTTCGACTGCATTCCAAACTTCGGCAGACACATAAATGGGGGCGTTTTGCTGCACGGCGAGCGCGATGCTGTCGCTGGGGCGGGCATCGAGTTCGATGACTTTTTTGTTATGAAGCTGGTTTTCGGCAGTGATGATCAGGCGGGCGTGGAAAACACTGCCTTTCATGTGGTTGATGATCACACGTTCTACCTTCGCTCCAAAGCCCATGAGAATGAGACTGATGAGATCGTGTGTGAGCGGCCGCTCCTTGTTGACTCCACGCATGAACATCGAGATGGCAGCGCCGACAGTCTCGTCTACATAGATGACAAACACTTTTTCCGAATTGCCCATGAAGACGGCAAAGCTGCCTTCCAATGGCAAAACGGCCCGCACCTGCACTTCAACGACTTCGGAGTTCATGGGAGGAATTAAATCGCTCTGCGGGCGGATGGCAAATGACGCTTGTGTTTTCTCTCACGCATTCATGTGCCTTCCAAGGCCGAGGTAGCGCCTTGAGATCTCCACATACTTGAGAGCCAATCTAGCGTTAGCAGCCATCTCTTCATGTGTAAGTGCGCGCACCACTTTAGCGGGGGAACCCACAACGAGCGATCCCTCTGGAATGACGGTTCCCTTCGTGACAAGCGCTCCGGCGGCGATGATGCTACGTGGACCAATCCGAGCGCCATCGAGAATAATAGACCCCATGCCCACAAGGGTTTCGTCACCCACGGTGCATGCATGAACAACAGCGCGATGACCCACCGTCACACGATCACCGAGCACGCAGGCAAAATCATCGCTGACATGCAGCACGCTACCGTCCTGCACATTTGTCTGCGAACCGAGCATGATACGGTTGATATCACCACGAAGAACCGCTGTGTACCACACGCTGGACTGACTACCAACCTCCACATCACCGATAACGATAGCACCGGGCGCGATAAATGCCTCCGGATGAACGGAAGGCGCCGCTACAGGGAGCAAGAAGTTTTTGAGATTTTCCGAGGGGAATTCAGCAGGCATGGCATGATTTTTATGTTTGACGGAAGCGCGATCAGCAAGTCATAGATCGTCGCGAACCCGCACAAATAAAGGCCGGGAACAGCAACCAACAAACAGCAACTCCTCAATTATGAACAAAGCTCAGCTCATCGAACAAGTGCAGAAAGCCCTAGGTGGCGAAACCTCCAAGCGTGCCGCTGGCGACGCTCTTGAAGCCGTCCTTTCCTCCATCGCAAAAGGTGTCAAGAAGGGCCCGGTGCAATTGATCGGTTTCGGCACCTTCAAACCCATCAGCCGCAAGGCCCGCACGGGTCGCAATCCGAAGACCGGCGCCTCGATGAAGATCAAGGCCTCCAAATCCGTGCGCTTCGTGCCTTCATCCGCCCTCAAGAAATCCCTGTAATTAACAGGCTTTCTGTTATGACACGAACCGCAGCCCGAAAGGCTGCGGTTTTTTTGTGCCTAGGGTTCACTCCAGTCCAACTGCAAAGGGGGCGTCCACTCTTTCCAGTTCGGCTTTCATCGCCTGATGCAGCTTTTGAGCCTGTGCGAGATACTCGGAATCCTTAATAAGGTTGTGAAGCTCCTCGGGGTCTTTTTGAAGGTTGTAGAGTTCTTCGCCAGACTCACCATCGAGGTAGTGGATCAGCTTCCAGCCGTTTTGAACGACGGCGGTGTATAAAGGCACTCCTTGATCGTTCTCCTGTTTGCGGCGCGTGCGGACGGTTTGAACGGCTGCGGATCCATATTGATTGCCCATGTGCTCATAGAGACAGGCATGAGGCCATCTCATCGATGGCTTCTCAAGAAGGGGGGTGATATCGCGGCCATGGACAGTCAGCGGAGCTTTCACACCCATCAGATTGATGAGGGTGGCCATCAAATCAGTGGCATTGACGGGTGTGGGGCAGACTTGACCGCTAGGGAAACGCTTCGGCATGCTGATGATGAGCGGCGATCGATAGTTTGCGTCATAAGGCGCCAGCTTGGTGCGGAAGCCGTGATGTCCCATGCTGAATCCTTGATCGGCCGTGTAAATGATAAGCGTGTTGTCATACTGATCGGTTTCCTTCAGCGCGGCAATGAGCTGACCCACACCTTCATCGATGGCTGGCACACATTCATTCATCTGCCGCACCCATTCGTCGTAGCGCTTACCCTTTTTGCTCTCGCCAAATTTCTCACCCCCTTTGCCGGTGACGGGATGACCGCCCTCACCACGCACCCAAGCCTGCATCGTGTCGAGATAGGCAGGTTTATCTTTGCGCGGTGGAAATATGTCTGACGGAACTTCGACGGCTGCATCTTTGTACATTCCGAGATGGCGTTGAGCGGGTTTCGAAGGGCCATGGATGCTGCCATAGCAAAGCCAGAGATACCAAGGCTTCGTCACGTCACGATTTTTGCCTCGGATGTATTCAAGCGACCATTGGGTATAATTATCCGCAGGATAGCCTTCCACAGTTTTTTCGACACCATCCATGCTGAGGATCTGTGTGTCGTAATACGCGCCTGCGTTCTCCGGATGCAAAGGGCGATTCCAGACGATCTGATGATCCCAGTCACGCCCCCAGCCGCTGTCGGTGCCGGTGTGCCATTTGCCGATCTGAGCCGTGTGGTAACCGGATTTGCGCATCTCGGCAGGAATGAAGGGCGTTTTGGCGGGGTCGTATTGGCTGCCCGGATATCGGCCCTCCATCGACATGCTTTCAATGGCGTGGGGATGACGCCCAGTGAGAAGGCTGGCGCGTGATGGCATGCACCAAGATCCCAGGTAAGCGGCGTGAAAGCGAATGCCATTTTTCGCAAGCGCATCGATATTGGGTGTTTTTACCCAAGGCCATGATTCCGGGTAGCAACCGACGGTGCGATAATTTTGGTCGTCGGCGTAGATGAAGAGAACGTTAGGGCGCTCAACGGCGTGAACAACGAGTGCCGAAAGAAGGAAAAGCAGGACCAGATGCATAATGCCCTCTCCAACGAAGTCCCGACTGGAGGCGTTTCAAGCTTTACGGCACGCCGTGACCTTTTGCGGCCACCCACAAGGCATACCAGTCCTCGCGTTCGAGTTGGATATCCACAGCTTTGGCGCAAGCTTGGATGCGTTCGATCTTGTTGGTGCCAATGATCGGCAGCGGGCAGGACGGATGAGCCATGATCCAAGCGTAAGCGAGTTGGTCGAGCGTGGCACCACCATACTTCATGCTGAGCTCGGCAGCTTTTTCGTGCAGACGTACCGCAGCCGCATCGTCCTTAGCCATAAGGGCACCTTTGGCGAGCGGCGACCAAGCCATCGGCAAGATGCGGTGGCGTTGGCACTGGTCGAAAACACCATCATAGATCGGCTCCATGTGCAAGAGGCTGAACTCAACCTGATTGGTCACGAGCGGCTGATCCATGCGGGAGTTCAGCAAATCGAACTGATGCACGTTGTAATTCGAAACACCTGCGGAGCGAATTTTACCATCTTTGATCAGCTTGTTTAGGCCTTCAGCGGTCTCGTCCGCACTCGTGAGCCAGTCCGGGCGATGCACAAGCAGCATATCGATGTGGTCAATGCCCATAAGGCGGAGCGACTTCTCCGCGCTTTTGACGATGCGCTGTGAGGTGACGTTGTAGTGCGCCGTCTTACGTTCGGGATGGAAGCTGCACGGGACGTAGATGCCGCACTTCGTGACGATCTCAATCTTGTCGCGGAAAACTTTGTCGATTTTCAATGCGCCGCCGATGGCCTCCTCGACGAGGTAGAGGCCGTAGATCTCCGCGGTATCGAGCGTAGTGATGCCCATATCCACGCAGGCCTTGAAGCGATTCATAAGCGCCTGCGGCGTCTTGTTCGCGGCGTCTTCATCGTCGAGAATACGCCAGGTGCCGTAGATCAGGCGTGAGAACTCGGGGCCGGCGGGGGAAATGCGGTGGCGGGTCATACAAAGGTAAGATGAAAAGATAAAAGATGAAACGCGGAAAGCCGAAATTAGCCCTTAAACACAAAAAAGACGTCTCTTTGCGGAGACGCCTTTTCGAAAAGAATGTAGAAAACCGAAGATTACTTTGTGAGCGCACCCACCTTGAGCGCAAGGCGGCTCTTCAGGCGGGAAGCAGTGTTCTTCTTGATGACGTTGGTCTTGGCTGCCTTATCAGCAGCGGAAGCAAAGGCGCTAAGACTCGTACTAGCCGCAGCAGCATCCTTTTTCTCCACGGCAGTCAGAACGTTCTTGCGGAGGGTGCGCATACGGCTCTTCACCGTTTGGTTGTGCGCGGTGCGGACAGCGGTCTTGCGGATGTTCTTTTCAGCGGAGCGGATATTGGCCATAGAGGGGGCGGGGAAAGGGTCGCGAGAATAGACGCTACCCCCGACCTGTCAAACTGGAATCCCGGGACTAACAGCCCCTTCGGCTACCTCCCAGCCGCGGAAAAAAGCCAGCGCCGTCCTTGAGGTGTCCGCAGCTACCTCCTCCACGCTCGCACCACGGAGTGCGGCAACTCCTCGGGCTGTGTCCGCCACAAAGGCAGGCTCGCAGCGCTTCCCCCTATGCGGCACCGGGGCTAGATAGGGCGCATCTGTCTCCAACATGTAGTGACCGGCTGGCAGTTGCCGAGCCGTTTCAGCGATGATCCCAGCGTTTTTGAAGGTCACAATACCCGTGAAGGAAACCAGGTGACCTGTCTCTAGCAAAGGCCGCGCCTGTTCGATGCTGCCGGTGAAGCAGTGAAAGACTCC
Source organism: Prosthecobacter sp. (assembly GCA_017853885.1). Lineage (GTDB taxonomy): Bacteria > Verrucomicrobiota > Verrucomicrobiia > Verrucomicrobiales > Verrucomicrobiaceae > Prosthecobacter. The sequence continues at coordinate 158,804 of JAFMIR010000001.1, forward strand.
TCGCAGACGCCCGCTGAAGGGCATCACACGTGCCACGAGGTCGTCCCAGCACTCGCGATTGTGCAAAATGACATTCAGTCCAAGTTCGGCGGCTAAAATAAGCTGCTGGTCCAGCACCGCGGCTTGGTGCGCACGCCACGCTTCTACCTTCCAGCCTTCCGGCGGGGCATGAAAATAATCGAGCCCAATCTCTCCGATGGCACAGACCTTGGGATGCCGGGCCAACTCGCGCAGTTCCTCTATCCACAAGTCTCCTGTGACTGTATCCACATCACAGGGATGGATGCCCACAGCCACGCGTACATCCGCTACCTTCTCCGCGATGGCGAGCAGTTTGCGTGCATTCTCGAGATTGACCGCTGGGGCCACCATCCGAGAAACACCCGCAGCGCGGGCGCGCTCGAGGACATCAGGCAGGTCCGTGTCAAACTGGCGGCTGCCAAGGTGAGTATGGGTATCGAAGAACATCAGCCTGCGATTCGCGTGGCGACGTAACAGTGTCAAAGAGCTTTCCGAGAGCGATGGCACCATGTTTTCCACACATGGATGCCACAGACAAACAGCGGGTTTTCGATTCGCCGATCAATGATTGAACAAGAAAGCCGGAGAATTGATGAGAGCCCAAGCGAGGTCTTGAGCGGCAGTGAGGCGCTTGTTGCCCAGTTGTTTGGCACTCAAATCGCTGTCGCGGCGGAGCTGAATCAGTTTGGGATCCAACTGAATGGCCTTCTGACTTTCCAGATGTTTTGCCTCCAAGGCGATCAGTTGCGCATCGAGAGGAAGGGGCTTCTTAGCAGTGGCGAGGGATTTGCGCTCGGTTTGGTAAGGGCGGAATTGGTTGAGGAAGTGAGCGGTGAGTTCAGTACTTTGCTCGGGCGTGCGCTTCATCACCTTGATGGCATCGGCGACAGCTTTAGGAACTCCAAAACGAACCAAGGGACTGGTGGTGACCCAAAGACGGAAGCGGCCGGGGTTGTATTTACCGTTTTGGAAGTTGCTGGTCATTTGGATGCTGAAACTGGTGCCTCCCTCGTTGCTGACGGGCTTTTCAAATTGGAAAGTGGCCTCATGACGGAAGCCTCCTTCGGGGCTGACGGCCCAGCCGCGGTCGCGATTGCCTTTTTTGAGGGCTTCGGTGACGGGGAAGTTGGCCTGCTCGAAGTCGGCTTTCGGATTTTTGAGCGTCTGGGCGATGCCCGCGCCACGTTTGCGTTTCGCGTCGGCAGCATCGGTGGTGACGACGAGTTCGCCGAGGACGAAATTGCCATCGGGAGCGGTGCCGGGGCCGTTGGAGGGCAGGCGGTCATCGGGGAGCATTTCGAGTTTGATGCCGGTGATGCCTTGGAGGTCGGATGTGCCGAGGAGGAGGTAGTTTCCTGCGCTTTGCTTGCCTTCAGGCAATGGGGTAGCGAGGAAGCTGCCATCGGGCAGTCGTTCGAGCTTCTCGACGCCGCCGGCACGCTGGACCTTGAGATCGAGCAATTGCCACTCGGTGGTTAGATCGAGGTAGTTTTCCCACTTCGGCTGATTGGTGGGGGCGGTGTCAAAGGCGGCCTTCACCTTCGCTTCAGCGGCTTTGATGGCGGCCTGGCGTGCGGCTTCCTTCTTCGCGACTTCGGGGGCGATTTTGGCTTTGTAGGTCGTAAGCTCGGTTTGAGCGGCTTGGATGGCCGCGATGCGATCGGCCTCGGCTTTGGCGATAACGGGCTTTTGCTCGACTTCCTTGGCCTGGAGCGTCGCAGCGAGTGTTTTGTGCTCGGCGTCGAGTCCGGCCATGCTTTCGAGCGCGGCGCTGATTTCCTTCTCAGTCGCGTGACGGTTCAGGATACGCATGAAGACGGCGTCGATGAGCTGTTTGTCGTCTTTGATCTCAGCGGTGAGTTTCGCGATGGCGTTGTTCGAGTCGCTGATGGCATCGCCGACGGTGGGGCCGCTCATCAAGGCCATCACGGGGCCGAGGTTGACGTCGTTGCTGCGTTCGCACTCGCACACGCTTTCACGAGCCGGACGGCCGAAGTTGGTGAGGAAGCCATCCTGCAGTTTGATCTGCGCATCGGCCAAAGCGGCGGCGCGGGTGCCTTTGGGCACGCCGGGGATGTTTGGCATGCTGCCGGTGACGGCGAAGACCGAGTCAAAGAGCACCTCGGCGGGCAGACGGCGAGCCTTAGCGTGGCTGTAATTGATCTTGTCGTCCTCATTCCACTTGTTGGTGGCGAGGCTGAGCTGGTAGGTGCGGCTGTTGGCGATGAGTTTCATCAGATGACGCACGTTGAAGCCGCTCTGGATGAATTCGTTCGTGAGGTATTGCAGCAGCTCGGGATTGCTCGGCGGATTGCCGGCGCGGATGTCGTCGAGCGGTTCGATGACGCCGGTGCCGGTGAGGTAGCCCCAAATGCGGTTCGCGTAGCTCATGGCGAAGTAGTCGTTCTGCGGGCTGGTCATCCAGGTGGCAAAAGCCTCGCGACGGGAGGTGGCGGCCTTGCTGACGAGTTCGGTGTCGTAAGGCACTTTCGGCGCGACGGGCTTATTCGTGCGTAGGTGGAGTACGTCACCATCTTTCTTGTCACTCACGATTTCATAAAGCGGCTTCGCGCCCTCGACGGCACTCCCGCCGATGGTGGCACCCTTCGCGTTCGGATCGGCGGAAAGACCAATCTGCGAGAAGTAAGCCGCCGTTTCATAATATTGATCCATCGTCCAACGCTCGAAAGGATGATCGTGACACTTGTTGCAGTTGAAGCGAGTGGCCAAGAACAGGTGTGTGGTGTTTTCGACGAGCTCCTCCGGAGTGCGCACCGTTTTAAAATAAGCCGAGGCTGGATTCTCCTTGTTTGAACCGGTGGCGGTGACGATGCGGTAGGCCATGCGGTCGTAAGGCGTGTTGTCAGCCACCTGCTGCTTGATCCAAGCGCGCAGACCGGCCGCGCCTTCGGCACCGAGGAATTTAGAGTTCACCTGGAGCATATCGGCCCATTTGTTGGACCAGTGCTCGACGAAGTCGGGATTGCCGATGAGCTTGTCGATCACTTCGCCGCGTTTCACCCGCACATCGCGCTTGTCGGCGAGGAAGGCAGTGACTTCCTCGGTCTTCGGCGGCAGGCCGGTGAGGTCGAGGTGGATGCGACGAAGGAAGTCCTCATCACTGCAGAGTCCACTAGGCTCGATTTTCATGCGCTGCCACTTTTGCGCGACGAGTTGATCGATCTTGTTCCACGTTTCAGGCTGCTTCCATGCAAAGCCGGTGCGGTCACCCATGACGGTGATTGTCGTGGCGGCATAAGCACCCTCAAAGCGAGCGAGGATTGGCGCCTCGCCACGACGTAGGCTCGTCATGAGGCCTTTCTTGTCGGCTTCGATGACCTCACCGTTGCCACTTTCGAGGAAGGCCTCAGCCGTGACGTCTTTGACATAGCCATCAGCATACCGGGCGATGACGCGCATCTGCTGGCGGCTGCCGATCTTCTCAATAACTGGATTTTTGGGACTGACCTCAATGCTGGTGACACGTGGCGTTTTCAAATCAACCTTCGCGCCTTGGCTGATCCAGGCTTTGAGCGATTCATAGTAAAGCTCGCCTGGGACGGTGAGCTGTCCACCTTCATGCGGCACGGCACCGCTGGCCTTGAGTAGCATCAACGAATGCTCAGGCGAGGCCACATTCGCCCTGCGGCTGGCAAGTTCATCCGCATAAGCGAGCACGTCGTAAATCGGATCGTAACCTCGCAGCGAGAGTTTGAAACCCGCTTTGCCATCCTTCGCACCATGGCAGGTGCCTTGGTTGCAACCCAGCTTGGACGTGATGGGCATAACATCGCGGACATAATCCGGTTTCAGTGCCACGTTCAGGCCGCTGACATTGGTGGGCACGCTGGCAGTGCGCCCCATGAAGCTGATGTTAACCACTGTGTTACCATCTTTGTCCGGACGCACCATGCCGCGGGAGTCAATCTGCACCACGTCACTCTTCGCGGCGGTGATTTTAGCCATGCGAGTGACATCGGCCCGAGTGCCGTCGCTCATCTTCGCCATGATCAGGAGCTGGGCGTATTCAGTGGGCTTGCCAATCTTGATGTTCGCTGGCTCGACCTCGATGGAGGCAACCGTAGGGCCGGTATGCAGCGTCTCTAGCTTGTCGTCCTTTTTCACGTCTACACGGACGGTGTCGTCCGCGAGGACGTCGCTGGCAGCGAGCACTTTTTCCTTCACGAGAGGCACAGAGGCGAATTCCTTCGCGATCTTGCCCGTGGCGATGTCGATGAGGCGGATCTGGCCGTCTTGGCCCGCTGCGGCGACCCTTTTGCCATCGGGCGAGAAGGTCACGCTGAACACGCCGCTCGGCACCGGCGTGCTAATGAGCAGCTTCACGTCCTTGACGATCCAGTCGTCGAGCTCCTTGCCTTTGCCGTTCACGGTTTCGACGATCTTTTTCACCTCAGGTGGCATGTCGCTCGAATACTCGCTGCTGTAGATGTTGATCGTGCCGCTGCCTTCAAACGATGCGCCGGCGGCGATGCGCTTGCCATCGGGCGCAAAATCGACGCCGAAGATGCGGCCCTGCATTGCGGGGAATTTGCGGATGAGGTTGGCGTTGTCGCCGATGACGCGCTTCGTGATGCGCTCCATGCGGTAAATCGCGGGCACGCCATCAGTGCCTCCGATCAGCACTTCGTTGCGCTGCGGATGACGCGCCAGCACCTGTACACCGCCTTTGAGAGCACCGGGCGTGATGGAAGTGATGTTGTCGATGAAGCGCTGCGTGGTGACCTCGGTGAGCTTCACGCTCATGTCGCGGCCGCAGGAGACGACGTGCTTGCCATCCACGCCCCATACAGTGTCAAGCACCCAGTCGCTGTGGCCTCCCATAAAGAGCGTTTCGGTGCCAGTAGACACATCAATGGCCCGCACGGCATTGTCTGCGCAGCCAAACGCGAGCTGCTTGCCATCTGGCGACCAGCTCGCGCCATAGATTGTGTCAAATGTCAGCGATTTAGACAACTCGAGCTTCTTCGCCTCTACGTCCCAGATTTGAATTTCGCCCATGCGTGCTGGGCTGCCGCCAGTAACGGCAATTTTTTTACCATCAGGCGACCACGCGAGCTTCTGGATGCGCTCTGCCAGACCCACGAGCCGTGCAACAAGGCCGCTGCCGTCCGCTTTATGTATCAAGACCTCATGATAACCTGCCACCGCAATCATCGCACCATCCGGCGAATATTCGAGCGACGTAACTGCAGGCGCAGTGACATACACCGGTGGATGCGCCATGTCATATTGCGCCTTCGCTGTTGCGGGCGTGTCGTCCTTCGCGCCCTCATTGATCCAGCGCTCGATCAGCGCGATCTGCGTCGCGTGCAAAGGCTCAGCCTTCTGAGGCATTTCTGCCTTGCCACTCGCGCCAGGTTTGATGAGCTTGAGCAAATTTGACTCCGCCGCTTTCCCCGGCACCACCGCCACCGCCTCCTCGCCGCCCTTCAGCAACGCCGTGAACTCCGTCATAATGTAGTCTCCCTTTTTTTTCGCAGGCTGATGGCAACCATTGCACTGCGCTTGGAAGATGGGGCGGATGTGCTTGTAAAATGACACCGGCTTGGAGGGGTCGATGCCCTCCTCCTTCTTCGGCATCTGCGCAAAGGAGGTGGTGGACAAAACAAGCACTGAGGCGAAAAGACGCTTCTTCATAGTCATGGGATGATTGGGGTGAGAAAAAACGGGCGAAAAGACACAATCCTTGCGATTCCACTCCGTAGGGCGGAATCGTCCATGCAGGAGGGTTGCATGCCAGACTGTCGCAACAAAACCGGTCCTCCGACGTTTCAACTTCGCCATGAAACCGATACTCCTCATCCTCTCCATCCTAGCCGCTGCTAGCGGCCTGATTTGCGCTCAGGACGCGCATGGAAACCCAAAGCAGGCTTTTGAGCAGCTTATGGAAAAAGCCCGCGACGCCAAAAACGCCGGCCGATTCGATGAAGCGCGCGAACTGTCGGAGAAGGGCGAAAAGCTCCGCCGTGAAATGCACGAGCTGCGCATGAAAAAGCCGCAGCAAGGCCCGCCTGAAAAGAAGCCGGACGCTAAGCACGCCCAGCATCCGCCGATGAAGGGCACAGGCCCTGGGCCAGAGCGCTTCGAGCACGTGATGCAGGCCGTGCAGCACCTTCACGCCGCCGGCATGCACGATGTGGCCGAAAACCTGCAACGCATGGCCGAGAGCGTGCGCCACGAGATGCAGGAGCACATGAAACGCGAACACGCGGCCGAACAGTCCCACAAGAAGCCGATGCTGGAAGCGAAACCCGCCCCGCAGAAAAAGCACGCGCCGGAGCCTCAACCGGGCGAACAAGTCAAAAAGCACGCCGTGCCTGCTGGCGAACTCACCGAGCTTCACCAGGAAGTCCGCCGCCTTCAAGAGCAGGTCGAACGGCTCGCAGGCGAGGTGAAGAAGCAAGCACAGCCGAAATAAGAAGCGACTTCAACCCATCAACGCCACGGCGATGGGATCGACGAGCGGTTTGCCGGTGCGGGTGAGCCGCACGAAGGCCTCATCATACTCGAGCAGGCCTTGATCCCGCAGTGTGTCGAGCATGCGACGTTGGTCGGACGTGATGAGATCAAGAGGCAGGCCTAGCCCTGTGCGGAGTTCGAGGCCGAAGCGTTCCGTGCGACGATCTTCCGCAGTAAGTTCTTCCATATCGGTCACCGTGCTTTCACCCGCGAGGGTGAGGGCGATGTAGCGATCGGTATCCGGCAAATTTTTCCAGCGACGGCCCGCCATAGTCGAGAAGGCTCCGGGACCGATACCAAGATAGTCCGCGCCGAGCCAGTAGGCCTCGTTGTGGACGCTTCGATGGCCAGCTTTGGCATAATTGGAAATTTCGTAGTGCTCGAAGCCGGCCGCCTCCAAAAGGTCAATGGCGAGATGAAAGAAATCGGCATCTCGGGACTCATCGGTTTGGAATTCTCCCTTTCGGAGTCGGCGAAAGAAATCGGTGTCCTCCTCATAATTGAGATTGTAGGCCGAGATGTGGTCCGGTTTCAGAAAGAGGGAATGCTCGAGCGTTTGCCGCCAAGTCTCGAGCTCTTGACCGGGGATCGAAAACATCAAGTCGAGGCTCAAGCTGGGAAAATTTGCCTCACGCAGCACCTGCCATGTCTGTTCGGCCTCGTCAGGCGAGTGATCACGACCTAGGGTTTTCAATGTATTGGCATCCCATGCTTGGATGCCGAGGGAGACTCGTGTAACGGCCAACTCCCTCATGATTGCCGCTTTGGAAGGCGTCACGGTTCGAGGATTGGCTTCCATCGTGAATTCGACCAGATCACTGAGGTCGAGACGCTCGCGCAGTCCCCTTAGTAAGCGCTCCAGATGCGTATCACTCAACATGGTGGGCGTGCCGCCGCCGAAAAAGATTGTCTTCGGCTTGAGCGGTTGCTTTTCGACTTCCTTCAGCAGCGCATCGACAAACGCTGTCATATCCGTCCCACCCGGTGTGTGCTTGTGAAAGCTGCAATATGGGCAGATGCGGTGGCAGAAGGGAATATGGACGTAGAGGTGATGCAAGGGAGTTACGTTGTTGACGCTTTAGCGTGCTTTCAGGGTGATGACACGCTAAAGCATAAACAACCTTACCATGTCCGACGAAACCCATCATGAACGCGAACTTGGCGGCCAGTTGCTGGCAGCGGTGTCGCGGTCGTTTTATCTCACGCTGAAGGCGCTGCCGAAAGAGCTGCGGGAACCGATTTCGCTCGCTTACCTGCTGGCGAGAACGGCGGATACCATCGCGGACACGGCGAGTGTGGACGTGGTGGTGCGGCTGGATTCTCTGGCGCAGTATCGCTTGCTCGTCAAAAATGGTGGCGAAGGTGACAAGCTCGCAAAGATGCTTCGCGAGCAGTTTTGCCCGAAACAGAGTGATGACGCGGAACGACGGTTGATGGAAAAATTCGCGGATGGCATTGCTTGGCTACAAACAATGAAACCGCGACCTCTCGCGGCGATTCAGAGCGTGCTGGAGCACATCATCGATGGGCAGATGCTCGACATCCGCCGCTTTCCTTCTGATGGAAAACTGCGTCGCCTTGCGAATGAAACCGAGCTCGACGACTACACCTGGCTCGTGGCAGGCTGTGTGGGTGAGTTTTGGACCCAACTCTGCGCCAGCGAGCTGCCGGGATCACTCGATCCAAAGGTCACGACAGAGCAAATGCAGGCTTGGGGTGCCCGAATGGGCAAGGGCCTACAACTCATCAACATCCTGCGTGATATCGGCGAGGATACCCGCAATGGGCGCTGCTACCTGCCGTGCGAGCTCGAGCAACTTCAAGCCGAGTGGCGGCACTGGCTCCGAACCTGTGTGGAGCATCTCGAATGCGGCCTGAGCTACGTGAAGCATCTTGCGCATGGCAAACTGCGTTATGCCACCGCCTTGCCCCTGCTGCTGGGCATCCAAACCCTGTCCAAAATGCGCGGCGAGACCTGGGAAGAGGTCATGAAGGGCGTCAAAATTTCCCGCCTCGATGTCGCGAGCATTTTGGCACAGGCTATGATCGCGTGCCGTAATCCGGAAGCTTTGGAGCGGCTGTATCGGAAATTGGAAGCATGAAAGTTCGTTGCCTCGTAACAGCTTCGATGCTCCATGCTTGCCCCTTCCCTGCCCTATGAAAGCCCTCGTCCTTACCGCCCCCTGCGAGTTCAACTTTGACACCCAGTTTCCTGATCCCACACCTGCCGCGGGCGAGGTGCTGGTGCAGGTGAAGGCTTGCGGCATCTGCGGCAGTGACATCCATGGTATGGACGGTCGCAGCGGACGCCGCCAGATGCCGATCGTAATGGGACATGAGGCGGCCGGTGAAATCATCGCGCTGGGTGAAGGTGTGGCGGATTGGAAGCTCGGCGAGCGTGTGACCTTTGACTCCACCGAATACTGCGGCGAGTGCGATGAGTGCCAATCGGGCTTCGTGAACCTTTGCCCGAACCGCAAGGTGCTTGGCGTGTCCCCTGGAACTTACCGCCGACATGGTTGCTTTGCAGAGCGTATTGCGCTGCCGACACGCATCCTTTACCGTATCCCAGAGGCACTTTCCTATGAGAAGGCTGCATTTGCCGAGCCTGTAAGCATTGCTTTGCATGCCGTGAACCTCGCAGATGGCATTGAGGTGGGTGAGGCTTTTACCGAGATGGAGAAAGATTCCTGTGCCGAAGGATGTGAATGCGATGCCGGAGAAAAAGGCGGCAGCGCGATCGTCGTGGGCGCGGGATTGATTGGTTTGCTCGTCGTGCAGGCGCTGAAAGCGCGGGGCTGGGAACGTGTGATCGCCGTCGATCTCGATGAGAAGCGCCTAGAACTCGCCAAAAAGCTCGGCGCAAGCGAGGCCTTCCACGCAAAGCAGGAAAATCTCGCCAATCACCTGCGCGAAATCTGCGGTGGCGATGGCGCAGATGCCAGTTTCGAAGTGGTCGGCGCGGCTGCGCCCCTCGACCTCGCCATTCGCTGTGTGCGCAAGGGCGGGCAGGTGGTGCTCATTGGCAATCTCCAACCGAACACACCTTTCCCTCTTCAAGAAGTCGTCACCCGCCAGATCACCATCAAGGGTTCTTGCTCCTGCGCGGGTGAGTATCCCGAGGCTATCCAGCGCATCGAAGACGGCAGCATTCAGGTAGAGCCACTCCTCAGCGCCACTGCGCCGCTCGCCGAGGGTGCAGGCTGGTTCCAGCGTCTTTACGACAACAAGGAAGGCCTGCTCAAAGTGGTGCTGAAGCCGGATTGACCGCAACTACGCAGCGGCTTCCTCCACGCTCATGCATGAGCAGATAAGGTGGCGGTCGCCGTGGACGTTGTCGATGCGGGAGACAGGAGGCCAGTATTTAGAGTCTTTGACCCACGCGAGCGGGAAGGCAGCGTGCTCCCGAGTGTAGGCGTGAGCCCAATCGCTGGTTACGACAGCCTCCGCGGTGTGCGGCGCATGCTTCAAAGCATTGTCGGCGGCATCAAAACGGCCATCTTCGATGGCGGCGATCTCGGCGTGGATAGATTCGAGGGCTTCGCAGAAGCGATCGAGCTCGGCTTGGCTCTCACTTTCTGTTGGCTCGATCATGAGTGTGCCACCGACGGGCCAGCTCATGGTGGGAGCATGGTAACCAAAGTCCATCAAACGCTTCGCCACGTCCTCGACAGTGACTTTTTTGAAGTGGCGGAGATCGATGATGCACTCGTGTGCGACGAATCCTTCGCGGCCTTTGTAAAGCGTAGGAAAGCTCGACTCGAGCTTTTTGGCCATGTAGTTCGCATGGAGAATGGCGGCCTTTGTGGCCTCGACAACACGAGGACCCATCATGGCGAGGTACATCCACGAGATGGTGCAGATGCTGGCGCTACCCCAAGGCGCGGAACAGACGGCACCCTTTGAGAATTCGGCCCAGCTGTGATGACCGGGCAAATGTGGACGCAGATGCGCTCCGACCCCGATGGGACCCACGCCGGGGCCGCCACCCCCATGCGGGATGCAGAAGGTCTTGTGCAGATTCAGATGGCAGACATCGGCTCCGATACGGCCGGGCGAGGTAAGCCCCACTTGGGCATTCATGTTGGCTCCATCCATGTAAACCTGGCCGCCCGCATCGTGTGTGAGGCGGCTAATTTCGATGATGGACTCCTCAAATACGCCGTGCGTGGATGGATAGGTCACCATCAAAGCAGCTACCTTGCCTTCATTCGCAGCGATTTTCGTCTTCAGATCTTCCACCGAGATGTTTCCGTGGTCGTCACAGGCTACCGCGACGACCTTGAATCCACACATGACGGCGCTGGCTGGGTTTGTGCCGTGCGCAGAGGTGGGGATAAGACAAACGTCACGGTGATGATCGCCATGCGCCTCATGGAAGCGCTTGATGGCGAGCAGGCCGGCGTATTCGCCTTGTGAGCCAGCATTTGGCTGGAGTGAGACGGTGTCGAAGCCAGTGCATTCGGCCAGCCAAGCCTCGAGCTCGGCAAACATCGTGCGGTAGCCTTCGGTCTGATCTGCGGGGGCATAGGGATGGAGGTTGTTCACCTCTGGCCAGCTCAGCGGCATCATTTCAGCGGCAGCATTGAGCTTCATCGTGCAGGAGCCGAGCGGGATCATGCTGCGATTGAGCGCCACGTCCTTGGCTTCAAGGCGGTGCAAGTAGCGCATCATCTCGGTCTCGGAGTGATACGAGTTGAAAACAGCATGCGTGAGAATGGCTCCAGCACGGTGGTGCAACGCGGAACACTTCAGCACATGCTGATCGTCGAGCACCGGAGCCTGCTTAGGCTTCGAAATCCCGAAGGCAGTGAGAATATGGAGCAGTTCCTCTTCACACACACGCTCATCGAGAGCCACGCCGACGGTGCTAGCATCGATCTTGCGCAAGTTGATACCGGAAAGCAGGGCACTGTTCAGCACCTGATCAGCGCTGCTGACGCGCACGGAGACGGTGTCGAAGAAGTTATCGCTCAAGACATCACAGGCGCCTTGCCTGAGTTCGTCAGCGAGCCATACGGCGGCGCCATGCACCCGCTGCGCAATCTTCTTGAGCCCTTCGGGACCATGATAAACCGCATACATCGAAGCCATGACAGCGAGAAGCACCTGAGCAGTGCAGATGTTGCTGGTGGCCTTTTCACGGCGGATATGCTGCTCGCGAGTTTGAAGGCTCAAACGATAAGCTGGGCGCCCAGAGGCATCTTTGGACACGCCGACCAGCCTGCCGGGCATTTTGCGCTTGAGAGCATCTTTGACGGCCATGAAGGCCGCGTGGGGTCCACCAAAGCCAAGTGGCACGCCAAAACGCTGACTGTTCCCCACGCAGATATCGGCACCGAACTCGCCCGGCGGGCGCAGTACGGTCAGTGCTAGCAAATCGGCACTGACAACGAACAACGCGCCGGCCTCGTGGCTCTCGCGAGCGAGATCAACATAGTCGTAGAGCACGCCGGTGGTATCTGGATACTGTGCGAGAACGGCAGCGAGGCCTTTCGTGCCATCGTGCTTCCACGCGAGCACATCGGCAACCTCGACGCAGATGCCGAGCGCCTCCATGCGGGTCTTCACGACCTCAATGGCATGCGGGTGGCATTTATCCGACACAATCACACGCGATGCTCCAGCCACATGCGCAACGGCCATGCCGAGCGCTTCGGCACAGGCGGTACCCTCATCAAGCAGTGAGGCATTGGCCACGTCAAGCCCAGTCAGGTCACAGATCATCGTCTGGAAGTTCAGCAAGGCTTCTAGGCGGCCCTGAGCGATCTCCGCCTGATACGGCGTGTAGGCGGTGTACCAGCCTGGGTTCTCGAAGATGTTCCGCTGGATGACCGGCGGCGTGAAGGTGTCGTGAAATCCAAGACCGATGAAGCTTCGCACGATTTTGTTGCGACCCATGACCAGCTTCAGGCGACGCAGGGCCTGCTCCTCGCTAAGTGGCCCGGGCAGGTTCAATGCCTCACGGCTGCGGATGCTCTCCGGCACCACTTTTCCGATCAGCTCATCGAGCGAGGCGCATCCAAGCGTTTGCAACATGGCCTGCGTTTCCGCAGATGATGGACCGATGTGACGACGGGCAAAATTCGTGGGCATTGGCAACTTATGAGTTCGTTCTTCCTTCGAGGGTTGCGATTTTCTTTTCGAGCTCGCGTACGCGTTCGATGAGATCGGGTATCTTGGCGGGTAGTGCGAGCATCCGACGTCCTTCGAGCAACGGTTTAGCCGGATAGCCGGTGTAGGCTCCCGGCTCAGTGAGATTCTTCGTAACGCCCGATTTTGCCAGCAGCATCACTTGACTCGCGATTTCCAAATGACCTGCAACGCCTACCTGGCCGCCCATGGTGACATAATCGCCCAGACGCGTGCTGCCGGAGATGCCCGTCTGCGAGACGATGATGCAATGCTTTCCAGTGACGCAGTTGTGGCCGATCTGCACGAGGTTATCGATCTTCGTGCCCTCGCCGATCCAAGTGCGGCCAAAGCGAGCTCGGTCGATGGTGGTGCAGGCTCCCACTTCGACATCATCGTCGAGCTGCACGATGCCCACCTGCTCGATCTTTTGATGACGGCCTTTGACAAGCTCGTAGCCAAACCCATCGGCACCGATCACACAACCGCTGTGCAGAATGACGCGGTTTCCCAGCACGCAGCGCTCGCGCACGGTGGCGTTCGGATGCAGGACACAGTTTCCACCGATCTGAACACCATGACCCACAAAAGCTCCGGCATGAATGATGGTGCCATCTCCGATTTTGACATCTCCTTCAATTACAGCGCAGGGTCCGATACGAACTTTCTGTGGGTCAAAAACGGCCTTGGAGGACACGGAGGCTAAGGCATCCACACCAGGATCAAACTCACGCTGAGGAGGTCCGAAGTGCCGGATCACACTGGAAAATGCCAACGTAGGGTTTTCCACCCGAATGAGCGCAAGGGAATCTGGGATCTCAGAAAGGGCACCAAAGTCCGTCGCGATAAGCGCAGCGGACGCCTTGGTAGTCTTAAGTGCTGGCAAATAACGTGGATTGCCTAGGAAAGTGATCTCGCCAAGCTGCGCCTCGTTGATGGAGTTCAAGCCTGTCACCGCCAGCTGAGGCTCTCCGCGAACGATTTGTCCGCTGACAAGGTCGCTGAGGTGCTGAAGAGTGGTGCTCATGGTGATGATTGGGAGAATTCGAGAAGCTAAAAAGCATGAGGCACGCCGCAGGATGTGCAGGCGTGCCTCGGAAACGACGCCCGTAAGCCGGGCAGAGGTCTATTTCTTTGCATCGCCCGCAGTCGGCGCGGTGTCAGCAGGTTTTACCGCTGGGGCTGCTCCAGGAGCCGGAGCGTTCTTATTGAGCTCGACAAGGACTTGGCTGGTAATGTCCGTGGCGGCAGTCTCTTTGACAAAAATAAGAATTGGTACGGTAGAGAGCGAGACGCCTGTCTTGTCAAAGACCATGTCATAGCCGCTCTTCAAGGCGTAGTCACGAACCACGGTTGAGATTTCCTCATAAAGCGTCTGTCGAATCTTCATATCCTCTTGTTTAAGTTGGCCAATACGACGCTCGGCGAACTCCTGCATTTCGGCCTCCAGCGCGCGCGCCTCCTTCATCTTTTCATTGAGCTCAGCGATAGCCTTCTGGCGTTGGTCGGGTGTGAGAATGGCATCACGCGCCTTTTTATCGAGCTGTTGCATGTCTGCCGTCAGCTTTTTGTAGGAGTCTTGGCGCTCGCGCATCTCGCCGGCAGCCTTGTTGTAGTTACCCTTGTAGGTTTCCGCCGCCGCTTGTGTTTTATGGAAGTCTTCGAAGGACTTCTTCATGTCTATGACTGCAAGCTTCAGATCAGCGGCAGAAGAAAACGCCGTAGAAACAGCTAGGAAAAGAGCGGCGAGAGTGCGACGGTTCATGAGGGTGATGAGAAAGAATCGAAGTGGGGGAAAGGCGATAAACTGGCAAGCAAAAGCTTCGTAATGGACAAACAGGCGTTTTAGAACTTGTAGCCCATGTTGAACTGGAAGCGGCCGGAGTCACCGGTGAACTGGTCACCCTGCTGAGGAATGGCATAGTCAATACGGATGGGCCCCATGGGCAGGAAGAGGCGGAAGCCGATACCATAATCGGAATAGACATCGCCTCCGACATCAAAGGCACCTGTTCCGATTGAACCCACATCGTAGAAAGCCGCGACTCGGAATTTTTCGATCACCGGCACACTCACTTCAGCCGTGCCGTAGATCGAGGTGCTGCCGCCAAGAGGCTCACCTGTGTTGTCCTTTGGACCTGCCTGACGGAAGTTGAAACCACGCAGATTGTTCGCGCCACCGAGGAAGAGGCGCTCAAAAATCGGCACGCGAGAACCGCCCCAGTTTTCAACTGTAGAAAAGGCCCCCTCAAAGGAGAGGATCGTATCTCCGGGGAGATTGAAATACTGCTGTCCAGCAGCGTTGAGCCCCCAGACTTGAGCATCGCCGCCAAGACCGGAGATCAAACCTCCAGCCTCAATCTTGTGCCCGGAGCGCGTGATGTAAATGCTGTCACGCGTGTCACGAACCCATCGGCCATCGATCTTGCTCTGAATATAGTCGCCAGCTTCCTGCCTAATGAGATTAGAGGCAGCATTGTCCATATTGTCGATGGAGACCATCTGGAGCGTGTAGGTTCCTTCCCAGTAAGCAAATTCACCAATACGCTTGCGGAGACCGACCGAAGCCCCCGCGTTGGTTTGGTCGAAACGATCCGAGATGAAGAACATATTGCGGTAGAACAAATCAACGGTGAGAGCCAGCGGCTGATCACGGAACCAAGGCTCGGTCCAAGTGACGTTGAAATCCCGGCGCAAGAGACCCAAACGCGCATTGGCATTGAAGCGTTGGCCAGCACCTCGGAAATCACTCCAGTCCCGGATGTCGAAATTCGTCTGGGTGACACCTACGAAAGCAGAGAGGCTGTCGATGGAGCTGAAGCCAGCACCGAAGTTCACTGTGCCAGTGGATTGCTCAACCACATTGATGTCGATGTCCTTGCGATCAGGTGAAAGGGTGTTGTTGGTGCGAACATCCACCGAGCTGAAGTAGTTCAACTGCTCCAATCGTGTGCGGCTTGTATTGAGTTTAACCGTGTTGAGCTCTTCACCGGGTGCGACAATGATTTCGCGGCGGATGACCTTGTCCTCGGTGGCATTGTTGCCTGAGATGTTGATGCGATTGACGTAGAATTTTGTGCCTTCAGTTACGCCATAGATGATTTTCACCCGACCAGGCCCCGCATTGAGGATGGTGGTGTCCACTCGCGCATCCGCGTAGCCGCGGGAGCCATAATACTCTTGGATCATCTTCTCATCAGCGCGCACATCGGTGCCAGAGTAGGGAAAATTCGCCTCGGCACTGATTCCAGGAGTGAGCTCCTCCGTGGTGAAGACCGAATTGCCCTGCACCTGAACTTCTGCCACATCAAATTTTTCGCCCTCAACACACACAAACACGATATCCAGCGCCTTGCTGCTCACTGGGTCACGACGCACTTCAACGACCTTTGCGTAAACATAGCCGTGATCCTGCATCGCCTGCTCGACGGTTCTCATGTCTTCCTGCAGATCCTGGTTGTTGAGCTTGCCCGCTTTGCCCCAAATGCGCCAAAAAGTCTTTTCCTTAGATTTGAGCTTGGATTTGAGCGTGCGCGCCTTCACGCAAGTGAGGCCTTCAAAGCGAATGTCATGAATGAGGCCGCGGGCACCCTCATCCACCTTGAAGATAACTGATGTGAAGCCTTCTCGGGTGGAAGGCGCCGTTTCATAAGCCACGGCAACATCCGCATAGCCTTTTTTCTCATACATCTCACGAATGTCATTTTGAGCTGCGGAAAGCTTGATCTCGTCCACAGGGTCCCCAACACGGGGCTTGATCTCGTCGCGGAGTTTGTCAGCACCGAAAACGGTGTTTCCCATGAAATGGATGTCACCAATGGCTCCGCGACCCGTGATCGTCACGACAACGCGCACACCGCCGGTCACCTGTTGGGCCTGAATGTCGAGATTCTCGACCGCCCCAGTGCCATAAAGAGAACGGATGTCACGCTCGACAGTTTCATCGAGGAAAGGCTGGCCTACACGGGTAGCCATCTGGCTCTTCACCCGAGCCTCGTCTATGGTTGCAGCCCCTTTGAAAACCACCTGAACTTCTCTCACGATGGGAGCATTGGTCGGATTTTGGCGAATGCCGATGTCTTGAGCGGATACTTGTGAAGGAACTTCAGCAACAAGAGCTGTGAGCAAGCCGAGCACCAACAGAACACGAGGGCGGCGAAAGAGCGAATTCAACATAGCAGAAGGAAATGAAACCAACAAAAATTGGCTCGGATAAGCCGAAGCCAAAAGCCAGAATGGCTTCACATTACTGCTTTCCCGCCCCCCCTGCGTCAAGATGTAAGTTCGCCGTCAGAAATTCCTTCATCATGCCAAGAACAAATGCTCGCGAACATGTCCCCGCCGCCTAAATCCCTTACCGAGGTCGTTCGTAATGCTTCATTAATAACCGACCGAACAACGGATGCGTTTCATTGCCCCCCAATTTCTGCATCTAGCCTGGCTAGCGCTCATCCCGTTGGCACTTTGGCTCTATCGTAGGCATGCCAAACGTCTTCCTGTCTCCACACTGTTGTTCTTCAAATCGCTCGCCCGAGAGCATCAAGAGTCCGCATGGCTTCGCCGGGTCAAAAAGTGGCTCTCGCTGGCTTTAACGCTTCTTGCCTTACTGCTGGCTGTTTTGGCCCTAGCCCGGCCGACCTATGAAGGCGCAGCCCATGCGCCGAAGGCAGTGGTTTTGATCCTCGACTGCTCTGCCTCTATGGCCGCCATCGATGCCTCCGGGAAAACGCGACTCACGGAAGCCACCATGGAGCTTCAGCAAGTCGTGCGCAGCCTTCCCGACCAAGCCGTGATCACGTTGATCACCTTCGACACCAAGGCCGAAGTAGTCCTCTCACGCAGCCGTAACCGTCGCGAGTGCCTTCGATTGCTGAGTGAACTCAAACCGTTGCCCATCGCCGGAGATGCCACCGAGGCACTCGCCACCGCACGTCGACTCGCCGAACTCGATGCGGATGCCACCATCTGGCTTGCCAGTGACACAAAGGCAGATGGCGACATCAGATTCATCGACTGCGCCCTGCCTGAAGTCGTGAACGTGGGGATCACGGGCTTTCAGATCCGACCCAGCCCGCTCTCCGGCGGCCAGCATGAGGTGTTTGTGAAAGTCAGCGCCGCTTCCGCCAACCGGGCCAAAGTCACGTCCATCCTAGAGGTGACCCTCGCCGGCCGCCCTGTGCAGATACGAGAGATCGAACTCGAGCCCGGTGGAAGCTCCACGCTCATCCTGCCAGTCGAATCCGCTCGGGGCCAGCGATTGGAACTCCAACTCAAAACCCCCGGTGACACCTTTGGATGGGATGATGCGCTGACCGCGCCCTTGCCAAAGAATCAACCTCTGAACGTTGCCTGGATCACTGACAAGCCCGATCCCTTCACCGAAATTGCCCTCGCTTCGCTCATCGAGTCACGCCGCATTGAAATGGCCCGCTACGCATCAGATGCCTGGCCGCCCAAGGAGAAGCCTGATGTGTATGTGTTTGAGCACTGGCTTCCCAAAACTTGGCCCAACGATCGGCCGGTCATTGTTTTGAACCCGACATCAAGCTGTGGCCCCATCAGCGTCAAAGCCCTTCCCGGCAATGGTCTGCCACATGACAACCTGCGCAGTGTTCTGCCCGACCATCCCTTGCTTTTCCGCGTCGCCAGCAACCGCGTGGCAGTCACGCAGACCTCCGTCCTCGCCTTGCCAGCTTCGCTCGAGCCACTGTGGATTGCTGGAACGGAGCCAGTGCTGGCCGCGGGCGAACACGCCGGACAGCGCATCGTCGTCAGCGCCTTTTCTCCTGCAACATCGGAGCAACTGGCCCTGCTACCCGCTTTTCCACTAGTGCTTGGCAATGCCCTTTATTGGTGCGCCGAGTCGAACGAAGCCCTCGCCAGCCGGCGGTCGATGCGCACAGGTGAACTTGTATCCGCCTCAGGACTCGTGAATTGGCATGTGTGGAACGGTTTGCAATTCACAGACCTCTCCACGCAGGCCACCAGCGGCTTACTTCCACTCATTCACATCGGCTCCTGGGAAACGGCGGATGGCAAAACAGGCTTCAGCATCCTCTCGTCCACCAAGGAGACAAATCTGCCGAGACGCTCGGCAGAAGCAACGGCCAAGCTGGAGATGCGTGAGCCTGCCATCATGACTTCCGCCTCCTTCAACACTTGGCCGCAAAAGTTGCTTTGGCTGCTTGTCACACTGCTGCTGATAGAGAGCTTTCTCTTCCACCGCAGAGCGGTGTATTGAGAGGAGCTCACAGCATCGCTTGGAGCTGGTCGAGTGTCTGCTTGGTTCGCTTGATGCCTTCGATCTCGCTGTGTTTATCCCCTTCGTATTCGATGCCAATGTATCCCGTATAGCCGGCGGTGAATACAATCTTGATCAAGCGTTCATAGTCGAGCGTCATCTCGCGACCTTCGCGGCGATCTTCCGTGTAGAATTTACCTGCGCCAGTATCCCAGTCGTAAGCCTTGGCACTCATGCTTTTCTTCACCCAAGGCATAAACTCACGCAAGCCCAGATAGGGATTGTAGAGCTCGCCCTTGTTTCGGTCGGTGTAAAAGTTGCCGAAGTCCGGTAAAATGCCCACACGGGCGTGATCGGCGGCCTTCATTACAGCGGTGAGCCATTTGCCATGGCTGGAGAGGCCACCGTGATTCTCGACGACGACAAAAAGACCGCGCTTGTCACCTTCCACGCAGAGGCGATGCAATCCATCAGCAGCGAGCTTGAGCTGCTCGTCCCAAGAAAGCTTCGGATCGCTGGCAGCATTCACGCGGATGCTGTGGCAGCCGAGTGTGGCCGCGGCGTCGAGCCACTTGAGATGGTTTTCGATGGCCTTGGAGCGCTTTGCATCATCGGGATCGCCGAGATTGCCCTCGCGATCGCACATGATGAGCAGACCGGCCACGCCCTCACCGTCCTGGCGCTTTTTCATCTCACCGAGGTAGGCAGCATCGGCTGCCTTGTCGAAGAACATCTGGTTCACATACTCCACGCCATCAATGTCGAGGCTGCGGGCGATTTTGCAGAAGTCGAGGTGATCCATTTTCCCACCGTCCTTGGCAAACATGCCTTTGTGCAGCGACCATTCGGCCACAGAGATTTTGAAAGGCTCCTTCTTCTCGCCAGCGGCAGGAAGAACAGGCGAAGCAGCCGCAGCGGCGGCCATGGCGAAGAAATGACGACGAGAAGTACTGCTCATGAGATAGAGAGTTCGATGAATGATGACGAAAAGGTAGATCAGCCGACGATGATGCCTTTCGCCTTACGTTCTTTCTCACGCTCGAGGAGCGGGACCTTCTCGGCGGTTTCGAGCACTTGAGTGCCAAGATCGCCGATTTTAGAGAAGGTGAGACCATTGAGGGCGGGGACTTCGGCGGCGAGACGCTTGAAGACATCCTCGATGGTATGGATGCCGTTGCTGCCACCGAGGGCGACGATGAGATCACGAAGAATTTCCCATGTGTCGCGGGCATTGCCGGGTGCCTTCACCGCTTTGTTCAGGCGTTGAAGGCGGCCAGTGGCATTGATCATGCTGCCACGCTTCTCGGCATAGGCAGCTCCCGGTAGCACCACATGGCTAAGCTCGGCACTCGCATTCGCCAAAACATGCAATGTGGCAATGAAGGGCACTTTTTCGAGGTCTCGCTGCTGGAAGCCAACTTTGAGCAAGTTCTCTCCAAGTGCCAAAACGCCGCGCATCAGGCCGCGGGACATTTTTTCCTGAATATCGGCCAGTTTGGAGCCAGGCTCGATGCCAAGGATAAGCTTGGCTCCATGGGTGTTCGGATTCAGATCGTCAGCGCGCAGATAGCCGTCCGCTCCGCCGTGTCGCGGAATGATGTCGATGTTTGCCGTGCCGAGTTGGGCAGCGAGGTGCTTCACGAAAAAAAGCTCCTCATTGGTCATGCGGGCGCTGGCGATGATGGCGATCTCCTCGCCCTTTTTGCCTGCGAGAGCGGTGGCAATGCTATTGAGTGCGGTTTTCCAACTCGCGACCTCATGTTTGCCGCCGATTTTTACCATGGGGTCGGTGAGACGAAACTCGCTGTTCACAAAATGGAAGTCGAGGCGACCGCTGTCACACATCCAAGAGGAGTTGACGTCATTGTTGTCGCGTGGTGTCTGGCGGTAAAGGGTGTCGCCACGAGCCCCAATCTCCATGTTGCAGCCACGGCCACACCCGGCACAGATACTGGGCGTCTCCGTCAGAAACCAAACACGCTGCTGAAAGCGGAAATCGGTGCTGGTCAACGCCCCAACAGGACATATATCGACGGTATTGAGAGAGTAATTGTGCTCCAACCGCTTGCCGGGATGCACTGCGAGAGTGGTATGGCTGCCACGCTCAGTGAAGCCGAGCACGGGCTCATCGGCGATCTCAGCAGTGAAGCGGATGCAACGGCTGCACATGATGCAGCGCTCGTCATCGAGGCGCACACGTGGGCCGATGTCCACATTCTTCGGCTTCTTGACCTTGTCCTCACGGAAGCGGCTTTCGCCTTTGCCATGCTCGACGCTGAACTCCTGCAAACGGCACTCACCAGCCTGATCGCAGATAGGGCAGTCGAGAGGATGATTGATTAGGAGGAATTCCATCACGCCCTTGCGGCATTCCTGTGTGAGGACGCTGTCTGTGCGGATGCCCATGCCTTCGGCGACGGTATTCGCACAAGCGATCACCGGACGCGGCATCCAGCCGATCTTTGGCATACCGTGCTCATCTTTCTCCGGCTCCGTGCCTGGTGCAGGGCGCGGCGGCATGCCCATTTCGACAAGGCACATGCGGCAGTTGCCTGGGGAAGAGAGTTTCGGGTGGTAGCAGTAATGTGGAACTTCCTTTTTCACCTGCTTGCATGCCTCGATCATGCGCGTGCCTTTGGGGAACTTGTGCCAAACGCCGTCGATCTGCACATTCACAAGATCGGCCGGTGGCGGGGCGGCAACAGGGGCGGGGGCTTCAGCGGGAGCGGGCATGAGCGAAGGGGAAAAAAGAGAAAGCTATTCGATTATCGGAGCGCGAGGGGGAGCGGCAACCCGATTTTGTGAAAAGTTTCACAAGCAGTCATCAAAAACCCTTTGAGAAACTTTCACCAGCCTTGCGGCTTTGGCGATTCACGGCATGAGTGCGATTTCTACAAGCCCCGCCGCATCCGAACGATCGCTTCCATGGCCGCCAAGCAATACCGCTTCATCCTTTGCTTCGACTTCGACGGCACCATGATTCATCCGGCGGGTAGCCCAGTGTATCATCCCGGCCTCGGAAACATGATTCAAGCCCTGCGCACCCAGGGTGCCGCGTGGATCGTCAACACCGGCCGGAGTCTTGTTCAGACCTTGGAGGGACTGACACAGCACGGCATCTTCATGGAGCCGGACTTTATCATCACTCAGGAATGCAACATTTATAAACCCGGCTTCTTCAGCCGGTGGAAGGACTTCGGCACCTGGAATCGCGACGCCCTGCGGGCCCAAGAGCGCTTCGTCCGCGACCACAAGACCTCACTCGAAGCCATCAAGCGCTTCGTCGAGACGCACACCCAAGCCAGCTTCCTGAACCACGGTGAAAACGAGCTCGGCATTGTAGGCACCAATGACCCAGAGATGGATGCCATCTGCGCCTACATCGACACCCACGCTGCCCAGTTCCCGGACATCGGCTACCACCGCAACAGCATTTACCTGCGCCTATCCCACTCGGGTTACAGCAAAGGCACCGCCCTCAGCGAGCTTGCCCGTCTGCTCGGTCTCACATCCGCCCATTGCTTCGCCGCCGGAGACAATTACAACGATCTCAGCATGCTCGACCAACGCCATGCCCGCATGATCGCCTGCCCCGGAAATGCACTCGATCCCATCAAGCAAATGGTTCGTGACCGTGGGGGATTCGTCGCCACCCAGCCCGCCAGCGAAGGCATGATGGAAGCCCTCACACACTACTTCGGCGGAGCTCCGGCACAGACTTAAGGTCGGATTTGGCCTTCTGCTCCACCGTGGCAAGGTCAGTGCTTTTTTAGCTTGCCGAACCGAGGCAGGTGTGGAAGTCTCCGCCCCCCTCGCTCCTGGCGTGGGCTAAACTCTCTCCCTCTTTCAGGCTATGGCATACGCAATCATCCAAACTGGTGGCAAGCAATACAAGGTTTCCGTCGGCGACAAGCTCGATGTAGAGAAACTCGTGGCTGCCGAAGGCGACACCGCCACTTTCGATCAGGTCCTCGCTGCAGGTGAAGGCTCCAATCTCCGTGTCGGTGCTCCCACCGTCGCCGGAGCCAGCGTCAGCGCCAAAGTTCTCAAGCAGCACAAGGCAGACAAGGCAACCACCTTTAAATTCCGCAAGCGCAAGGGCTTCCATAAGACCCGCGGCCATCGCCAGCCCCTCACGCTGGTCCAAATCACCGCCATCAACGCATGATCCTTAGTCTTTAACCCTCATTCCTCTCACTCCTCATGGCACACAAGAAAGGTCAAGGCAGCGTCAAAAATGGACGCGACTCCAACAGTAAGCGTCTCGGCGTGAAAAAGTTCGGCGGTGAAGCCGTCATCGCCGGCAACATCATTCTTCGTCAGCGTGGCACCAAGTGGATCACCGGCAGCAATGTCGGCATCGGCAAGGATCACACCATCTTCGCTCTCGTGGACGGTAGTGTTCGTTTTGACAAGGACGGCCGCCGCGTGAACGTCGATCCGGTCGCCCTCCAAGCCTAATCGATTCGAACAATTCGTTTTTCAAAAGGGCGTGGATCACCTCCACGCCCTTTTCTGTATCCGAAGGCCAACCTCCCTTTTCCATCGAGAACATGGCTTGATCTGATGACTGGTTCTAGACTTCTTTGAAGTCCGGCTGACACCTTGTTAGAGCTTCAGGATTGCATGCATGGCCGTGAACTGTTGAAGATTCTGCCCCCTTCATTCAAACCATTGGCAGCAACTTGCTCAGCCCCAGCGTCACCAGCAGGCCGATAACGGAATCTGCCGTGAGCTGAACGCTCCATGTTCGCAGTGTTTCCCTCTCAGTCATGCCGCTGAGTCGGCTCACGACCCAGAAGCCGCTGTCGTTCATCCAAGACATGAACATCGCGCCAAAGCCAATCGAGGTGAAAAGATACAGTGGATGGCAGTCAAGATTTCCACCAGTGATCATCGGGGCCATAATCGAGGCGGAGGTGAGCATCGCCACCGTGGCAGACCCTTGGGCGACACGCACTACGGCGGCTACCAACCAGCCCAGCAGGACCAAATTGATGTTGTATCCCTTTGCGAGATGCTCCACCGCGCCACCCACGCCCGCACTGCGCAGGGCGAGGCCGAAAGCGCCGCCGGCGCTCGTAATGAGAATGATCATGCCCGCCGTCTCCAGCGGTGGCCCTACGAGTTGTTCTAGCTTTTTCAACCCAAAGCCACGCTGCCTCGCCAGCACCCAAAGCGAGATCACCGCACCGATGAAAAGCGCGATGTTTTTGTGCCCGATGAAGTCAACCCAAGCACGCGCGGCATTAAAGCCATCTTTGCCACCTAATAGGTTCACCATTGAAACACCCCAAGCCGTGCCTTTCGCCGCCGCGCCATGTGCCAGCTCAAACACAGTCGTCAGACTAATGAGAAAAATCGGCAGCAGCACCGGCGTCATGCTCCAGAAGAAGGAAGGCAGCTCGCTCTCCGGCTTGTCGCTCACGCCTTTCAGCTCATGGAGCGAAAGACCGTTCGTCTCACGCAGCGGCACATCGGTGCGGGCATTGAGCCATTGGCTGACGAGAAACCCGAAGAAGCAGGTGATCGCACCGATGACCATGCCGCCGAGAAGAGACTCTCCCACATTCAGGTTCAGGCTCTCCACCACAGCCACTGGGCCAGGGTGGGGCACCGTCATCGAATGCGTCACCGTGCCGCCGCAGCAGACTGCGAGAATGTAAAGGGTGTAATCCTTACCTGTTCGCATGCGCAGCGCCATCGCCAGAGGGGCCATGAGCATAAACATCGTATCGAAAAAGATCGGGGCACTCAAAATGAACGTGCTCCACAACAGCGCCCAACCCGCACGCTTCTCGCCAAAGAAAGCCAGGAAGCGCCGCACGACCTTGTCCGCGCCGCCGCTCTCCATCAGGCACATACCGATCACCGCCGCGAGGGCGATCGAGATGGCGATGTCACGCGCCGTGTCGCCTAGCCCCTTCGACACCATCTCCACCACGCCCACCATAGCGGTCATCGACTTCACCTTGCCGTCCTTTTGTACGATGTCCCACGAGTCGTTGTCGGTCATCAGGCCTGCCAGCATCGCCGCCAACACAAGCGCGAGAAAGGCATGCAGCCGCAGCACGCTGATACCAAAAATGATGAAGGCCACGCTAACGGTAAGAACGACAAATGGCCAATAGCTGGCCGAGGCTGCGGCAAGGAAAGACATGATCGCGATGCTGGCGGTTGGCAGCTGAGGCGTCAAGACATGCCCGCCGCCAGAAGTGAATCTTTGCCACGCTGGGAATCTCAGCGTTCATATCAAGATTTCCGAGGTTATAGTCACAACATGTCCAATTCACAGGCCATTACGAATCGTTTCCGCCCCCAAGAAAGGCCTTGTTGCACCCGTAGATTCCCAGCTAGCCTACCTCCTTAGTCTTTCATCACCCTCAATCTGATCCTATCGTGAAGTTCAAATGTCCCTCTTGTGAAATGCAGCTCAAGGTCGAGCCCGAAATGGCTGGCAAGATCGTCCGCTGCCCCGGCTGCAACACAAAGCTGAACATCCCCGCCGAAGCTGCTGGCGGTCTGCCATTCCCCAGTGGACTGCCTGCGCCGAGCGGACTTCCCGCTCCCAGCAATCTTCCAGCTCCGGATGCTGCGATGTCGCATGTGCCCGAATACACTGACACGCCTCCGTCACCCCAGCATGAGCTTCTCGTTGAACAGAACCGTAATGCCCGCGGCGGCTGGGAGGAGGCCGACCCCACGAACCCAAACCCCTTCCTTGCCTTCGGCGTCGGCTTTATAATCTTCCTCGTGTGGGTTGGCATCCTGTATCCCTTCCAAGCACCAGAGAGCACGCCGTCAGCCAAGTTTAGCACAATGCAGTTTGTGGCCTCGTTGTTCTACAAACACGCCGCAGTGAGCTTCACCAACACGCTATTCTTCACGTGGTCGATGGCCATCATTTACCTCAAGATCCAGAAGCTACGGCACCAGCGCCGCGCCCTGCTGCTCGATGTGCTCCCATGGGAGCTCGGTGCCGAGATCAATCGCGACAACGTCGGCTCTTTCATCGATCACCTCTACAAACTACCGCACCGCCTACGTGACAGCATGATGGTGAACCGCATTCGCAAGGCGCTGGAGCTTTTCGAGGTCAAGCAAAACGCCGGTGACGTAACAAACATGCTCTCCAGCCAGAGCGATATCGACGGCATGCGCATCGGTGGCAGCTACACGCTCCTCAAGGCATTCCTGTGGGCCATCCCAATCCTAGGTTTCATTGGAACCGTCATCGGCCTATCTCATGCCATCGGCGGCATGAATTTCAGCGATATGGACGACCTTAAGCAGGTGAAGACTACGCTGCAAAACGTGACCGGCGGCCTAGGCACCGCGTTCGATGCCACCCTTCTCGGTCTTGTTCTTGCCACGCTGCTGAACTTCCCGATGAACACCCTCATGAAGGCAGAGGATGATAACCTCAATAACATCGATGCCTTCTGCAACGAAATCCTCCTTCCTCGTCTCAATGACGGCGGCAGCATTGGCGGCGGCGACACGGGCGGCATGATGGACACGCTCGTCAAGGCGGTCGCCAATGCACAGAAAGAATTCCTCATCGACCTCAATACGCTATCCTCCAAGATTCTGGAACAAGCGCAGAACCTCGACAAACGCGCTTGGGCACACCAAGAACGTGTCGATCGTGAATTTGCTACTGCGCTTAATGTCATGCGGGAGCAGATGACTAAGTCCGTGGCTGATAGCGTAGAGAAGACTGGGGACTACATGCGCGCCATGGCCTCAGGCATTCAAAGCCTTAACAACGTCCTAGCCCAGCTCGGCGAGAAGCAGGTCATCATCCACCAAGTGAAGAAAAGAGGTTGGTTTAGCCGCGCAGATTAATCCAGCCCTACCATCAGCCACCACTCCCACGATTCATGGCCAAGCGCAGACATGGAGCAAAAGACGAGATTCTTCTCGTTCCGTTCCTAGATATTCTCTGCTCCCTCATTGGCGTGCTTGTCCTTATCATTGTGGTGTTATGTGTCTCCATGACCGAGCAGACAGATGGCCGACCTGAGGCTGAGGTAGAGATGGCTCAGGAAGCCAAAAAGCTCCGCAAAGAGATCGATTCTCACAAAAAGATTGAGGTCATTGTCAACGAGAAGATTGCCACACTGGATGAGCTCCAAAAACAGATCGAGGATCGCCAGCAACGCTATATCAAGCTTCGCAAGCTGCAGTCCACTTCGAAGGAGATTCTTGAAACCAATCAGAAACTCTCCCAGCAGATGCTGAAGGAACTCGACGACCTCCTTCTAGAACTTGATGGTCTCAAAAAACAGCAGGTTGAATCCAAGGCTGAGATAACCAAGCTGCTGACTGAGCTGAAAAAACGCCAAGTGCCTGAGGACAAAAAAGTGCCTCCGGTCATCGTGCAGCCGTCCGGCAGCGGCATGGCGGAGGATACGAAGGTTTTCTTTGTCGAAGCAGCCGGCGGTGCTCTCAAGATACTCGGCGCTTGGGGCACGGAGGACTACCGCCTGCCTGCCAATGCAGAGACAATCATCGGTGATGTGACTTATAACCACTTCCTCACCGAAGTGGCCAAGCTTCCAAAGGCACTCGTGCTCTTCCTCGTTCGCGATGACGGCCAAGGAGCTTTCAACAATGGCGCCGGCCGTGCGGACAACGATTACAAGGTGCGCATTGGCAAGCTGCCAATCCCTGGACGCGGCACGCTCGACCTGAAAACCTTCGACAAATACCGGGGGAAGATCACTCCACCGCAAGCCGAAGCTCTGAAGGCCACTCCAATCCCTGCCCCACCACCAAAAGCTGACACCAAGCAGAAGGCAGAAACACCCCAAAAAGCCCGTTAGCCATGTCAAAACGCAAACACGAGGAACACGAATTGCCATTCGTCGCCCTGATGGACACGATGACGAATGTCGTCGGCGTTCTCATCATCGTGCTCGTCATGGTTGGACTCAGCGTAGCAAACGTCGTCAAGACTGTCCTGTCTGATTTACCGCCTGTCACACCCGAAGAACTCGATAAAATTCGCGAGCAGTCGAAACTCCTCCCGAAGCTCAAAACGCCCGAGCAACTCGAAGAGGAGAAAAAGAAGGCCGAGACGGATTTGAAGAAAATCATCGAGGAGCTCAAGACGGTCGATGTCTCCGACTTCGAAGCCAAAATGAAGGCTATGGACCTCGACGTATATAAAAAACAGCTCGAGGCTCGTAAGAAGGAGCGTCTAGAACAAAAGGCCGCCTCAGAAAAACTTCTGACCGAGGTCGAGCGACTGAAAGCACTGCTTGATCAAACACCTGTCTATCAACCACCGCCCTCGAAATACGTCCGCCTGCCGAATCCACGCCCATATCCTGAGAAGCCAAATGAAACCCGCGTGCTTGTGGCGAAGCAAGGAGTGCTCACCTTCAACCAGCCAAAGTTTGTACAGCCCATTCTCGACGGCATTGAGAAGGTCAAATCACAACTCGAATACCAGCGTGTCGAATATACGCCGTTTGCAAAGCTGATGGAAAAAATCCTCGGCCCCGCCGCCACCAAAGCTTGGCCGGAAATCGCGCCGCTCGTGAACCGCATGCAGATCGAAAACGTGGCAGAGGCTTACAAGGCACTCGCCGCAGCGGGCATCACGCCCACCAAGCCAATCCTCGAAGCCATAGCCGACATCTCGATGAAAACGAAAGGCGGCAGCAGCGGGACGAACCTAGTCGTCACCACCGATGCCATCATCAGCGCCACCAAGGGCAGCCTAGCTGAATGGAAAGCCCTCGATCCCTCACGTGATCCCGCCACCCCCATCATCAAGGCCACCGCCTCCGGCGGAAAGGTTACCTTTGGGTGGGGAGCCAAAACGAGCGAGGTGAAAGCAAACCCCAAGGAAGTTCTGGACTACTTCGTCAAGGACCTCGCCAAAGTGAAAGGCATCGAGGATTCGAGCAAGGCACGAACGGTCTATGACGGCTCACGCATGGCGGTGCTGCTCCAGCGTGCGGCCACGAATCCGCTGCTCACCGGTTCCTACACCTTCGAGGTCGATCCGCAGCCCACGCTGTCGTACATCCGCCTCGCTTTGAAACCCAAAAGCGGTGGCGGCGAAACTGTCGAAGCTCTTAAGCAGCCCAACTCCGCCTACATCCGGCTGCTGCGGGATGTGAAGCAGGATCCAAATGGTGTCGTGGTCTTCCAAGTCATGCCAGATGCTTTTGACGCTTATCTTGAAGCCCGCCAAGTAGGGGATGAAGTGGGAGTCGCCGCCACTTGGGACTTCCTCACCAAGCTCGACATCACGGTAAACCTTACCGCTTATGAGATTCAGCGTCTCGCGCCTGCAGGCACAGCGCGTCCACGCCCCGCCGGTTCAGCACCTCTTGGCATCGCTCCACCAAAGAAGACGCTCGATTGATGCCACGATATGCGCGCCACGCTCGCCCTCATCCTTTTGGCATCTGCTCTGGCCCATGCAGACACACAGATGGACATCGAGTATGCCCGGGTGAATGACCATGCCTTGCTACTCGACCTTCACAGGCCCTCTAACGTGAGAAATCCACCGCTGATTGTCTATGTGCACGGCGGCGCGTGGCGTGCAGGATCGAAGAGTGATGTGCCCATCGCCGGACTGCTTGATCATGGCTTTGCCATCGCCAGCGTGGACTACCGGCTCTCGACGCAGGCACGTTTTCCGGCGCAGATTCACGACATCAAGGCCGCGATTCGCTTCCTACGCGCCAAAGCAGCCGCGTTAGGCATCAACACCGATAAGACCGCCATCATGGGTTCCTCCGCAGGCGGACACCTTGCCGCCCTAGTCGGTGTCACAAATGGTCACCGCGAACTCGAGGGCGCTGTGGGTGATCACCTCGATCAAAGCAGTGCCGTCAGCGCCATCGTGAGCTTTTACGGAGCCTCGAACCTCCTGTCGATCCTCGGTCAGAGCACGGAATTCGGCCTCACGGTGCGACTTCCGGCCCTGAAGCTCCTACTGGGTGATCTGCCAGAGAAAGTTCCTGCCCTCAGCAAGCTCGCCAGTCCTGTCACCCACCTCGACAAAGAGGATCCGCCGCTGCTGCTCCTGCATGGCGATGCTGATCCGCAGATGCCGCCTGCACAGTCGGCGGAGTTCGCGAAGGCCTATCTGGGCAAAGTTCGCTTGATCACGCTTCCGGGCTCGAAGCACGGCGGCGATGAGTTTTACGACGTGGAGCACCTGCGGATCGTCGCGGACTTTTTGCGCTGAAGGACACTTCGTGGCATTCGTGAGCCATGACCGCTCTTCTTCTCGATCCGATCTACCAGCAGCACGACACCGGCCCCGGCCATCCGGAGAGCATCCAGCGTCATGTGGCCGTCATGAAGGCTCTCAACGATTCCGGCCATGTCGAAAAAGCCCTTCGAGTGGCTCCGCGTGCAGCCAGCCTCGATGAGCTCGCGCTTTGCCACACTCGCAAATACATCGAGACTGCGAAGGATGATGTCGAATCCGGCCTCGATGACCTCAGCACAGGTGATACCTCCATCTGCGCGAGGTCTTACGAGGTGGCCGTGCAGGCTGTGGGCGGCGTGTTGAATGCCGTCGATGCCGTTTTCACAGGCAAGGCCTCAAACGCCTTCTGCGCCGTGCGGCCTCCCGGACATCATGCGCGGCCTGCGCAGGGCATGGGCTTCTGTTTGTTCAACAACATCGCCATTGCCGCACGCCATGCGCAGAAGGTCCACGGCGCTCAAAAAGCCGCGATCATCGACTGGGACGTGCATCATGGGAACGGCACGCAGGACATCTTTTATGAGGATGGCAGCGTGCTCTTCGTCAGCACACACCAAAGCCCGCTGTATCCTTTCACCGGTCACGCGGAGGAGACCGGCTCAGGCAAGGGTAAAGGCAGCACGCTGAATTTCCCCTTCCCTGCCCGCACCGGCATGAGCAGGATCGGATCGGCTTTCACAGACCACATTCTTCCCGCTCTCGACCGCTTCAAACCGGATGTCATCTTCATCTCCGCCGGCTTTGACTCACGCATCGACGACCCGCTCGGTCAGTTTCGTCTCACCGATGAAGACTTCGTCATGCTCACAAGATATCTTATCGAAGCTGCAAAGGCGCATTGTGATGGCCGTCTAATCTCCGTCCTCGAAGGCGGCTACAACCTCCACGGCCTTGCCAGTGCCGTCACGGCCCATGTCGGAGCTCTGATCTCATCGAAATCATAGGGGCGCGAATCAAATCCCGATCTTCTTGCCTGATCCGACATCAGAATCGGCCGACAAGCAGCTCGCGTTGATAGTAAAGCTCTTTGGGCATATCGTCGTAGAGGTCAAGATAGAGCTCTTCGGTGGACATGATCTCCTGGCGAAACTCACGGGGGTCAACATGCATGAGCTCGTTCCATTGCTCGCGTGTGAATTCGAGACCGTTCCAATTGATCTCCGAATAGCGTGGCATCCAGCCGAGCTCAGTCTCGTGACCGCGACCTTCACCTCTGCAGCGTTTTACGATCCATTCGAGTACGCGCATGTTTTCACCAAAACCGGGCCAGAGAAACTTTCCCTCAGGACTCTTGCGGAACCAGTTCACATGGAACACGCGAGGCACCTCTTTGAGGAACCGTCGCATGCGCAGCCAATGAGCAAAGTAGTGACCCATGTTATAGCCGCAAAAGGGTAGCATGGCCATCGGATCGCGCCGCACTTTACCGATGGCTCCAGCAGCGGCGGCGGTGGTCTCACTGCCCATGTTGGCCCCGAGGAAGACACCGTGCGTCCAGTTGAAGGCTTGGAAGACCAGCGGGAAGGTGGTGGCACGCCGCCCACCGAAGATCAGTGCATCAATCGGCACACCTTCCGGCCTTTCCCAATCGGCATCAATCGTGGGAGTCTGCCGGGCGGGCACCGTAAAGCGGGAGTTGGGATGCGAGCTGGGGCGTCCGCAGTCTGGCGTCCAGTCCTGACCTCGCCAGTCGGTGAGATGCGCGGGCGGTTGCTGGGTCATGCCTTCCCACCACACATCGCCGTCATCGGTGAGTGCCACATTCGTGAAGATGGTATTCGACTGGATGGTTTCCATCGCGTTTGGATTCGATTCATACGACGTGCCTGGGGCTACACCGAAATAGCCCGCCTCAGGATTCGTGGCCCAGAGCTTGCCATCCTTGCCAGGACGCAGCCACGCGATGTCATCGCCGACGATGCTCACCTTCCATCCCTGCTCAGTATAGGACTTCGGCGGAACCAACATGGCAAAGTTCGTCTTGCCACAAGCGCTCGGAAAGGCGGCAGCGACGTAGTTCTTGCGTCCATCGGGTGATTGCACACCGCAGATGAGCATGTGCTCGGCCATCCAGCCTTCATCGCGGCCAATGACACTGGCAATACGCAGCGCGAGACATTTCTTTCCCAGCAACGCATTGCCGCCGTAGCCGCTACCATAGCTCCAGATGCTGCGCTCCTCAGGGAAATGCACGATGTACTTCGTGCTGCTGCAAGGCCACGTCACATCAGCCTCGCCAGGGGCGAGCGGTTTGCCCACGGAATGCACGCAGGGCACGAACTCACCGCCCTCGCCGAGCTGCTCGAGCACGGCCTTGCCCATGCGCGTCATGATCCGCATGCTGACCACCACGTAGGGCGAGTCGGTGATCTCGATGCCGACCACGGAAAACGGCGAGCCAAGCGGACCCATGCAAAAAGGCACCACATACATCACACGGCCTTTCATACAGCCAGCGAAGAGAGCTTGGAGCGTGGTTTTCATCTCACGCGGGTCCATCCAGTTGTTTGTGGTGCCAGCATCGTCCTTGCGTCGGCTGCAAATGAAGGTGCGGTCCTCCACCCTAGCCACGTCGTTCGGATCGGACCAAGCGAGGTAACTGTTTGGACGTTTGTCCGGGTTCAGGCGGCAAAACGTGCCTTTCTGCACTAACAATTCGCACAGTTCATCGTATTCACCTTGGGAGCCATCGCACATGCGAACGGAATTAGGTTGGCAAAGATCTCGGATTTTTTCGATCCATGCGAGAAGGGTGTCGTGTCGGGTCATGAAATGGATTGGTAGGATCTAGCTTATGCAAGAATCGTGCCGTTCACCGAGCGGGTAAACAAACAAGCCAAGCCTATGCTTGGGAAATAGGAGCTGAAAATGCGACACGCATTTCGATGGCCTGCACAATCGCCTTATACGCGTCTTTGCCAGCAGCTCGGCGCCTCGTTCCTGTGGAAGCCAATGGTGTCACGATGCCTCAACAAGAAGTTCACAGCCATCATGATGATAAGATGGGTCAGAAGCCTGCCCAATTCGCATATCCCATTCAAGGATGAGCACTCGTACCATGCGAATTCTCTTCTGTGAAATGAAAGGTTACACCAGCAGTTCGTAGGGTTGACCGAAATCAAGAGCGAAGCTCAGGATTAGCACTGTAACAATTTTACCATTATCCAAAAGGCTCACGGGTCCAATGAACTATGCTTCTTATCAGGAATCCATTTTTCAAGAGGCACAGTAACCGTTGGCATGGACTTGGGTGATTTCTCAAGTTGGGGATAAAAGGCTACTGTCACAGTAGTTTTGCCTTTCATGGCCGGCATGCGGATCTGCAAAGTTCGGTATCCCATCAAGGATAAAGGAGGATTTTGGACGGGGGCCTCCTCAACAGTGAATCTCGCTTCCTTTGGCGAAAGAATAACGGCCATCATGATTTGGTTTTCTTGTTCGAGTATAGCCTCACCTGCGCGAATGCGAACATTTGCACGCGTATTCATCTGCCAGACCCAGTCGACCTCATCCCGGGTGTTGACTTCGTCTTGAACAAGAAAAAAACCTTTATGATCTTTCCCATTGCTCACAGGCTCTATGAAGAAACCACGTTTCCAACTACGCAGGTTGGAATTCGCGCACCGATGCTCAAGAATCGCCATGGAGTTGGTATCTGTGAACCGGGAATGAGTGAAATGTGCCTTGTCTTCCGGCTTAAACGGCACGCCTAGATCCATTCCGTTGTAAGCACTTCTCCGCGACGTGTAGCCGCTTTTTAAAAGATCCACGCCAGCCTGTCTGGGCAAATCGCGCAAATTGAGCCCCCAGTCGACCCCGTTGGCGAAGAGGGAGAAGGTGCCCATGTCCTCAAGAAAGGGATTGGGGATGGCATCCATGGCCTTGACGTCAACAACCAGAGCATCAGGATTCCAACCGGTCCGCATGACCAGAGAAGAAGATTGATCCCAGTAAGAACACAACTCGGAAGGTAAAATGCCATCAGCAGCAGCCCATGGGTTAAAGTGAAGAAGATGTCCCGCCGTTCCAAGATGGGCGGTAGAATAAGATGTTTTGGCTTCGGCGACCAATCCCGGATAACCGGGATTTCCGTATCGGCCAGACAGCCAAGTTGAGACCGGTCCAAGCAGCATTTTTTGAGAAAGCAGGCCAAATCCACTTCCGCCGACGTTGCTAAAGGCACCCATCTTCATGATTCGAGCGCGGTTGGCTTGTGCAAAGCCCTCGAAAAGATCAAAATTACAAGGCAGCTTGTTGGAGGCAAAAGTCTCCAGAATGGGAGCAGAAGAGAAGAGAATCTCCTCGCCATCCATCATGCCCTCCGGCCAAATCCCATCAGGTGAAAACCTAGACAATCCCGTCACCCATTTCTTCAGCAGTAAGGAAAAATTTTCGTGTGCCACGTCGTGCATTTCGCCATGAAAAGTCATGCAAAAGATCAAAACCGCCGCCATGGCATTGAGGCCGTCACGGCCCATTTCTTGATCTCGATTCATTTGTTTGATCTCCAATAGAAGAGGCTGCAGACCTTTCTGAAGAAGATTTTTTTGAATGCCTGATAGCGATTGTGGATCCATCGAACTGGCAAACCAATCATAGGCTAAACAGCTTGCCACGAGCATTCGAGACAAGTCACTTCCTTTCCCCCAGTCAGGGAAATGTTGGGGATCACACAAGGAAAGCAATTCAGCCTTGGCCCGATTGGACCAATCGGGTGTGCTTTGTCCAAGGTGATGAAGGCATCCTAATGTCGTGATGCGCCCCAGTGTCTCTGATCCCATAGAACCCCCATGCGAGGCACCAAAAATTCTTTTGAGAACAGGTTCCTTCAAGAGGTTTCTTCCAGCTTCCTCTAGGCTCGACAAGAGAGATTTGCCAACTGCATCACTCCTCACCATGGATTGAAGCTTGGCCCACGACTCGGCATTGTGAACCAATCTGGGACGACGGTTGCCCAAAGCTTGGAGGAAAAGATCGGGACTGGCAAACTTCACTTCTTTCAACTTAATCGGCGACAAAAGCGCTGGCATTGGCAACTGGGCCGGCGCTACTCGGCCTGTCAATGTCTTGGTAGCAGCTGGGGCAAGATTCACCGGACTCGGTTGAGGATTCACCGGGCTCGGTTGAGGCTGTTTTGAGATTCCCGCCATCGTATTGAGCACCTGAACCCTGCCATCGGGGAAGCGCACCTCCAAGTTGCCGTTCTGAGGATTCAACACAATTTCTGCTTTGATAGGCTGACTCTTATCTATGGAAGATTTTGCCACTGGCGGCTCGGGAGGCCCCATGAAATCCGGGGAGGGAGTAGGAGTTGAAGCGGTCTTGGCTGGAAGGCTTTTGTCTTGAACAGATGGAGGAACTGTCGTCGCTGTTTTGGTCTCGGTAGATTGACTCGGTAGAATCTTTGGCTGAAGCAAGTTGCCTGCAGGCCCGGCCAGCCGGTCTTTGTCAGTTTTCTCAATCGTTTTTGCATCATTCCCCGCCCCTGAGTCAGCCATTCTTGGTATCGTGCTTGCAGGCAAGGTCGCAGTCGGCCCATTTTGAATAACTGGGGCAATAGGCTGAGGCGGTAAAGGCAGGGGCGTCGAAGCCAACGGAGGCGAAGCGATATCGGGTGCTGCTGTTTTGTAGGCATCCGCGACTTGAATTCGGCGCTGCTCAAAAAACCGCATGAGGCCGGGATACATCGAGTCTGCGAACCAGACTATCAACGCAAGAACGCCGAAGGCTACAACCTGAACACAAATTGATGCTAGGAACTGCCTAAATCGTGAGTGCGAGTGACTCTTTTCGGCATCAACGCCACGCGTTGATGGATGCGTTCCATGCGTTCTCTTATGATGCGTATAGGACGAACTACGGATGACGGTGCGACGTCTTGGCTTTTGAACGCTTTTCGTCCACACAAGCCGAACGGAACTGCTCCCATTCGAGTTTGACACCTCATTAGGGACCACTTCATCGGCCTGTGGGGCACGCTGAGGTTGGGAACCCATTTCTTGATTTGGTGGCAAATCTTCATTTTTCACTAGTCAAACTTCATGCTAAATTACCCATGTCTATATTTTTATTGAAAATAAAGGTTCTTTGTAGATAATTGGCTTGAATCATGCGCTCGCGGGTTAACTAGAATATGGTTTTTATGCATCAACTTCAATTCCATCTTCATGACGGCTCTTCGTTAGTTCACTCACTGGAGGAGGGCATCACAACCCTTGGACGCCATCCGGACAGCATCGTCGTCTTGGATTTTCCTTCGGTTTCACGCTATCACGCCATTCTAGAACTAGGCCCAAAAGGTTGCATATTGGTTGACAAGAGATCGCGCAATGGCACTCGCGTCAACGGAGCAAAAATCCATAAAACAAGCCTTAAAAATGGTGATAGTGTGACTTTTGGGCACGTGCAAGCAACCTACACCGATAGCTGACGAGACTATTGCGGGACTAGTTTCCACGAAAACTGGGGCGTTGCACACACCAGAATGAATTCCAAAGACAAAAGAAAATCAGCATCGGCGGCCTCGGCCTTGTTGGAGCCTATATGTCACCCTCAGCATCCTTGGTTTTAAACTTAAGCAGATGGACCGCTTCAAATCGTTCGCACTCACAAAGTCTTCTTAGGTGACGTTTAATCCAGCTACTTCTTAAAAGGGTATCGCTTGGTTTTCGATTATGACGAGACTAGACGTGAGAGTTTTTTGACCGACTTGCTCAATTAACCTCAAGTCGTTTTCATCGCAGGGACTCTTGGATTTGTTGGCGTCATGGCGAATCATAATCATGCCTTGATCCACCACCACGGCACGCCATCATACGATTGCGCATGAATTCTCAAACGCTCGATCATCTCCGCGCCACGATACGTGATGTGCCTAACTTCCCGAAACCGGGGATTCTCTTCAAGGACATCACACCGGTACTTGGGGATCATGCACTGCTATCGCGTGCCATCGACGGAATGATCGATGCCACTGGCGTACTGAAGGTGGACAAAGTGGTTGGCATCGACGCTCGAGGCTTCATTTTCGGCTCACTGATCGCTTCCCGCCTAGGGGCAGGTTTTGTGCCTATCCGCAAAAAAGGCAAACTACCTTGGAAAACACGCGGTGTGGATTACTCCCTCGAATACGGCAGCAGTTCCGTTGAAATGCACCAAGATGCCATCGCTCCTGGTGAAACCGTGCTTCTTGCGGATGATTTGCTTGCTACCGGCGGCACGGCTGCGGCGGCGCTGCATCTCATCGCTCAGTCTGGAGGCAAGCTGGTGGGAAGCACTTTTTTCATTGAGCTCTCCTTCCTGAATGGTCGCGAAAAACTGCGCGGACATGGCCCTGTCCACGCCCTCATCAGCTACTGAAACATGCGACTACCCACGGCATGACGGAACGTGATTATCTGCGGCATCTCCAACGCATCGGCGAAAAGTTTTTTCCAGACGGCGAGAAGCGCCCCCATTCACGCAGCGAAACGCTGCGACGAGCGAAGCGCTTCCTCAAACTCAAGGAGCAGCGGATCAAGCAGCGCCACCGCTCTGGTTTTGGCGGCGCGGAGATCTGTCGCATGCGCAGCGATGTGATCGACTATCTGATCCGAGAGCTTTGGGCCGAGACTGTTGCCTCGCTGGACACCAAGATGCGCCAGGGCCTGAATGTGAGCGTGGTAGCCCATGGGGGTTACGGACGGCGAGTCATGTCGCCAGGCAGCGATGTGGACCTCACCTTCATGTTTCCTGGAAACAATGGCCAAGTGTCAAAGGAGTTGGCGAAGCTCATTGGCGACTTTCTTCTGTTTTTTTACGACCTTGGCTTCAAAGTAGGCCATGGAGCCCGCTGCGTTGGCGAGTGCCTGAACCTCGCCAACGAAAATATGGAGACCAAGACGGCCCTCATGGAGGCCCGTTTCCTCACCGGACAGGACGAGGCCTTCAAGGAGTTTCGAAAGCGTTTTGACAAGGAATGCATGAAGGGCCGTGAGGCCGAGTTCCTGCGCCTACGGCAGGATGATCTATCGAAGCGGCATGCGAAGTTTGAAAACACACCCTTCGTTCAAGAGCCCCAAGTGAAAAATGGCTGCGGTGGTCTGCGCGATTATCAGAATCTCATTTGGATGACTTATGCGAAACTCGGCACGCTGAACCCGAAAGACCTTGTTGCTGGCGGTTCCATCTCGAAGAGTGGCTGGCAGGAGATCGAGCGGGCCTATGCTTTCATCCTCCGCGTGCGCAATGAGATGCACTACACCGAGCGCCGCGCTCAGGACCAGCTCACGCTTCGCCTGCAGGGCCAGGTGGCTACTCATCTTGGCTACCGTCACAAGCGCATCCTACGCCGCATTGAGGCGCTAATGCACGACTACTACAACGCAACACGGGACATCCTGCAGCGCAGCAGCGAGATCATGGATCGCTTCCACCTGCAGCAGCTCGAGACCGCCGAGCAGCGCCGTGGCTTGCGCGGCTTTCTCGCTAGAAACAAATCGAAGAAACAAACTGAGAAATTCGACGGCTTCATCCGCAAACACGAGCGCATTTATGCGGATGACAAGAACGTCTTCAAAGAAGACCCGGAGCGCCTCATGCGGCTCTTTTTGCACACACAGCAGCGTCACCTGCGCCTCAGCCCAGATCTCTTTCAGCTTGTGCAGGACAACTTCCGCCTCGTGGATCAATCCTTCCGCTACGCGAAGGTAAACCGCGAGACCTTCGAGGCCATCCTATCGCAAAAGGGGGATGTGGCCCGGGTTCTCCGCCAAATGCACCGCGTCGGTTTCCTCGGCAAATGGATGCCGGAGTTCGGTGCATTGACCAACCTTGTGCAGCACGAATTTTTCCATCTGTACACCGCCGATGAGCACACCCTGCGCACCATCGACAAGCTGGACGAGCTCAGCGATCCCGCTTTGCCGGGCGTGAAGCTCTACCAGCAGCTTTTCCACGACCTACAGCAGCCTGTCATCCTCTATCTTGCGCTGCTGCTGCATGACGCAGGCCGTGCTGCAAACAAGAAACCGCATAGCGACGAGAGCACAACGCTCGCCGCGGCCGTATGCCGTCGCCTCCAGATCAAAGGCGAGCGACGCCGTCTGCTGCTGTTCCTTGTGGACAACCACCTGCTCATGTACCGAACTGCCACACAGAAAAGCCTAGAGGACCCCGCGGTTATCGAGGAGTTCGCCGGCATCGTGCGCACGAAGGAGAATCTCGATACGCTCCTCGTGATGACCTACGCCGACTCGAAGGGCACGAGTGACAAATCATGGACCGGCTACAAGGAGACCGCCATCCGCCAGCTTTACCACAACACGCTGCGCTTCATGAATGCACCAGCCGATTTTATGCGCAGCCTGCACGCGCCATTGAACGAGCTGCGCATCACCGTGCTGAGAAAACTCGGCATCGGCTTCGAGGCAGAAGTCGATGCGCACTTTCAGCACATGCCCGCCTCTTACTTCAACTTCCGAGAAGCCGAGAGCGTCATCGAGCATGTACTTCAGTTTCGCGAGTTCTTCACGAAGCTTGTCTCTGAGGAAAAAGCGGAGGCCGGCCTGCTACCCGTCATGCATTGGGTGGATCATCCCGAACAGGGCTACAGTGATCTCACCGTCGTCTGTTGGGACCGCCACCTGCTACTAGCCCGTGTCGCCGGAGCCCTTGCCGCGCAGAGCATCAACATTCTCAGTGCCGACTTCTTCCGCCGGGCTGACCATCTTGTGCTCGATATCTTCCGCGTCTGCACCACGAACTTCACTGCAGTGAGCGCCAAGGCCTCGCGTCAACGTGTCGAAGCCGCTGTGAAAGCGGCGTTCCTCGATCCCGAATTCAATTTCAGCAAGGAGATCGCAGAGAAGCGCTCCGCCGCCTCGCCGCTCGATGCCATTAGCGCCGAGCTACCGCAGCGGGTGCATCTCAACAACCATCTCTCGCCCGATGAGAACGTGCTCGAGCTCCAGGTGCTCGACCGCCTCGGCCTGCTCTATGATGTCTTCATGGCCGTCGGCCGCCTCGGCTTGAACGTCACTCACGCCCGCATCAACACCGAAAAAGGTGCCGCGATCGACACCATTTATGTTCAAGACGGGCAAGGTTGCAAAATCACCAACAAAGAGAAGCTCGACGAACTAGCGAACGCCGTGAACGCTGCCGCATTATCTGACACCTCCGACTAGGACGATGGCTTCAGTCTACACTCCGATCCACTTCACCGCCCAAGCGATGACAAATGGCGTCGTCACACAGCTAACGACCGTTGTGGCGAGTACGCACTGCACCGCCGTGGCGGGATGACCGCCATACATGCGGGCAATCACGATGTTAAACACGGCGGAAGGCATCGCCGCCTGCACAATGAGGATACGTTTGAGCTCGTTCGTGAGCGGCAAAAAGACCGCGGCGGCCAAAAAAGCCAGCGGGATGATACCAAGACGCAAAACTGGGCTCAGCACGGCAATTTTCCAATTCATCCGCTCCTGACCCCAGATATCCGCGATGGAGGCACCAATCAGCAAAACGGCCAGCGGCACCGCACAGCCACCGAGCATGCCCAGCATGTTGTGCACCACCTGCGGAATGAAACCATACAGCCCGGTGAAGTTTAGCAACAGCGAGAAAAGGATGGTGATCACCGGCGGGTTCAGCACGAGCTTGAGCGGCGCCTTGTTGAAGCCTGTTAGCAAGCCTACACACGTCGTCCAACAGGCTAGTTCGATGCCTAGCATGAAAGTGAAGAGCACACCGAGCGTGCCTTGATCCGGAAAAAGGGCTGTCACGATGGGGATGGCCACAAAGCCATAGTTTTGCAGTCCACAGGACACACCAAAGGTCCGTCGTCCTTCATGCACGCGCAGACCGATCCAAGGCGCGGCGGCATACGAAATGGAAATTCCCAGCACCACGAGCACGAAACCGAGTCCTGCTGCCATCAGCACAGACAAAGGCTGCATCAGCGCGGTATTGCCTGCCACACGCTCGATGATTAGTGCCGGGGTCAATACGGCCACACTGAGCTTCATGAGGCCTTCATCCGATTCCATGGGCAGCACACCCGTTTTGCGCAACAGCGCCCCCGCGCCCATCATGAGGTAGACAGGCAACGTGACTGCAAGGATGCCGGCGTAGTCGAGCATGATCAAAGCATGGCGGCGAGGTCGGCGGCAAGTTGCCGCGCCTCATGAACAGGACGGTCAGCCTCGCATTCCAACGGCGGTGCCGAGAGATTGGCTTCGTTGAACACGCGCACGCTCATGTGCAGACGGCCGTCCTTTACCCATGAGTGTGCTCCTACCGGCGTCTGGCAGCCAGCGCCGAGAATTTTCAAGAACTCACGCTCCGCCGTGACTCGTGCTTCGGTTTCGGCATGGTTTAATGCATGCACCGCCGCGATCACGGCCTGATCGCCACTGCGGCATTCGATGGCAATGGCTCCCTGCCCTGCTGCGGGCAGAAACTTCACTGGGTCGAGCACCAGCGCACACAGCGTCTGATCTTCAATGTGGATGCGGGCGAGGTTCGCATGCAGGAGCCCCAGCCTCAAAAGACCCGCCGCAGCCAGGAGCACGGCATCGAGGGCGTTTTCGCCAAGCACTTTTTTCACACGAGTGGGCACATTGCCACGGATCTCGACAATCTCGAGGTCGGGGCGGAGAAACTTGAGTTGCGCCGCGCGACGCACACTGCTCGTGCCCACGCGAGCCCCTTTTGGCAACGAATCGAGCGTGTGCGGGACTTGGGTGATCAGCACGTCCTCGATGGCCGCGCGGGGCAAAACCGCTCCGATGATGAACCCCTCTGCTAAGTCGCTCGGCACGTCTTTGAGGCTGTGAACGGCTGCGTCGATCTGGCGGCATTCAAGTGCGATTTCGAGTTCCTTGATGAAAATACCCTTATCCACCTGCGCCACATCGCTGAACTCCGAAAAGCGAAGGTCCTGCCTCTTATCGCCACTCGTCTGGATGATCTGACGCTCGATTTTGAGATGCGGATGCGCTGTTTGC
Source organism: Prosthecobacter sp. (assembly GCA_017853885.1). Taxonomy (GTDB): domain Bacteria; phylum Verrucomicrobiota; class Verrucomicrobiia; order Verrucomicrobiales; family Verrucomicrobiaceae; genus Prosthecobacter. Next base: position 200,913 of record JAFMIR010000001.1, read on the forward strand.
AACGCCTGGTTGACCATGGTGGTCTGCGTCAGGGCCAGTTCGCTGCCACGCGTTCCGAGAATGAGTTGGGGAAGAGACATGAATGAAAGGCTTTCACGCAGAGAGGGCGGATGGTCAAGGCTGCGCCTGCTACCTCTGAATTCGGATCTGTCGCTTCTAACGTGCCTCATGCTGAAAGCCCCCCGCTCTGCTCGGCGTAGGCGCTTCATGCTCCGAATCCTGTCTATTCTACTCGCTGCCTCGTTGCTCCAAGCCGCCGATCCCGTTTCGCTTTTTATCGAAGGCTACGCCGGGCAACGCAGCGTGACGCAGGGGGATGAGATCCCAATCCATGTCAGCACCACGGCATCGAAGTTTGAGATCGAGGTCGCGCGACTCGGACCGCAGCGCGAAGTGAAGTGGAAAAAGAGTGATGTGCCAGGTGCGGTGCATCCAGTGCCGGAGGATGCCAGCGCAAATGGCTGTCGTTGGCCGGAGAGCGTGCGTGTGCCCATTGGCACGGATTGGAAGAGCGGCTACTACGAGGTCGTGTTTCGTGCCGCGGATGCCGGTGGAAAGTGGACGCATCGCGGCGCACGCACCGCCAGCAGTAGCGCGTGGTTTATTGTTCGTCAGGCGAAGCCCGGTAGCACCTCGAAGATTCTTTTGCAGCTCTGCTCAAACACCTACAACGCCTACAACAACTGGGGCGGCTTCTCCGTGTATGCCTACAACAGCCTCTCGAAGAACCAGGGCAGCCGCGTGAGCTTTGAGCGGCCCGGCCCGTCGCAATTCACACGCTGGGAATTGCCATTCGTCGTATGGGCGGAACAAAACGGCTACACGCTCGAATTCGCCGCCAATGATGACCTGGAATTTCGTCCCGAGTTGCTCGCCAGCTACAAGCTTGTCCTGAGCGTTGGCCACGATGAGTATTGGAGCACCCCGATGCGCGACAACTTGGAAGCTTGGATCGCCAAAGGAGGCAACGTAGCCTTCTTCAGCGGCAACACCTGCTGCTGGCAGGTGCGCAGCGAGGCGGAAGGCCGCGCCTTCACCTGCTTCAAGCAGAACTACCACCTCGATCCCGTCTTCCAGACGCGAAAATTTGAAACACTAAGCACCGCATGGAGCCATCATCTGCTCCAGAGGCCGGAAAACCAGCTCACCGGCGTTGGCTTCCTCTGGGGCGGCTACAGGCGCAGCCACGGCCAGTTCATGGATGACGAAGCCAGCTACATCGTGCATCGCCCGGACCACTGGATCTACGAAGGCACTGGCTTGAAACGTGGTGACCGCTTTGGCGGCAAGGACACTATTGTCGGCTACGAGTGCGATGGCTGCGAGCTCGAGTGGCGCGGCGATCTGCCCTTCGCCACTCACAAGGACGGCACGCCCAAGACCTTCGAAGTCCTCGGCACCTGCCCCGTACGCTGGCACCCCGACGACGTCGAGTGGTATGAGAAATGGGAGATCGGCCGCACCGGAGCCGCCTGCCTCGGCCTCTACACCAACGGCGGCACCGTCTTCACCGCCGCCACCACCGATTGGTCGCATGGATTGCAGGGGAACGACGCGCATGTCGTACGCATCACGAAGAATGTGCTGGAGAGACTGGGGAAGTAACTTTTCACATGCGCATCATCTGAATACCAAGCTACGGTGCTGTAGATGAACGACAGCAGATTAGCGAAGGTTGTTGGTAGCAGCTCCAACTTCCTGCAAACCTCTTGAGAAAAGGGTATTTCCAGCTCCAATCCAAACGAAATGAAGCTTCAATCCAATCTTCCGCGCCAAAGCCCCTGGATCTTTGCCGCGCCTTTCATGAACGCGATCATCCTGCTGCTGATCTGCTTTCTCTTCAGCAGCGGCTTCGTGGCAAAGTCAGGCATTCATATTGATTCACCGGAGTCCACCTCCAGGCTAACTGGGTTTGACCGAGCACACGTGATCACCATTCCATCTGGCTCAGCCGCGACGATCTACTTTGACGGACAACCTGTAACACGCGAAGGCCTCGCAGACTTGCTCAAGCAGTGCCGTGATGGTGAGCGACGCGCCATCATTTACCACGACCGCATGGCTCCTGGTGGCAGGCTTGTGGAAGTGACCCAGCTCGCCCACCAAAACGGTTACGCTGTGGCACTTGCCACGGTTTCGCCGCAGCAATGAACCACGCGTTGACTCATGCTATCCTTTGCTTGGAAAATCCGTGAGCGCCCCACATGGCATGTCATCTGGCTCACGCTGTTGTTGGGAGTCTTCATGGGCCTGTTCTTCGTAGTCTTCCGCATCACCTATCCAGTGGTGAAACAGGCAGACGCAGTGCCTCAACACGTCCTTGTGCTTGATCCTGCGGACCCGGCGTCTCTCGCCATCATCCACCGGGCGCAAGACCGCAGTTTTGGCCTCGTCCCAGCTGAGCCTTCTGACGCGGCGCAGATGGTACCATTGCCCACTTTCACTCCCATTTATGCCGGAGCGGAGCTGAATTTGCTGCCGATGATGACTGCGCCAGAAACCCCGCAGCAACCTCATTTCTTTTCAGCCTCAACAACTGTGCTACCTAAGGTGCCTCCACGTGTTCCCCAGCTGCCGAAGCAGGTTCCGCAGGCTGTGTTGAAGGCGGTGCTGCCCACCGAGCTCGTTCATCGAGCGAGCCATCATTTGGAAATCCAAGATGTGCCTATCACCGACATTGAAAACGCCCATTTTCGTATCGCGATCAATGCCTTCGGTCAGGTGACTCAGGCACTTCCGCTGTTCACACCCACGGAACCGGAAGTGATGGACCGACTGCGTAAAGCCATCCTTGGCTTGCGATTCAAAGCAGATGCCAAAACGCCCGTGCAGTGGTCCACGCTCACTTTTGAGTGGACTAAGGCAGTCCGCTAGTGGTCACCCCATATTGAAATCCCTAGGGCACAGAGACGTCAAAAGCTCTGGGGCTTTCGATCCAAGCAACCACATTGGCTCGGATGGCTGCGAATGCTTCTTGGTCTCTCAAGCCTTCAAACTGCGAGTGCGCGCTTTGGGAGCCGCGATGGACGGCGAGGATTCGAGAGCGGCTTGGTGGAATTCGACGATGTTTGAGGCGGAACGGCTATCTTCAATGAGGTTAACGATCTCGATGCCAGCACGCTCCAGATCATGCATCAGCGAACGAGCCCGGGCGCTGAGGAAGGCATATCCAAGCCAAGCAGGGATGGCCACGACGAGGCCCAGAGCGGCAGTGATCAGGCTTTGATACACACCATGAGCCACATCGGCCGGAGTGATGAGACCGTTCGAGCCAGAAAGACGGGTAAAACTGTCAAGGAGACCGATCAAGGTGCCGAGCAGACCAATGAGGGGGCCGATGTGCGCGAGAGCGTTCAGCAAACCCAGAAATCTCTCAAGGCGCGGAACTTCGAGCTGTCCAGCCTCCTGAACGATTACCTTTAACTGCTCCCGAGGCACATGGTGACGCAGCAAAGCCGAATGAATGACTCGGCCAGCAGGCACCCGCGTGGCGACACATTCCTGAAGGGCTTCAGCAAAGTTTCGACGGCTGATGAGGGTGGCGAGCCCGGCCAGGAACTCGCCCACATTCATGCTGGCACGGTGAAAGTAGGCCAGACGCTCCAGAAAAATCGCTCCTGAGACACAAAGGCAACCAAGCAGCAACCACACCAGCGGACCGCCTTTGGAGACAAGCTCCAAAGGACCTGCGGCGCTGGTGAGATCAATCATGAGGGTAATCTAGGAACTTGCTAAGCAATTTTTAGGCCGTGAGGGAGGCATTGTAAATCTGGGATCACATTGAGGCAGAAATGACGACCCAATGAGCATGGCAGAGAGGGCCCTTTTTTGCCTCAAAGGCATACTGGCATACATGCCAAATAACTGACGCTAAGGGATAAATTCATGTGGAACAACGCACTTATTCAATCTGATTATTTCGAATAAGTTAAATACTTGTAAGGCCAAACACAATCTTTTTTCAGTCACTTTGGATTTTTATGCCCCACCAAGACCGCACCACGCTTACGCATGAACCTATGCTCTTTTAGCGTGGCTACACAGCCCTCTTTCCTCAGCGCATCACATCTGCTTCTGGAAAACGTTTCCCTCGCAGGATTTCCCTTGCCAAACCAGACTTTGCCCCGAATATCCGCGCCCGCAAAAGACCCCTTCGTCTAGCGGTTAGGACACATCCCTTTCACGGATGCGACACGGGTTCGATTCCCGTAGGGGTCGCCACTTTCTGAAGAGAGTTTGGTGAGTCAGCGACACTGCGAGGCAGACCGATCCAGTTTTTCATTCGGTTTTCTTTTTCTTCTTCGCTGTGCCTTTGTCGCGATCGGTGCCACCGCTGGGACTGAGGCGCTTCCACCAATCCGGACCTTCAACATCCACCATGGCGTTGTGGGCAATCAGCCGAGTTTTCATCTCCTGAAAAAGCTGAGGTTCCTTATCCTTGAGGTTCGTGATTTCTTTCGCGTCATCTTTGAGGTTGTAGAACTCGAAATTGGTCAAGTCGGCATTGGCGAGGATCTTCCAATCGTCCACCCGCATGGCAATTTTGGCATTCGGAGCCATATGCAAACGCCAGAAAAGTGGTTGCGGACGTTTAAGCTTCTCGACGCTTCCATCAAAGACGCCCATGGCGTTCACGCCGTCGAGCGTGCGGTCTTTGGGAGCCTCGACACCAGCGATGCCGAGCATGGTGGGAAACACATCGCTGCCAATAACTGGCACATCACTCGTGGTTCCAGGCTGTATCTTACCTGGCCAGCGGACGAGGCCTGGCACCCGAATGCCGCCCTCGTGCAGATCGCGTTTACGTCCGCGAAGACCGCCACTGGAACCACGACCAGGAGATTTGATGCCATCACCTTCAGGGCCGTTGTCGGAGGTAAAGAAAACGAATGTGTTGTTAGCCAGTTTTTGCTCGTCGAGGGCATTCATCAGCATGCCAAAAGCGTGGTCCATCTGCGAGACGTTTGCATGATGTTCCTGCTGAACCTCGTCGTTGAGTTTCGGGTAGAGCGCTTTGAACTTCGGATCGGACTTGATGGGGTAATGCGGCTCATGTGTCCACACGGCGAGGAAAAAGGGCTTTGAATCATCACGCTTCTTGAGCCAAGTGATCGCTTCCTTGACCACGAGCGGTGCAGAGTAGCCCTGCAACGGGCCAACTGGCTGGCCGTTGCGGACAAAGTTGTCAGGATGCTCGTGCGTCGGGGCAGCGTTGTTCTGGGTGGCCATCCACCAGTCATAGCCGTGATCGCCCGGCTGAGGCTGTGCGGGATTGTTGAAAAGGCCGTTGAGATGCCACTTACCACTGTGACAGGTGGTGTATCCCGCTTTTTTGAGCAACGAGGGGAGCGTCACCTCACTCCTGCGCAGATGAACCTCTGAACCCTCGGCGATCCAAGTGAAAACGCCGTTTCGGTGCGGTGTGCGACCAGTGAGGAGGGCCGAGCGTGATGGGCTGCACACCGCGCTGGCTGAATAGCACTGGGTAAGCCTCATCCCTTGTTTTGCGAAGGCATCAAGGTTGGGCGATTGAATTATCGGATGCCCAAAACAGCTCAAGTCGCCATATCCAAGATCATCCGCAAGAAAGAGAACCAAGTTCGTTGGGTTCGAAAAAGCTGATGTTACAACGACCAAGGATAAGACGAGGGCAAGAACGCGCATGGCAGAGTCTTCAACGTCGAGCGGAAGCAAGAAAATTACGTCTTTCCGACATTCCGGGCACAATTTGCGCTTCTCCCGTCCGTTTGAAGACGTATCTTTTTGATCATGAAATTTTTTACACTGCTTCTGGCCAGCCTCTTGTTTTTCATCACTGCCCTGAATGCCCAGCAGCGGGTGGATGAGCGAGAGCTACATGCTTGGGCGGATCGCGGAGATGCCGATGCGCAGTTCGAGCTCGGCGTGCGCCAGATCACCGGTGAGGGCATGCAGAAAAACCCGAAGATTGGCGCTGCTTGGATCGAAAAGGCAGCCAAGCAAAAACATCGCCAAGCCATGCACGTCATGGGAACGCTTTATCAAGATGGCCTCGGTGTGAAGAAAGATCTCGCCAAGGCACACGAGTGGTATGAAAAGGGTGCGACAGTGGGTTTTGCCGTATCGCAACACGCCCTCGGCGTTCTTTACGAGGAAGGCGAAGGCGTCACCAAGGATCCAGCGAAGGCGGCCGAGTGGTTCAAGAAGGCCGCAGAACAGGGGCATGCCCAATCCCAGACCGCCTACGCCTCCAAACTCGAAACCGGCGGCGGTGTTCCAAAAAGCACCGCAAAAGCTGCCTTATGGTATCTCAAGGCCGCTCAGCAGGGTTACATCCTCGCCATGAGCCGGATCGCGAACCTTTACTACACGGGGCAAGGCGTCCCGGTTGATTTCCGCCGCGCGAAGGCTTGGTATGAGCGCGCCGCCACCTCCGAGGACCCTTGGGCTTCAAACAACCTCGCTTGGTTTCTCGCCACCTGCCCGGACGAGAGCCAGCACAATGGCGAGATGGCCGTGCAGCTCGCACGCCGTGCCTTGAAACTTGTCACCGAGATTGCTCAGGAAGAAGAACAACCCTACGAGATGATCGATACCATGGCTGCCGCTCTGGCCCGCAACGGCGAATACAAAGAGGCTGAGCTATGGCAGAAACGCTCCATCGCGCTGTTGGCCGAGGACAAGGACGTCACCGTCGAAGACCGCAAAAAGCTCCAAACTGAGTTCAACACCCGTTTGAAGCTCTACCAGAAGCAGACGCCTTTCGCCGAACCCGGGGCCGAGGGTGAGTCAGGCAGCGAACCTCTTCCACAGGACACTATTCTCCAAGAACAGGGCATACCAGAAACCCCGAAAAAAGCCCCAAAGAAGCCGAACCGCGGCACGGTCGTTTGATCGAGATAGAAATCTAGGATGTCAAACAGCCCAGAAAAACGCAATTCTGACCACGCTCACTGCTCAGAATTGCGCTTGCAGCGCGTTTCTTGTTCCGATCTTGTCATCCCTTTTTCCGATCTTGCTAAAAACCCCACCGAGCACAGAAAACTGAATACTGCATACACTCTCTGCCCTTCGCCCTCTGCTCCACGCGCCCATGTCCAACCTCACTGTCCGAGCCGCCAGCCTTCCACCTCCGATCCCCGGTCTCAACCGTGCTCTCCGGAAGCCCAAAAAAAACATCCCGCAGACCAAAATCGAACGGGATCATATCCTCGCCACAGTTCGCGAGTATGCGCAGCAGACCGGCCTCGTGCCGCCCATACCGCTGGAAGAACTCAGCCAGCACACGGACAAACTGATCGCCATCCATGGATTTGACACTCTTTACCGTGACTACATTGGCGTGCTCATGGCGAACGAAAGCTGGCGGGAACACCTCGCGACCGTGCCCTTCGAAAAACGCCTGTTGCTGATGCCGAAGTGCCTTCGTGTCGAGAGCAAGTGCCCCGCACCCTTTGATGAATTCGGCCTTCTGTGTAAGCAGTGCGGCCTTTGCAGCATCCAAGACTTTCAAAATGAGGCTGAAAAACTCGGTTACGCCGTCCTAGTTGCCGAAGGCAGTGCTATTGTGATGTCGCTCATCCAAACGGGCAAGATCGAGGCCATCGTCGGCATCTCCTGCCTCCCTGTCTTGGAAAGAACCTTCCCCTACGTTGAAGCTGCCGCCATCCCCGCCGTTGCCGTGCCGTTGCTGCAGGACGACTGCATCGACACCGTTGTCGATATTGACTGGGTATGGGACTACATTCACCTCACCAGCGAGGATAAAACACGCCGCCTGAACCTCAATGAACTACACGACGAGGTGAAGACTTGGTTCACCCGCGAGTCGCTTGATGCCCTCATGGGCCCACCACGCGGACACACCGAGGAAATCTCACGCGAGTGGCTCGCCCGTGCCGGCAAGCGATGGCGTCCATTTTTGACCGTCGCCGCTTATCAGGCCCTCCGCGATGACCCTGAGGCGCCAATCAGCGATTCCATTAAACGCGCCGCCATCTCCGTCGAAATCTTCCACAAGGCCTCGCTCGTGCATGACGACATCGAGGACGGCGACGCCGAACGCTACGGCGAAACCACGCTGCACACCGAACATGGTATCCCAGTTGCCCTAAACATCGGTGACCTACTCATCGGAGAAGGCTACCGCCTGCTCGCTGATGGCGACCTACCTGCGCACCTCCGGACTGCGGCGCTGCAAGTCGCTGCTGAAGGCCAGCGTGAGCTCTGCATCGGCCAAGGTGCTGAATTACTCTGGACGCGGCATCCCGTGGCCCTCAGCAGCCAACAGGTGCTTGAAATCTTTCGTAGCAAGACCGCGCCTGCATTTGAAGTCGCTTTGAAAGTCGGTGCCGCGCTCGCAGGTCGCCTCGATGAATGCGCTGATGTGCTTCACACCTATAGCGAAAACCTCGGCATCGCCTACCAGATCCGCGATGACATTGACGACCTCGGAGAGGACAGTGCCGCCGCCAATGAATGGAGCATGCGCCCAAGCATCATCCTCTCGCTCCTGCGCGAGAAAGGCAAAGGCAGCGCCAAGGACACCATGGAGGCCCTTTGGAACGGCCAGCCATGCGAAAAGCCCACCAATGCCCTCATCCGCGACTGGGCGCACGAAAGCGGTGCTTATGAAAAAGCCACCACACTTCTCGAAGGTTACAAGGAGGCCGCCATCCGCAGTTTACAGGAAGTCGAAATCCCAAATCTGAAGGGTCTGCTGCGTCGTGTAATCGGCAAAATTTTCAATGAACTCGAAATCAAGGGCTGGTGCCGCGAATTCGAGCAAAAGAACCTCAACCCCGAGCTCCGCGCCGAGGCCGCCAAAGCCGCTGAGCACCTGGTCCCGCAGCCGCAGAAAACGTAATCCTAGGCGCAGCAAGGAAGAAGCCAGCCAAAACAGCACGATCAGCACCGTACATGCGGTGTGTACATCCACACCCACAGCCTCGTCTTTGCTGCACTCGCCTCATCCGCGCTGGCTGTTGACTATGCGAAAGACATCAAGCCGCTGCTCAAGGAGCGCTGCTACGCCTGTCATGGTGCCTTGAAGCAAAAAGGGGGCCTGCGGCTCGACACCGTCGCGCTGTTAAAAACCGGTGGAGACAACGGTGACGCCACCAAGCATCTGCTCGACCGCCTGACCACCGTCGACAAGACCGACCGCATGCCACCCGAAGGCGAGGGTGCGATGTTAAATGCCGAGCAAGTTGCCAAGGTGCGCGAATGGATCGCCGCTGGGGCACTAGGCATCACTGATGAAAAACCCGAGGCTGATCCGCGTGCACACTGGGCCTACCAAGTACCTAAAAACTCCCGCCAGAGCATTGACGCCATGCACGCCGCACACCTCGCCGCGAAGCAGCTCAAGCCCCAGCCTTCAGCGGCACACGATGTGTGGCTGCGCCGGGTTTCTTTTGATCTGACGGGGCTGCCACCAACACAAGTTTTGGGCCTGTCGGATGCCCAACTCATCGACCGCCTGCTCGCCTCGCCACAGTTCGGCGAGCGCTGGGCACGGCACTTCATGGACATTTGGCGTTACTGCGACTGGTATGGACTCGGCACGCAGCTCCGTCATTCCCAAAAACACATCTGGCACTGGCGTGACTGGATCATCGAAAGCCTCAACGCGGACAAAGGTTATGACCGCATGATCATCGAACAGCTCGCCGCCGACGAGCTCGCACCGGAGGATCGCTCCACGCTGCGTGCCACCGGCTTCCTCGCCCGCAGCTACTACCTTTTCAACCGTACCACCTGGCTCGATGAGACGCTTGAGCATAGTTCCCGCGCTTTCCTCGGCCTTACCATGCAATGCGTGAAATGCCACGATCATAAGTACGATCCCATCGACCAAGCGGACTACTACCGCCTTCGCGCCGTCTTTGAGCCAGTGCATGTGCGGCTCGACCCACTGCCTGGCGTCATCGACTTCGAAAAGAACGGCCTACCACGTGCCTTCGACCTTCATCTGGATCGCCCCACCTTTCGCCACATTCGCGGCGATGAAAAAAACGAAGACAAGTCCAAACCGATGATGCCAAACATCCCCAGTGTGCTCGAGTTTGCTTCTTTCACTCCCAAAAACATCACGCTACCGAAAACCATCTCACAGCCCTTTTTGCAGCCTTTTGTGCTCAAAGACCATCTCGCCTCCGCCGAGGCGGAAATAGCGGCCTTGGAAAAACAACGGCCTATCAAGCCAATAGCCTCTGCAACTAGCACAAAGCCACAAACCCTCCTCCGCGAGGATTTCGCTAAGCCTCGTCCCGCAGCATGGAAAGCTGACTCTGGCACCTGGAAGCACGAGAACGGTTCGCTCCGCCAAACTCAGATCGGTGCGCAACGCCGACTCATGCAACTCAGCACTCGTCCACCGGCGGATTTTGATGCAAAAGTCAGTTTCACCATCCGTGGCGGTGAAAAATGGAAGTCTGTCGGCCTCGTCTTCGACCTCGCGGAGCACAGGGATGTGCTCGTTTATCTGAGCGCTGTGCAAGGCGGCTCAAAAGTGCAAATCGCTCTTGGTGAAAACGGCAAGGCCAGCTACCCCGCTGGAGCTAGCCACGCAATGGCGGTGAAGGAAAATGAACGTCATATGCTCCAGGTGCGTGCTTGCGGCACGCTGATCCATGTGAGCGTTGATGGAAAACAGGCCATCACTTACACGCTCACGAAACCACGAATGCCCGGTGCCATCGCACTCGCCGCTTTCGATGCCGACGTTGAGTTTCATTCCTTCGAGCTCGCCACGCTACCTGCCGATGCCGTGCTCGCTTCGTCAAATATGCAGGTCATCGAGAAACAGCTCAGCGCCGCGAAGTTGAAGCCCGCCATGCTTCGCGCCTCCTTCGCCGCCGAAAGCAAAAAAGGCGACAAGGCCCTCGCGAAGGCCGCCGCACTCGCCGAAGCCCAATTCAAGCTCGCCAAAGCCGAGGCTGACCTCGCCGAGCTCAATCCCACGGCCGATGCAAAGAAGCACAAGGCCGCACAAGACACCGTTGCCGCCGCGCAAAAGAAACTTAGGGAACCTGGCGAGAGCTACACACCGCTACTAGCTTCGCTCAAAGCCCAGGAGGGCCCGGATGATCCCAACAACGCCATGGTGCAGACTTATCCTGCCAGCAGCACTGGCCGTCGGCTTGCTTTTGCGCAATGGATCGCTGACCAGCGGAACCCGCTCACTGCCCGTGTGCTCGTCAATCAAGTGTGGATGCGTCTAACCGGCTCCAGCTTCGTGCCGGATGTGAGCGATTTCGGACTACGCGCCCCCGCTCCCACACAGCAGGACATGCTCGACACTCTCGCCACCGGCTTCATGGAGAATGCATGGAGCCTGAAATGGCTCATCAAGCAAATTGTCCTCAGCGATCTCTACCGCCGCAGCTCAAGCACTGCCGGTGCCGACGCACGCACGCTCGCCGCTGATCCAGACAACGCCCTGCTGTGGCGCATGAATCCACGCCGGCTCGAGTCCCAATCGGTGCGTGATGCCCTTCTCGCCATCAGTGGCAAGCTGGATCTGAGCCTCGGTGGCCCCAGTCTCGATCCCGACAAGGCCGGGAACACGCCGCGACGCAGTCTCTATTTCATCCAGACACCGGACGTGGAGCACCGTTTCCTCGGAGCCTTTGACAACTCGAATGTTCTCGAATGCTACCGACGCAATGAAAGCGTCGTTCCGCAACAGGCCCTCGCTCTCACGAACAGCCAGCTCAGCCGCTCAACCGCTGATGCCCTCACCGAAAAACTCCGCGCCACAGCGCCAGCTGACTTCATCCGCCGCGCGTTCCAAGCCATCCTAAACCGCTCTCCGAACGACAAAGAACACCAAGTCAGCCTTGAAGCCCTTGCCGCGATGAAGAACAACCATGCGCTCTTTTTGCAGGCCCTCCTGAATCACAACGACTTTATCACCCTCCGGTGAGTGGGCAATTCAAGGAATCTCGCTCACCTGCACTTGCATGCGCCCCAGCGAGACGTAACACGCGATGCAATCCTGTCGCAGACTTTTGCACTGGAATCGGGGTAATGGACTTCGATACGCTTGACTGCATCCGCTGCACCATGTCAATCGCCTCATCCCAATGCTCGGTTTGCTGAAGATGGCTAGCCGTTAGCATTTTTCGTTCTTCGGCTTTCATACGGTGCTTGTTCATCATACTGGCACATGAGGGGATCGCGATAATCGGGAGAAGAATAGCAAGGCGCTTCATGCGCTCAGATTGAACCGTGCTGGCATTCACTCGTCATCAGCGGATTTTCCATGTGGTTCGGTTGGGAATGGGGAGAGGGAAGCCGTATTGGCTGAGCTATGCGATACAGCCTGCTTTTACTCTCCACCACGCTAACAGCGGCCCCGGTGGATTTTGTGCGTGATGTGCAGCCTCTTCTTCAGGAACACTGCCATTCCTGCCACGGCCCAAGCAAGCAGGAGGCAGCCTTCCGCCTCGACCACAAGCCTAGCGCCATGAAAGGCGGGGACTTTGGCTCAGCTATCCTACCGGGAAAAAGCGCAGACTCCCTGCTGGTGCATGCCATCGAAGGCAGGAATCCCAAGATGCGGATGCCGCGCAAAGGTGATCCGCTATCCGCGGAACAGATCGCACTCATACGCCGCTGGATCGACGAAGGTGCTGTCTGGCCGGACAGCGCCAGCGTGAAGCTGGAGCAGAAAACCGATCACTGGGCCTTTAAACGACCAGTGAAGGTCAAACCACCTTCGGCTGGAAATCCCATCGATGCGTTCATTAGGGCTCGTTTGAAAAAAGAAGGCTTGAAGCTGTCTCCGAAGGCTCCACCGGAGGTTTTACGGCGGAGAATGCATCTCGATCTCGTAGGGCTTCCACCGGCCCCATCCGACAAGTCAGACATCTCAGACCTGTTAGAGAATCTTCTCAAATCTCCCCATTTCGGAGAACGCTGGGGGCGTCACTGGTTGGATGCAGCACATTATGCAGACTCGAACGGCTATGAGAAGGACCCGATGCGCTTCATCTGGTTCTACCGGGACTGGGTGATTCATGCCTTCAACAACGACATGCCTTACAACCAGTTCATTATCGAGCAGATCGCAGGGGACCTGCTTCCGAATGCCACGCAGGATCAAATCGTAGCCACCGGCTTCCTACGAAACTCGATGATCAATGAAGAAGGTGGTGTTGATCCTGAGCAATTCCGCATGGAGGCCATGTTCGACCGCATGGACACCATCGGGAAGAGCATCCTCGGCCTCACTATCGGCTGCACACAATGCCACAACCACAAATACGACCCCATTTCGCAGGAAGAGTACTACCGAATGTTTGCCTATCTGAACAACGACAACGAGCCTTGGCGCGTGGTTTACACACCATCTGAGCAGATGACACGCTCCAAGGTGCTGCAACGCGTGGCGGAATGGGAAAACCAACTCCAGCATGAGCACGCCGACTGGCCGCAACGGCTCGAAGCTTGGAAAAAGTCTATCAAGCACCCAAACTGGACAACACTGAAATTTGAGGATGACCCCAGCGGCGGCGAAAAAGCCCTGCGCCAGCCTGACGGCAGCGTTTTGGCACAAGGTTACGCACCGACGAAGAGCGAAGTAAGGTTCAATGTGGTGCTCGATAAGCCGATGAGAATCAGCGCCTTTCGTCTAGAGCTCATGAATGACCCCAACCTACCCGCGTATGGTCCCGGGCGTTCGCAAAAGGGCACAGCGGCGCTGACGGAGTTCAGCGTGACGATGAAAATGGATGGCAAGGATACCAAGCTGAAGTTTGTCAAAGCCACCGCTGACTTCGGCGAACCAGAAAACACACCGCTGGTTGGTTTTGCCCGAGATCAGGACACCGCGAAGGACAAACGCGTCACCGGGCCCATCACCTATGCAATCGATGGCGATGACAAAACTGCGTGGGGCATCGACGCCGGCCCCGGCAGGCGCAATGTGCCTCGCAATGCTGTTTTTGTGCTGGAGGCGCCTATCGAGGTAAAACCTAACTCAGGCCTCATGGTCGGCCTGAGCATGAAACACGGCGGCTGGAACAGCGACGACCTCCAAACCATGAACCTTGGCCGTTACCGCATCAGCGCCACCGATGCCACGCAAGCCGAGGCGGATCCTCTTTATGGCAAGAAGGCCGACTTTGCCGTCTTCCGCACCACGGTTCCGGAATGGAAGAGCATCAACGACGAGATCGAAGTTGAATGGCAGAAGCATCCTGAGGGTGCGACCACGCTCGTGCTCGACGCACGAGAACAACCGCGCATGACAGCTTTGCTCAAGCGCGGCGATTTTACCAAGCCAGGCGATCGCATGAGTCCCGGCGTGCCTGCCGTGCTGAACCCACTGCCAAAAAATGCGGACAGTTCACGACTCACCTTCGCAAGGTGGCTCACCAGCAATGAATCACCCACCACAGCACGAGCTTTTGTGAATCGGGTGTGGCAGTCCGTCTTTGGAACCGGCCTCGTGGACACACCGGAAGATTTTGGCAGACAGGGCAGTAAACCCACGCATCCCGAACTGCTCGACTGGCTCGCCGCTGACTTTATGGAGAACGGGTGGAGCCTCAAAAAGCTTCTGCGCCTCATCATTTCCAGCGAGACCTACCAGCAAAGCAGCCATGCGCCCCCCGAATCTCTCGATCGTGATCCCTACAACCGTTTGCTGGGTCGCGGACCTCGTTTTCGTGTGGAAGGTGAAGTCGTGCGTGACATCCAGCTTGCCGTCAGCGGCCTTCTGAATCCGGCTGTCGGCGGCCGCGGCGTGATGCCGCCTGCCCCAGCACATCTCTTCGAGAAGCCAGCCAGCTACGCCCCCTTTCCTTGGCATGTGGAGAAGGATGCGCAGAAGTATCGCCGCGCCATTTATGTCTTCCGCCGCCGCAGCACACCCTATCCTTTCCTCAGCACCTTTGATGTGCCGAATGGAGAAAGCTCCTGCATCCGCCGCTCCCGCAGCAACACACCGATGCAGGCCCTCATGACGTTGAATGAAACGATGAGCATGGAAGCTGCGAAAGCTCTCGCCTGCCGCATGGAAAAGGAGGGTGGCATCTCGCAAGGCTTCCGCCTTTGCACGAACCGCGAACCAACCAAGAAAGAGCTGCAAGCCCTCCAAGACCTCGCGAAACGCCAAAGCTCACGCAAGGATGCCATACCGCCCATGGTGGCCGTCGCGCGGGTGCTATTGAATCTTGACGAGACAATCACGAAGGAATGATCATCACGTCTGCTCCACACGGAAGACGTGCATCGACACGCCGTCAGGTTTCAGTTCGACGTAATTGTGAGCTCCATTCCACTCATAAGTGCCCCCGTGCAGCAAATCGATCACCCTAAAGGGTTTTGAAGCATCGAGCCCCAGCGCCGTGAGGTCCAGATGCACCATGCTCGCAGCAGTTTGCTTTGGATCAAGATTGATGCAGCAAAGAATGCGGTTGCCATGATCCGGCGTGGCTTTGCTGTAGCTGATGATCTGGCGATGGTCAGCAGCATGGAAGCGCAGATTATCATAGAGATGCAGCGCAGCGTTGTCGCGACGGATGAGATTCAGCTTGCGGATGAAACCGCTGATGTTTCCGGACTTGTTGTAGTCACGCTGCACGAGTTGATACTTCTCGCTGTGGTTGTATTCCTCCTTGCCTGGATAGGGCTCGTTTTCACACAACTCGTATCCGGTGTAGATGCCCCAAATGCTCGACATGGTGGCGGCGAGGGCGGCGCGGATTCGAAACATCTGCGGGCCGGCATTTTGCAGGTGCCAAGGCAGGATGTCGGGCGTATTAGGCCAGAAATTGGCACGATAATACCAGCGCATGTCGCCATGGAAAAGCTCGCGGGCATACTCTTCAAGCTCGGCTCGACTCTCACGCCAAGTGAAGTAAGTATAACTTTGCGTGAAGCCAATTTTGCCAAGCGCCTGCATCATCTTCGGCTTCGTGAAGGCCTCAGCGAGGAAGATCACGTCAGGGTCCTTGCGCTGAATGGTGCCGATGAGCTCTTCCCAGAAGGCCACGGGCTTTGTATGCGGATTGTCCACGCGGAATATCTTCACACCGCAATCGACCCAGAACTCGACAACACCGATTAGTTCCTTCCACAGCGCCTTCCAGTCGTCACAGTGGAAATTGATCGGGTAAATGTCCTGATACTTCTTCGGAGGATTCTCGGCGTAGCGGATGCTTCCATCTGGACGCTGATAAAACCACTTGGGATGTTCTTTAACATAAGGATGATCGGGAGAGCAGTTGATGGCAAAGTCGAGTGCGATTTCTAGGCCCCGTTTGTTGGCCTCCCCAACAAGCCATTGGAAATCTTCGAGAGTGCCCAGTGCTGGCTCAATAGCCCGATGACCACCTGCGGGGCCGCCGATGGCCCACGGGCTGCCCACATCACCCTCAATCGCGGTGAGTGTGTTGTTTTTGCCTTTGCGGGCGGTGATACCAATCGGATGGATCGGCGGAAAATAGATCACATCAAAGCCTAGTTGTGCCGCGTGGTCGAGGCGGCCGAGACAGTCGCGGAAGGCACTGTGTTTGTTGGCGAGACCTTCTGCGCCACGAGGGAAAAATTCATACCAGGCCGAGAACCTTGCCCGATCCCGCTCAACGATGACCTGCATTGTGGCAGAAAGGGTGGAAAGGCTGCGATCCGGGAAGCGATCCATCAGCGCCTGCATTTCATCAGAATGGATCACGTCGAGGATCTCTTGTGCGGGCACTTGGTTCAGCAGGCCAGCCCATTCCTGCATCTTGGAGGCCGCTGCCCTGATGCCTGCTTTCTTGGCGCGTGCCGCAGCTTCTTTGAGCAGGCGAGCCCCCTCGCGCGCTTCGATGGGCACATCGGGGTCTTCGGCCGCCACACGCACGGCGAAAGTCTTCTTCCACGAGCGAAAAGCATCACCCCACACCTCCACGAGGTATTCCCAGCGTCCTGCTTTCTCAAACGCACAGCTCCCATGCCAGCGGTCGTTCTGATCAAGTGTCATCGGAGCCTCGCACCAGCGTTTCGAGCCCACCAAGCGCCAGCGCAGCACTGCGGTCATCACGTCATGGCCGTCTTTGAAAATATCACACCAAACATCGAGAGGTTCGCGCATCACGCGTTTCACCGGGTGTCGGCCCCCCTCGATGCAGGGGTAGAAGTTTTCGATGACAACTGTAGGAGCGTGTTTGGCGGACATGGAAAGGCATGGATAGCCGTGAATCGGATTTTGGAAGAGAAAAATCCCTTTGGAGCTTCGCTGCTTTTGCGCCATGCATCACAAATGCCCAACCCTGCTTCCAGGAAAAAAATCCTGCTCGCCGAAGACGTGCGTGCGATTGCCTTGCAGCTATCGCATGCCTTGGAAAAGGCGGGATACGAAGTTGATGTGGCTCGTGACGGGGAGGAGTGCCTCGATAAGATAGCATCTTTTCAGCCAGACCTGCTCGTGCTGGACTTGATCATGCCGAAGACTACCGGTCTGGAGGTGCTCCGAACCCTGCGTGCTGGCGCAGCCACGGAAAACTTGGCCGTAATCATCACCACAGCCAAAGATTATTCCACAGAGCTGAAGCACATACGCCAGAGCAGTCCGCTGGATGTGCTGATTAAGCCCTTCGCACCCCAAGTGTTGATCTCGAAGCTCGAAGGCTTCTTCAATTCTGCCGCCAGTTGTTCCCTTGAGGCCAGTCGGCCTGTCCGCGATACTCCATCAGAGGTCTATTCGCCTGCCTTGGATCCAAAAAGACCTCACGTAAGGTTTTGGGGCACACGCGGCTCGATTCCGGTCTCAGGCGGCCGGTATGCACAGCACGGCGGAAACACGACCTGCTTCGAGTTTTGCACAGGCCAAGACCGCATCCTCTTTGATGCTGGCTCTGGCCTGCGTGAAGCTGCTCTCTCCATGCTGAAAGAAGGGCCGCGGCACATCCATCTCTTCATCACTCACACGCATTGGGACCACATCCAGGGTTTCCCCTTCTTTACACCCATTTACGTGCCCGGCTTTGAGATCACCGTTTACGGCGAGCGTGGCTTTGGAAAAAACATTGAATCGCTTCTGGTTGGCCAACTCGATCGCGACTACTTCCCCGTGCAACGCGAAGACCTGGCCGCAAAGATCAACTTCGTCTTTCTAGAGGATCGGCCTGTAGAAATAAGTGGCGCCAAAATTTCCCGTGAGTATGTCCATCACCCTGGAGCGACTGTTGGTTTCAAGATTGAGCACGACGATTGGAAAGTCGCCTTCATTCCGGACAATGAGTTCCTCCAAGGCTACACCGGCAGCCCGGTGGGTCTCACTCGGGACAACGATATCGTAGTGCCTCATGAACCAGTGATTCAATTTGTCGAAGGAGTCGATCTGCTCGTTCATGAAGCCCAGTATCTTCCAAACGAGTACGCCAAAAAAATTGGTTGGGGACATTCCAACCTTACCAGTGCGTGTGCCCTTGCCAAATTGGCTGGTGTGAAGAAGTGGATTGCCGTACACCATGATCCAGATCACGACGACATCGCTCTACACGCAAAACATGGTCTCACCCGGCAGATCCTTGCCGACCTTAATTACCGCATCCCCTTCGTCCACGGCTACGATGGCCTCGTGGAGTATCGATAAAAAAGGCAGGTGTTGAGTCGGTGCCTAGTGCTCCGACAGCAACATTCTTGATGCATTCTGGGCTAGAAGCATTTTTCTATGTATCAGGGAAACGCCTTTTCGAGCATCTCGACATTCGCCTTCATCACGCTTAAGAAATCACCACCATCCGGCACGTTGCCACAAGGATCGAAGACAAGGCTCTTCACGCCGATGGCCTCAAGTTTTGCAACGCTTTCCTTCTCTGGCTCTCCTTCCCAAATCATCCACTTAGCCGGGTGTTTCAAGCGAAGAACTCTGATCTCTTCCATGGCTTTCTCATCGGGCACAACGTCAGGCTCCCAGAGCACCGACTGAAGGTTCAGCGTATAACGACGCGCGAAATAGTGGTAAACCGGATGCGAGGCTAGCAGAGGTGTGTTCGCCATGCGTTTACCGACAGCGATCAACCGCGCATCGAGGGTTTGCAGATCACTTTTTAGTGCCACGAAGTTCTTCTCTGTATCCGACGAATAATTTGCTAGTGATGCTTTCACGGCTTCGGCCTGCTGAATGGCTTGAACGAGATCAATCCAAGTCGTGAAAGCAATGCCGCTGTGACTGTGCTCGCCACCTGGGCCATGGCTGTGCGTAGAGTCCGCTTTGATTTCGATATACTGTGCCTTGAATGCTGCTGAAGTGTCCACCATCTTGGATTGCGGCAGCGTGACCTTCTCAGCCCATTTGGAATAAGTGGCGCCATTCATGAGAATCACATCGGCATTCTGAAACTGCGTGATGGCCACGTCATTGGGCTGCCAAAAGGCCGGATCTTCATCCGGAGGCGCGGGAAAGACGACATCGACCGCACCACCACCTATCCGTTGCGCAAAATACTTCAGCGGGTAGTTGGCAACGAGCACCTGTGGCTTACCCCTTGGATTAGAAGCGACACCTGAATCGGCTTCGCGACCGCAGGCAGCCAAGAGAAGAAGGGATAAAATGAAGAGTTTTTTCATAAGACTGATACATGCCAACATGCTGCAAAACTTGATGTTGCCAAGTGTCACGCTGCCTTGCCAACTCGTCGATTGGCTCATTCCATTTCGGCCTCGGCAGCGGCTTGGTTTCTATACATGGCTTTCAGACTCGACCAAGCGATTGTCAAAGGTGAGATCGTCAATACGGAGCGCGGACGCGTGCGCGACTTGATCTGGCTTTGTGGGCTAGCAATGCTGCATAGAGGAGGATGCAGCATTTGAAAGTGAGCTCATCCCTCTCTTGAGCTCGCTCACACGAGTTGGCATTCAGGCTCCTCAGCAATCTGCGCGATGACGATCAGAACGAGGCATCTGATGAGGATGCGATGGACGAGTCATCGCTAGAACCATGTATGAGAAATGCGCTGAGCATCGGCGAAAAACTCGCTATTGCCCTCAGATCCCGCCCATTTTCGCAGCGCGCACAGACCGGCTACACGCTCGCCATCTCGAAGCGTTGACTGAACTGGTGCAATCAAGCTCTCGCCGGACTCAATGCTCTCCTGATGGACGGCCGATCGCGGGACAGCCGGGCGCTTTTGAGCGATTTCAAACATGACCTGCATGGCATTAAGGACAGAATCACAGATTTGAGACAGGAAATCCGGCAGCCAGAACCCGACATCTGAATACGAAAGAATGGTAAAGAGCCCCATCACACTGCTTGACCCGGATGGAGTGATGTGGAGGATGCTGAGTGCTTATGAAAAAGATTCCGCTTCTGTACCTTTTGTCTCTCTGGGGCGCTTTGATGTCATTCTCGGCCGAACCATCGAAACCCGAAACCGGCAAGCCAGTTGAAAGGTCGACTGAATCTGCAAAGGAAATTGTTCTTTTTGATGGCAAGTCACTCGACGATTGGGAGTCGGTTGACATTGGCGCCAGTGGCACCGTGGAACTGGAGGGTGGACTGATGGTCATCAACGCGGGCGATAGTGTGAGCGGTGCGGTTTATAAAAAGGCCGCGTCGCTACCGATGACAAACTATGAAATCTCACTTGAAGCCAAACGACTTGAAGGTGTGGATTTCTTTTGTGGGCTCACATTCCCTGTGGGCGGACCCAAGACCTGTGCCACGCTCGTCTGTGGCGGCTGGGGCGGTGCGGTGACGGGCATCTCCAACATCGACGGCCTCGATGCCAGCGAAAACAGCACGTCCAACTTTGTCCGTTATGAAGACAACAAGTGGTACCCTGTCAGGGTGCGTGTCACGCCATCAAACCTCAGCGTGTGGATTGATGGAAAGCATCTCATCGACCAAGATATCGAAGGTAAAAAAATCGGTGTAAGGCCCGGGCCGATCGAGAGCTATCTGCCGCTGTCCTTTACCACCTACGCCACGACAGCCGCTTTAAGGAATGTGACGCTCAAGAAACTGGAAGAGCTCAAGCAGAAGCCATGAAGCGGCAGCTGCGTGCTGGTCTCTTCATTTGTCTATGCATTGTCTCCTGCGAAAACTGGAGAGATAACCGCATTCCCAAAGCTGCCGAGTTATCGAGCAGCACCCGCCGTGCGCTTTCAGCCGATCTTGAGGCCATGGCAAACCACTGGGACGATATGGCAAGTGGCCGGGGAAGTAGCCGCCAAAAGGCTGAAAACAAATACGAGGACGCCCTCTCAGCTTTTTTGACAAAATGGAAGCGTGAACAATCACCGCGTGAATGGCGACATGGCCAAGCTTTTGATCGGCATGGGCAGAATGGCCGCTTCATCGTCGAATTCGAGACTGTTTCAGCAAGCAAATCACCACAGGCTTACGATGATTTTGTCATACCCGAACGAGCCGCTTGGAGTCCCAAACCGGAAAAGACTCACCGACTAGGTCTGGGGGTGCCTGTGGTAGGTTGCGTCAAACACAAGGAGGCTCTGCGTGAGGAAACGCTCTTCCTGCCACCTCAAGGAGGCCATTTTACCCTGACGGCTTGCATGAGTATTCAGCCGCAGGATGAGAGCGGCACGCGACGCTGCCGTCTACTTTTGCTCAATTCCCTCGATGCCGACACTGTCGAATCACCCGATGGCGATAGACAGCTCGCCGCCGACTTCACCTCGGCAAAGCATCTCGCACTGTCCCGAAAAGCCTTTGGAGGCATCTCGATCCAAGGTTTGCTCTATCCAGAAAAAGCCATGGGTGACTGCCAGCTCTACCGCATGGACGAGTATGACCCACAACGCATTCCCGTCGTTTTTGTTCACGGCCTCATGAGTGATCCGCACATCTGGCTGAATATGGTCAGCACCCTATGTGCCGATCCCGTGCTGCGAAAACGATACCAGCCGTGGTATTTTCTGTATCCCACTGCGATGGGTGTGCCACAGGCCGCCGCCATGCTGCGCAAATCACTCGAGACCGCGCGTGCCCACTTCGACCCAGATCACAATGATCCCGGCATGCACCGCATGGTGCTAGTGGGCCATAGCATGGGCGGCCTGCTTAGCCGCATGCAGGTCACAGACAGCGGCAGCAAGCTCTGGGATGGCATTTTCAGCAGGCCACCGCACGAGATCAATGTCAGCGAAAACGTCCGCGCCAGCATGACAGAGGCTCTTTTCGTCAAACCTCTTCCCTACGTGGAGCGGGTCATCTTCATCGCCACACCGCATCGTGGCAGCAGAATTGCCAGCCTGAACATCGTCCGTCGTCTTACATCCCTCATCCGCATCCCGCTCGACTCGCTCATGATGGTCAATGAGATCCTGTATGGAAACATGGATGCCCTCTCACCGCAGATCACGAAGTGGGGCGTCTTCTCTTTCATTAGTATCGGCATGCTTTCGGAGAAACATCCGCTGCTGAAAGGTCTCAACGAGACCACGCCCGCCGTTGATCACCACTCCATCATCGGTGATCGTGGCCGACGCGTCCCGCGTGAGGATTCGAGCGATGGCGTGGTGCCTTACTGGAGCTCCCATCTCAGCACGGCGGAGAGCGAGACAATGGTGCCGCATGGCCATGGATGCGTCGAGGAGGCCGATGTCGTACACGAGGTTCTCCAACTGCTTCACGAGCACTTGGAAGCCCGCTGAAACTTTGAGGCTTTTAAGAGCGACTTGAAGCTATGAAACCTCTCGCTGCTCTTTTTACCCTCATTTCGATTGCTTTCGCCGAGGGTCCATATGCCGTTATGCCGACCGAGTTTGCTGCGCAAAGCGCCGTGGGAGCCTCTCCACTCTTATTTCGTGACGGAACGAGTGTCAAAACAACCGAAGACTGGCAAAGAAGGCGTCAGGAGATCCTCAAGGAGTGGCATGCCATCATGGGCGAGTGGCCGCCAATTATCGAGAAACCGAAGATCGAGGTGCTGGAGACCATCACACGCGGAAACGGCATCACACAACGCAAGATTCGTGTCGAGATCGCGCCGGGACAGTCAGGCGAAGGCTACTTGCTGTTTCCCAAAGTTGCGGGAAAGCGCCCAGCAGTCTTTGTTCCTTTTTACGAGCCCGAGACGAGCACAGGTCAGGGTGGCAAGCCGATGCGTGACTTTGCTTGGCAGCTCACCCAGCGTGGTTTTGTCACGCTTTCCATCGGCTCGCCCGGCGGTGATGCACGCAAGCCGGTCCTCAGCGCCGGGGCTCAGTGCCAGCCTCTTTCTTATCTCGGTTATATCTGCGCTAATATGTGGCATGCGCTCGCCTCGCTGCCGGAGGTCGACGCGACGCGCATCGGGATCACCGGGCATTCGTATGGTGGGAAATGGTCGCTTTTCGGCTCCTGTTTGTGGGAAAAGTATGCCTGTGCCGTCTGGAGTGATCCGGGCATTGTCTTTGATGAGGCACGGCATAGCATCAACTATCAGGAACCGTGGTATCTAGGCCTCGATCCGAAACTGACACGCAAGCCCGGTCTCGTGCGTGAGGACAGCCCACGCACCGGCG
Organism: Prosthecobacter sp.; assembly: GCA_017853885.1. Taxonomy (GTDB): domain Bacteria; phylum Verrucomicrobiota; class Verrucomicrobiia; order Verrucomicrobiales; family Verrucomicrobiaceae; genus Prosthecobacter. The sequence continues at coordinate 224,361 of JAFMIR010000001.1, forward strand.
CCTACAAGGTGCTCATCGAAAAAGGACACGATCTGCAGGAACTGCACGCGCTGATGGCTCCGAGGCCCTTCCTCGTATCAGGTGGAGCCGAGGATCCACCCAAGCGTTGGCTCTCGCTAAAACATGCCATCGCTGTGAACCGGATTCTCGGTCACACCGATCGTGTGGCAATGACCAATCGTGAGCTCCACGACCCGAATGAACTATCCAATGAAGCCATCTGCCGCTTCTTCGAGTATTGGTTGAAGCCGTGATCAAAAATCGATCACAGGGGCTTCATGTTCGCGATTGCTTTGGAAGGTTCGCAAGACCAGATCTGGCTTTGGAAGCTCCTCATTCCCCACATGGCTCCAATTCAGACCAGGGCAAAAACGCGATTTCCAAGCTCCGCGATGCAGCAGCGTATCTGCGGCCCCATGACGTAGCCAAGGGAAGATCTTCTTGTGGCTCAAAGCGAGCCTCAAAGCATTGAGATCCCCCGCCACACTCAGAATGTGCATCGGCCGGATCGCATGCTTTTGCGCGAGGGCTTCATAGACCAAAATAGCCGATATGGCTGCCGCGCCGCTTCCAAGACCTTCATCCAAGACAATGACCGGCGTCTCATCTTTGGCCTTCAAGAGCTTCACCAGATCCGGAAGCTCCTCTCGGAGCTCGGTAGGCACCACAGTGCCGGTTTCAAGATGACGGATGGATGAACCGTGAAGCTCAAACTGGCCCATTTCGCTCACCATGGAGCTTTGACCGCGTTTTGGCGGTTTCACCGGATGATCGAGATCCTCCTCGGCGAGGATGGCTCGCTTCTCATGGTAGAGCAGCAAGAAGCGATCTTCGAGAATGCTCGTGCGGATCTCGCGCATGAGCTGGTGGTAAAAGTGGATGTTGTGCTGGCCGATGAGCGTCCAGCCGAGCGCTTCTTGTGTCTTCGTGAGATGATGCAAATACGCCCGCGAGTGCGTGGCGCAAACTGGGCATGTGCAGGCAATATCCAGCGGCGCATCAGCGAATTTATACACGCTGCGCCGCAACTCAACGATGCCCCGCGAGGTGAAGGCGGTGCCGCGTTTCGCCACCTGCGTGGGAATGATGCAGTCAAACATATCCATCCCGCGATGCACGGCTTCCAACAAGTCGATCGGCATGCCCACGCCCATCAAGTAACGCGGCCGATCCTCCGGCAGTAGCGCGGCGGTGAGCTCGCACACATCCTCGCGTTGATGTTTTTCTTCACCCACGGCCAATCCACCAATGGCGAAGCCATCAAAAGGCATCGTCACCAGCCCAGCGGCGCTTTCTTTCCTCAAATGTGGATATAACGCACCTTGTACGATGGCGAAAAGTGATTGTGGCGAATCCTCGCGAGCCGCGAGGCTGCGGGCCGCCCAGCGTTGTGTGACCTGCAAGGCCTTCCGAGCCGTTTTTTCATCCGCCGTGCTCGCGATGCACTGGTCGAGCACCATCATAATGTCACTACCGATGCTGCGTTGGGTCTGGATGCTTAGTTCCGGGCTTAGCAGGAAGCGGCGGTTATCGACATAGCTTTGAAACACCGCGCCTTTCTCCGTGATCAATCGCGAATGAGGCAGCGAGAAGATTTGATATCCCCCTGAGTCGGTGAGCACCGAGCCGGGCCATTTCATGAAGCGATGAATGCCTCCCATCTTCTCAAACACCTCTGGCCCCGGCCGCAGTAGCAAATGGTAGGTGTTTGCGAGCAAAATCTGCGATCCCGAGGCCGCCAGCGACTGCGGCGTCTGCGCCTTTACTGTCGCCTGCGTGCCGACTGGCATGAACAACGGCGTCTGGATCAACCCATGCAACGTGCGAAAAGTCGCTGCACGCGCCCGCGAACCTGTGGCGCGTGCTTGCAGTTGAAAATCAAGACGATAGAGGGGCATGACGAATCAGCCGCGACGAATCTCCGAGCCCTTAAACTGCACCGCGATACGGAAGACTTTTTTCTTCCGGCATTCGATCTTACCAGTCTGAAGATCAAATCGGTCGGGAATCTCGATAACGTGAACATCGGTCTTCGCGTGGAAGCCACGTTCGGAAAAGATGTCGATGAGAATGACCAAGGCCTCGGGATCGTGGAAGAGCTTGTCCTCGGTGTTGATGTCGGCACGACCGGAGATGGCATGGCGAACAATGATGGGCATCATCTTGGTCTCGATGAAGGTGACGACAGCCTGCATAAGCTCGGGCTTTTCGACCTTATAGGCATCAAGCCGACGGACGAGATCTTGGCGGGCATGACGGATGATTTCACTGGCGAGCGGCAGCTTACGTAAGAGGTCGAAGGTGCGCGGATCAAGCTCTAGTGAGCTTTGGTATTCGAGCTCTTTGATGATGTTTTCCTGCACCACCCCCAATGGCACCTGCGCATTGATGAAGTGGTAGTGGAAGATCTCCTTTAGCGAAACGAGCGCGTCGTAGGTCTTCTCTTTGAAAACCTTGTAGCGATTCCGTGCCAATTCGGGATCAAAGTCGGTGGCGCGTTCTTCCCAGAGCTCACCAAGGCCGGATTTACGCACCTCAGCATTGTGGACCAAGACTTCTTGGCCGCGCTTGAGCTGTCGAGCGATGCTTTCGGCCTCATCGACAAAGAGCACCATGATGTGGAAAATGGGCTGTTTGAAGTGCGCGGCATCCAGTGTGTCGAGAAAATCACGGCGCAGGCGCACCATCTTGTCGAACAGCATTTTGAGGCACTCGACCTGGACTTTCGTGCGCGGAAAGCCGTCTAAGATGGCGCCATTTTGCTGTTCGGGCTCCAGCAGCTTGCGCATGAGGATGCCAACGACCTCGCGATCCCCCACCATGCCTCCGCGTGCTTTGATCTCACGAGCCTCCGGAGTGTCGAGCAAGGCGCTGACGACGATGGGCTGCGCATCAATACCACGCACCTGCCGTATGAAATCTGTGTTGGTGCCTTTGCCTGCACCTGGTGCACCCCCGAGTAGGATCAATTCCTTCGGGAAGCGCAAGTTTTCGCGGCCATAGTCGGCTTCAAGCTGCTTCCAGACATGGTTGAAGATGAGTTGGGCGTCTTTGATCTCTAAATCAGCCGGAACAACGGGTTTGGCGGCGGTTTCAGGGGCGGTTGATGGCATGGGTGGGCTTATCGCAGGGAGCGATAAGGATCAACCCTTCAACGTCATCAGATAGGCGAGCAGGTCGCCCACTTGCTTGTCCTGGAGAGCATCGAGCAGGCCTTCGGGCATGAGAGATCGGCGAATGAACTTGGTGCTGCGGACGTCGGCTTTGGGGACGCGGCGGTCGGGGAGGCCGGCCTGGCGGATGACGACGGCGTCTTTGTCTTCGCTAACGAAGAAGGCGTCGATGAGGTCGCCGTTCTTCATTTCGACGCGGTAGATGCGGTAGCCGGGCTCCATGGCGGCGTTTGGCGTGAGGATGTTGCGCAAGACGGCCTCCAGGCCCATCGCGCCCGCGCCGGAGAGGTTCGGGCCGATTTGACCGCCGGCGCTGCCGATTTGATGGCAGGCCATGCAGAGGGCGCTGAGGGCTTTTCCGGCCTGCGGATCGCCTTTCGGGGCCAAGGCGGTGAATTTGGCAAATTTGGCGTCGAGGGCCTTCGCGGCTTCTTCGGTGAGCAGCGGCGGAGCGTCGATGGTTTTGGCGATTCGGGCACCTTTGCCGAAGTTTTTGAATTCGGTCTGATTGGACGGATCGGACCGATCAAAGCCTGCACGCACTTCAGCGGCCGTTTTGGCGCGTTTGAGCACGCGGAACTCGGTGATGACGCCTTGCGTGCCTTTACTGGGCCCACTCCAGCCGATCTGGCAGTTTTTCCATGTGGTGGGGGCAGGTTGGGTGCCTTCGGCGTCGAGTTCGCCGTTTTGGTAGATGCGAATATGGCCTTTGTCGTCGCGAGTGACGGCGAGGTGGGTCCAAAGATCAGGCGTCATGGGTTTGTTGGCCACGCAGACATCGCGCAACTCGGGGCCGGCATAGACGCGGAATTTGCCGGCGAAGAAATTCATGTCCACGCCGCCCTTCACACCGAGGAGGCTGTCTTCATTGCCAATGCCAGGCGCGAGCCGCACCCAGGCCTCGACGGTGAAGGGCCCGTCCAGCGTGATCTTCGAATCGACCCACGCGGTGTCCTGGCCATCAAGCAGCAAGACTTCGCGGAAGATACCGCCGAGCTGCTGCTGGAGCTTTTCGAGCGCGGGATCGTCGCCGAGCACGGTAGCGAGGCGTTCGACGGTGGGGCCGTCGAGGTCGGTCTGCGGGAGTTTCTTGTCGAGCAAGGCGGTGACGATGATCTTCGCGCCGGCTTTGCTGCTGGAGAGGGCATTGAGAGCGCTGCGACGCTGGTTTGGGGTTAAGTCAGCGTAGAGACTCACAATGGCTTTAGGAGCCTCTGCACTTCGTGATTTCGCCAAAGCCGTGACGGCTGCATCTCTGACAGCAGGAGAGTTCGCATCTCGGAAGAGCATGAAGAAGTGAGCCGACTCTTTCGATCCTATTTCACTGAGTGCATTCAACGCTAAAACAGCGTCTTGCGGCCTTGTGTTGGCTGCTCTTGTGACAAGCACAAGGTCTTCGTCGAGTTCCTGAAGCAGGAAGCCGCTTGCGATCTCAAAGGCTAACTTACGAACGTGGGCGTCCGCACTCCTGAGCATGGTGCGTGCGGTTTCCACCAGCAGCGGCGCGATCTGCTTCGCATCGAGCTTCGTGCGTTGAGCGACGAGCTTTTCGGCGACGGCGGCGCGGGATTTTTCGTTTGTCAGGAGCGCTTGGAGGGCTTCGCCGACGCCGAGCTCGGCGGGGAACTGGGCGAGGCGGAGGAGTTCTTCGTCATTCGGAGCGCGGTCGAGCTGCGGGAGCAGTTTGGCGACACGGGAGGCGCTGGCCTTCGGCTCCAACGCGAGCGAAGCGAGCACGCGGGCCTCGACGGGCAGTTTCGCGGCGGCTTCGGAGTCGAGGAACTTCGCGACGAGCTCCGGATGACACTCCAGGAACATGCGGACGAGGAAGCGCTCGAACTCGCGGTCGTAGGCCTCGCGCACAGGGATCTGTTTTGTGCCGCGGGAGGATTGGATGGTGGGGCCCGGGAGGCTGGGTTTAGCAAAGGCGAGGAGCCCAGCGATGTTTTGATCGGACAGATTTCGACCGATCTGAGTGATCTGACCGAACTGACTGCTAGCGAGATACTCTTGAGCAGCAAAATGCGATGCAGGGAGCTGTTTGCGGTCGAGAAGCTCTTGCCAGGCAAGGTGAACTTGACCGACAGGCTCTTTGCCCAGCGATGCGACAAGCTCCTCGGTGCTCAGCTTCGTGAAATCAGCGACTTCGGTCTTCGCGGCTTTCGTTTTGACCCGCCAGATGCGTCCGCGTGTCTTGTCACGATCTGGATGCGCACGTGGCACCTCGTTGTGGGAGATGATCTTGTTGTACCAATCGACGATGTAGATGCAGCTGTCGGGGCCGTTGGTGAGGGCGACGGGGCGGAAGAAGGGATCGTCGCAAGTAATGAGGTCGGGGAGCTGGGCGAGCTTCCAATACGCGCCGTCGCGATGCATGGCGAGGGTTTGGATCTTGGAGATGATGGGATTGGCGACGGCCATGCTGTGCGCGGCGTCTTTGTCCTTCAGCGATCCACTTTCGATGAGCGCGAGGCCGCTCAAACCGGTGCCACCCATGCGCACCTCGGTCTGCGGCGGAAAATCGGGCTGGTAGCTCTTCTTTAAGGCCTCCATGCCGCCGGGGTAGTAGGCGTATTCGTGGAAAGGCATGACGGGGTAGCCGTAGTCGTTCGCTTCCTGAATGAAGGTCTCGCCTTCGCCGGTGATGACGAGGCCCCAGATGTTGTTCGGGCCGGTGCTGATGACTTCAAACTCACTGCCATCGGGTCGCATGCGAGCCATGCTGCACTTCGGCCAATCGACGACTTTGTCGCTGCCGGGTTTGCGGACTTGGCTGTTGTTGAAAAGGCCCTGCGCCATCCAGATCCAGCCGCCGGGGGCCCGCGTAAATTGATGCGGAAACAAATGCGAGTCCTGCACGCCGAAGCCGGTGAGCACGACGTCGAAGGTATCCGCCTTACCGTCGCCATTCGTGTCTTTGTAGAGCTTCAAATCGTGGCCGTGCTGGACGTAGCAGGTATCGCCCGCGCCCCAAGGCAGGATGCCGAGCGGAATGGCGAGGCCGTCGGCGAAGACGGTCGGATTCGTGAGTCCATCCGCGGGAATCTTCGCATTCAAAGACTCCCGCGGATAGACGAGCACTTTATCTTTGCCCTTGCCCGCATACACCGCCTCGGCGGCGGCGGGGTTTTCATTCGCATCGACGGGATACTCGAGCGCGGTCTGCGTCCACATCCGGCCGCGTTGGTCGAAATAGACGCTGACGAATTTGCCGAGGCCTTCGCTTTCCTGCACGACGAGCTCGATTTCGTAGCCTTCGGGCAGTTTGAACTTCTTGAGCTGCTCCTGCGCGGACAAAGCGGTGCCTTGAACGTTGTTGTAGCTAATGTCGCGCTTCGGTCCGGCGGCATTGGCCTGCTGTTTAGGCAGCGGAGCGACTTTTTGGCGGGCTTCTTCGACACCGCCGAGCGATTCCCACGTCGGTGCATTCGGCGTGGGGGCGAGTTCTTCAATCGTCACATCCTTTACCTGCACGAGGCAAATACCGCCGCTGTGCACCTGCGGGCCTATGAGTCCATCGAGCGCGACGTTGGGGTCAGCTTCGGTGTAGTCCATGCAGTGGACACCATTGATCCACGTTTGGATGCGTGTGCCTTCGGCGCGGATGCGGTATTCATTCCAGCCGAAGACATCGACCACCTTGTCGAGCGCGGCCTGCTGCTCCGGCGTGGGGGCCCAGATGACCCTGTTGCGACGGAACTCATCATAGATCTTCCCGAACCATCCCGCCCCGCAATCGACCTGGTAACCGCTCATGTGCGCACCGCCCGGCACGCGCACACTACGAATCTGGATGCCGCTGTTGAGCAGACCGGTCTTGGGATCGCCGCTGACCTTGATCTTGAGCTTCAACTCAAAGTTCTGGTAGCTCTTCTTCGTGCAGATGAAGTGGTTCTCTTTGATCTTCTCCGTCGTGGAGCCGCCCGTGATTATGCCATCCTCCACACGCCAGATTTTGGGGTCAAAGTCCCAGCCGTCGAGGGTTTTGCCGTCGAATAGGCTCGTGGGCTCGGCGTGAAGGAGGAGGGGGATCAAAAAGACAGAAAGGAAGGCGAGGCGCATGGTGGGAATACGGAATGAAGCTCTTAGGCTAGCAGGAGCGCATGCACGGTGTCATGCCTGAAATGCACCTCAGTGGGGCTGCACGGACTTTTGCCTGATTTGGTAGCGATTGCTGCGCAGGATACGCAAGATGCCCAACGGGGCTGCTGTTCCGTCGGTCATGCGTTCCATCCTTCCCATCATCTCGTGCCTTCTGCTCCTATCCTCCGTCGCCCTCGCGGTGGATTTTGAGGCGGCGCTGGGTCTGGCCAAACACACGGAGAACAAGGTCTTTCGCGATCGTGTGCAGGCCAACTGGCTGCCAGATGGCAAAACGTTCTGGTATCGCGTGCAAACGGCAGCGGGGAAGTCCGAGTTCGTGCTAATCGACGCCACGAGCGGTCGCCGCCAAACGGCAACAACGCTCCAGGAGCTCGGCTTGCCGGAAAAAGAGGCTGCGAAGACCTCAACGATGAAAATCGATCTGCGAAGCACACGACGCACTGGCGAGTCATCAGGCATCAAATTCATCAACACACTCGCCGAAGACGTGGAGCTCTACTGGATCAATCAAGAGGGCGGGCATGTGCGCTATGGTGGTGTGCGGGCGGGCACGGAACGGGAGCAGCATACCTTTGACGGTCATGTGTGGCTGATCACTAGCCGCACGGGCGAGCATCTCGCCGTCGTCGAGGGCGCGGCGCAAGAGCAGACCTTCATCATCGATGGCAAAGGCATCTCGAAGGCACAGCCCGAGAAACCGAAGAAGCCCGAGCGAGGCTCCCGCTCGCCCGACGGCTCATGCTTGGTCTTCACCGAGGCGGAGAAGATCGAACACCGGAAGGTGACGATCGTCGAATCAACACCCGATGCCGGTGTGCAGCCAAGGCTGAAGGTCATCGACTACATCAAGCCCGGCGATCCGCTGCCAAAGCCGCAATGGGTGATCGAGAAGAAGGACGGCAGCAGGCTCTGTGTGCCGCGTGATCTTTACGAGAATCCCTTCACCGAGAGCGGCGTGCTCGACGCGGTGTGGTCGCCGGACAGCAGCGAGTTCTATTTCAATTACAACCAACGTGGCCACCAGCTCTACCGCGTGCTCGCCGCGAATGCGCAGACCGGCGCGGTCCGCGTGGTGGTCGAAGAAACCTCGAAGACCTTCATCGACTACACGAAGAAGACCTGGCGGCACTGGCTGTATGCCAGCGGCGAGCTCCTCTGGATGAGTGAGCGCGATGGCTGGTGCCACCTCTACCTTTACGATGTCAAAAAGGGCACGATGAAGCACCAGATCACGAAGGGTGCGTGGCCCGTGCGCGAGGTCTTGCATGTGGATGAGGCCAAGAAACAGATCTGGTTCCTGGCCAGCGGTTTGCGTGAGAAGGAAGACCCGTATCACACGCATCTCTGCCGCGTGCATTTCGATGGCACAGGCTTCCAACAGCTCACCGAGGGCGATGGCACCCATCAAGTCGAGTTCTCACCCGATCGCGCTTTCTTGATCGACACTTGGTCGCGGGCTGATCTGCCATCGGTGATCGAACTGCGCCGCAGCCATGATGGAAGTCTCGTGTGTATTTTGGAAAAAGCGCAGATCTCTGCTCTGCTTACCTCAGGCTGGACGATGCCGGAGCGCTTCGTGGCAAAGGGTCGCGATGGCAAAACCAACATCCACGGTGTGATCATCAAGCCATCGCACTTTGACCCGGCGAAGCGTTATCCCGTCGTGGAGCACATCTATGCGGGCCCGCACTCTGCCTTTGCGCCGAAGGAGTTCAGCCGGTTGATGGGTCATCACACCATCGCCGAGCTGGGCTTCATCGTGGTGCAAATGGATGGCATGGGCACTAACCATCGCGGCAAGGCTTTTCACGACGTGTGCTGGAAGAACATCCAAGATGCTGGCTTTCCCGACCGGAAGCTGTGGATCAAAGAAGCCGCGAAAACACGCCCGTGGATGGATTTGAGCCGAGTGGGCATCTACGGCGGCAGCGCGGGAGGCCAGAACGCGATGCGTGCCCTGCTCGATCATCATGACTTTTATCAGGTGGCCGTGGCGGACTGCGGATGTCATGACAATCGCATGGACAAGATCTGGTGGAATGAGCAGTGGATGGGCTGGCCGGTGGATGAATCGTATGTGAAAAGCTCGAACAAAGAGGACGCTCACAAGCTGAAAGGCCACCTGCTGCTCATCGTCGGCGAGTTGGACGCCAACGTCGATCCCGCGAGCACCACACAAGTCGTCGCCGCGTTGCAGAAGGCCGGCAAAAGCTTCGACTTCATGCCCATTGCCAGCACGGGCCACGGCGCGGCCGAAACGCCGTATGGCTCCCGCCTTCGCATGGAGTTCCTCGTGCGGCATTTGAGGCCTTAAGATAACTCACAGCCCCGTCGGATGATCCACGAACTGCCAAGGCAGGCCGAACTTCGTCTCCAGATGCGCGGCAAGAGCCTTCACGCCGAAGGTCTCGGTGGCGTAGTGGCCGCCATAGAGGAGGTTGATGCCGAGTTCCTCGGCGAGCGTGTAGCTCCAGTGCGGGCCTTCGCCGGTGATGAAGGTGTCGATGCCGTTCTTGGCCACCGTGGCCACCTCGCTGCCAGCACCGCCGGTCATGATGCCGATCTTCCGGCACACGGAGGGGCCCGCAGCACACACATGCACGCGGGAACCGGTCGCAGCTTCGAGACGTTTGACGAGCTCATCGCGGCTGATCTCCGTCTCGATCTTCGCGCCATTGTCAGTGCCCTTGGTCTTCATGAACGTGCCGCAAGGCTCAAAACCAAGCGCACGGGCCACGCCGGCGTCGTTGCCGAGCACGGGATGAAAATCGAGTGGCAGGTGGCAGCTGTACACGGCGAGGCCTGCGTCGATGGCGAGCTTCATCTTTTGAAACACGGGCCCTGTCCACGGCTGTGCGGTATTCCAAAACATGCCGTGATGCACGATGAGCATATCCGCGCCGAGAGCCACCGCCTTGCCGATGACCGGCAGCGTGGCATCCACAGCCACGACGACCTTACTGACCTTCCCCGAGGCGTTTTCGAGCTGGAGGCCGTTGTAGGCGTTCGGGTAATCCGGGATCTCCGCGAGGCGCAGTTCGGTGTCGAGGTAGGTGACGAGTTCAGCGAGGTTCATGAGGGCGCAGCATGCGAGCAGTTGCGCACGAATTCAACCCGGACGGGCAAGCCGGATGGCTCCGCGGGTTGTCAGCGGATGCGCTGGCTCGCCGCGTTGCGTGCAGACAAGCTTTCCATCGTGCACGAGACCCGCCGCCACCTCACGCACGCTGGGCATGAGGGGCCGCCAGTCCTTGCTGAGGCTTCTCGCGGCCTCCGAAGGGCAAAACGTCGCACCTTCACTGCGCCGGGCGGCGAGATCGAGTAGCTTCGCACGGATGGCGGCGGCGGTGATCATCGCGTTTTGCGTCGGCGGCAGGCATCGCTGCAAAACTTCACGTTCTCCCAATCACGCTCCCACTTCTTCCGCCAGGCGAACGGTCGCCCGCAAGCTAGACAGATCTTCTCCGGCAGATGCTCTTTGCGGACGCCGCGCATGCCTCACGTGTCTTTGTCGATGCGGATCATGACCTCGTTGCGTCGCAACGGGATCGGCGTCCACGGCGGGTCGTAGTAGGCAAACAGCGGCTCACCCTTCGCGACGAGCTTTTGCGCCGTCATCCAGGTGCAGAGAGCCGCGATGGCGTTCTTTTCATTCTCCGCATTCCGACCTCCAGGGAAGCGTAAAACGGCAAATCGCGTCTCGGGCAGGTTCGTGAGAGAAACAGCATCACCCGCCGGTTTCGGCACGCCTTTACTCACGGTGGCCTGCGGCATGATGAAGCTCATCGTCTTCTTCTCCGTGGTATTCGAAATGAGCACTGGGGAGGTCATTTCGATCTTTTCCTTGGTCTCGTTCGTGCCGGTGATGAAGCGGAACAGGTTTCCAAAGCCGCCATTCATGCCGTCCGCGGCCATTGGCGAGGTGGCGAGCGACAGCGCGGGGTAGTCGCGGATCTCGAATTTCTCGTCGCTGCGGATCACCTTGTATTCCGGTGTCTCCGTAGCGGCGCGTGAGTTCGATGCGAACCAGAAAACCACCAGCAGCACGGGAGCGAGCAGGAGTAGTGTCATCTTCTTTTTCATAAGGTGGTGCGTTGGGGGACTTTGGCGAGCTTGGCGGTGTCGTAGCCCTGCTGCTGCATGCGTTGCAGGATGCCTTGGTAGGTTTTATCATCGAGCGATGTCTTGCGGCTCAGCACCCACGCGAGCTTGCGCGAGGGATAACCGATCACCGCCCACTGATACGCGTCATCGAGATCAATGACGAGAAAGGGTACGCGGAAGGGCCACACAAATTGCACACGCCACTCGGCATTCGATTGCTTGTCATGCACCCAAGCGACGCCCTTCCATTCCTCCAGCGGCGCGTCGAGCGAGCCGCGACGAAAGAGATACGAGTTCTGAATGCGCCCATCCGGACGCAGCGCATAGCGGTCGAGCGTGCCCACCTTGCCCTTCTCAAGCGAGTAAGGAATGTGCGCGAAGACATACCAGTCCCCCATGAAGCGCGGCAGATCGAGCTTCGGCACCGTCTTCAGCGGCGGACGGGCACAGGAGGCGAGAATGGAGAACATGAGGGCGAGGAGGAGACGTGTTTTCATGAAAATTCAGTGGGCATCCCGATGGCTTCCCAAGCGCTGCGTTCCTTTTCGAGCCCCTCGGCACGACGGCGGGCTTTGTCGTTCGCATACTTGCCGAGCACGAGCCTCAGCGGCGGTGATTCGGCGTCCGCGATGGCGAGGATGGCCTTCGCGGCTTTCGCCGGATCACCGGGTTGCTTGCCGTTCATCGAAGCGATGAGGCGGCCAAACTTGCCCGAGGTTGTCTCGTAGTCAGCGAGAGGCTGTGAGGCCTTCTCCAGACTTCGCGTGACGAAGTCCGTGCGGAACGGCCCGGGCTCCACCAAGGTTACACGAATGCCCAGCGGAGCCAGTTCGAGCCGCAAACTCTCGCTCAGGTACTCCAGTGCGGCCTTCGCTCCTCCGTAAACGCCGAAGCCGGGATAGTTCGAGATCGCCGCCGCGGCGCTGATATTGATGAGGTGACCGCTTTTCTGCCCGCGCAGCATCGGCAAGGCCGCGCGGATGACATTCATCGGCCCGAAGAAGTTCGTTTCCACATTCCGGCGAATTTGATCGTCATCGCACTCCTCCACCGCGCCGATGAGGCCGTAGCCGGCGTTGTTCACCAGCACGTCAAAGCTTCCCGCCTCGGCGATGGTCTCGCGAATGTTCGCTGCGTCCGTCACATCGAGCGTCAGCACGCGGCAAGCTTCGCTTTCGAGATCGGCGATGCTGCGCACGTCACGCGTCGTGGCAATGACACGATGTCCGGCGGCCAGCGCCGCCTCCGCGATGGCACGGCCAAAGCCTGATGAGCAGCCGGTGATGAACCATGTTTTCATGAATTGAGCCTCCAAAGAGTAAAATTGAGCACCGAAGCAAAACTGACCCACGCGAGGTAAGGCACGAACAAAAGCCCCGCCGGCCGCGAAACAGCCCAAAACGCCCGCAGCGTGAGAAAAATGGCGATCCACATGGAAACGATCACGAGGAAGGCCGCGCCCATTTCGTGCGCCCCGAAGAACACCGGCGTCCACGCTGCATTGAGTGCCAGTTGAACGATGTAAAGCCTCAGCGCATGCCCTTGCCCTGCCCGATTCCAGACCAACCATGCAGCCACGGCCATGCCGAGATACAAAAGCGTCCACACCGGGCCAAAGATCCACGGTGGCGGATTCCACGAAGGCTTGTTCAGCGTCTGATACCACTCGCCGGGCGGTGTGAAGGCACCCGCAGCCGGAGCAAGGAAGGTCAGCAGGATGAAGCCGAGCAGCGCAAGAGCTTGTTGGAAGGTGGAGCGAATTTTCATGACTTCTTGCCGCAGGTGGCGCGGACGATCTTCGCCTGCTTTTGAATCTTCTCGCGATCTGGCGTGCTAAGGCGGGACAGATTTTTCAACTGCATGCTCATGCGCTGGTTCTGTTTCAGAACGGGCTCGTGTTGCAGCAAATAGTCCCAGTACAGCGTGGTGAACGGGCAAGCCTCCGGGCCGGTGCTTTGCGCCGGATCGTAGCGGCAACCGGCGCAGTAGTTACTCATTCTCTGGATGTATTTGCCGCTGGCCACATACGGCTTGCTGGCCATCACGCCACCATCTCCATACTGCGACATGCCGAGCGTGTTCGGCAACTCCACCCACTCGACCGCATCGACATAGACGGCGAGATACCACTCATGAACGCGACGCGGATGCACGCCGTAGAGCAGCGCAAATAGACCTGTGACCATGAGCCTCTGAATGTGATGCGCATAGCCGAAGCGCAAAGTCTGTCCAATGGCATCGCGCAGGCACTGCATGTCCGTTTCGCCAGTCCAGTAAAAATCCGGCAACTCGTGCTCCGCCTGCATCGCATTTCGCTCAATGTAATCCGGCATGAAATGCCAGTAAATACCGCGCACATACTCCCGCCAACCAAGGATCTGCCGGATGAAACCTTCCACCGCAGAAAGCGGTGCCCTCCCGTCGTGATAAGCTTTTTCTGCGGCGGCGATCACCACGCGCGGATTGAGCAGTTTCAAGTTCATCGCCACGCTGAGCCGCGAATGATACAGCCACGGCTCGTTTGTCCACATCGCATCTTGATAACGGCCAAACTCCGCTAGGCGGTGTTCGATGAAATCATCTAGGGCCTCGCGTGCCTGCTCCGCAGACACTGGCCAGTCAAATTCCGCCAGCTCTCCCGGATGCTTCATGAAGTGTTTCTCCACATCCGCGATCACGCCCTTCGTGATCTTATCCGGCACAAAGCGACGCGGATTCAGGCGCAAACCCGGACCTGCTTTGCCAAACGATTCGCGATTGTCGTGGTCGAAGTTCCACTGGCCACCTATCGGCTTGCCCTTATCCATCAACACACTCGTGTGCTGCCGCATCTCACGGTAAAAAAACTCCATGCGGAGCTGTTTGCGACCTTCCGTGTGCTTTTGAAACATCTCTCGCGTGCACAGAAAATGCCGGTCCGGCCTCACTTCCAGATCCACTCCCGTTTCGCTTGCAACCGATTCGATCTCGCGTGCCACGCTCCATTCGCCTGCCTCCACCGTAACGAGCTTCTGCGGCTTCAGACGCTGGATCACCTCGCGAAGCTGCTCCGCGAAGGTCTCGCCCCCTGCCCCGCCGAGCTGACGATAGTCCACCCGCCAGCCACGCGTCTTCAGCGCCTCGCGAAAATGCCGCATTGCCGCGAGGAAAACCGCAATGCGGGCCTTTGTGCTCCACACCTTCGCCGATTCGTGCTTCACCTCCGCCATCCAGATCACATCCTTCTTCGCGTCGAAGCCATCGAATGCCGCCGACTCAGCATCGAGCTGATCACCGAGGACGAGAATGAGACGTGAGGCATTAGGCACGATGGCGTTACGCCCCGCCGTGCTCTCTGGATGGGCAAAAAAGGCCCGGCATGCTCGGCCGGGCCTATAGTTCTTACTTTTTCTTTTCCCACTCGTGGATCTTCACGATGCCCTCGAGCTCTTTTTTTGCTGCAATGTCTTCCGGTAGGATTTTGAACTTCGTGAGGTAGCGCAATGCCTTGGTGACATTGAGGATCTCACCTTTTTTTGATTCGATCTTCGCGTCCGGCGTGCCTTTCGCGTCGCTGACAAAAGCCTCCAGAAGGCTCAAGCTGCTGGTGCGTGCCGCTTCATCGTCCGCATAAGCTAGCGACTCAAGCAGCCGCAGCATCTTCGCCTGACCCTCGAGCTTCGCCGCATCCTCGCGGATGCCTTTGGCTATCTCTGCCCGCTTCTTCGTCGTAGCTTCCTCGCTCATGCGGCTGTATTCGCCGCCCTCGACGAAGCGCTTCGGCAACGGTCGATACCAGATGTTGCGGAAGCGCACCGGATTGCCGTGATCTTGAATCTTGAGCGGACCTTTCTCCGGGAAGGGCTTCGGCGAGGAACGCTTCATATGGCCGCCACCGCCTTCCAGTGGCGTGTGGTCCTGAGTGAGCACGCCGTTGACAAAGACCGTGATGTAGCCGGGATCGATTTCTTTTCCGTCTTTAAAAACCGGGCGACGAAAGACGATGTCGTAGCTCTGCCACTCGCCCGGAGCACGCAGCGGGTTCGCAGCAGGCGGATTGATGCCGTAAATCGATGAGGCAAAGCCATCTGGGTAAGTGGGATTGTTATAATTGTCGAGCACCTGCACCTCCACTGCACCCATCAGAAAGATGCCACTATTCCCGCGACCTTGGCTATCACCTTCAACCTTCGAAGGTGCAGCCCACTCAATGTGGAGTTGGCAATCGGCGAATTCCTCCTTCGTGCGGATATAGCCGCTGCCGGGCACGCATTGCAGCACCCCCTCTTTAACCTCCCACTTCGTCGGCTCACCGTTTTTATCAGAAACCCACTTTGTGATCTCCTCCGGTTTGCCGCTAAAAAGCACGATCGCGTCGGACGGCGCAGAGCCATTTGCACCAGGCTCCACACGCGGTGGCTGCGGGCGATTCATGTCGTGGATGGCCCAAGGATGCGTGGCATCCGGAGGATCGCCGTAGAAGGCGCCCGCGCCCGACAAGGTGGAGCAGAGAAGAACCGAGAAGAAACCAAGAAGGAGGTGGGTGTTCATAGCAAGCGACGCAATAGCGGGCTCTGGAAGCAGGAAAAGCCCGGAAATCAAAAAACCCGCCGTCACGATGACGGCGGGTTATTGAAATTGGTTGCGGGAGCAGGATTTGAACCTGCGACCTTCAGGTTATGAGCCTGACGAGCTACCGGGCTGCTCCATCCCGCGATCTGGGATGAAATCACTGCCACATGCCCTTGTGATAGCAACCCGTTTTTTCAATCAAACACCTCCAAACCGTTTGATTCTATGGCCACCAAAGACCTTCCAAAAGGTTTCGACGAAAAAAACACCTCGAATTCCGTATTGATAATTGGTCTGACCAATTTCATGTCTCTTTCTCTCGTTGAAACTGTTTCCCGCCGAATCATCGGCCTCGCTCGATCCAATGGCTCAAGCGGCCGTTTGCCGACCGAGCGTGATATGTCGGCAAAATTTGGCGTGAGTCGCAGTGTGATCCGCGAGGCAGCAAAACGTCTGGAGCTGCAGGGCCTGCTGGAGATCCGCCAAGGAAGCGGCATGACGATCGTCGACAAGCTCCACAAGCCGCTCAACGGAGCGCTTAGTCTCCTCGTGCCTAACGAGTTTCAGCGGCTGAGACAGCTCACCGAGGTGCGTCTCGCCATCGAACCGGAAAACGCAAGGCTCGCCGCCGAACGCGCAACGGCAGCAGATTGTGAAGCGCTCTCAGCCTGCCACGATCGATTCGAAGCTGCATCAGGCTTTGAAGAGCAGGTCAATGCCGACATGACCTTCCACTGCCTGATTGCCGAAGCTTCTGGCAACAAGATCGCCGCACTGCTTATCCAAAGCCTCTCTGAGCTGCTGCAAACCAGCCTCAATCATGGATACAGCCGCGTCACGAAAGACCTAGCTGTCGCCGACCACGCCCAAGTCCTCCGCGCCATCCTCGGCCGTCGACCTGCCGCCGCCGCGAAAGCCATGAGAACCCACCTCAAACACGCCCGCACAGACCTTGGCCTATGAAATCATTGATCCTATCCGTGCTGTTTGTCCCATCTGCCCTGTTATCCCAGGACTTTGAGAAACATATTCGCCCGCTGCTGCAGGAGCACTGCATCAAGTGCCACGGCGAAAAAAAGAGTAAGGCGGACCTCCGCCTCGATGCGAAGCCTCACGCTTTCAAAGGCGGCGAAAGCGGTCCAGCAATCCTTGCGGGCAACTCGGCCTCTTCACCACTCTACCAGCGCATTATCAGCAGCAACGAGGACGAGCGCATGCCACCGGATGAGAGGCTGCCTGCAGAAATGCAGGCGAAAATCAAAGCCTGGATCGATGCAGGAGCCAACTGGCCTGAAACAGCCTACGACAAAGCCGCCGCCACAGACAAACGTCTTCAACACTGGGCTTGGCAGCCGCTGGCGAAGCACGACTTGAGGGCGAGTATCGATTCTTTCCTCGACGCAAAGCTGCGTGAAAACCAGCTGACGTTTTCGCCCATCGCTGAGCCGCGCACACTCATTCGCCGTGCCTATTTCGACATCATCGGCCTCCCGCCGTCACCTGAGGACATGGAGCAGCATCTCGCACGCTGGTCGGTTGCGTCTTACGAAGCGATGGTCGATGCATTGCTCGCATCGCAACGCTTTGGTGAAAAATGGGCGCGCCACTGGCTGGATGTGGTGCGCTTTGCCGAATCGGATGGTTTTGAAATGAACCGCGCGCGCACCAACGCCTGGCCATATCGTGATTACGTCATCGAAGCTTTCAATCGCGATAAGCCGTACGACCAATTCATCCGCGAACAACTCGCAGGCGATGCGTTGAACATTGATGCAGCCACGGGGTTCCTGGTGGGAGGAGGAAAGGACCGTGTTGGCTCAAAAGATCCCGTCCTTACTGCGAATCAACGTGCGGATGAGCTCCACGACATGGTCAGCACCACTGCGGCCACTTTTCTCGGCCTCACGCTGAACTGCGCACGTTGCCACGATCACAAATTCGATCCCATCCCGACCAAGGACTACTACGGCTTCATCGCGATGCTGCAGGGCGTTCAGCATGGCGAGCGGCTATGGCGGGAACGATCCGAAGCGCCAGCTAAGGTCGAAGAACACGACGCGCGTCCGCCGGTTGTCGCCGGGCTGAATGAAGACCGATTCACTCCCACAGCTGCACGCTTTATCCGCTTTAGCATCACCGCGTGCAGCACGGGCGAGCCCTGCATCGATGAGCTCGAGGTGTTCAATACCAACGGCGAAAACCTCGCCCGCGCCGCCAAGGTCACAGTGTCAGGCACCTTTGCGAACGGCACGAACCCCAAGCACAAGATTGAATTCCTCAACGATGGCCGTTATGGCAATGACCGGAGTTGGATCAGCGAAAAAAGAAACGGCGGATGGGCACAGCTCGAATTCGCCAACACCGAGCAAATCGATCACGTCATCTGGAGCCGGGATCGCTGCGGCAGTTGCAATCAGCGATTCTCCGATCGGCTTGCAATAGGATATCACATCGATGTGTCTAACGATGGCAAAAAGTGGCGCACCGTCTCCTCCGACAGAGGCCGTGCAAAGTCGGCACCGAAAGGCCCGCAGGTCTACGCTGGCAATTTCCAGACACCCGGTCCGACACGCCGCAATCATCGCGGTGATCCGATGCAGCCACGCGAGGAGGTCGCACCTGCGGTTCTCAGCATGATTGGCAAACCTATGACGTTGCCCGTCAACGAACCCGAGCAGAAACGCCGTCTCACGCTCGCAAACTGGATCGCGAGTCCCGATAATCCGCTCACTGCGCGCGTGATCGTGAACCGACTGTGGCACTATCACTTCGGCACTGGGCTAGTGGATACTCCGAGCGACCTAGGCCTCAACGGCAGTCGGCCCACGCATCCCGAGCTTCTCGACTTCCTCGCCAGCGAGCTCGTATCGCACGGCTGGAGCTTGAAACATATTCACAGACTCATTTTGAAATCGAAGGCATATCAGCAAAGCAGTGTCTTCAACGAATCTGCCGCGAGGGTAGACTCGAACGCACGTCTGCTCTGGCGTTTCCCCCCGCGCCGCCTCGAAGCAGAAGCCGTTCGTGACGCGATGCTCGCCATCAGCGACAAGCTCGATCTCACGATGGGAGGCCCGGGATTCGATCTCTTCGAGCCTAATGAGAACTACGTGAAAGTGTATGTCACGAAAGCTGAGTATGGCCCAGCCGAATTCCGCCGCATGGTTTATCAAAGCAAGCCGCGCACAATGCTGGACGACTTCTTCGGCGCTTTTGATTGTCCAGATGCTGGCCAGCCGCAGCCGAAACGCACGAGTTCCACTACGCCGCTACAAGCACTGAATCTTCTCAATAGTCATTTTGCGCTGCAGCAGTCTGCGTTCCTAGCCGAGCGCTTGAAGAAGGAGGCTGGCGATGATACGCCCAAGCAAATCCAACGCGTTTTTACGCTGATGTTTCAACGCGAAGCCACGGCCGATGAAGCGGCCGCATCGCTCGCGCTTGTGAAACAGCACGGCCTGCCAGCTCTGTGCCGCGCGCTCTACAATTCGAATGAGTTTATCCGCCTGAATTAATGTCATGAATCACCTCCTTCATCGTCGACACTTCCTCGGCCGCAGCGTCTCGGGCCTCAGCAGCATCGCACTCACATCCTTGCTCAAAAGCGACGGTTTGCTCGCGAATGAATCTCCGGTCCGACCCGCGATTGATCCCGCACATCCCTACGCACCACGTGCGCCACACTTTGAGCCGAAGGCGAAGCAGGTGCTCATGATCTTCTGCTCTGGTGCACAAAGCCATGTGGACATGTGGGACTACAAACCGGAACTCTTCAAACGCCATGATAAGCCGATGCCCGGCGCGGGTGGGCTTGTCACCTTTCAAGGGGAGCAGGGCAATCTCATCAAGCCGATCCGCGACTTCAAACCGCGCGGTCAGTCTGGCAAGATGCTCTCCGATCTGCTGCCCAACCTTGCCGAGCTTGCCGACGACATGTGCTTCATCCATTCCATGACCGCGAAGTCGAACACGCACGGACCCGCCGAGAATCAAATGGGCACAGGCTACACACTCGACGGCTTCCCAAGCTGCGGCGCTTGGGTGACGTATGCGCTTGGCAGCGAGAACCAGAATCTGCCGGCTTTTGTCGCCATTCCCGATCCACGAGGCGTGCCGCAGATCGGTCCACGACACTGGAGTAGCGCTTTTTTGCCCGCAGCTTTTCAAGGCACGGCCTTTAACGCGCAAAAACCCATCCCAAACCTCGCTCGGCCAACTTCCATCAGTGAATCGAACGATAGCGCCACACGTGACTTTCTGCGCCGTCTTAACGACCACCATCTCGCGCAAAATCCCGGTGACAGCGACCTTTCCGCGCGCATTTCCGCTTATGAACTCGCCGCTCGAATGCAGCTCGCCGCACCGGAGATCAGCGATCTTAAAGGAGAATCACCAACCACACTCGAACTCTACGGCGTCAACGACAGCAATGCGCACAAGGCTGGTTTCGCCAAGAACTGCCTCATGGCCCGCCGCCTGATTGAAAAAGGCGTGCGTTTTGTGCAGCTATTCAACGGCTCTTACGCTATGGGCGAGGGCGTCGGTAATTGGGATGGCCACAAGAAGATCCATGATCAATATGCCGTCCATGCGCCCATCCTCGACCAGCCATGCGCGGCCTTGCTGAAGGATATGAAGGCGCGCGGCTTGCTTCGCGACACACTCGTCGCCTACGTCACTGAATTCGGTCGTATGCCCACCTTCCAAAAAGGCGCGAATGGTCGCGATCACAATCCAAAAGGCTTCACAGTCTGGCTCATGGGCGCAGGCGTGAAGCGCGCTTACAGCCACGGCTCTACGGATGAATTTGGTTATCAAGCCGTTGCTGATGTGACCACGATTTACGATTTGCACGCTACGATGCTGCATCTGCTCGGCCTCAATCACGAGCGGCTAAGCTTTTATAACAACGGCATTGAGCGGCGCCTCACTGACGTACACGGCCAAGTCATCAAGAAAATCCTCGTATGAAGCATGCACTGCTCGTTCTAGCGCTGCCCACCACACTCTTTGCCGTCGATTTTGACCGCGAAATCCGCCCGCTGCTCCAGGAGCACTGCATCGAGTGCCATGGCGAAAAGAAACAAAAAGGCGAGCTCCGTCTCGATGCCAAAGTCCACGCCTTCAAAGGTGGTCATAATGGCCCCACAATCCTCGCCGGCAAATCAGACGCCTCCCCACTCTTCCAGCGCATTACCAGCACTGACGAAGATGAAAAAATGCCACCCAAAGGCAATTCGCTAACAGCTTCGCAAATTTCCCTCATCCGCGAATGGATCAACTCCGGTGCCACGTGGCCCGAAAACGCTACCGACAAAGCCGCGCTCACCGACAAACGCCTCCAGCACTGGTCCCTGCAGCCCATTCGAAGAGACTTTCCCACCAACGCGACCATCGACAGCTTCATCGAAGCCAAACTCCGCGAGAACAATCTCAAGATGTCTCCTGAGGCGGATGCTCGCACACTCTTACGCCGTCTCCACTTCGACCTTCTTGGCCTTCCCCCATCAAGTGTGTCAGGCACGTCTGACCTCTCCGATCTTACCTACGAAGCACTCGTCGATTCCCTCCTCGCCTCACCGCACTTCGGCGAACGTCAGGCCCGCCACTGGCTCGACATCGTCCACTACGCCGACACCCACGGCTTCGAACGAGACCAGCTCCGCCCGAACGCATGGCGTTACCGTGACTACGTTATCGACTCCTTCAACGCTGACAAACGCTACGACCTGTTCATCCAAGAACAAATCGCCGGAGACGCCCTTGCTGCAAATTCACGCAAAACGAATCAAGCCTCGCTCGGCTTCCTCGCGGCAGGTCCCTTTGACTTCGTCGGCCAAGTGGAAACCAAATCACCCATGCTCAATCGGGCCGCACGAGCCCTCGATCTCGACGACATGGTCACCCAAACGCTCACAGCGACGATGGGCATCACCATCAACTGCGCCCGCTGTCACGATCACAAGCTCGATCCCATCACGCAGGAGGAGTATTACCAACTGTGGGCCGTTTTTGCCGGCGCAAAGCGTGGCGATCGCGAACTCGATCCGGCCGAATCGAAACGACTCGCCAGTGAAAAATCCCGTTTAAACAAAGAAATCGCTCAAACACGCGCCCAGATCGCCAAACTGGCCGGTGAAGGCTTCGAACTCGCGCAAATTATCCCCGAAGTCTCAGGCATCGACGTGCGCAACGGCTCCATCACGAAAGACAAGCTCGGTTACCATCGCGACATCCAGACAAACCGCCTTCAGAAAGTCCCTTCCATCCCTTCGGTCCTTGGGGTCTTTGTGCCGAGCGGCCCGAAACTACCCCTCGCATTCAAACAAGAAGTCACCGGCATCCCAGTGACCAGCGGCCATTTTTGGGACACCATCGCGAATCATCCCATCAACGCCCAGCGCAGCACCAAGCTAGTAGACACCGACTTCACCAAGAACGGCCACAGTATGCTCGCCATGCATGCGAACAGCGGTATCACCTTCGACCTCGCCAAACTGCGCAAGCAAAGTGGCCTCAAAGCCATGCGCCTCACCGGCCTCGTCGGATTTGGTGCAGACAAAGCCGCTGCTGCCTCGAAAGCCGACTTCACCGTCTTCATCGATGCCGAGCTGAAGTTCCAAAAACTCAAACTCCGCAAAGACGAGACTGCCGCGCTCGACATCGAAGTGCCCGCAAAAGCCAAAACACTCACATTGATCGCCACCGATGGCGGCGATGGCATCGGCAGCGATCTGCTTTTCATCGGCGATCCCAAACTCGTGCCCGAAATCGCCGAAACTCGCCTCACCGTTGCCGATACGGCTCAATTGAAGCAACTCCGCGCTGAAGCCCAAAAGCTCGAAAAAGCTCTCCAGGCCATTCCTGAGCCCGAAAAGGTCTATGCCATCCTTTCCGACCCCAAACCGCCCATCATTAAAGTGCAACGCCGCGGTAATCCCGAAGATGAAGCCCAAGTAGTCGCTCCCGGAGCCTTCTCATGGGCCAAACACGCCTCTGCCGCCTTCGGCGATCAAAATACGCCCGAAGCGCAGCGCCGACTCGCTCTCGCCAACTGGATCACCCATCCCGACAACCCGCTCACAGCTCGTGTAATCGTCAATCGCCTCTGGCATCATCATTTCGGCCAAGGCTTGGTGAACACCCCGAGCGACTTTGGCCTTGGCGGAACTCCACCGAGCCATCCGGAGCTGCTCGACTTTCTCGCGAAAGAACTCATCACGCACGACTGGAGATTGAAGCACGTTCACAAGCTCATCGTCATGTCGAAGGCGTATCGACAGAGATCGGTCGGATCAGTCCCATCGGACGGATCAAATCGGCTGGTCTGGCGCCAAAACCCGCGCCGCCTTGATGCAGAAACGCTGCGCGATACAGTCCTCGCCGTCTCAGGCAAACTCAACCTCGCCCGCGGTGGCCCCGGATACCGTGATTTCAACTACACTGAGGCCTATGCACCGATTTATCAATACATCACACCCGACAAACCCGAGCTGTTGCGTCGGAGCATCTACCGCTTCGTGGTTCGCACCACGCCGCATCAGTTCATGACCACGCTCGATTGCCCAGATCCCGCGAACTTCACGCCTGCCCGTGCACAAACGACGACGGCGCTGCAGGCACTCACGCTTTCAAACAACGAGTTCATGCTACAACAAGCACGTCACCTTGCAGAGCGCGCCAAAACCCCCGAACGTGTGTTCCAGCTCTGCTTCCAACGCAATCCAACGCCCGATGAGCTCAGCGCGGCGAAGACACTTGATCTCTTCTCGCTGTGCCGCATGCTTTTGAATACGAACGAGTTCGTTTATGTGGATTGAGCTATCATTTCCTGCATGAGCTCAAAGACTGTCGTGATCACCGGCTGCACGCGAGGCCTTGGACAGGCCATGATTCCTTTGTTTGTCAAAGCCGGCTGGAAGGTGGCTGGATGTGCTAGGGATGCGCAGCGTCTCACAGACATGAGCAAGTTGCATCCAGCGCCGCACTGGTTCACGCGTTGTAATGTGGCAATCGAAGAGGAGGTGGCGGCTTTTTGCGCCGGTGTTTTGGAGCGATTTGGGACCCCAGACCTCGTCTTGAACAATGCGGCAATCATCCATCCGAATGCACCGCTATGGGAAACGAGCGCAGCTGACTTTGGTCGCATCATCGACATCAACATCAAGGGACCTGCGGCCATGATGCGACACCTGCTGCCAGCGATGCTGAAGCGTGGCGAAGGCGTAATCGTGAACTTTTCGTCGGGCTGGGGGCGCTGCACGGCCGCAGAGGTGGCTCCTTACTGCGCGACGAAGTATGCCATCGAGGGTCTGAGCATGGCGACGGCACAAGACACAGGCGGCAAAGTGGCTGTGATCCCGGTGAATCCGGGCATCATCGACACGGACATGCTGCGCAGCACATTCGGCGATAACGCGGGTGATTTTCCGGATGCGAAAACGTGGGCGAAAAAGGCGGTGCCCTTCTTCATGAAGCTGGGACCGAAGGACAACGGCAGGCCGCTGACCGTACCTGGGGGCTGAAAAAAGGGCGGGAATGTCATCCCACCTTAAGCAGAGTTATTTGAGGGTTTGAAGCCACGCAACGAGATCGGCAAGGCCTTGCGGGCCGATGGCGCCAGCGAGTCCCGGCGGCATCAGTGAGTCCTTTAGCTCCTCCTTCTTGACGATACTGACCTTTTTGACGGTGGTGGAAGCCCCACCAGCCATGCGCAGCGTCAATTCGGCATCCGTTTCACTCACGACATAGCCCATGACGGCTTGACCTTCCTTCGTCGTCACGTTTTGGCCGACGAAGCTGTGCTCGATGGCGGCGCTGGGGTAGAGGATGGCGGTGAAGAGGCCGTCCTGACTGAGTTTCGCGCCGATTTGCGTGAGATCGGGGCCGAAGTCGATGAACTGGCCTTTGACGCGGTGGCAGGCTACGCAACCGGCCTGCATGAACATGGCCTGACCTTTGACTGCATCGCCCTTCAGCTTCATGAGTTCGGGCAGTTTGGGGAAATTGGCCAGACCTTGCGCCGCGGGCAGCGGCAGCTCGCGGGAGGCTTGATCGCGCAGACCGGCATCGGTGCTGCGACTGAGCGCGAGGGCGGCCTGATCTTTGAATGGGGGCGGCAATTTGCCTTCCGACTGCCATTTCAGGATGGCGCGACCGCCTTCGCCGCTGAGCGCGAGGGCGTCGATGAGCACGCGGCGCACGTCCTCGCGCTTCTCCGGCCAGAAATGCTGGTTCATGACAGCCACCGCCGCGCGATCACTCACCCGACCGAGCGCCGCGATGAGCGCCTTGGCCGATTTGGCGTCCGCATCCTTCAAAAAGCGCAACGCGCCATCCCGGTTCGCCGCGATGAGCCGCGCCGCGTTCACCGACTCCGGAGCGTTCGGGTTCGCGCTGATGAAATCGAGCAGTTCCTTCTCAAAGCCCGTCAGGTTCAGCTTTTCGACCAGCGCCACAAACTCCGGTTTGCCCACCACTGGCTTCAAAAGCGAGTCGAGGCGCGCTTTGGCCTCGGGATTCGAGGTGATGGCATTGCGGTCGAGCAACGCGGTGGCTGCGAGGGCCGTTTCGGCATCGGCTTTGAGGAAGATGGTCAAAGCGGCGGCGGAGACTTCGGCGGGGTGTTTGTAGGAGAGGAGTTGGAGGGCACGAAGGAGACCAAGAGGTTTGGATTTAGCGATCCTAGCCGATTGTTTGTTTCCTACATTAGGGCCACCAATCAAGGCTTGCGAGATAAGGTTAGGACTCCCTTCAATGCGAACACGCCAGACAAGCTGCTGCACGAGATGGTCATCGGCTGGAGCTTTTAGTCCTTCGAGGAGATTTGCAGCTTCCATGCGGTTCTTCGGATGGAAATCCGCCCCAATTCCTGAAGCTTCGATAGCCCATCGGTCAGAGCCAGAACTATTGAATGCCAAATCTCTCCAAAGCATTGAGGCAGCCTCACTCCCATCAAACCTCAACGCAATCGCCGCTTCGCGGCGCACGGCGGTTGATTTGTCGGCGACGATCTTATCGATGACTTTGCGAAGCATCTCAGGATGCGCTTGCTGCACAAGACGGCGAGCGATGCGGATGGCGGTGATGCGGATGTTGGGATCGGTGTCGGTGAGGGCTTTGGTAAGGCACTCGGGCAGCGTGAGGTCGTGTGGGTTGGGTTTGTCGGCACCGGGATTGATGCGCTCCCACTCACGTGCAGCGAGCAGCCACAAAGCACGAGCGCGATGCTGGGGGACGGATTGGGTGTCGTGGAAGAGCTTGTGAAGCTCGGGCTCGGCTTCGGAGCCGATTTCTTCGAGCTTCTTCCACGCGAGATAGCGTGCTTCTTCATTCGGCGACTTCAAAGCCTCCACAGCGCCTTGGACGGTATCCAACTTGAAACTTGGAACCTGAAACTTCTCCGCCGCCTTCGTCGTCACGCGGAACAACCTCCCCCGCGTCACATCACCCATCCCATGCCCGCCGACACCGGGGTCATACCAGTCGGCGACGATCAAACTGCCATCGGGTGCGACGGCGACGTCGCTGGGGCGGAACCAGCGGTTCTTGCTGCCTTCGATGAGGTTGACGATTTCGGCTTTGTAGCCGGCGCCGTCGGGCTGGGTGATGTAGCCGCGGACGACGTTCGGGCCGGCGTCGCAGTGGATGGGCTGGCCGTGGAAGATGCTGGGCAAAAGATCGCCTTCATAGACTTGCATGCCGGTGGGGCTGCCTGCGCCGGTCATGAGCATGTTCGGGATGACGCCGGGATCGTTTTGATGCCAGTGACGCTGCGGGATTTCGCTCTCCCAGCCGATGCGCGGCGTCTGCCAGCCTGCGCCGGTCATTTCGTCGGCGTAGCCGTAGTTGCCGAACTCCATGACGTAGTTGATGCGCACGCCTTTGTTGCCGTCGTCGTCGTTGTCGCTCTGCCACATCGTGCCGAAGCTATCGACGGCGACTTCCCAGTTGTTGCGGAAGTTCCAGGCGAGCACCTCGACGTTGCTGCCATCGAGCTCACAGCGGAAGACCATGCCTTGCTGGTAGGGGCGGTTGTTTTGATTGGTACACTTCACGCCGTGGATGTCGGTGATGAGGTTGCCGTTTTTGTCGCAGAGCTGCTTGCCGGCGTTGCCGAAATTGAAGTAGAGGCGGCCATCGGGGCCGAAGTGGAAGGCGTGGATGCCGTGGTCGTGCTGCGCGCCGCCGATCTTCGTGAACATGAGCTCTTTGCGGTCGGCTTTGTCGTCGCCGTTGTCGTCGATGAGCCAGAAAACGTCGTCGCCGCAGGAGATGAGCGCTTTGTTGCCGAGCACGCAGATGCCGTGGGCGCTGTCCACATCGCGACCTTGGTGGAAGACGGTGGATTTGTCGGCCTTTGCGTCGCCATCGGTGTCTTCGAGGATGAGGATGCGGTCGCCCTCGGCGCGTTCGCCTTTGTGCTTGCGGTAGTTCACGACCTCGCACACCCACACGCGGCCGCGATGGTCGATGTCGATGCTGGCGGGCGAAAGCATCATCGGCTCGCTGGCGAAGAGCTGCACGACGCACTCGGGATGCACGTCGAGCTGCTCGGTGGCGGCTTCGGGCGCGTGCGCGGCGGTGTTCGTGTCGCTGGCGGCGATGGGGCCGGGATTCTCGGTGTAAACGGCGAAGGTGACGCTGGTGCTGCCCTGCCTCGTGCCGCCTTCATCGAGAGCGCCGCGGGCTTTGAAGCGCTTCACGCCCGCAGGCAGGTTGAAAGCGATGACGCTGTTCGCATGCGTGCCGAGGCCGTATTCGATGACCTTTCCAGCGCTGCGCAGGGTCCGGCCTTCGCAGTTCGAATTCACGCGCACATTGCCCCAGCCGGACTGCGCAGATTTCCACTCGACCTCGGTGAGTTTTTTTTCACTGCCATCGGCAAGGATGAGACGCGGCTCCGCCCAGTTCGCCCAATCGGCGGTAAAGCCATTTCCGCCATCGGTGACAACAAGGAATAGCTCCTTCGCGCCTTCGAGCGAGACGTCGATGTCCACGCTATGATTCGGCGTTTTGATGTCGATGACCGGCGAGCGGAAAAGTGGCTTGGGAGCGGCAAGAGCAATCGTAGGCAGTAAAAAGAGGCTGAGGAGACGCATGGCAAAACGAGGAGTGGCAAGATGATAGAAAAGCCCAGAAATGAAGCTTAGGCCATAGTAACGCTGGATTCAAAAGGTGCGAAGGCGTGCTACTCTTTCATTTCCTGCTCCATCCGCTCACTAAGCCACTGCTTCATCATGCTTTGGTAGTTCAGGTAGCGACTCCGGGCGACACGCTTGATGCGGCTGAGCATGCGCGGATCGAAACGAAGAGTAATGGTGGTGGATTCGCGCACATCACTGCGATGCAGCGAAGATTGCATGAGACGCTGGTCCAACTGATTGGATGACCAGAACTGGATCTCATCGACTTCGGATTCGAAATCGGGCACGTCCTTCCACATTCGGATGGTTTTGAGGTCTGAGGAAAAAGGGGGCATGATCGTGGCAGTTCAGATGTCCTCGGCCTTTTTCCGCTCGAAGAACTCATTTTCAGCGGCTGTCATACGACGGGCGTAGATGACCCTATAGCGTTTCCCATCCGTCCAGAAAACACTGAACACTGGATGCCCCTGCAGGGATTTTCCAAGGTTGTAATATCGGGTCTGAGATCCTGAGCTCTGCTCATCTGGCATCAATTTGAGAGAAAAGGGGTCCTCGAAGGATTCCTCGATGTCCTTTGGGGGAAGGGCAGAAAGGTCAAAAGCACAACCAATCCAGTCGAAGTCCATGTGGTGAAGGCGAAGCGGATTATTTACGATATTCGATCAACTCTATCTCATAGCCCTCAGGAGCGTCAATGAAAGCAAACCGGCCACTGGAACTCTCGGTCGGACCATCTGTGAGCGGATAACCCAAAGCAGCAGCATGGGCGGCAAAGGTCTCGAGATTCTCCACCTCGAATGCGAGGTGGGTTAGATCCGGGCAAAATGAAACCTCACCGCTGGAAGGATAGGAACAGATCTCAATGAGTTCCTCACTGTTTGGCGTCCGCAAGAAAACCAATTCGGAGCCACGAGGCGACTTATGACGGCGAATTTCTTCTAGCCCAAGCACTTGGGTGTAGAAAGCGATTGTTTTTTCGAGGTCATTGACGCGATAACGGGTGTGTAGGAGTTTAATGACTTTCATTTGCAGGATAAAGAGAATGAAAATGGCTCATGCAGGGCTCGCGTGCGAGTGGAAGGTGACGCAGAAACAGCGGAAAATCTTGGTGGCACCGGAAAACCAATCAAGATTTTTGGGCTCAGCGTTTGTGCCTGCACACATGACAATCGCGTTACGAAAACCTAGAACGCTACAACAGCTATCCAAATACTCATGAGATTCACCGCTGTGGGGCGTTCTCATGGGCGGCTTGTTCGTAAGCACCCCATAAAAAAACCCGCGCTTCTCACGAAGCGCGGGTAGAAAAACAGCAATTTGGATGATCCGTTATCGCGATTAGGGCGGGCTATTGCCGGTCCCTCCACCCACAATTCCGCCAGTGGCAGAACCATTGATAACACCTCCGAAAGCACCGCCTTGCATTCCCCCGCCACCTGCTGACTGACCGCCACCGGCGTCTCCTTGGGTGCCTCCACCCCCTTGTCCGCCAGCATCTCCCTGAGTGCCACCAGCACCCTGGCCGCCCGCGCCACCAGCGTCGCCTTGTGTGCCACCATTTCCATCACTTACACCGCCACTGGCTGAAGTGGTGCCTGCAGGCGCTGAACCTCCCGCACCATCTGCTCCACCACCAGCGGGAGCTCCTGAGCCAGGTCCACCGGCATTGGGTGTGCTTTGAACACCGCCCCCACCAGTTCCGCCAGGAGGCACGCCTGCGCCTGAGAACATCGTCGCAGACCCTTGAGATGGGCCCGTGACTGAAGACGATGTCACGCCGAATGAAGGAGGGTTGAATTCTGGTTCCCAACGAAGAGCAACGAAACGGGCACCAATTGGCTTGCTCGGCTTTACTTTGAGGTAACCAAGACCACGTGTGTCCTCACCCGAAGCGACCGGGGTCTTTTGACCAAAGTCGTCTGGGTTGAAAGTAAGACGTCCACGCCAATCCTCCTTTTGAGGAAGTTTTTCAAAGGTAAACACCTCGAAACGCACCGGCCTAGGAGAGTGGACTGAACCGAAACTGTTGAGAACCCGAAGTTGCCCCAAATCGTAAATCAACGTGCGATACCGTTCATCCGACTCTGGAAATGAAAACTTATTATAGGAGCTCGCTTCATCCAAGCCGTTTTCTGGCTTCGGGGAGGCAAAAACAATACGGGTGCCGCCAACTCCTGAGAAATTGACAGGGTATGCTTTGCTGGGATCGCCAACGGTCTGTTTAACGGTGTAGTCCTTGTCTCGCTCATTTCCATACATCAAAAAAGTCCTGATGCTGCCAGCTTTGGAAAGAATGAATTCCAGCTTAAGGAACTTCATCTGCATGCCTGCAAACGTGAAAGAAACCTCACGATCGGATGAGGAAAAAACTTTTTCATCCAGCGCCGCCCAATTCTTATGATCAACGCTACCCGAAACCACAGCGCGACCTTCGATGCCATCGTTAACAAACGAGGAACGATTCACGACAGTCGGTTTTTTAAAGGTGATCACTGCCTGACTGTTGCCAACGGGAAGAGAAGCTGAGTCTGAGGGGTCGCTCGAAAGCAGAAGGTCTACTTTTCCAATGCCTAAAGAAGCATGGATGCTGGCCTCGGAGAGCATGCCCCGCCCCCCAACTGGCAGTGGCCTATCTTGGGAAGCTGGAATACGCTGCCATTTAGCATGCACTGGAGCAGATGTGGCCAGGCAGAAAATGCAGGCAAACAGGGTTGAGGGCTTCATGGTATTCTAATATAAAATCTGTGGCGTCAGTTCGAACAATTGAGGGTAAAAACCTATCGCCAGTTGTGGGTTACTTTAAAGGAAAGTTCATCACATTTGGCTAGAGCTGTAAATTCTTTTTTCGCAACACAACTGGAACAAGCGATTGGCCTGTAGTTAATAATTTCCATATTTTCAATATAATCCATATTTTTATAATCCATGCCTTTTCCTTTTCATCACACATCCTTTGCAAAGCCTTGTGATGATGTATTTCAGTGCCAAGTCACTTCGGCGTTGCCATGAGACCGCATGCCCATTCTCTGGGCTAACCTCGAAAAGCCAGCGGCCAGTGGAACACCTGCTCGTCTCAGAAGCTATCTTCTCCGAAAGGGGCGCTAAGCTGGATTCACGAACCAGCAAACGATTGGGTGCCAGCAACTCAATCCACCCTGCCACGAATTTGCCTTTTACCTACAGCCGCAGTGAAAGTTAGACGTGTCATCGTGATATCAAAACACGATTCGAAACGGATGGCGCAAGAGGTTGACCAGTTCCGCATGGCCACCTAGCCTGATTCAATTATGGCACTAGAAAACGTTAGACTCGGTATCGTTGGACTTGGCAACATGGGCAAAGCGCACCTCGCGAACATTCGCTCTGGAAAAGTTCCCGGACTCCGAGTCTCTGCCCTGTGCGAGAGCGTCGGCACGCTTCCACAGCTTATTGAGGGCGAACACGCCTTCACCGATGTGAATGCGATGATCCATTCAGGCCATATC
This sequence comes from Prosthecobacter sp., assembly GCA_017853885.1. GTDB lineage: Bacteria > Verrucomicrobiota > Verrucomicrobiia > Verrucomicrobiales > Verrucomicrobiaceae > Prosthecobacter. The sequence goes on from JAFMIR010000001.1 coordinate 255,924, forward strand.
GACGCCATCCTCATCTGCACTCCACACTTCAGTCACACCCCCATCGGGATTGAGGCGCTCAAAGCCGGCCTGCATGTTTTGGTCGAAAAGCCCATATCCGTCCACAAAGCCGACTGCGAACGCCTCATCGCCGCACACACGAACAAGAAACAAGTCTTCGCCGCCATGTTCAACATGCGGACGAACGCCACCTTTAAGAAAGTGAAGGACCTGATCGACAGCGGCGAATTAGGCGACATTCGCCGCGTGCATTGGGAGGTCACAAACTGGTTCCGCACCAACTACTATTACGCTACCGGCGGCTGGCGCGGCACTTGGAAGGGTGAGGGAGGAGGTGTGCTGATGAACCAGTGCCCACACAATCTGGATCTCTTCCAATGGATGTTCGGCATGCCACAGCGAGTTCGCGGTTTCTGCCAGTTTGGACGCTTCCATCAAGTCGAAGTCGAGGACGATGTGACCGCCGTGCTGCAATACGACAGCGGGCTATCTGCCACCTTTGTTACTTCCACGGGCGAGGCGCCGGGTTGCAACCGTCTTGAAATCTCCGGCGAGCAAGGCCGCCTGACCGTCACTGATGGAACAAAGATTCACTTCCAGCGCAACCGCCAGCCGATGAGCCAATTCTGCATGCAGGCCGAAGCTGCTTTTGCGATGCCAGAGAGTTGGCATATGGAGATCCCGGTGGACAACAGCGGGGGCCAGCACGTCGAAATTCTGCAAAACTTCACCAACGCCATCCTCAAGAACGAGAAGCTGCTTTCGCCCGCGGAGGAAGGCATTCGCAGTGTCGAACTCGCCAATGCCATCCTGCTCTCGACCTGGCAGGATAAGACCATCGAACTGCCCATGAGCAGCGCCGACTACGAGCGCCTTCTGATCGAGAAGGGCGAAAAAAGCACCTTTCAGAAGACAAAAGTTGTCGCGAAGGCCACCTCTGACGATTTCGCGAAGTCGTTCCGTTGATCGACTGATCCATGGATCTGGCCTAGCCTTCTTGACAGTCTCTCTTCAAGATCTCCCAGTAGGCTGCAGGACACGCCGCTTGGGGAATTTAAGTCATGCCAGAATCGCATGCTCACCGATCTCTTTGAAAAGCACTTCTCAAGCACGTCTGGGGTGGCGCGCCATCAGCCTGCATCAAGCTGACAAAGCTTGGTGCCCAGAGGCACGCAAAAAGTCGTCCTCACGTTCGTTGCAGTCGCCTGCAATCCCCGCTAAAAGCAGCGTCCCGATTCATGAATCTGCCGAATAAGCTCACAGTGACCCGCCTTGTCCTCACGGCGTTTTTTGTCACGTGCTTTTACCTGCCGGTGGAAAATCACATCTCCGTTGCAGCAATCATTTTTGGACTCGCATCTCTGACAGACTACTTTGATGGCAAGATTGCCCGCCAGCGTGGGCTTGTGACTAATTTTGGTAAGCTATTTGATCCACTCGCGGACAAAGTGCTTATTGCCGCTGCCTTCATCCTGCTCGTGGAGACTCGTGACCTGCCTGCTTGGATTGCCGTAGTGGTGCTCGCGCGCGAGTTTTGCGTCACCGGCATCCGTCTGATTGCTGCTGGACAGGGAGCCATTTTGTCTGCTGAGAGACTTGGCAAGCACAAGATGCTTTGGCAGATCCTTACGGTGAGCTGGTTCCTTGTGAAACGCGCCTCCGAAGAAACCGTATTTGGCTTTGCGAAGCCCTTTTTCAACATCGCGCCGGCTTGGTTGCCAGATTGGCTAATCTATTTCACCACGGTGTTGACACTAGTCTCCGGCTTTAGCTACTTCTGGAAAAACCATCATCTCTTCAACGACGCATGAACCCTGAAAACCAAATCACTACCCTCGGACTCATCCTGCCTCCGGCACCGCCTCGTGGAGGGGTTTATAAGCCCGTGGTCGTCATTGGCAACGTGGCCTACGTCTCCGGTCATGGCCCTTATCGCGGTCATGACGATTACATCTGCGGCCGTGTGGGTCAGGATCTTGATCTCGACGCCGGCAAGGCTGCCGCGCGTCAAACTGGTCTTGCGATTCTCGCCACACTGCGAAAGGAGCTCGGCAGCCTCGATCGCGTGAAACGCGTGCTGAAACTTCTGGGCATGGTGAACAGCACGGCTGACTTCGGTGAGCATCCGAAGATCATCAACGGTTGCAGCGAGCTTTTCGGACAAGTCTGGGGCGAAGAAAACGGCATCGGTGCGCGCAGTGCCGTGGGCATGGGCTCCCTACCCGGCAACATCGCAGTCGAAATCGAAGGCATCTTCGAGATTACCTAGAACTCTGCCGAAGCGGTTCTAGCCGATCTGCGCCAAAATGGCCGAGGCCACCTTGTCGGCTTGGGCCTCCAGATATTCCACATCCCGACCTTCGATGAGCAGGCGGATGATCTGCTCCGTCCCAGAATAGCGCAGCAGCACTCGGCCGTATTCACCAAGCTTCTTCTCCGTCTCTTTGATGATTTTTTGTGCCTCAAGAAGCTCTTCGATCGGCAGTTTAGAGCGCACCCGAAGATTGCGAGCCGACTGCGGGAACTTCTTGAGGCATTTGCGCAGCTGACTAAGCGGTTCCCCTGTCTCCTTCATGATTTTGAGGAGTTGCAGACCCGCAATCAAACCATCGCCCGTGGTCGCCCAGTCTCCAAAAATGATGTGCCCGCTCTGCTCTCCGCCGAAGTTGAGGCCGCGCTGCCGCATCTCTGCCAGCACATATCGGTCGCCCACGCCTGTGCGGATCACTCGCCCTCCCATTCGAGAGACAAGATCATCGAGACCGTAATTGCTCATGATGGTAACCGCCAGTGTATTGTGCTTTAGGGTGCCTTTTCGCAACATGGACTCTGCCGCGATGGCCATCAGTTCGTCACCATCCAGAGCGATCGCTTCTTCATCACAGAGCGCGATCCGGTCGGCGTCTCCATCATGTGCGATACCGGCCTGCGCCTGGGAAGAGCGCACAATGCGCTCGATTTCCTCCGAATGAGTGCAGCCACATGCTTCATTGATGTTGAAGCCATCCGGTTCGCTGTGAAAAACCTTCACATCGGCACCCAGCGCCTCCAGCGCCAAGGCGCTGGTGTAAGCAGCCGCACCATGCGCATTATCCAACGCCACGCGCATGCCGTCGAGCTTTACGCCCGCCATTGAGGCCATGGCGTGCCTCACATAGCGCTCCGCGCCGTCCACAAGCGTCGTGATGCGGCCAATGCCACGTCCTTCGGGACGCGGCGTGTCATCGCGGCCCAACACGAGCTTCTCTATGGCCACTTCTGTCTTGTCATCGAGCTTGTGCCCATCTCCGTGGACGAATTTGATTCCGTTGTCCTTGAAAGGGTTATGTGAGGCGGAGATGATCACACCAAAGTCGGTGCCAAGTTGGGCTGACAGCATCGCCACGGCCGGTGTTGGCAGTTGGCCGACCAAGATAACATCCACCCCGGCTGAGTTCAGGCCTGCAGCGAGCGCCGCCTCCAACATCTCACCCGAAGCCCGCGTGTCACGGCCCACGATGGCCCTCGGCTTCCCTCGAGTCTTCCCACCCAGAACGACCGCCGAAGCTTGCGCTAGGCGCATGACGAACTCGGGAGTCATGGGATGGCGATTGGCGATGGCGCGAACACCATCCGTGCCGAAGAACTGGCGCTTTTCAGACATAAGGCCGCGGTTCTAAGCCAGAACAAACGGGGTGTCAAAACGGGAAGCGTCAACGCCACGCAGGAGAAATGCTCCTCGAGATATTAGGGAAGTGACTGGGACCTGCATACCGTTTACAGCCGGCCCGCCGCTGCCATCAAAAAGTCTTCTTACCGATTCTAACCGCCTCACAAAATTTCATGCAGCCAGATATTGAGCGCGGTGAGACCATCAGCATTCAGCCGCTCAAATTCACGCGTTTCCCCCAAACAGTTAAACTGCTCAAATGATTTCAGGTACCCCTTCGACTGAACCGCCAGCGATGGCGGAAGCAACCCATGCGGTCAGCAAGCGTCATGCTAAACCACAAAGTTGGGGGATCATCCTTTTTGGCGACACCACGTGATGCGAAGCACATTTTACTACCTTGAGAAGATCTTCAAGGCCTCCAAGTGGTCTGTTCCTTGCCAAACGGCCCGCCGGCTTTCACTGTCATGCCATGGAATTCATTCCCAGCGCCCAATCGGCAATGTCAGAAGTATTTAAGCGCAAATCCCATTACAGCGCCATGGCCACCCTGCGATGGAAAGGGGGCTCTGGAGTTCATGACTCAAGCCGAATGTAGCGCCGAAGCAATCCAGCGCATTGCAGCGCTCTGCACCAGCCGTTGGCATTGCAACTACACGCGCATCAAGTTGCGTACGGATCCAGTCTATGCCGCCGTGCTACGTGAGATCGGCAGCACACATCTACCTCTTTTGGATATCGGATGCGGCATTGGTCTGCTTGGATTGTATCTACGCGGCGCTGGCCTAGATGCCACAGTGACTGGCTTTGACTATGATACCAGCAAAATCGAGGCCGCCAAGCTCATGTCACAGCACAGCGGCTTCTCCGGACTGCAGTATGCAGCTGGAGATGCAAGACACGAACTTCCATCCTTCAGCGGTCATGTCGTCATTCTGGACCTCTTGCAGTTCTTCACCTCCTCAGAGCAGGACATGCTGCTAGCCGCCGCCGCCTCTCGTGTCGCATCGGGTGGAAAACTGATCATCCGCAGCGGCTTGCGCGAGGCCACTTGGCGGCATCGGGTGACAGTTATGGGTGACTGGTTGGCCAAAATGTCTGCGTGGATGAAGGCCGCTCCCGTGTGTTACCCGACACGCGAGCAGTTGGAGCATGTTTTGAGCCAAAGCGGTCTTTGCGTGAGCATTCAACCGATGTGGGGGCGGACTCCATTCAACAACTACCTCATCATCGCAGAGCGTTAGGACTGAGCGGCACGCGCGGCAAGCATCGCGGCCACCTTCTCCGTCAACTCCACAGTTAGCGGTGTGGCCTCATGAATCAGAACGATGCCATCATCCGTGAGCTTGCGCCGGATGCGAGAGAGTACTTGATTCATGTTGCGTAGCGTACCGTCAAACCCGCGTGCGGTCCACATTAGCGTCGTGAGACCCAACGCACGGGCGGTGAGCACGCAGAATGGGTTGTGATGCCCGGCCGGCGGTCGGAAATAACGCGGTGAATGCTGAGGCACGATGCGCGTGAGTGTCTCCTGACATTGCGCTATCTCATTCCACATCGCGCGAGGCCGCAGCGCCCAGAATCTAGTTGCCGGGTGTGTCTGTGTGTGGTTTCCGACCTCGTGCCCACGTCGTACGATCTCACGCACCAGCTCAGGGTGCCTATCCGCGCGTTCGCCAATCAGAAAGAAGATGGCTTTCAAGCCATGACGGTCGAGGATCTCGAGGATCGCGGGCGTGTGCTGCGGGTGAGGGCCGTCATCGATCGTCAGAAGAGGATGCTTGCTGCCAGAAGGCTGACGCTTAACCAAAGGACCGAACCACGCACAGCTTGATACCAGCGTGCCCAGCATCAGTATAATGGACACCGTGCAGAAAAGCAGCACTGCCGAGGCCCAAGCCCCAGCCAACACAATCAGCACACAGAGCACGGCGGGCATGAAAAGCAGAGCCAGCCGACGATGGCCGCGGTGAAGACATTCGGCTCGTATCTGCTCTAGGCTCATGAGGTCACTTGGGTCACAAGCCGCTCAAACACAAACCACTGGTCCCAATGCCGTTGGAGAAAGCCATGCATCACTGCCACCCACTTTGGGGCTAGTTCGGCAGCCTTTGGCCTGCTGCCGCCGGGATGAAAAGGATCGCCAATCTCAATGCCATAACGCAAGCGTCCCAACCGTTTCAAAAAAACCGGATAGCAAGGCGCTCCTGTCACCTCCGCGAGCACTAGCGGTCCACGGGGAATCTCATAACATAATCCGTCGATCGTCTCATGCGTGGGGGCCACATCACCCATCACGCGGTCACCTTGTACACAGACCACTTCGCCGGCGTTGATGAGTCGGATGAGCTCCATGCCAAGATGCGAGCCGGGTGTGTTGTAGTGAATGCGCAGCATGGGCTCCATCCGCTCCTGCCCACGCAGTTCCTTCTCTCTCATATCCTGCAGGCCGACTGTCATTTCCGGCATGCGCACGGTGTGAATCAGGCGCCCAAGCTTGCGCGCAAAGAGTGAGGCACCCAAGTCATAATTTCCGCTATGCACGGTGAAAACGAGAGCGCCGCAAGACCGGGTGCGCAGTTCTTCAAACACCATCTTTCCCTCGATATCCCACTCCACCTCTTGATGGAAATGCAAGTGCCATAACCGGTCGAGATAGGTCAGCGCGAAATTCAACAGCACTCGGTAACCCGCCATGCAGCTGTTGCCGGAGCCACCCGGCAGAAGCACAGCCAGATTCTGCCTCAACGCCTCCCGCTGGGGCACGGCGAGGATGTAGATCACCAGAGTCACGGGATATGCCAGTGCCGTCACAAGCCAGATGGGCATCCAGCGCATCAACTGCAGCACCAGATGCGTCCACCGTTCGTCGTGCAACCCAAGACGGCTTGCACTTTCAGGGGCGGAATCCTGATGGGTTGCAGATTCAGAAGACGGCATTATGGTTATTGGCGAGGACACACTCTAGGTTGCCTTTTCAGCCCATCCGTCCCTGACGACAACTCTCTTTTTCACCTCATGAAACCTGCCGCCGAGTACGATGTCGTCATCATGGGTGGCGCTTTCTCTGGCTCTTCCGCGGGCATCATTCTGAAACGGAACCATCCGGAGCTCAAGGTGCTGATTGTCGAGCGCACCGAGCACTTCAACCGCAAGGTCGGTGAGAGCACCTCAGAGGTCGCAGGCTGCTTCCTGACCCGCGTTTTGCATCAAAGCGGCTACCTCAGTGCCCGCCAGTATCAAAAGCATGGCCTGCGCCTTTGGTTCTGCAAGTCGCCACAAGACTCCGTGTGCGATCTAACAGAAATCGGTCCGCGGTTCCAGTCACGCCTCCCGACCTATCAGCTCGACCGTGAGCTGCTCGATGAGCATTTGCTTGAGGAAGCTCACCAACACGGTTGCGAGCTGATGCGTCCCGCCATTGTGCGCACCATCTCCCTTTCGGAAGATGCAGGGCCACACACGCTCGAAATCCACCCGCAAGAAGGCCAACCGCGAACCGTGACCACCCGATGGCTACTCGATGCTTCTGGCAAGGCGGCCGTGCTCGCAAAAAAGCTCGGCGCCATGCACAGCTACGCAGACGAGCATCCCACCTCCTCCATCTGGTGCCGTTTCAGCAACGTCAATGATCTAGACAGCTTTAAGAGCCGCAAGAAGTTCCCTAGCTTGATGAAGGAGGTGAAGAGCATCCGCAGCACTTCCACCAATCATCTCATGGGCCACGGCTGGTGGAGCTGGATCATCCCGCTACCAGACCGCAGCTTCAGCGCGGGTGTCACCTGGGACCGCCGCCTCTATGAACCGCCAGCCGGACCGAGTCCCGTTTCACGCCTGAAGGCTCACCTGCTCACGCATCCGGTCGGAAAGCTCATGTTTGAAGACGCCATCGCCGATGAGGACGATGTCTTCTCCTACAAAAATCTCATCTACCGCGCCGACCGCATCGCGGGCAACCGCTGGGTCATCGTCGGTGATGCCGCCGGGTTCATGGACCCGCTCTACAGCCACGGCCTCGACTTCTGCGGCCATACAGTCTCCGCTGCCACGGATATGATTTTGCGCGAACTCGACGGCCAGTGCGTCAAAGAGACGGTCGAATATCTCAACATGGCCTATCCGAAAAGCTGGCGGACGTGGTTTGAAGCCCTCTATAAGGATAAATACTTCTACCTCGGGGATGCCGAGCTCATGCGAGCCGCCTTTTTGATGGATCTGGCCACCTACTTCATCGGCCCCGTACGCCTTGTTTACAGCAACCCAGACTACGAATGGAACCGCATGCCCTATGACGGCCCCGCAGGAGAGGTGTTTGGCAAATTCATGGCCTTCTACAACCGTCGCCTCGCCCACCTTGGCCGTGAGCGCTTGCGCAAAGGCATTTTCGGCGCCCAAAACCACGGCCACGTCTGGAGCCCGCGCAGCAGCTTCTCACCCGACACTAGCGCCGTGCGAATCCTGTGGGACGGCATCAAAGTCTGGCTCAAGGCGGAGATCACCACCGCGCTTACTCCAGCTCAACAGACAGCTCCAATCAGGATGCCAACAGAGCGCTTGGTAGAGGCTTGAGTTCCCACCGCATATCCGTGTGGTCCCGGGCTTGCTCATCGAGGAAACTGCCCTAATCTCGCCGCCCTTATGCTCCGAGCCGGTATCGTAGGCCTTCCCAACGTTGGCAAATCCACTCTCTTCAACGCTGTCACCCGCACCCGCAAAGCGGAGGCAGCCAACTATCCCTTCTGCACCATCGAGCCGAATACCGGCGTCGTGACGGTTCCGGACGAACGCCTTGCCGTGCTCGCCAAACTCTCCGGCTCTTCGAAACTCGTGCCCGCCGCCATCGAGTTTGTGGACATCGCTGGCCTCGTGAAGGGCGCCAGCCAAGGTGAGGGCCTCGGCAACAAGTTCCTCAGCCACATCCGCGAGGTGGACGCCATCGTTCATGTCGTCCGCTGCTTTGAAAATGGTGACATCACGCACGTAAGCGGCAGCATTGATCCCGTGGCAGACATCGAAGTGATCAACACTGAGCTCGTCCTGGCCGACATGGACGCCGTGCAGCGCCGCAAGGAGAAGGCCGAAAAGAACGCCAAACGAGGCGAAAAGGAAGCCAAGGCAGAACTCTCCCTCTGCGAGAAGCTCATTCCCCATTTCGATGCGGGAAAGCCCGCCGTAACGCTCGAACTCAGCGATGACGAGCGGAAGCTGCTCAAATCCTTCTTCCTGCTCACCTCAAAGCCCTGCATCTTCGCCTGCAACGTGGCCGAGGCAGATCTCGCCGCAGCTTCCAAAGATCCCGACAACCATCCCTTCGTCGGCAAAGTGCGGGAGTATGTGCGCCATGCTCACGAAGCCACCGCCGTTGTAGTAAGCGCCGCCATTGAGAGCGAGTTGATCGATTTGAGCGATGAGGATGCCAAAGCCTATCTCGCCGACATCGGCGTCACGGACAGCGGTGTCTCCCGCCTCATTAAAGGAGCTTATGACCTCCTTGGCCTCCAGACCTACCTCACCACGGGTGAGAAGGAAACTCGTGCCTGGACCATCACCAAAGGCATGAAGGCCCCGCAAGCCGCCGGCGTCATCCACGGCGACTTCGAGCGTGGCTTCATCGCCGGCGAAATCGTCCCTTACCAAGATCTTGTCGAACTCGGCTCCTACGCCAAGTGCCGCGAAAAGGGCAAACTTCGCATCGAAGGCAAAGACTACGTCATGAAAGATGGGGATGTCGTCGAGTGGCGTTTCAATGTGTGATCTCAGTCACTTCGTGACTTGCAGTTCCACGTTCTTTGCACCTTCGACAACGTTGAAGCTCCACTCCCCTGCCCCGGGCTTCTGTTCCTTGGTTGTTACGGTGCCGTCGCCCGTCTCGAGACCGGACACATCCGCAGCACTGTAGCTGATGGTGAGTTTGACCGCTCCGATCACAGGACCAGTTTTTTCATCGAGTTTGAAGTTTCCGCGCATCACGCGAGCACAAGCCACAGGGGCACTCGGATCTTCTGGCGTAAAGATAACGCTGCCCCAGCTCACCGGCGTGCCATTGACGCTCACTTTGCCACTGATGGCGGTGCGTTTGGCCGGCTTGAGGAAGCCTTGATTGCGCAGCCAGTCAGTCAAATGCCCACTCCATGTCCCGAGCACCGGATCACCGAGGTAAAGGCCAACGCCATGCGGCCCGGGTTGGTAAATGTGTAACTCCGCAGGCACCTTGTGCTTCCGGCAAGCGAGGTAAAACGCCACCGGATTCTCCGCAGGCACGACGGTGTCGTCATCAGTGTGGAAAATGAAGATCGGCGGCGTATGGGCAGTCACCCGCTGCTCGGTGCTGGTGTGCTTCGCGAGCTCATCGCCGCCATTCGGGCCGAGCAGATTCTTGCGCGAGCCTTTGTGACCATAATCTTCGGTCATCGAGATCACTGGATACGTTGGTGCGGCCACGGTGGGGCGAGCACTGACTTGATCGACCGCATCGTTCGTCATGCCCGCAGGCTTTTCGTCGAACATCGTCGCCGCCATCGAGGTGAGATGCCCCCCCGCGCTGAAACCAATGATCCCGATGCGCTCAGGGTCAATGCCATACTGTTTTGCATTCGCCCGCACATGCCGAATGGCACGCTGCACATCGATGAGCTGCGTCGGAAAGTGGTAGTTGTTCGAGCCGAGCCGATAATGCAGCACAAACGCGCTCACGCCGATACCGTTGAACCATTTCGCCACCTGAACCCCTTCATGGTCGGCCGCAAGCCCCCCATAGCCTCCGCCCGGGCACACCACAAAGGCGGCACCATTCGCTTTCTCCTTTGCCGCAGGCCACACATACACAAACGGCTGGTCCTTGTCTTCGTTCCCCCTCGCCAAGGGGGCGCCTTGGGGCCATAGCTTCACCTTGGTGGGTTCAGCATGCAGGGTGGAAGTCAAAAACAGCGCGGCGGCGAAAAGAGAAAGCTTGTTCATAGTCGGAGAGTTCTGTTAATCCTGCTCTTCCAACCTGTTCTTTCATCCACCATGACCTCCCGCCGTCATTTTCTCTCCACCAGCCTCGGTGCGTTTACTGTTTCCACTCTGCCGGCCATCGAGCCGATCAAGCGCCCCGGCAAAAGCCGCATGCAGCTCGGTGTCGCCGCGTATTCGTTCCGCGAATACTTCCAGTGGATGCGCGACAAGGAGCAGAAGCCGAAGGGCGACCGCAAGCAGTGGAGCATCACGGATTTCGTCGATTGGTGTGCAGACAACAACGTGCCCGGCGCTGAGCTCACCAGCTACTTTTTCCCGCCGGATGTAAACGAAGCCTACCTGCTCGAATTGAAGCGCCACTGCTACCTTCGCGGCGTACAGATCGCAGGCACGGCTGTGGGCAACAACTTCGCGCTGCCAAAGGGTGAAAAGCTCAGCGAACAGATCGCCTACACGAAGCAATGGATCGACTATGCAGCCGTCATGGGTGCGCCCCACATTCGTGTGTTTGCTGGGCCACAGCCCAAAGAACTCACGGAGGAACAAGCGGTAACGAACTGCCTCGAAGCCTATCAAGAGTGTCTCGACTATGCAGGCAAAAAGGGTGTGTTCCTAGGCCTCGAAAACCACGGCGGCATCGTCGCCGAGCCGGAAAACCTCATCAAGATGGTGCAGGCCGCGAAAAGCCCTTGGGCAGGCATCAACTTCGATAGCGGCAACTTCCACACCGAGGACCCGTATGCCGACCTCGCCAAGATCGCGCCTTATGCAGTGAATGTTCAGCTCAAGATGGAGATCAGTCGCAAAGGCAGCAAAAAAGGTAAGGCTGAGCCAAGCGATGTGAAACGTTTGATCCAGATCCTCCGCGAAGCAAACTATCAAGGTTGGTTCACGCTCGAGTTTGAGACCCAAGAAGATCCCTTCGTCAAGGTGCCAGAAATTTGCGACATGCTGCGCCCTCTGCTGGCGTGAGGTCTTACGCTGCGGTGCCCTTCAGCGGTGCCCTGAAGTCCTTGGCCTTCGGGTTCATGGCCGTGATGCTATTCAGAAACGCGATGGTCACACCATCGCCTTCAAATCGGCAGTTTAGCGTATCATGGTGCGGCGTCTCATAGTAGCGCCAGGTGAGCAGCAGTGTCTGCGGGTCCGTCCAGACCGCGCTGGCGGCTATTTTCGACAACGGTGTTTGCTTCGGCTTACCACCAGAGATCAGCCGCGGAGGCGTGCCGGGAAAAGCCGCCTCGCCGCGATGCCAGTCGTGCAAACCACACACGATGCGATGCGAGTCCGCAGAGAAGGTGCAGGCATCTTCGTTGAAGTCGAAGGCCACCTCCGCAAGACCCAGATCATTCGCCGCGAGCTTGAAGCGCCGTTTGAGGGCTGCCTGTGAAGTTTTTAGCCCTGCGGGCCAAGCAAGCTTCAGATGACCCAAACGATTCGAAAGCCCTTTCGCTCCTCCTTCAGCACGGAAAGCCGGCAAGAGATGCTTCCACACGAGATCGAGCTGGCCCTGCATGTTTTTGTTCTCGCTCGTCATCACGATCACCGCATCCTGCTCAGGCAGCACGATGGTGAACTGGCCGAACGCCCCATCACCACGGAAGGCCGTGCCCTGACAGCGCCAGAACTGGTAGCCATACCCTTGCAGCCAGTCGTTCTTAGCCTTCTGACGGTCCGGCTTATCGCCACCGGGTTGCTGAATGTGAAAGCGAGTGGCCTCATCGATCCACGCGGCGGGCAAAAGTTGCCTGCCCTGCCACACGCCTTTTTGCAGAAGCAGTTGGCCAAACTTCGCCAACCCCTCCGTCTGGATACTAAGGCCCCAACCACCGGTGGCGATGCCAAGGGGACAGTTTTCCCAGCGCATACCGGTGATGCCCAGCGGTTCAAAAAGGCGCGGGGTGAGGTAGTCGAGGATGTTCTTTCCCGTTACCTTCTGGACAATCGCTGAGCACATGTAGGTGGCGGCGCTGTTATACATGAACTTCGTCCCCGGCGGATGCGCGAAGTTCTGCACCAAAAAGGTGCGCACCCAGTTCTCCTCCTTCACCACTGTCTGCGTGGGCTCTTTTTCATTGCCCGTAGACATCGTTAGCAAGTCCTTCACACGCATCGCAGACAGATTCTCGCTAACCTTTGGCGGCAGATCGTCCGGGAAGAACGAGACCACCTTGTCATCCACGCTCATCTTGCCCTCCGCCACGGCAAAGCCCACCGCCGTCGAGGTGAAGCTCTTGCTCATCGAGTACATCGTGTGGACCAGCTCCGGCCCATACGGTTCCCACCAGCCTTCCGCGATCACTTTGCCATGCCGAAGCACCATCAGGCTGTGCAGCTCAAACTGCTCGCGTGCCGCCGCATCGAGAAAGGCCTCGATACCCACGCCCGCAACGCCCTCCGCCTCCGGTGTGCTGCGTGGCAGCCCTGCTACTGACGCAGCGAAGGATGGACGAATCCACACGCCCACCGCGGACAGTGTGGCCTGCTTGAGGAAAAGACGACGTGAAGCGGTCTGCATGATCGTGAAATGAAACGATTACTTCGTGGCAGCTTTCTTCATGAGTTCCGCCGACTCCGTAGCACTGAGCTCCTTCACATAGATGTTCCGCCAGCGAATCTCACCGCCGTGGGTTTGCAGCATGATTGGACCCTTTGCGGGCAGCGGCTTCGCACGGTCCCAGAAGTTCTCCATCACCGCGCCATCGACCACGACCTTGTCATTCAGCCACACCCACGTCACATCGCCGATCTGGCGGATGCGGAAGCTATTCCACTCGCCGAATTCTTTATCTGCCAGCACCAGCGGATCGCGCCCTGGCTTGCCCGGCGTGTTGTTGAAAAGACCGCCAGAGCCCAGATGCGGTTTCCGGTCTGGCTTCTTCGGGTCAAACACTTGCGTCTTGTCCCAGATCTGCACCTGCGGCGTGCCGCGCAAGTAGATGCCACTGTCTGCCTTTGGCACTGTCTTGTATTCGATCATGAGTTCGATATCGCCAAACTCCCCGTCCGTCGTCGCATAGCCACCCTCACCATCGTTCACCAGCTCGTCATTCTCCACGCGCCAGTGCTTAGCGAACTCGTCGCGCATCTTTTTTAGCGCGGCTGCTTTCTTCTCACCTTCCAACTTCACCACGCTGTGTGGATTCAGCCCATACCAACCGGTCAGGTCTTTGCCATTAAACAAGGCACGGAACCCAGGCGGGGGCTCAGCGTGCAGAAGGACCGCGGAGGTTAAGAAAGTAAGAAGCGTGATCAGTTTCATGGTGACTCAGCACTTCGCGACCGCGCGGCTGCTTCTTTCACTCCTCCATTGCCCACAGGATGAAAATCCGGCCGCCGGGTTGCCCGCGCTTCAAACCCGTGCATCATGAGCCACATCTTTGAAAAGCACCCGTAGCTCAGTGGACTAGAGCAGCGGATTTCTAATCCGTCGGTCGCAGGTTCGATCCCTGCCGGGTGCGC
>JAFMIR010000062.1 GCA_017853885.1 Prosthecobacter sp.
GGGATTGCCGGTGCGGCTGCTTTGATCCTGGCGGAACTTCGTTTGCATGTCGGCGAGCAGGAGATTTTCGCCGCGATAGGTGGCGGGGTCTTCGTGCCCGACTTTCTGGCCCTGGATGTTTGCGGTCTCGACGATGCGGCGCTGCTCGCCGGGGATGCGCGTGAAGAAGACGTTGTGATCGGAGCGCAGCGCGTCGGCATGCCAGATGCGCAGCAGGGCGTTGTTCACTTTCGATGGGATGCTGTCGCAGACGAGGTTGTGATGGAAATGCACGAGCACATCTGGCTTGTCCATGTGCGCGGTGAGGGCGCGGAGGAAGTTGTTGTAAAAGACGCAGTGACGCACGGTGGTCTCCGGGCAGGCATTGAGGCTGATGGCTTCGTTCATGCCGCCGATGAAGACGCTGTTTTCGATGAGCAGGTTCGTGACTTTGTCCGCCGCGATGAGCGTGCCGACGTAGCCCTCCAGCTCGCGACCATCGTGAAAGCAGCGGCGGATGATGTGATGCGAGCCGCCGGTGATGCGGATGATCGGCCCCAGCTCCGGCGCGAAGCGGAAATGCCGGAAGCGCAGGCCGTCGAGGATGATGTGATGCTTGTGCGGGAGGATGAAGGCGGTCGCGCGGAAGCGGTCGCTGCCGTCCATCCACACGATCTCACCGGGCGCGGCGGCAAAGGTGATCGGCGCACCGGCATCGCCGCTGCTGCGGATGCGCACAGTTTCCTCATACACACCGCCGTGAATGAGCACGGTGTCGCCCGCACGCGCGGCATCGGCGGCCGCGGAGATCGTGGGGAAATCGCCGGGCACATGCAGCGTGCGTGCCGGTGATGTGGCGGTCGCGGTGGTGACGGTTTGCGTTTCGACAACGGCCTGCGTTTTGTCCGCAGGCGGCTGATGCGTGGCAAAGAGGCGCTGCTCGTCCTTGCGTCGCGAGCTGACGCGGAACTCGTAGGCCTTGCCCGGCTGCAATCCGCTCAAGCTCACGCTGTGCTGGCTGCCACGTGGGGTTTCGATTTTGCGGTCGCCCCATTCGAGCGTCGTCTCCGCGGCCTGCGTGGGCGTGCTCCACTCCAGCGTGGCCGTCGTCGGCGTCACATCATGCACCGCGACCTCGCTGATCGGCAGCGGTCGCGTGCGAGTGAGCCGCACAAACGGCCCGATGGTCGAGCCATGCAATCCGCGACCGATGAGCGGCGAGTCGTCGGGCAATACATCGCCTACGGGAGCCGTGGTGACATTCGAATGCACCCAAAGGCCATTTTGCGACGCCGCATCCATCTGGCGCTCGGCGATGAGGTTCGACACAAAACTGCCTTCCGGCGAGTTTTCGACGCGCAACGGCCCTCGCAGCCAATTGTGCGCCACATGCACCTTCGGCGAGTCGCGGACCCAAAGCCCGCCCAGCGTGCAAAACTCGATGCGCAGGCCCTCGCAGCCCGAGATGGCCGCTTTGTCGCGAATGTGCAGCCCATGCAGCCGCACGCCGCGCGCGTCCTTGATGAGCACATCCTTCACCACGACGCGATCATGCCCATGGCGACGCACATCCGCCTTCGCACCCGCCACGAGCGTCTCCTCATACTCGCCCGCCATGAGATACACCGTGCCGCTGGCCTTCGCGGCATGCGCCAGCGTCTTCCACGGCTTCGCCTTCGTGCCCAGATTCGCATCATCGCCGCCGGGCGACACGAAGAAGACCTGCTCCGTGCGGTAATCATGATTCAGCACATCCGCAAACCGCGCCGCGTCCGCTGGCGTGGCTCCAGCGGGCAATTCGATGTTCTCCGTGCCCGGTGGACGGTAGAACTTGCGCCCGATGCACACATTGCCGCGCTGCACCGCATCCTTGAGATCGCCTTTGATCATGATGCTCGCGTGGATCGCCAGGTTGTCGATCATCGCGCAACCATCGCCACCGCTGTAAAACGTGATGTCATTGCGACTCGTCGCCGCGTCCGGCATGTGACCCTCCACGCGGTTGCGCTGAAACGTCGTGCCCGCCACGCCCCAGCCGACGATGTTGTTGCCGATGTCCACATGCCGCGACCAGTTGCCAAAGGCCACGCAATCCTCCACCACGCAGCCCTGGCCTTTGCCGAGCAGGTGAAGACCGCCGCTGTTTAGATACGCCGTGCAGTTTCGCACGAGGCAGCTCTCGCAGTCCTTCAACATCAGCCCCCAGCGCGTGCGCGAGCCCTGCTGCACATCGTAGTCGCGATGACTGAAGCCAGTGAACGACAAGCCGTCGATGATCACATGCTTCGAGCCCGTGAGCAGCACCCCATGCGCATTCGTGACCGACGCGCCCATCGCATGGCACACCGGCGGCAGCGAGTCCGATGTGTGCACATACAGCCGCCCGTTTTTCTCATCCTGATGATAACTCATCAACGACGTCTCCACCTCCGCCGCGCTCATCTTCGGCTCCAGCGTGCGAAACGTGCTGCGCTCAAACACCGACTCCGCCTTCTTCATATCCGTGACAAAAACATCCCGCAACCCCGACGCCGCCTTGAAGTCCCCCAACTCCACATCCCCCCGCATCAACACACTCCCCGCCCGCCACGCACGAATCGTGATCGGCGCCTCCGCCGTCCCCACCAACGTGGCGGAGACTGTCTCGCGATACTCGCCAGGCATGATCGTAAGCGTGTCGCCCGCTTTGAGCACCGCCACGCCCTCGCCAATCGTTTTGAAGCCGCCGGGACCGACGGTGAGTTCGGCGGCGCATAGTGCGACGGGCGATACAAGCAGCAAGGCGATGAGGTAGAGTCGGTTCATTGAATCCAGAATGAGAAGAGGCGGCCGTTTTGCACGCTGAACTCGAGGCGCATGGGCTGGCCTTGGCGGCCGGGGATCTTGGTCAGTTCGGGGAGGGGCAGATCAATTTCATCACGTCCGGTGATAGTGAGCTTCTGGATGGACATGCCTTTTTCATCCAGAAGGCTGACGGTGAGCGCACCGAACTTGATGGCGGCATTCACGTGAAGGATGCCGCCGTCATGAATGAACGGCTTCGTGCGCAGGATGCCGGGACGGTAGCTGGCCTCCATGGCGACAAAGCGGTCGCGCTTGATGGTGGCGAGACCGAGGGCGCCGCGAGGAGATGGCATCGCGGGCAGGAGCTTGGGCTGGTCGTCAAACTGCCAGCGTGTGCTGTGGAGCTGATTGCGGCCGGTGTAGTAGAAGCGAAGTTCATCGCCGACGAGGAGCGGGTCGGTGGTGGGTGGTGAGATGACGCCGCGATCCCATTCGCCGAGGCCTCCCATCGCGAGGAAGGGCGTGCGATCACTGAGGCGATGCCAGTTTTTGTTGTCGCGGCTGATGCCGAGCTGGATGGGCAGGGTGACGCCGGTCGGCTCATTGTGAAACATGTGGACGAGGCCGATGTCGATGCCCTCGTAAGGGATGCGGCGCATGTCATAGATCTCCGTGATGGTGCTGTCCTGCGCATCGCTCGCCAGCACCAGCTCGCCCTTCTCAGGCGTCCAATGGATGAAGTCCTCGCTCTCGCAGCGGATGACGGCGCGGCCATTGTTGTATTGCAGATTGGGGTCGGCAGCGTGCGCGGCTTTCTTTTCATCAGTGACCACGCCAAAGGCGCGACCGTAGAGCACCCAGCGTTTTCGCTGCTCGTCGAAGTTGATGTGAAAGGGCAGATCCACCGTCGCGCGGCACACGGGTTCATTCACCGGCGTCCAATGAATGCCGTCGGGGCTGAAGGCCACGCCCATGGCGATGAACTTGCCCGCGCGACTCGCACCGGGTGGCTGATACTGCCGGTTGATCCAGAGAAAGGCCATTTTGTAGCGGCGCTGCGGATCGGGATCGCGCTTGTCTTTGATCACGCCGCTGGCATGCCCGAAGTATCGCCATCCCGCCTCACGAGAGCGCAGGTAGTCCAGCTTCTCCAGCGGGGCGGCTTTGGCATCGATCTCGGAGGCGCTCAGCACCACGCGATTCGTCGGCTCTTTGTCGAACTCAGGAAAGAGCCGCATCAATGGCCGCTCCCACTGGATGCCGTCTTTGCTGGTGAAGTAAAAAACGCCAATGCCATAGCCATCGAGCCATGCTTTGAAGATTTTTTCGTCCTCATCATAGATCACGCTCGGCACCACATAGCCCTCCGGCTCCCAGTCGTGCTCCTTCACGAAGAGCGGATTCGTCTCGTGTTTGCGTGCCTGCTGCACGCGCCGAGTGAGATGTTCGGTGTGCTCGATGAGATGGTCATCCAGGAAAAGCTGGTGCGCCTTGCCGATGCGGACCGACTCTTGGGCGGCGACGGCGAGTGGCGCGGCCAGTGATGTGAAAAGGAGAAGGGGGAGTGATCTCATCGGTGGGTGCGTGGTTGATCCTGACTTCCATCAAACTCGGGTCCGCCGCCTGCCACGTAGCCGCCGCTGCTGCCACGTTCGTCGGCGCTGATCCAGAAGGCGTAAAGATCGCCTTCGGTGAGGTGAAAGCGGATGCGCACAGCTTTTCCATGCAGCGCGGCGAGGTCGCCTGTCCAGCTCAGCCGTGCGCGGGTGCTGTCTCCGGTGAAAGCGGTGCAATCGGTGAGCGTGAGACCCTTCACGGCCTTTCCATCGGCATCGAGCACTTCGGCGCGGATCGTGCCTTTGGCATTCACAAAGAGGTGTTGGCCGCTGAAGCGCAGTTTTTCGGTCGTGAGCACGCCGGGGCCGCGCAAGGAGGCAAAACCATCGCGACGCAGTTTGGCGATGCCGGTGGCTCCATTCGCGTAGAGGCCGCCCCAGACGTAGTATTTGTCCGTGTTCGCCGGATCACCGGCAAAGGCTCCATACGGAAAAATCAACTCATCGCCGATGATGAGACATCCACCGCCGACGGACGAGATGTAGCCGCGATCCCAATCACCGGCCCTGCCCGTGCCGCCGATGAAGGTCTCACGATGCCGGCTCCAGTGAAAGCCATCGCGGCTGAAGGCGATCTGCAAATCCGTGCGCTTCGGTTTTCCTTCGGCGGCGCATTCCTCGTTCGTCGCACCACTCAAAATCTCGAAAAGGCCGAGCATGAGGCTTTCATAAGGCGTGGCGTCGATTTTGTAGATCTGCGCCAACGTGGAATTGCCGAGCTCGATGGCGGCGGAGGCCTTTTCCGTCTTTTCGCGAACTTCATCCGCCTGCTCGCTCATCCAGTAAACCGGCGGCCGCTCCTTCATCGCCTCACCCGCCGCGGAAAAGAAATCCTTCGTCTCCCAATACGCCCGTGCCCGCTCGTAGCGTCCGTCGTTGTGCTTGATGTGGATGCGATGACTGAAGACCCAGACCTTGCGGAAGGGATTGTAAAACATCGTCGTGTTGTCCTTGGAGTGCTTCGTCTGGCCGCGCAGCGTCCAGTGGATGCCATCGGGCGAGGCGAGCAGGAGCAGGCCGGGGTTGTAGTTGTCCAACTTCGTGCCTAGGGCACCGCTGCGGCAGAACATCGTGGCCTTGAAGCGCTCCTCGGGCCTGGTGGCCGCGTGATCGAGCCAGATGGAAGCCGTGTCGCGCCGCCACTCATCGTGATCGCTCAGCATGACCTTGTTCGTGCCGGGAAAGACATCGAACACGGGCCGCTCCCATTGCAACCCATCGCCACTCACCGCCAGCGCGGTCGAATCATACCAGCCTGACGAATACCAGAGCATGAAGCGCTTCGACAGCGGATCGTAAAAGCAGCCATCGCTGAACGGCGCGGCCATCGGCGTGCGCGTGCTGCCGAGTTCCCACGCTTTCTCCGGCTTGAGCACGGGATTGCCGGTGTGCTTCACGGGCGGATGCCACACACGTTTCAGATTCGTCTCCGCAATGAGGAAATCATCGACGAACAACTGCCGCCCCACATCGATGTCGATCACCGCGGGCTTCGTTTTCAAATACGGCGGCTCCGGTGGATCACCGGGCTTCGAGAAGGTCTCCAACGGCGGCTTGCCAGCATATCCGCCGATGCGCGGCGGCCATTCATCCGGCAGCACGATGCCGTTCGGCAGTGTTTCACCAGCATGGGCCAGCGAGACGGCCAAAACGGCCGCAAGTGCCGAACGAAGCCAAACCGTCTGCCGATCGGCTCGCGAGGTGATGGGGCGTGTAAGAGCGTGCTTCATGGCTTCACCTTCTCCACGTCGATATAGACCGAGTTGATCCGCGCCAGGGTGCCGGGGATCTGGCCGTCATGCATGTAGAGGAGGCGGCCGGGGCTGATCTCGCGGATGGCGGTGTAGTTGAAGTTGGCGCGGTCGGAGATGACACGATGGTCCCGCCAGGTGCGACCGCCGTCGAGGCTGAACATGAGGTTGGAAACGGGGCGGCCGTAGCTGCACGCGAGCACGCCATGGCTCATGAGCACGAGATCCGGCATGACGCTGCCTTCTTCGAGCGTGCGCTCGAACGTCCACGTCTTGCCGCCATCGAGCGAGCGATGTTGCAGCAGGTTCGACATGTGCGCATCGGGCCGAGTGATGGCCAGCCATTCGCTTTCGCTGAGTCGCACGACGGCGGGCTCGCCGCCAAGGCCGACGTGTGCGACATGCGTCCACGTTTTGCCGAGATCGGTGCTACGGAGCAGATGCGTGTGACGCTCTGGAAAGCCGCGGCCATTCGGCAACTTCAGCGTGGCCCGGCGGCTCCAGGCCACCGCGGTGATGCTGTCATCCTTCTCCGCCCAGATGTGGCGTTCAAAGAGCAGCACCTCACCGGCCTTTGCCGGCATGAATTCCGTCGGCAGCGTGATGGTGCTGTCGTGCATGGCGAAAGTCTCCGCCTTGGCATCAAGGATCGTCGTTTTGCCCGTGAGCATGCCGTTCGGCTGCAAGCGGGTCCAACGCGAAGGCCCAAAGATGCGCCCATCGGCGAGGCGCACGAGCTCCTGCGGCGAATCGCTGTTCTGCTCGGTGCCTGCGACGGCCTGCCACGTCTTGCCCGCATCCGTGCTGCGGCGCACGATGTAAGGCTCCAGCAAGGCATCGCTGCCCTGTGGATTGCTGGTCAAAAGAAGACCTTGGCCCATGTCATAGAGGTAGGGACGCGATTCCGTGTTCTTGGTTTCCACGTTGAGCGGCCACGGCTCGCTGACGGTGATCTTCAGCGGCGATTTCTCCACCGCCACCGTCGTGGCAGGCCGCAAACCGAGCCGCACAAACTCCCACTGAGCCTCGCCCGTGAACGGCTTCGAGGTGGAGCCAAAGCGGATGAACTGGCGCGGCGAGGCCGCCGGCCGCCAGAAGGCATCGCGACCTTCGATGAGGCGTTTGCCATCCATTTCCACCGCCATGTCCTCGCCACGAATGATCAGGCAATAGGTATGGAAGGCATCCCGCGTGTCCGCCTGCGCAAAACGATCCGTCAGCGTGCGCAGATAGCCTTTGGCCGCCTCGGCGTGCTTGTCCTGTGCCGGTGTGAGCAAGATGCCCTCCTCGTGTTTGCCATCGCTCACCTGGATGCAAATCGGCGCCCCATCACGCTGCGGCCACGTCGCCGTCGGCGAATCGCGATGCCCGACCATGCTCACCAGTTTCACCCGCGCCTCCACGATGATCTCCTGGCCATCAAGATCGCCCCTCCACTCCGCTTCAAAAGCACCTGATTCGTCTTTGGAACCGTCACTCAAATGCAGCGCGCCATCCGCGAGTTTGGCGTTCGGTTTGCCCATCGCAGCCCACGGCGAGGCGGGCAGTGATTTGCCATCGTATTGAACGAGCCAGGTGATGCCATCGTCGACCGCATGGAGCAGGCGGAGTGTGGAGAAGAGGGCGGCGGTGCCGGCAACAGTGGTGATGAATTGGCGGCGGGTTTTCATAGGCAATGAGGATTGGAGTGGTCCGAAGAGTCCTCAAACTCGGTCGCTATTGCACCAAGTTCGAGTTGGGCTCCGTCAATCCAGATTTGGCCGGGCTCGCGTAGGCGGATTTCGTAGCTAGCTTCGCTGACGTTGGCGGGGATGACACCGGTGATAGAGTAGCGTCGCCACTCGGTGCTGAGTTTGAGCGCCATGGCTTCGCCGTGATCTTTTTCGGTGTTCATCTTCATGCCGCGCAGCCACGCATCGCGTCCGTTATGGTCGGCCTTGAGGTAAACGGAGAGCGTGTAGGTTTGCGCAGAGGCGCTCGCGGGATCGCAGCGCAGCATGAGTCGCTCGTAGCCGCTGGTGGTGGTCTTGGTGAGTTGGATGCAGCGTTTGCCGAAGCGGGCTCCGCTGTCGCGAATCGTAGCGCCGGGCGTCATGAGACAGTAGTCGGCGCAGCCTGCGGCGGTGCTGTATTCAAAACTGGGATTGGGCAGCACGTTCTTGCATCCTTGTCTGAAGCCGCCCGGGAGAAAGGGTTCCATTCTCATGAGTTCGGGCTTCAAGACGATCTGCTGAACGCTGAGGGCATGATCACTAATGCCTTTCACATGCCAGGCACGACACGCATAGGGCTCCAAGGTGTCGCTAAATCCATGGTCTTTGATCTCCATGTTCTGCGCGCCAAACACTTCTCTCGCTGCGGTCATCTGCTCGGAGGCAAAACGGCAACGCACGGGGTGATGGCGAGCGTTGGCGGCCAGCAGGATGACTTGCCCTTGCTCGTTTTGGAAGATGCCGGCGTGGACATCCGGGTAGCGCTCGGCTTTCGGATCAAACGGGGATTCAACAAACCTAGGAACGTCTGTCTCCACGTCCAGCACCGCCCGGTTGTAGTAGATGCCAGTCGATGTCTCGGGGCCGGCGATGAAGGGTGTGAGCAGGCTGATCTCATGGCCGAGTTGCTGGCACGTCTGCCAGTCCGGCTCGCGCATGTTGCCATAGGCGAAGGTGAAGATACCCGTGGCCCGATAGATGAGGGCCAGATAGGTCTGGCAGCGGATCTCGGCGGCGGTGAGCGGTCGCTTATAGAGCCGACTCCAGCGCGGACAGGCAAGAATCTGCCAAACCGGTTGTCGTGCTGTCTCGGCACGTTGCCGTGTCATCCAAGCGACCTTGGCGACGTAATTCGGAGTGCTGCGCACGTCGTCTCCCACGGGCGGATGCCAATAGGGATCGGTGACGAGGATGTCACACCAGTTCGTGTAGTCCGTGCCTTCGGGGATGTGGCTGGAGTAGTTCACGATGACCGGGTGGTAGCCATCGCGTTGTCGCACACGGGCAAAATATTCCTGGCCGAACTTCACCTGGTTGAACGCCTCCTTGGGCAGCGGCTCGTCCATGATGAAGTGCGCGGCGAGATTCGGCGCGTGCTTCACGGCTTCGACTCCGGAGATCATACGGTCGAGGTTCTTGTGGAAAAACTCGCCATAAATCGCCTCGCGTTCGGGGAGGGAGACCGGCAGCGTCACCACATTCTTGAGCTGGGTGAGGTTTTGCGAATCCGTAATGCGCCGCACTTGTTTCAAAAGTTCGACGTCATAGCGAGCATGCACGTCCCAGAGGATCGGCTCCGCGCATTCGTCAGGGGCGCTGACGAGGGCGAGATGATGTTTCGCCGCCAGCCGCTGGTAGTTCGCCATGCCCTGCGACGTGGTCTTGTTCCAAACGACAAAAGTGTTGAATCCATGAGCAGCAATCTGCTTGAACGCGGCTTCATCATCGTCGCGCACGCCGGACATGATCATGCCGAAGGGCACAAACGGCAGGCCGTTGTTCAATACTAGACGTCTTGCTTGATCGATCTTCCACTCCGCTCCCGGCTGCGGCGGCAGCCTCCGCAGGGGCAATTTGAGTTCGAAGATCACTCGCTCGTCGCGCTGAAGCTGCAGTGTGGTGGAGTCGTCCACCGAAACCTTGAGCTGACCACTAACAGGCACCGGAGAAACGCTTCCGAGTTCGTTTCCCTCCGACGAACGCGTCACAAGCTTCAGCCCAGCACTCGGATTGACACGATAGTGAATCACCGCCTCGGTTTCGCTGGTGTAGTAGTTGCGATCCAGGAAGGCCGTGAGCGGTCGCCACGCGCTCGTGTCCTCGATGACCTCGGTGGCAAGCACTTCATCCGTGGCGGCATCGAGCAAACTCAGTTCCGCCTGCTCCGGGCTGGGATCCTGCAAGGCGAGCTGCGTTTCGAAGATTTGCTTGGGCTCCAACTGCAACACCGCTCCACGAGTCGTGCCAATGGCGAGGCGCACCTTGGCTAAGGCGGCTCCATGATTTTGCAGGCTGACACGGGCAGCCGACATCTCAGCACTCGCCTTGCTGATGCCCACCAGCGGCGGCTCGCGGATCTCCAGCATGGTGGGAAAACTATTGACAGCGCGAAACGCAGCCTGCTCATGAAAGCTGCTCTTCACCGGCGACCAACTGCTGCTCTCGCGTGACTCGCTGATGACCACGTTCTGCGAGTCAATCACCGGCACGCGTCGATTGCGCGCCACGTTGATGCGCAGATCGCGAAATCCGCCGCCGGAGCGCAGCAGGGAAAGCGGCACCGCGATCTCTGCCGTCCAACCGCGATCCATGCGTCGAGTGGCTGAGCGCCACGGCACATCCCAGTATTCTTTCACGTTCGCACCAGTGATGATCCGCTCGTCCCGCGCGCCACCGAAGCTCAGCGCATAGTGGTAAAAGTAAGCCGGCTCCGTCACTCGCGGAGCGAGAAAAACCTCGATCGATTCATCCTTCATCGCCCCGCGATCGTGCCCCTTCACTGTGGGCTGTAACCACTTTAGCGACTCGTTCCGGCAATCGATGCCGACGTAAAGCCAAGCCTCATCGTGCGCGAGCCGGAACGTGGTGGCAGCGACCTGTCTGCCCGTTTGAAACACCGTGAAGTCGGATTGGGCAGGAGCCTGCGACCAGAGCGACTCTTTCAACGCACCATCGATGATCGCCGTGCCGCGAACCACAACGGCATCGCCTGCATGAAGTACGACAGCAGATACAAAAGCGAGGAGAAGAAAACGGATCATCGAATAGAAATGACGATTGAAGGAAAAGGGCTCGCGCGGCGGATCATCGCTTCGCTTTGAGATGCTGGTCGAGTAGTTCCTCGGCGGCAGCCTGAGCCTCCGCCGGGTAGCGGTGTCCTTGGCGGTGATTGAATAAGCGCACGTTGTCGCGCGCGCCTAGCAGTTCATAGCACGAGCGGGCGGCCTCGATAAAAATGGCGCTTTGGTCGCTATCAGCGGAGTCGCCGGCGAGAAGCAGAAACGGCCGGGGTGCCATCAGAGCCAGAAGTTCATGGTGCTCGTGCTTGAAGGCCGACGTCCGGCTGCGCGGACCGAGATACCAGGGCGCATCCCAATTGCTGAAGGTGATGCCGATGCCTCCTTCGCTGAACACGGCGACTTTGAACCGCTCGTCGAATGCGGCGGCATAGAGCACTTCCTTCGCGCCCAGCGAATGCCCCAAGCACCCGATTCGCTCATGGTCCACCAGAGGCAACGACTCCAAATAATCCGCCGCCCGCATGCCGTCCCACGTCATGCGCGCCATGCCTGTCCACTTGGGGTGACATTCTTGCAAGTGCTTCACCCACTCGGCGTAACCGGCGCCGTCATTGAAGATGAAGCAACGCGGGCACACCACCACGTAACCGCGTTTCACGAGTTGCACACCGTGCATTAATTCGGGCACGGAAGCATCCACGCCCGCCGCCTGCTGCGCATGCGACTTCACAGTCTGATGAAACACAACAACGCCAGGGAGCTTCCCGGAAGCGTTCCTGGGAATGAGCACATAGGCATCCGTATACACGCCTTCCTCGACCTGATACTTCACGTGCTGGCGCGTAAACTCCGCGAGCGTCTCTGTGGCCAGCACCTCCACTTTCAATGGCGCGCGTTCCTTGGGAAAATCGCCGAGAAACGTCTGCCATTCCGCGCGCATGACGTCGCGCCGCTTCATCCACGCCGGTGCGGAAGTGATGGCCGCGCCGCCATCGTCCACGAGCAGCGGACGGAGCTGACCGATCGCCCGTTCGGCGGACAAGCGCGGCACACCAGAGCCGCACAACGCAACGGCAGCGAGGAAGAGAGACGCATACCGTCGCATCGGCCTAGGAAGCGAGCTGACTTGGATTCGGTAGATGGTTAGATGTTTCAACATAGTCGGGCAAATGAGTGATAGCGATTGTGGCAAGTGTTTCATCATTTGCTTCCACCCGCCTCGCCTTCGATTCCAATCATCTTGCGGAGGTCGCCTAGGTCGTAGTGCCGCAGCACGCCATGCACGGATAGATCGACCGCTTCCGTTGCGCTCATCAGCGATTCCCAAGAGGGTATCATCTCCCCGAGCGCGACGAGCTTGCAGGCATCGCAGTTCAGTGCGGCGGCGTGGAGCGCTGGGATGGCGGCGAGGAAGGTATGGCCTTGCTGCACGAGTTGCTCGATCGGTCCGTCGGACGCGGCGTCGTTCTTCATGCTAGTACCGTGAAGATAGAGCGTGGCCAGCAGGCAAAGGGCAATGATGATGAGCCTATCCAACATCTGGGACATGAAAGCAAAACGCCCATTCAGCGCAGGTTCATTCGTCCAGAGCATGAGCGTTCGTCCTGTCTGATCAACCATGCGTCGGGGGGGGCATTGTAGAGAGGCAAAACGGTGAGTTGCTGGCGTTGTGATTCGCCAAACAGTCCATCATCGCAGTTGGCTCACAGCTTCGCGGATCAACCGCTCCCCGGCATCAGGCGCGAGAAAGCTGCATTCCGCGGCACCGTAGCCGCCCTCCTTTACTGCTTGGGCGGTCGGGATGTAGATGACGAAGGGGCAACCACGACCGCTATAAGCGAGGCCCAGGATGAAGACGTTCGGCGCGGCTGGAAAGCTGGCCCGCAAGTCGAGCTGATGCTGCACGAAAGGCTCGCCGGGGATCGCCGCGAAGGCGATCTCGTCCGACAGCCGCAACGTGAGCAGATTCACCGGCGTGATGCCGCTGCCGTTGCGATTCGGGATTTCGAGCAGGCTTTCCTTCACGAGCATGGTCGGTGTCTTGTCCGACCTCGCTGCGTTTCTGGAAAGCTCGAGCGCACGTTTGGCAAGCGCGGTGCCGGCCTGCTTCACGATGTTCTCGCGATTCCGCGAGCGCAGGTTGTGCAGATCATACGGATCGAGATCGCCAGATGCACCTTGGAGGAACATGCCGAGGCACTGCGGACCAAGCTCCTGCTCGATGGTGTCCACCGCAGCTCCCGGATAGTCGCGTGACACGACACCACCATTCATCATCGCCACCGGATGGCAGGCATAGGCCACGGCGAGCGCACGCGCCTTTCCATTCATGTCCTCGATCCTCAGCACGCCCACGGTTGGGTGAATTGGCTTCGTCGGGCGGCGATCTGGATTTTCCCAGAGCATCGTGACGCCTTTCTCCGTCACGAGCCGGCGATTGTGAGCCATGTAAACGCTCTCGAAAACTCCACTGCCGACGGCCATGCGCGCCGGAAACAGATGCTCCATCGCTTCGCCGATGCCCTCGATGATCTGCTGCTCGGTCTTCGCATACCACGGATCAGTCGAGAGCCCACGCCAGTCGATCACTGCATCGGGCGCTTTGCCCGCACGAGTCCAATCCGGCTTCTTGTCCGCACCGCCGATACGCATCCCCGCCGCCGCCATGCCTGCGTGCGTGTGCGTGGATGACTGGATCACATGCTGCACGCCGAAGCGCTGCTTGACCTGCTCACTCACCACCGGCGATGCGAACACAATCGCATCCACCGACACGATGGCGACGCTAGTGTGCTCATCCTTCAACACCAGCACGCGGGCATAGAGCGAGTCCTTGGGCGCAAGCGGCTGGCTACCGAGATTGAAGGCCGTGCCAGGAGCAGGTGTGATCTCAACCTTCGCCGTGCCGGCTAGAAATTCGGCCAGGAGTGGAGTTTGCAGGGCGAGCAGGCAAAGAAGGACTCGGAGCAGCTCGATGGGATGTATCATTTCTTTTCCTCCAAAGCCAGAGCCTCACGAAATTTCGCCAGCGCCTCCGCATCGCGGCCCATTGATGCCAGCGCATGCGCCTGACCGCGCAGGAGTCTCACACGCCAGCTCGGCGGCACATCGGGCATCGCATCAAAGACCTGCAGCACCTTCAGCGCGTCATCACCTCGCACTTCGTCGGTGTGATGCCTGGCGACAGCGAGTGCCGCGGTGAATCGCTGCCAGCCCATGCCACTGCCGCTGAGTTGCAACGCCTCCTGATGCGCGTTCATCTCTTCAGCGGCCTTGTCTGTGAAGTTCAGTTTGTAGTTGTCCCCGAGAAGCAACCACCAGTCGGCCGACATCGGCTGGAGACGAATCGCCTCGCGCAAGGTCGCCTCGGCTTCGGCTCCCATCTTCGCAAACGTCTCCGCCACCGCCTTCAAGCGCAGCGCTTCGAGCCTCTGTTTCTCCGGCCATTCACGAAAGTCCTGCCGCGCAAAAAACTCCGCCGTCTGCTTCCAGTCGCGTTTGGCAAAGAGGGCATTGCCTTCGCTCAAGACCTCGGAGGGTCCGGCGATTGCGACAAGCGGCAACAGGACAAGCAGCAGCGACTTCATAGATGTTTCTCAAACCACGCCCAAGCATCGGCCTGGCGCTCGGCGTTGAACTCGTGTGGGCGTTCTTCGATGAGGCTCTTGAAGTGATCGGGCGCTCCGGCCTTGGCATAGC
>JAFMIR010000100.1 GCA_017853885.1 Prosthecobacter sp.
CCCACCGCCAAACCGCACGACAAAAATCTCGTTCGTATCGTCGAAGCACAAACCGGCCAAACACTCGCCAGCGCCTTCCCGCCACGTGATGACAAGCCGAGGCGCCTCGAATTCAATCTCTCCAAACACATCGGCAAACACGCCCGTATCGAAGTCATCGACGGCGATGATGGCAAAGCCTACGCTTGGCTTGGCATCACCCGCATCGAACCCGCCGTGGTCCGCGTGAACGACTTCCAAAGCGAGGACACCACACGCGAGTCCCTCAAAACGCTCGCCGCCCTACTCCAGCATAGTGCCCCGGCCGCCCTACGTGAAAAACTCGCCACTTACCTCCCACCACGACCCGCACCACCACCGCTGCCTGTTTCCCTCGAGCAGCGAAAGCAACTCGACACCCTCATCGCCACACGCGCCGCTGGTTTTGCTCAAGCGAAACCGAATCCCACCGCTGGGGCGGCCATCTTTAAAATCCACTGCGCCTCCTGCCATCAAATTCAAGGGCAAGGCGGCCTCATCGGCCCCCAACTTGACGGCATCGGCACTCGCGGCCCTGATCGTCTCTGCGAAGACATCCTCGACCCCAACCGCAACGTCGATGCCCACTTTCACCTTCACACCCTCACCCTGAAGGACGGTACGATCTTCGCCGGTTTCCTTAAATCCGAACTGGGCCAGGTCCAAGTGCTAGCCGACACCACCGGCAAAGAGCATCGCCTCTCGAAGAAAGACATCGAGAAATCCGAAGTCATCCCCATGTCCCTCATGCCGCCCACGTTCGGCCAATTGCTCGATGAACCGAGTTTCTTCCACCTGCTGAGTTATCTGCTTCGAGAAAATGCCGTGGCCAAACCATGAGATCCAAACTTGCCTGTCTCTACGCTGCCTGCGCCTGGTTCACTGCCGCCTTGGCCGTCGAGCCTCTCAAGCCGCATCCGCAGGCCATCGCCAGCATTCATTCACCGGAAGAAGTGGACAGGCCGGAGATGATGAAATGGATCGTGCATGATCCCACGATGCTGCCGGGCATCATCGTGGATGAGACAAACGCTCAGCTCACAGGTGATTGGCAGTATTCAACGCACACACCGCCTTATGTAGGCTTGGGTTATCTGCATGACATGAAGGCGGGCAAAGGCCTGAAATCTGTGACTTTCACGCCTGAACTGCCCAAGGCAGGATGGTATGAAGTGCGGATCGCACATTGCTACAACGTCCGCCGCGCCACCAACACACCCGTGACCCTCCACCATGCCGATGGCGATACCACTCTGCGCATCAATCAGCAGGAAGAGCCCGCGCATGGCCGCTTGTTTCGCACGCTAGGCATCTTCCGCTTCGAAGCCGGACGTAACGGCTGGGTGCGCGTGTCAAACGAAGGCACAGACCCTTCCAAAGTGGTGATCGCCGATGCCTTGCAATTCCTGCTAGTGGACAAAGATAAAATCAAGAATCTCAAGGTCGTTCCCACCACGAAGCCATGAATCATCCCGAAGCGCTAAATGGGAATGAGGAGTTCACTTTTTCTCTAGCTTCACATAATCTATGCCGACCATGTTCGACGGAATCGCATCCCGGTTCGGCGGAGCGAGGGTGAAAGTCAGCTGGTGCTCGCCGACGGTCAGCTGATGCGTGCCCCACTCCTTTTCACCGGTGTGGATGACCTTCGGTGAGTTGTAGCCATCAAACGACGACGCCACCGGCTTCCCATCGAGCGTGATGCTCACCACGCCATAATCACGCGCCATCGTCAGAGCACCATAAAGTGTGTACTTGCCCGCTTCCTTCACAGAAATGGCCAGCGTGAGCTTCTGGTCCGGCTTGCCGCCCGTCCACCAGAGCTGCGCCCCGCCGCTCCAATCGCTGCCGAAGCCACCCATGCCTTGCCGGCCGATTTTGCCGCCGGTGATTTCGAGGACTTTGAGATTTTCGCCTTCGAGAGCACCTTCGACGGATTTAGCGGGACCTTTGGCACCACCCGGAGCAGCGCCACTTTGCAGGTACTTCACGAGATCGACGACCATCTCCGGCTGCAAGGCATCAAACAGCCCCTCGGGCATGGTGCTGAGCTTGGAGACTTCGCGCTTGGCGATGTCGGCCTGCGGCAGGGTGAACTCGACGCCGCCCATCATGGCGATCTTCACGGCGGCGGGGTTTTCTTCTTTGATGACGCCGCTCATGACGCGGCCGTCCTTCATGGTGAAGAGGTTGAGCTGGTAGGCCTTGCCGATCACCGCATTCGGATCGAGCACGTTTTCGAGCAGGTAGTTCAAATCGGCGCGATTGCTGCCGGTGATGTCGGGGCCGACGTTTTGGCCTTCGCCGAAGAGTTTGTGGCATTGGCCGCAGGTGGCGGTGTAGAGCATCTTGCCCTTCGCGAGGTCGCCCTTGGCCAGTTTGGCGGGCGTGAGAAGGTCGCGATACTTTTTCGTGCGCTCGGCGAGGTCGGCTTTGGGCGCGTTGACATCGCCCCAGGCGGATTGGATGAGCGCGTTGATCTCCGCGTCATCGAAGGCGGTAAGCTGGCGCACCAAAAACGGCGAAAGGGCCGTCGCGGGCACGGTTTTGGCCTCGACGGCCTTCAGCAGTGCTTTCGCGCCTTCTTTGGTCGAGGCGAGCGTGTTCACCGCATCGGGGAGTTCGTTCGGGGAAAGTTTGGGAAGGGCCGCGCCGAGGATTTTCGGCGTTTCGGCATCTTTGAGCGAGGCGAGCGCCTGAATCGCCTTTCGACGCAGCGAGGCCGGTGCGTCGTTTTGGATGAGCTGGAGCAGGGTTTTGGCGGTGGAAGCGTCTTTGGCCTGAAGGAGCACGTTGAGCGCGTTTTCGCGTTCGCTGGTCCGAGCGCTCATGGAGGCCAGAAGGTCGCGATAGGTCGCCAGAGCCGTTTCGATGCCCATGGAGGCTTCGAGTTCAAGCAAAGTAGTCATGGGCTTTAGCCCGTGATCGCCATCGTTGGCCTTGTCGGCACCGGACGAGCTAAAGCTCTGGACTACTTTCTGGCGCAGCGCGTCCCAGCCATCCGGTTTCGTGATCGGGTGCCCATTCCGTGCGGCCTGGACCAACGCATTCAGCAAATCGAGCTTCAAAACGGCATCCGGCGTCTCGGCGGCCAGTTTGAGCAGGCTCGTGCGTCCCGCGTCATCCGACGAGAGACGGCGATAGATGAATCCGATGACCTTCGGCATCTTCGACACCTTAGCGAGCTGCATCCCCACCGCCGGGTCCGCCGCCACCACCGGCTCGATGCCATACCAGATGAGCAACGGGATCATCGGATCGTCCTTGTCCTCGCCATGCTTGAG
>JAFMIR010000009.1 GCA_017853885.1 Prosthecobacter sp.
TGGCATGAGCGTCCAGTGTCTCGATCGCAAGGAGATCCTGCCATTCCTCAGCCCGGACGATGCAACTTCCCTCGAATACGAGGTATCCCGTGCGATTGCCAAGGTGATCAAGCCCACCAAGACCATCATTGGCTACATGAGTGCCATGCAAATAGGTGGAAATCCCATGGCCATGATGCAACGCCAGCGCGGTGGTGAGGCTTGGGCTGTCATCCAACAACTCCGAGCAGATTATGAGGTGCGAGAAGTTCCCGTCACCACCGACAAGATCGACAAGGACATTACCGTGCTGCTAGTGATTCACCCGGCGGACATCACTGAGACCGCCGAGTTCGCTGTCGACCAATACCTTCTCGGTGGCGGTAACGTCGTTGCATTCGTTGATCCACAAAGCCTGCTCGCCCAAGCCATGAGCGGCCAGCAGAATCCGATGACCGGGCAGCCAGGCAACTTCATCAACACCAGCTCGGATCTTTCCAATCTGTTCAAAGCTTGGGGCATCAACTACAAAAAGGACATGGTACTCGCCGATATGAACTATCGTGGGATGCTCCAAGGCCGGGTGGTGCCGACAGCATTGCAGTTGCCGGCGAAAGCCATCAACCCAGACAGCCGCTTCACCACGGGCCTTCAGACCTTTACCCTCATGAACGCTGGTTCGTTTGGGGTCGACAAGAAGGAGGGTCTCGATGCCACCACGCTCGCCACCAGTTCTGAGGCCTCCGAAATGATCGACACCACTGCTGCAGAAAAACTCCGTCGTGAGCCGATGACGAACTTCACAGCCAGCGGCAAGAAGCAAATTGTGGGCGTGCACATCAAAGGCAAATTCAAGAGCGCTTTTCCAAATGGCCGTCCATCCGCACCGGGAGCCGCAAAAGAAACCGGTGGCGCCGAGCAGGATACCACGAAGCCAGCATCCACAACCACTACGCCTCCAGCCTCGGCATCGCCTGCTTCCGTGACTCAAGCCCCTGCAGTTGGCGCTGCGGCAACCGCTTCTGCTACGGCAGGCCCAGCCGCCCAGCCTAAGAAGGAGGAAAAAAAAGACGACAGCCTCAAGGAGTCCATCGACAGCGAGCGCAACGTGATCGTCTTTGCCGACTCTGATATGCTCTACGATGCCTTCTGCCTGCGTCAGGGTGATTTAGGAGTCGGTCTCGTAGCGAATGGCGGCAACCTACCGATGCTCCTCAACACTGTCGAGGTTCTCGCTGGTGGTGGTGACCTCATTCAGGTGCGCAATCGCAAGTCCCCCATCCGCCCGTTCTCCAAGCTCAAGGAAATGCGTGAGGAGGTGGAGGAGAAGTATCGCCCAAAACTCGTCTCCCTCGAAGCTGAGCGCCAGAAGATCGCTGAGCAGCTCAGCAAGGCCCGCCCTC
The DNA here is from genome assembly GCA_017853885.1 of Prosthecobacter sp. Lineage (GTDB taxonomy): Bacteria > Verrucomicrobiota > Verrucomicrobiia > Verrucomicrobiales > Verrucomicrobiaceae > Prosthecobacter. The sequence goes on from JAFMIR010000009.1 coordinate 1,383, forward strand.
AGCTTGACCTCAAGAAAGGCCAGCTGCTCATCGACCAGACCACAATGAACAACATCAAGGAGATGGAGAAAAACTCTCTCAAGATCGAGCGTGAGGTGCGTGACATACGCAAAGAGGTCAACAAGGAGGTCGAGTTCCAGAAAACGCTCCTCAAGAGTCTCAATGTCTTCGGCGTGCCGCTCCTTGTCGGCGTCGCCGGCCTGCTGCTCGCCATGCGCCGCCGTGCACTCACCGCTGCCGCTTAACCTTTCTTTACCGAGAACAAGAGAACCCCGAACGACCATGAAAAAGATCGTCATCCTCCTCGTGCTCCTCGCCGCTATCATCGCAGCGGCCTACTATCAAAGCAATCAACGCAACTCCCGCCTTAACCGCGCCAGCAGCGGTGCCAGTAAGACGCGCGAGCTTCTTTTCCCTGATTTCGACATCAATGGCATCAAGAAGGTCCGCATCAAGGAAGACAAGCAGGAGACGACTGTCACTGTTCAAGGAGACCAGTGGGTGGTCGGTGAGCGCGGCGGTTATCCTGCCAACAAAGAAAAGCTACAGACCGTGCTCATGGGACTAAAGTATGAAAAAATCAAAGCTGGTCGACGCATCGGCAAAGACTCTTGGGGCAAAATCGGTGTGAACTCGCCCGGTGATGCCACGGCCTTCGGCGTGGGCACACTCGTCGAGCTCCTCGACGAGGCGGGCACGGTGAAGCATTCCTTCGTGCTCGGCGGCAAGGTCACTAGCTCCGGCGGCCAAGACAACCAGATGAGCATGTTTGGCGGCGGCCCTCAGGGCAACCGCTTCATTCGGCTCAAGAATGAAGATACCATTTACGAAGTGGCAAACTCGTTCAGCGACCTTGAAAACAAGCCAGAGGCTTGGGTGCTGAAGGACTTCATCGCCGTCTCCAAGCTGAAGAATATTGAGGTCACCGCTCCAAAAGCCGAAGACTCTTGGAAAGCCTCCAAGAAGGCCGAGACCGATACCGACTTTGTGCTCGAAGGCGCCAAGCCGGACGAAAAGCTGGACGATGGCAAAGTCACGCTCTCCAGCTTCCTCTCCAGCCCGTCCTTTGACGACGTGCTCGCCAAGCAGAAGGCTGCTGAAACATTCAAGGAAAGCGTCAAGGCCGTGCTAACCACCTTCGAAGGATTCACCTACAACGTGCAAGCCGCCAAGAAAACAGTCGATGGCAGTGACAAATGGTACATGACCGTCATAACGACTGCCAACATCCCGCAAAAGCGCGAGGCCGCAAAGGATGAGAAGCCCGAGGACAAAAAGAAGAAGGACGAGGACTTCGAAGCACAGAAAAAGACTCTTGAAGAAAAACTGGCTAAAGAGAAATCCTGCGATGGTTGGGTATATCAGGTCAGCGAGTATACCATCAACACGATCTTCAAGAAGCGCGGCGAGATCATCAAGAAGGAAGAGCCCAAGAAAGATTCCGCACCTGCTCCCACGATTCCTGGGGTCACACCCGGAACCATCCCCGGTCTGAAGCCAGTCACGCCGCCGGTGGAACCAGCCAAAACCTCCACAGATGCCGCTTCCAAAGCTGCGGCCACCACCGTGACCACGCCACCTATCTCCGTGTCTCCTTCGAATGAGATCAAGGACAAGCCAGCAACACCGCCTGCCGCTCCAAAGCCTGAACTGAAACCCGCGGAGGTCCCACCAGCTGCTGAGCCAAAGAAATAATCCGTTGGCCAGATCACCTCACCATCACCGGGTCGGCATTGCCAGCCCGGTGATTTTTTATGCCAGTGTTTCCGCACAAAAATACCGCGACCTGCCGCAAAGCGAGTAGCCGCTGCCGCAGCGCCTTTGCATGATCCTTGCCATCATGGGCAAAGAATTTAGCACCCTACCGCAAACCGTTCCGCACGTCGAAACCAAACATCGCCGCATCTGCACCCCGGTGCCGCATCCGGAGAGTACTCCGTTGCTCGACCGCATGCGCGAGGTGGAGCCCTTGTCGATGCGCGGCATGCCGCCCATCATCTGGGAGAAGGCGGAGGACATCTATGTTTTCGACAAGCACGGTAACAAGTGGCTCGACTGGAGTAGCGGCGTGCTCGTGACCAACGCAGGCCATGCTGCGCCCGAAATCTGCAAGGCGATGATCGATCAGATCAACAGCGGTCTCATTCATAACTATGTTTTTCCAAGTGAAGAACGTCTCGAAACCGAAGAGATCATCGCATCGGTATCACCAGAGGGCTTGAAGAAGGTCTTCCTACTCAGCAGCGGCAGTGAAGCCACGGAGTGTGCCATCAAGCTCAGCCGTGCACATGGAATCAAAGTCGGCGGAACCTCCAAAATAGGCATCATCGGCTTTGACCGCGGCTACCATGGCCGCACGCTCGCCAGCCAACAGGCCGGCGGCATGGCCGGGCAGAAGTCGTGGATCGTGAATTTGGATCAAGCCATCATCAATGCCCCCTTCCCTGATGGCTATTGGGAGGGTGACAGCTCGTTTGATGGGTTTTTGAAGGCTATCGAGAACCGCCGCATGAAGCCTGAGAACATTGCTGGAGTCATCATGGAGAGCTATCAGGGTGTCGGTCCTGACTTCGCGCCTGTCGAATACATCCAGAAACTCCGCCAGTGGTGCAATGAACATCAAGTGGTGCTCACTTTTGACGAAGTGCAGTCGGGTTTCGGCCGCACGGGCAAGTTCTGGGCCTTCGAGCACTACGGTGTCACGCCAGACCTCATCTGCTGCGGCAAGGGTATCAGCTCCGGCATGCCCCTGAGTGCTGTGATTGGCCGTCAGCACATCATGGATCAATTCCCACCTGGAAGCATGACCAGCACGCACACGGGCAATCCCGTCTGCTGCGCCGCCGCTACAGCAAATATCAAAAAACTCCTCGCTGAAGATCTCACCGGCAATGCAGCAAAACTTGGTATCATCCTACACGAACGCTGCAAAGCGATCCAGAAGCGCCACCCACATGTCATCGGCCATGTGACCTGTGCCGGGCTCGTTGCCGGCCTCCAAACTCTCATGCCAAACAAGAAGGAGCCCAATCATGACCTCGCTCACCGCATCATCGAACTGTGCTACCAACGCGGCCTTCTGCTCTTCGCTCCCGTCGGAGCTTGGGGACAGACCGTGAAGATCTGCCCACCTCTCACTGTCACCGAAGATGCCCTCCTTGAAGCCTGTGATGTGCTCGACACCGCCGTCGATGACGCCGTAGCCGAGCTCAAAGCATGATCGAGTTTCTCAATGCGCCTGTAACCAGTTCGCACCGGTGCCGGCCTCGACCTCAGCTTCGACACCGGGGAGCTTCAAGGCGTTCTTCATGGCATCGACGATGATGGCCCGGGCTTGATCGGCTTCGGAGGCAGGCATTTCAAAGAGAAGTTCGTCATGCACTTGCAGAAGCATGCGGGCCTGAAGGCCGGCTTTCGTCAACGCGGCATCGACGTGGATCATGGCGAGCTTGATCATGTCGGCAGCGGTGCCTTGGATCGGCGTGTTCATGGCGACTCGCTCGGCCTGACCGCGCACGGTGGCGTTGGCACTGGTGATATCACGGATCATGCGGCGGCGCTTCGTAAGGGTCTCGACATAGCCGTGTTTTTTGGCGTCGGCGACGATTTGATCCATGAAGCGTTTGATGCCGGGAAACTGCTTGAAGTAGTTCTCGATGATAGAGGCAGCCTCGGTGCGCGGAATACCTAGACGCTGACTCAATCCGAAGGCGCTGATACCGTAGATGATACCAAAATTGACCATTTTTGCCGTGCGGCGCATTTCCGGCAGCACACCATCGAGTTCGACACCATAAACTCGCGCGGCAGTGGCTTGGTGAATATCGTGACCTCGCGCGAAGGCCTCAATCATCGCGGCATCACCGCTAAGCGCGGCCATGACGCGGAGTTCTATCTGCGAGTAATCGGCGCTCATCAAGATCCAGCCGTCGTATCCGGGAACAAAGGCTTTTCGGATCTCGCGACCCAAATCGCTTCGAATCGGAATGTTCTGCAGGTTCGGATGGCTGCTCGCCATGCGGCCAGTAGCAGCCATGAGCTGATGAAAAGTGGTATGGACGCGCCCGGTGATTTTGGAAACAGCATGCGGCAGCGCTTCGACATAAGTGCTGTTCAGCTTCGTGACCTCACGATAGTCGAGGATGTCCTGAATGATCGGATGCAAGCCAAGAAGCGACTGCAACACCTGCTCGTTCGTTTGATATTGCCCGGTAGCGGTTTTCTTCGGCTTATCGAGGAGCTTCAAACGTTCGAAAAGTACTTCACCGAGCTGTTTGGGGCTGTTGAGGTTGAACGGACCGCCGGCACTGTCTTGAATGCGCCGTTCGAGCTCTTTAGCTTTCTTTTCGAGTTCGATACCGTATTCGCGCAAGGCTTGCACATCAATCTTCACACCGATGTGCTCCATGCGCGTTAGCACGGGCAGGAGGGGCGATTCGATCTCGGCGAAGACATAGGTCTGCTCCTTCAGTTCGGGGCGCATCTTCGCGGCAAGTTGCCACGTTACATCCGCATCCTCGGCGGCATAGTCGGCGACCTTCCATGCATCCTGAGCCGCAACATCGGCCATAGTGGCTTGGCTGAAGAGATCATCCTTTTCAGTACCGATGAGGTTCGTGATGGGAACCGGCGCATAGCGCAGGTAGGACTCCGAAAGATAATCCATTCCATGACGCTGATCGGGATCAATCAGCGAGTGCGCAAGCATGGTATCGAAAAACGGCCCGCAGACATCCATGCCATGCGCAAGGAGAACGCTGAGATCAAACTTAAGGTTGTGACCAATTTTCTCGATGCCATCGCGGGTAAACACATTGCGAAATTCTTCAAGCACAGCCCTCGCTGCGGCTTTTTCACGCGGGAAGTGCACAAACCAGCCTTCGTGAGCCTTCCATGAGAAAGCGATGCCAACGATCTGAGTATCGCGCGCATCGAGTCCAGTCGTTTCGAGATCGAAGCAGTAGCTTGTTTGCTCTCCGATCTGCTGAAGGAGGTTACGACGATCCTCAGCGTTTTGCACGAGATGATAGACGTGGGGTGTGTCAACAATGGTGGTGAGCTTGACCTCTAGAGGCTTTGTGACGTATTCCACAGGGAAAAGCTCTTCAGTAGGAGCTTCCATAGCCGTTTTGCGCCCGCGACCTGCCTTAAAGTCATCGCCAAACAAGCGGCGACCGAGGGCGTTGAATTCAAACTCGCTCAAGAACGCCTTCAAAGCCTCGTCGTTGTGAGATTTGACCACCAGATCAGCGAGTTCCGCCTCGAACGGTAAATCTGTGAAAATGGTAGCGAGCTTTTTTGAGAGGATTGCGGCATCTCGGCTGGCTTCAAGCTTCTCCTTCTGCTTGCCTTTCAGCTGGTCGAGGTTGGCAAGGAGATTCTCGATGCTGCCAAACTGTTGGATGAGCGCAGCAGCGGTCTTTTCGCCGAAGCCTTTAATACCAGGTATGTTGTCCACCGTATCACCCATGAGCGCGAGGATATCGATGACCTGCGTGGGGCGCTCGATCCCCCAACGTTCGCAGACTTCTTTCACACCGAGAATTTCAACATCACTCCCCTGACGGCCAGGTTTGTAGATTTTGACATGCTCGGTGACGAGCTGGCCGAAGTCTTTGTCAGGCGTGACCATAAAGGTCTCCATCCCAGCCTTGTTAGCGCGTGCAGCCATGATTCCGATGATGTCGTCTGCCTCGTAACCATCACGAACCAGCAGTGGAACATTCATGGCCTGCAAAAGGCGTTTCACCTGCGGAATGGCCATGGCAATATCTTCGGGGATTTCCTCGCGCTGCGCCTTGTATTCCGGGAACATCTCATGGCGTGACGTCGGCGCGGAGGTGTCAATAGCCACCGCAAGGTGGGTCGGCTTCTGATTGTGCAGGATGTCCAAGAGCGTGTTCGCAAACCCATAGAGCGCGGAAGTGTTGATGCCGTCACTCGTGCGGATGGGGTTTTTGATAAATGCAAAGTGGGCGCGGTAGATCAGGGCCATCGCGTCGAGAAGAAAGAGCCGGTCTGACATGTGAGGAAGCCTGTAGGCAGCTCACGGGTTGGCGCAATCCGCATGGCAAAAGGCTGCGGAGACATCAGGCTAAGCTGTGTGAAAGCAGAGGATCGGTTTCTTAAAAAAACATTGCGAACCCCCCATAATTGATGAACTAATTAACGTTAGTTAATTATCAACAAGACTCGGTTTGCCATGAAACGAATCCTTTTCTCCACTTGGCTACTTCTCGTGGTTTCTTCCATCAGTTTGCAGGCACAATCAGGTCCTGTTCCTGCAAGTTATGGCACCATGGGCATGCCGCCACCTCCGGCAAACTATGGGGCTCCAACCGTTCCAGCTTATCCAAATTCTATGCCGCCACCTAGCGTTGGGTCTACCGTGATGCCCCCGCCGTTGGGTTCTGCAGATCCGTATGCGGCACCACCGCCTCCGAATGCCTTGTCCGCCCTTCCTCCTCAGGGCACCTCACCATATGGAGCACCGCCTCCAGCGCCCGGAGCTTACGGCGGCACATCCGATAACAGCTATGGTAGTGCCGCGCTCCCTGGGATTGTGAACTTCAACTACGTGGAGTTCAACTACCGATACATTCAGCCCAAGAACCGGGGTCTTGATGGAGCCAATACCATCGGTGGCACGCTGAGTGTGGCCTTGTTTGAGCCGCTGTTCCTCAAATTCGGCGCTTTCTGGGGCAGTGGAGAAGGAGATGGCACTGCAGCAGCTACCAATAGCGACTATGACTTCGCCGCCATTCAGGCTGCGGTGGGATTCCACACGCAACTGGTGGACCGCCGCCTGCAGTTCTCGGGTGAGGCGGGACTCATGTATGCAAATCTCGAATCAACCAACAACTCCGTGAACTTCAGCGACGGCTCGATTTATGTGCGTCCCGCTTTGCGTTTTGCTGCCACAGAAGCCATCGAGTTGCAGGCTGGAGTCACCGTCAGCAGTGCCGATGAGTATGACAGCAAGGTGTTTGACCTCAGCAGCTACATCCGTGTCTTGCCAAAATTTGATGTGGGCATTGGTGGGGATTTTGGTGATTCCACCCGTGGCTTCCGCGGAAATCTGCGCTATCGCTGGTAAGCTCTTTGGCCTACCTGACCGAATCATCGACTCATTCTCGCCCCCTCTGTTAGGCTTCCGGTCTTATCCAGGCGCCTTTTCGGTGCCCCCGAGAAATATCTCTCGCCAAGGAAGATGCGTTTTGTTTTAATTGAGTATGGGCACAGTCCCCGTGACTGGCTTACCCACAATCCTATCATAACCATACCCGCATAAACCTATGAAAAAACAGAACAACCGCGGCTTCACGCTTATCGAGTTGCTGGTGGTGATCACCATCATCGCCATCCTCGCGAGCCTCGCCGTTCCAGCGTTCAACAATGTCCAACGCCAAGGCAACCAGATGAAGGGCGTTAGCAACTGCAAGCAAATCATTGTGGCTCTCAAGCAGTTCGCCACCAAAAACAACAGTCAGTATCCGGACTCGCTCCAGAATCCCTATACTGGTGGCATGTCCATGAATGCCAATGACGCCTTCCGTTACATGATTCAAGATGGCGTGGTCTCAGATGAGCGCATTTTCGGGTGCCCGGCCGGTTACAATCCAAACGGCAGCATCGGTGTTGCCCCCGCTTTCGGGGATGCCTTGCTTAACAACGAAAATCACTGGGCATTGACACAAGGCCAGACTGACGCCAGCCCGGGCAACATGCCGCTGGTCTTCGAAAATGTGGCCTCCATTAGCTGGCCGCCTGTCTGGAATGCCAGCGTGGCGGGTCAGCTCCGCCCGGGGCGCACTTGGCCCGGAGGCCAGGTCATCATCGGACGCAATGACGGTGGAGCAGAAGTAGTGGACCTCGGCGGCAAGACCGGGATGGTTCGCCCAAAACCCTTGGGAGGTGGTTTGGATATCTTCACTCAGGCTTCTCCTGGCCAGCCTCAAAACATTCTCAACGCGATGGTCATGGGGGGGCCTCAGAGCAATCCTGGCATGTCGAATCCAGGTATAATTGACCCCAACAACCCCGCAGCTGGACAATTGGGAAATCCCTTGGGCGACCCTCTCGGTGGCGCAGGAGGCCTAGGCCAACCTTTGGGTCAGCCACTTGGCCAACCCTTGGGTCAGCCGCTACCTGGACAGGCTCCGGCAGCGCCTGGCGCACCGGCTTCGCCACTTGGAAACTGATCCGTCTTTTACAGGTTTTCTGAGCTCCGTCGGGTGCTGCGGCATCCGGCGGTTTTTTTGTATCAAAGCCATGTTAAAAGCTCATTGCATGCCCAGTGTGAAGAAACTTCCATCTTGTGAATAAATCCTTGCGGCTCATCGCGGTCTCTGACAGCCTCAAAACGCGATTGTGATGCATTTTTCAAATCACTCCTCAGGGACGACTCGCCTAGCCCAGCTACGGCTCCAAAAAGAAGTGGTCCCAAATTGCCATTCAACGCTCTTGGCACCTAACTTGCCCCATCTACCATGGACCGTGACGATCCCTCTCATGTAGTCAGCTCAACCCTCATTGAAAATCGCCCAACTGACTCTAGTCCACAAACCCCTTCTCACGCTTTGCCTGCTATTACATCTCCCTCCCGCCGCAAACGCACCGTTGCCTCTTCCGAAGCCCCCGCTGGCACAAAAACCTTCGTCTTGGACACCAACGTCCTTCTGCACGACCCAGCCTGCATCCACCGATTTGAGGAGCATTGCATCTGCATCCCAGTAGACGTGCTAAGCGAACTGGACCGCTTCAAAAATGAAATGACTGAACGCGGTGCTAACGCTCGTGAAGTGCATCGGGCACTGATGCAGATGTTCTCTGCCGGTTCCGACCTCACCCATGGCGTTCCAACCGCGGGCGGTGGTAAAATCCGCCTAGCCGTGTATGACCCAGGCGAGGCCCGAAAATTCACCAGCATTCAGGAGTTCGAACGCATTTTTCACGATCTCGACAAGGCCGACCATCGCATCATCGCCTGCACGCTTTGGCTCCGTGAGACTGAGAAACCACCGGTCATCCTTGTGAGCAAGGATTTGAACATGCAGCTCAAGGCTCGTGCGCTGGGCATCGAGTGCGAGGACTACATGCACGATAAAGTCGCGCCGCGTGAAGTGTCGAATTTCGAAATCGCCCGTGTCGAAGTGACCGGTCATGAGTTGCAGCGATTTGCCAGCAGTGGCCGCCTCACACTCGGCGAGTCCTCCACAGCCTCTCTTGTGGTCAATGACTACGCGCTTCTCTCTGCGGGAGAGAAAGCCACTATTCCGGCCCGCTTCAGCGTCCAAGGTGAATTTGTCCGCCTCAGGGTGCCTGAGAACCTTAAGGTCGGCCAAGGCCGCACCATCAAACCCATGAACCTTGGCCAAGTCTGCCTGCTCGATGCCCTACTCGATCCCGAAATCAGCCTTGTCACATGCTATGGCCAAGCTGGCACGGGTAAAACGCTCCTCGCTGTCGCCGCCGGCCTGCAGCAGGTGTTTGGCCGCACTTACCAAGGTCTCACGGTCAGCCGTCCCATCGTCGCCATGGGCCAGACGGTAGGCTTCTTGCCCGGCTCGCTTCAGGAAAAGATGCGCCCATGGCTGCAACCCGTTTACGATGCGCTCGATCTCCTGATGCGCCCAGTCGAAAACACTCAGGGCCCCACGCGCAAGAAGCCAAACCGCTTCATGCCAGACCCAGCCCAAATACAGGCACCTGCCGCACCTTACGACCCTCTCATCCAGCAGGGGGTTATCGAAGTGGAAGCTCTCTGTTACATTCGTGGGCGCAGCATCCCTGACCGTTTCTTTGTGCTCGATGAGGCCCAACAACTCACCCCACTGGAGGCCAAAACCATCGTCACACGCATGTCCCGAGGATCAAAGCTCGTTCTTGTTGGCGATCCTGCGCAGATAGACAACCCCTACGTCGATGCCCGAAGCAACGGCCTCGTCTACACCCGCCAGCGCATGCGTGGCCAAGCCTTCTGCGCCCATGTCCCGCTGGTCAAAGGCGAGCGCAGCCCCTTGGCGGAGGCTGCCGCACGACTCCTTTGAGGCTCTTGGGTAGCTAAAATCAAGCTTTGTGGGCGCCGCCGATTTCAAATGACGTTTTTTTTGAAACGGAATGGAGCTTTCCTCGTTTAAGCCGCCACCCGTGGGCTTAGCCCCGTTTGAAACCGATAACTCAACAGAAACCGAAATCCATGAAAGTACTCACCACCACCCTCGCTCTGCTTGCCATCGCCGCCGTTGGCGTGAACGCCCAAGACGCCGGCAAGAAGAAGGCTCCCTTGAACCCTGAGGAAATGTTCAAGAAACTCGACAAGGACGGAAACGGATCCGTTTCCAAGGAAGAGTTTTTGGCTTCCCCGGGTGCCAAGAAGGACGCCGCCAAAGCTGAAGAACGTTTCGGCAAGATGGACAAGAACAAGGACGGCTCCCTTTCCAAAGAAGAGATGACCCCCAAGAAAAAGAAGGCCCCCTGATGATTCTTTTTTAACGATCTTTGACTTAATTCCGACGCCGCGCACGCCCTCTGCGAGCACGGCGTTTTTTTTACCAACGTGTGCGGTCGAGACTACGGTAGGCGATGGCTTCAAAGACATGATTCTCCTCGATTCGCTCACTCCCCACCAAATCGGCCATGGTGCGGGCCACTTTCACGATGCGATCATGTGCCCTCGCGCTGAAATTCATATCCGCCATGGCATGCTCTAGCAATGCAGCGGCCTGCTGACCGAGTTCACAGTGTTTCTTGAGCAATCGCGGCGTCATCACGCTGTTCGTGTGGATGCCCGGACTTTTGGCGAAACGCTCGCGCTGCATGCCGCGGGCCATTTCAACACGCTGACGGATCGTTTGCGAGGATTCACCGCCATCACTCGATGATAGCGCTTTGTAATCCACCAGCGGCACCTCGATGTGCAGATCGATGCGGTCCAAAAGCGGGCCGCTAATGCGCTGTCGATACTTTTGGATCATTGGCGGGCTGCACCGGCACTCACGCTTCAGATCGCCATAAAAGCCGCAGGGGCAGGGATTCATAGCCGCCACGAGCATAAACTGCGCTGGGAAGGTCATTGTTCCCGCCGCGCGTGAGATGGTGACCTTCCCATCCTCCAGCGGTTGACGCAGCACCTCGAGCGTGCTGCGCCTAAATTCAGGCAACTCATCGAGAAACAAGACGCCATGATGAGCTAGCGAGACTTCACCAGGGCCTGGATTGGTGCCGCCACCCAGCAGCCCGGCATCGCTGATCGTATGATGCGGGCATCGAAAAGGCCGCGTGGCGATGAAAGCGTTTGTTTCGCTGAGCAAACCAGCGGCACTATGAATCTTCGTCGTCTCAATGGCCTCCTCCTCTCGCATCGCCGGCATGATCGTGGCGATGCGTTTGGCGACCATCGATTTGCCCGTGCCAGGAGGTCCGATCATGATGATGTTGTGACCACCCGCAACGGCGACCTCAATCGCCCGTTTGGCATCACCCTGCCCTTTTACATCCGTAAAGTCGATCTCATATTGGGAGGCGGACGCAAAGAACTCTGCAGCGCGGCAGGGCTCCGGTGTGATTTCCAAGTCACTCTTCAGATAATCCACCGCCTCGCGCAGATTCGCTACGCCGATGATCTCGATTCCAGAAACAACGCTGGCTTCAACCGCAGCCTTTTGCGGCACCAGAAGCCTTTTGCGGCCTTTCGCCCTAGCTTCGAGAGCCACCGCCAACAGCCCACGCACCGGTCTGAGTTCGCCATTGAGCGCCAGTTCACCCATCATTGCTGTTTCGCTCAAAACAGAGATCGGAATACGCGAGCGATGAGCAATCAAAGAGATAGCAATCGGTAGATCAAAGCCTGGACCTTCCTTCTTGAGATCCGCTGGCGCCAAGTTCACCGTTGTCACTCCATCATTCATCGCAAAGCCGCTGCTCTGAATGGCCGCGCTGACACGTTCACGGCTTTCCTTCACTGAGGCATCTGGGAGCCCAACAATCATCATCTTCGGATTGCCACCGCCATCGTGGGACTCGATCTCAATTTCAACGGCATTCACGCCAACAAGGGTGGCTGAGTAGGTGCGGGCAACCATGCGCGCCGAGTATGTGAAGTTTGTTCCGTTTCTGCAAGGTGATTGACGCCTCGCTGCGCCTTCGCATTCTGCATCAGCATGTCAGCCGCCCAGACCTCATCACTCCAACTTATCCGCACTTATTACGAAACTTTCAACCGTGGTGACCGCGAGGCTTTCCTTACCTTGCTTGCCGATGACGTAGCGCACGACATTAACCAAGGCAGATGCGAGACTGGTAAGGAGGCGTTCCGCTCCTTTCTTCAAAGAATGGATCAGTGCTATCGCGAGCAAGTTGTAGATCTTGTGGTCTTCGTGAATGAAGATGGCAGACGTGGGGCAGCGGAGTTTTACATCGAGGGCCAATATCTTTCGACTGATGAAGGCCTACCGCCGGCTACCGGGCAACGGTATCGTTTGCGCGTAGGCGCCTTCTTCGAAATCGAAAATGGTCTCGTGAATCGCATGACTAACTACTACAATCTTCAGGACTGGTTGCATCAGGTTGGCGCGGCCTGAAAGCATTCATCCCATCCCCACGACCATGAATCCCACTCAGCGAGTCAAAAAGCCCTCATCGATCACCGTGGGCGATTTTTTCCAAAACAACCAAGAAGATCTGCGCCTACGCCTGATTGGTCAAGACGTCGGTTTTGCCCGCAAGATCAGCGAGCCCTCCGTGAACCGCCCCGGCCTGCTACTGGCCGGTTTTGACACCTACTTCGCTTACAAGCGTGTGCAGGTTTTTGGCAATTCTGAGCACTCCTACCTTGAAGGCCTCGAACCTAAGATCCGCGCTTCGCGATTTAGCAAGCTCTGCACACAGGAAATACCCTGCATTGTCATCGCCCGTGGCCATCGCATTGAGGACAAGCTTGTGGAGATTGCCAATGCTGCCGGCATCTCGGTCTTCCAGACCAGCATGGCCACCATGAAATTCCTCAATGCGGCCACCCTCCGCCTCGAATGGGCTTTTTCACCCAGCCAAAGCCTGCATGGATGTATGGTTGACGTGCAGGGAATCGGCGTGCTTGTCGAAGGAGAGAGTGGCAGCGGCAAGAGTGAGAGTGTGATCGGGCTGCTGCAACGCGGAGCCGCCCTAGTGGCCGATGACGTCGTCAAACTTCGTGTCGTAGAGGACCGTGAAATCATCGCCACCTCACCGGAAAAACTGCGTGGCATGATCGAGATCCGTGGTCTGGGTCTGCTGAATGTCACTGCCCTCTTTGGTGTGGGCGCCCTGCGTCTCAGCAAACGCCTCGATCTCATCGTCACCCTTGTTCACGGCCAGAAAACAGAGGACTTGGAGCGTGTCGGCACCACCACCACCGTCCGTGACGTGATGGGCCTCGATATTGCCCATGTGACCTTGCCGTTGGCTCCTGGTCGTGATGTGGCCGGGCTGATCGAACTGGCTGCCATGAACTACAAGCTCCGTTCTTTCGGCTACAACAGCGCCGTGGAGTTTGACCAAAGGCTGTTGCAAAAGATCACAAACAAACAATTAGGTTAGACACCTTCCAACGACCCTACCGAACCTTCATTTTCGCATGAGCCTTGAAAAAGAACTGACGATCCGCAACAAGATGGGCATGCACGCCCGTCCAGCCGCTCAGTTCGTGAAAAGAGCCAGCAAATACCAGTGCGACATCTGGGTGGAGAAAGATGACGAACCCGTGAACGGCAAAAGCATCATGGGACTCATGATGCTCGCTGCAGGCAAAGGTGAAATCATCAAAATCATCACGGATGGCGTCGATGCCGAGGCCGCAATGGCTGATCTAGAAGATCTTGTGAACACCGGTTTCGGCGATGTGGAGTGATTCCCCCGCTTTCCTCATCTTGGAAAGCAGCCTTCGCGGATGAAGTGTGCCGCCGCATGAAGAACTTTCGGACGCCACATGATCCACGTGTGCCCGGCGGGCAGGACGAGAAAATCCACCAAGCCGCCGATGCGACCTCCTTCCACGGTCACCACGCCATCGGAGGCACTGTCTAGCCACTGGCGGAAGAAGGGCAAATTAGCCTCATCCCCCATGATGACACCGGTTTCGACTTTCACCGACCCGAGCCGCTTCGGCGTAGCATCTTCATCCGTGCGCAAATCCTGTAAAACAGGCCCCAGTATTTTTTTCGCCACAACGCAATTCAGCAGCTGATCGGCAATCTCACTTCCGTTGTTCGGCGGTGCCAACAGCACCGCACGACCCATCGGCAACTTTTCCGCATGCAATGCCGCCCACCAACGAAAGACGATGCCGCCTAGCGAATGCGTGACGAAGTGCAGCTTTTTGACCGGACGGCTGGCCAACAAGTTTTCGATTTCTGGAGCTACAAAATCTCTCACGGCAACCTCAACGCCCACTCTACGCGATGGATAAGCGATAGAAGCGACTTCATAACCAACCTTCTTAAACCACAAACTTGCTCCCAGCATGCTAAGCGGTGTGCGTCCTAGACCATGGAGCATCACGACGATTTCGGAGGCATTTTGAGCAGCGGACATGTGGTGGCTCATGATAGGCAAGACTCACATTGAACCTATTTGCCTAGGTAAGCGGCATGTTTTTCGAGAAATTTTTTCTGACAAACTTTTTTTAGCCTGATTTTCTTGTGAACAAAACACCTGCACAGGCACTCCAAGCGGGTGAAAGTTGTCAGCCATGCAATCTCCTGACTTACGCAAACGCGAGGAAGAACCTTCCAGCTCGCTCACCGGCATTTCCGTCACGCCAGCCACACCCAAGGAAGTTCGTGATGACGAAGCTTTTTGCTCGCAGCTCGTGGATCGCGTGTTGCTCCGCGGGCCTAACCCGCGTCGCCGTGAGTTCTCGCTACTCATCGGAGTCATTCGTGACTTCATGAAAGGATTTCGAACCCTGCATTTCGTCGGCCCTTGCGTCACCGTATTCGGTTCCGCCCGGTTCAGTGAAAACCATCGGTATTACCGTCTGGCCCGCGAGGTGGGTGCGGCCGTCTCCAAGATGGGTTTTACCGTCCTCACTGGTGGAGGACCGGGCATCATGGAGGCCGCAAACCGAGGCGCGAAGGATGTAAACGGCCGCAGCGTCGGGCTAAACATCAAGCTGCCTTTTGAGCAGAGTCATAATCCATACCTCGATCGCTCAGTGACGATGAATTACTTCTTCGTGCGCAAGACACTGCTGATCAAATACAGTTACGGATTCATCATTATGCCCGGCGGCTTTGGCACCTTGGACGAGATGTTTGAGGCGCTCACTCTCATCCAGACCAAAAAGATTCGTAACTTCCCCATCGTGGTCATGGGTTCCGAGTTTTGGGGTGAGATGCGCCAATTCATCGATGCCATGCTCGCAGGCGGCACCATCAGTCCCGAAGATCTCGATTTAATCAAATGGACGGACTCTATCGATGAAGCAATCACGCACCTACATGAGCATGCAGTGAAGCAGTTTGGGCTCCGCCTGGCACGCGGCATTCCTCATGGCTCGAAGCTGCTTGGCGAGCGTGACTTGAAAGCCTCTCCGTGTTGAAATATGCACGCACGGGTCCTCTTTCGTGGTTCATCCGAGTGCATCACGCATCCCAACGGCACGATTCTCGGCAAGAGATGCTTTCGGGCTCTATTGGCGAAGCGGCATTTGGTTTTCAATGGCGCTCCATCTCTGACGCAGGAAGCTCTATACCTCATCTAAGCAGATCTCCAACTGCACACAAAACAGGCCTTTGTCTTATGAAAGACTCGTCAACTTCATGACGAAACCTTTGCTTCATTTGATCCGCTCATGACCCTCACCTCAGAAGAACGCGCCATCTACGAATGGCAGATGTGGGTGCCTGGCGTTGGCGAGGAAGGGCAGCTTAAGCTTAAAAACTCCTCTGTGCTCGTCTCCCGCGTAGGCGGACTCGGGGGACTCGTCGCGCTTGAACTTGCTGCTGCCGGTGTTGGTCGGCTCGTGCTAGCCCACGGCGGTGTTTTACAGCCTTCTGACCTAAACCGCCAGCTCCTGCAAACCCACGGCCACATCGGCAAGCTGCGCATCGATTCCATCGTGAGCCGCTTGAGCGACCTCAATCCACGCTGCGAAATCATCGGATTGCCCGAAAACGTGAGCGAGGTGAATGCCGATGCTCTCGTGGCACAGGCAGACATCATCGTCGATGCCGCGCCCATGTTTCAGGAACGCCTCGCTTTGAACGCCGCAGCTTTTCGAGCCGGCAAACCCATGGTCGAATGTGCCATGCATACACTCGATGCAAGTGTCACCACCTTTGTGCCGAACAAAACGGGATGTCTCGCCTGCTACATTCCCGATGTGCCGCTGACGTGGAAACGTCAATTCCCTGTCTTCGGCGCCGTCTCTGGAACTGCAGCCTGCATCGGTGCGATGGAGGTGATTAAACTCATCACCGGCATTGGCACCACGCTGCAAGGTGAACTCCTCTCGATGAATCTTGACACCATGCAGTTCCGCAAAGTGCGTCTTCCTAAACGCGAAGACTGCGCAGTTTGCGGTGCTCGGTGAACCTTCATTACTTCCGCCGCAACATCAGCAAAGCCACGCTCAGAAGCAAAAAACTACCGCAGAGCATCCAACGAGTGACTCTGTCGCTTTTCGGCGCACCAGCAGCCACCTGAGCTGTTTCCGGAAGCTGAGGTTTTGTTTCTGCAGTGCTCTGCTTAATGCCGGTTTTCCGCTGCTCTGCGGTCTTCTCTAGGGTCTTCACCCAATCGACATTCATAAGAAGGTCCCAGCCTGGGTTTTCGTTCTTCACACGGCAGGAGCAGCGTCCAATCAAGAACATGCAGGCATCCTCTAGGCCCGTTTCATCGAGCTGACTCAGCTGCCAAGCTCCAAGCACACGCCCGCGGCCAAACACGGCGGCCGCGAAAGGCTTTGAAGTATCCACTTTCCCCTCAGGCCCAGCCAGCATATCGATGAGTAGCTTCTCCGCCAGATCATCGAGCCGCAGGCGCATCACACGAAACTCAAGCTTCAACTCTGGGCCCGGACCGAGTTGACTGTCCGGGTCGTTCGGATCCTGAACCGGCAGCGCCGCGGCTAATTTGAGGAAATTCAGGCGCTTCGTGATCCGCTCTACCTCCGCATCATCGGCTGGTGTGCCAGTGTCTACGATCACCCAAGTTACCGAATCGCCTTCAAGAATATGATTCATAAGAGCTACGCGTCCCGGCGAGTCGAGCAAGGCCGTCAGCGACGCCGCGCTCAGCTCGCCAGCCCAGACCGGGCGCATGCCATTTTGCGGCGAGAACAACTCAGCACGCGTTGCTTGGCCGGAGCGGCCCGTCGTGATGTCTAAATTGGCTTTTCCACCAGCACGCAGTGGGCGCAGAAGATCCAAGATCTCAGACTTTGCCGCCACATCGGCGGGTATGACAAGCTTGAAGCGGTCCGCCTCCCAGCGATCGAGCGCGAAGCGAAAGACAGGAATCGTGCAGCATACCGCCGCATGTGTTGTGGCGATCCAAAAGAAGCACAGAATGGCAAACAGACGGTGGTTCATAGCGTGAGCAGGCTCACTTGAACTCCGGATAAAAGGGATTCTTCGCTTTTTCCTCGGCAACAGTTGTCAGTGGTCCGTGGCCTGAGCACAACACCGTCTCATTTGGTAGCGTGAAAATCTCTTTCCGGTTTGTGGCCAGGGCATCCGTAAAAGAAACCATGCCTCCCCCCATGCTAGAGGCAAAAAGCGCATCACCAACGACCGCCACGGGCTTTGCCAAACCTCTGATGACATAGCTGATGCCACCCTTCGAGTGTCCCCAAGTGCTGCGTGGCTCGATCTTCAGCCGGCCGATGCTCCACGAGGGTTTGTCATCTAGTGAGAAGGTCTTCGCTCCATCGCAGGATTCCTTCGCATGCACTAGGGCAGGCACCATGCCACCTCCGGAAAGTTTGGGGAGGTCTAGAATATGATCCGGATGCGTATGAGTAATAAAAATATGGCTCAGTTTCAATCCGTGCTGCTGGATGAAGTCGAGCATTGGCTGCGCATCAGCTCCGGTGTCAAAAGCAGCAGCCTCCTTCGTAGCCACGTCCCAAACAAGATAGGCATTCACTGTCATGTCGTGGTAGGTCGTGTTGAACTGGGCCAGACCCGGCAGATTCAAGTCATCGGGTTTCCAACCGTGGTGCGCCATTGTGATGAGCGAAGCACCATGCAGACCAAGCACCGGCGCGATCTTGGCAAGTACCATTTCATCCACCTCACCACCCTTCACTGCGGCCACTGCCTCAGGACTCACGCCAGCTTTCGCCGCCACATCGGCTTCGCTGAGGCCTTGGCCGCGCATGGATTTGCTGATGACGTCATTGAAAAGATCTTCGAGTGGGATGGACATGGCGGTGATAAAACGCGATCCCATAAGCGCCGCAAACAAAAATGCCGGAAGGGTTTCCCCCATCCGGCATTATGAGTCATTCAGGATGTTAAGCCTACTCGGTAACTTTGGCAGATTTGATTACGATTGGCTCGGCTGGCACGTTTTGATGCATACCTGCATTCGTGGTCTGAACGGCGGCGATGGCGTCGATGACTTCGAGGCCCTTCGTTACCTTGCCAAACACGCAGTAGCCCCAACCATCCTGGCCCGGGTAGTCGAGGAAGTTGCTGTCCTTGTGCACGATAAAGAACTGGCTGGTAGCGCTATGAGGGTTGCTTGTGCGGGCCATGGCGATGGCGCCGCGGACATTCTTGAGACCATTTTTCGCCTCGTTTTCAACCGGAGCATCGGTGGCCTTCTGCTGCATATCCGCAGTAAAGCCGCCACCTTGGATCATGAAGCCGGGGATCACGCGATGGAAGATGGTGCCATCGTAGTGAGCCTTCTTCACATAGCTCACAAAGTTGGCGACCGTTTTCGGTGCCTTAGCGGCGTCGAGTTCGAGTTCGATGGTTCCCTTGCTGGTTTCCATCACGATTTTAACGGGTTTGGCGTCACTCACTGTTTTTTCCTGGGCTGAGGTTGAACCGGCCAGGCCGGCGAAAGCGAAGGCGATGGCGGCAAAAGTCGGTGCGATTGATTTCATGGGTTTGAGGTAGAGGTTGAGGCTATTGAATAGGGCGTGGCAACGTGCAAATCAAGCTTCACTCCACCGCAAAAAGCGCCTGAATGTCCGCTGGGGTGAGCTGGAGCCTGTCTGTGCGGCCACTAAGCAAGCCCTCGACAAGCGCAGCTTTTTTCTGCTGCATCGCCACCACACGTTCTTCAATCGTGCCTTCGCAGATGAGTTTGTGGACGAAAACCGGCTTCGTTTGACCGATTCGATGCGCACGGTCGCTTGCCTGCGCCTCGGCTGCCGGATTCCACCAAGGGTCGTAATGAATGACCGTGTCTGCAGCGGTGAGATTGAGCCCAGCGCCACCAGCTTTGAGACTGATGAGGAAAACGGGCACATCACCAGTTTGAAACTCACGAATCGGTGTCTCCCGATCCTTCGTGCTGCCCGTGAGTTTCACAAAATGAGTGCCTTCTTTCTTGAGGCGCGCCTCGATGAGCGCCAACATCTCGGTAAATTGTGAAAACAAGAGAACGCGACGGCCTTCATCGATCAATGCAGGCAGCAAGTCGTCCATCAGGTAGGTTGTCTTGGCCGATTCCTCCACGTTTCGCGCAGTTTCTTGTTTGAGCAGCTTCGGATGACAGCAGACTTGACGAAGTTTCAGCAACGCATCAAGCACGACAATCTGCGAGCGATCCAAACCATTCACAGCAATGGCTTCTCTCACGCGTTTGTCCATCGCGGCGCGAATGGTTTCATACAGTTCGGTCTGCTGCTTGCCCAGCGTGATGTTATGCAGGATTTCGGTCTTCGGCGGCAGTTCCTTTGCCACCGCGTCCTTCGTGCGGCGTAGCATAATGGGTTGAAGCCGCGTGCTGAGCTGCTTTTGGCGCTCCGCATCGGCATCGCGTTCGATCGGATTGCGGTAGTGCTGACGAAACGTGTCCGCATCACTCAACAAACCAGGCATGAGGAAGTGAAAGAGGCTCCATAGCTCGCCGAGATGGTTTTCCATTGGCGTGCCGGTGAGACAGAGGCGGTGTTTGGCCTTCAAACTGCCGCAAACCTGCGCGGCGAAACTTTTGGGGTTCTTGATGTTCTGCGCCTCGTCAAGCGTAACGATGTGCCACTCCTGCTCGCGCATTACATCGGCATCTCGCACAAGCAACGGATAGCTCGTCACGACGAGGTCATATTGCTTCAGGAACTTGAAATCATTTTTTCGGCTCTGGCCGTGCATCAGCAGCAGGCTCAGTGTTGGTGTAAATTTGATCGATTCGTTGATCCAGTTCCGCAAAACGCTCGTCGGCGCTACGATAAGACAAGGTTGCTCCATACGGCCGCTTTCCTTCTCGATGAGAATGTGCGTCAGAGTTTGCAGCGTTTTGCCCAAGCCCATGTCATCGGCCAAAATACCATGCAGGCCGAACTCACGCAGAAATTGCATCCACGAGGCACCTTCACGCTGGTATTCGCGCAAACTGGCCTTCAGCGACTTCGGCGGCTCGATGAGCGTGATGCGCTGGAAGTTCTCCAACTGCTGCGAAAGCGCCGAAAGCTCCGCTGGAGCACGAATCGGCAATCCATCAAGCGTGGCAAGCTGCGCGGCACGAAGCTTGTCGAGCTGCAGTTTGCCATCTTTGCGCACGGGACGCGTCGCGAGCAGTTCATCAAAAAACCGCAGTAACACCAGAAGCCGCTCGGCAGGCACGGAGAGCACGTCATCGCGATCTCCGCCGAGCGAGAGCAGAAAACGCTGGTCGAGATTCTTCTCCAAAACGGCCGCGTTGAGCCCTTGGTCGATGCAATCGACCAACAGTGGCACGAGCGAGATGCGGCGACCTTCGATTTCGACACCAAGATCGAGCGAGAACCAATCTTTGCCACCCTTATCGCCTTGCAGTTCGCTGAACCACTCGTCCTCGCCTGCTTCGTGAATTTGGAAGCCAATGTCCTCCGCTACTTCGACGCGCCAGCCGCTTTCACTGAGCTTCTTGGTCTGCTCTTGAAGAAACTGCGCCCAAAACAATGCCTGATCTTCTACCACCGCCATGTAGCCCAAAGTGGAATCCTCCACCTTCGCGCCAGGCATCGCCTCAGCGAAGGGTTTGAGGCCTAGCGAACACAAATCCGTCAAGAGCAGCCGCTCGGAGCGCAGATTGCGCACCACGGTGTGCTTCGTGCCGTCTTCATTTGTCCACTGATGCGCTGGGCTGCGCACAAGTAACTCAAAGCGCCGCTGGCAACCCTCATACTCCGCAAACGGCTGCGCAATGGCAATGCTGCGGGGCACCCACCCCCCGATGCCCCGCTTCTCAGTGATCTGCGGCATCTGCGCGGCGATTCGGCGCACGACAAGCACCGGTTTTGGCTCGGACGGAGGCAGTTCTTCTTTGATTTCGAGCGCTACGCTCTCGCTGTGCGGCGAAGGCGACGCCTTCTCCTGCACGCGGGCCATTTTTTCGATGCGCTGACGACCTTCCTCGATGTCGAGCATCAGCATCACCGCTGCCGCATGCGGACAAAGCGATCCCTGAACGCAGGTGCAATGTGAGGTCATCGCCATCGAGCCATCCTCACGCAGCCGCAGATGCGCAGTGACGGAAGCTGTGTTGAACAAACCGGTAACAACACCCGCGATGATCTCCAGCTCGCTCTCCGAGCACACATGCACGCCAGCGAGGCCGATGTCCCCATGCTTCAGCAAGCGACCGCCTTCGTCGATCTGCTGCCGCCGAAACAGCCAGAGCCACGACTTCGAGCGCACCTGCGCCCAGAGCTTGGGAAATGGAAAGCCTCCATGGTTCATGACGACGTTGCAGCCTTGATCTCTTCCAGCTCGGCCCATCGGGTGAATTTAGCATCAAGTTCGGCTTTCTTCGTCTCAAGCTTCGCGAGGTAGTCATTCGTGGCTGCGCCGAGTTTCACGAAAGTCTCGGGATGGTTGAGCTCTGCCTCCATCGCGGCAATTTCGGACTCCAAGACCGCGATCTGGCCTTCGAGCTCGGCAAGCTCGCGCACCTCGCGATTGGTCATTTTACGCGGTTTGGAGTTCGTGGTGGTCGGCTTATCCTTCTTCACGGCCACGTTGACGATGGAAACCTCCGCCGCGGCCTGCTTCGCACGCTTTTCCTGGTAGTAGCTGTAGTTCCCGGCGCACTCGTGGATGCGACCGAGGCCCTCAAAGGCGATGATGCGATCGCAAACGCGGTCGAGGAAATAGCGGTCGTGGCTCACAACGAGCACGCAGCCACCAAAGGCGAGCACTGCCTCCTCCAGCACACGCATAGTGGCGAGGTCGAGATCGTTCGTCGGCTCGTCGAGAATGAGGAAGTTGCCGCCACGTCGCAGGATCTTAGCCAATAGAACGCGGCTTTGCTCGCCGCCGCTGAGCTCCTTCACTCGCATCGTGACGCGTTCATCATTGAAAAGGAAGCGCTTCAAGTAGGTGCGCACATGCAGTTTCTCATCACCGAACTGCACGAAGTCACTGTTCGGGCCGGCGACCTCCTCCATCACGCTTTTTTCAGAGTCAAGCAACAGGCGCTGTTGATCGACATAGTTGAAAACGGTGCGCTTGCCGATCACCACCGAGCCTTCGGCAGGCTGTTGCTCGCCCATGAGGATGCGCAGCAACGTCGTTTTGCCCAAGCCATTGCGACCGATGATTCCGGCGCAGGTCCCGGGTTCGAAGCTCAGGTTGAGATGGCTGAACAGCCAGCGATCACCGACGTGAGCACCAATGTCCTTCGCTTCGACAACCGTGTTCGCAAGCGGTGGAGCAGGCGGGATGATCAAATCCATCACCAGCTCCTCCTCCGGCGCATCGAGGGCTGCCACGCGGTCGAATTCATCCAACCGCGTGCGTGCTTTGCTGCGCTGCGCCTTCACACCCGCGCGCACAAACTCCAGTTCATGCCGTAGGTAGGTCTGGCGACGGCGTTCGGTGTTTGCCTCGACGCATTCACGTAGCGCCTTGCCCTCGAGATAGGCGCTATAATTGCCCGGATGACTGTAGATGCGAGCATCATCGATCTCAATGATGCGTGTGGCTAGGCGATCGAGGAAATAGCGATCGTGTGTCACAAAGAGAACGGAGCCGCTGAAGTCGCGCAGAAACTTCTCCAGCCATTCGATGGACTCGGCGTCGAGATGGTTCGTGGGCTCATCGAGCAGCAAAAGGTCAGGCTGGGCAACCAGCGTGCGGGCGAGGGCCACGCGACGCTTCTCACCGCCAGAGAGATCTTTCACGATGCGGTTTGGCACAGGCACACCGAGTTCATTCATCGCGGTGGTGATTCGCGTCTCAATACCCCAACCATCGTGAAGCTGGATCTGGTGCAGCAAATCAGCCTCGTGCTCCGGTTTGTAGTCCCCTGACTCGTAGCGCGAAACCATGTCGAGCAGCGCTTGTGCTCCCGAGCGCACGTTTTCGAGAACGGTGGACTCCTCATTGAGGGTGAACTCCTGTGCCAAATAACCCACAATCAAGCCATTGCGCCGCGAAACCGTCCCGCTGTCGGGATTCTCCACGCCGGCGATGATGCGCATAAGGCTGGTTTTGCCGCTGCCATTGCGACCGACCAAGCCGAGCTTCTCACCTTCATGCACACTCATTGTGGCTTCGCTGAAGACCTGCTGCAGGCCAAATTTAAGGCGCAGGTCCTTCGCAGAGATGACAGCTAGAGTGGTGGGTGGCGACATGGGGCGTGCTCCGTAGCGAAACGGCCGCGAAATGACAGCGCGAAAGCAACCCATCTTTCCAGTTCCCAAAAAGACACTGTTTGCTAGGCTCCGTTTTGCTTCCCAATTATAGAGAGAATGAATCATCTGCCCACCGCCTTTCAACGCAAGACGCTCTGGACAGCCATCACCGCGCTAGCCATAACGGTGATTGGAGCGATCGCCGTGGGTTTGGTACTCTTGGCCACGACGGTGTTGTCATTTCTCCAGCCCATCCTCGTTCCCTTTGCGGTGGCGGGTGTGCTTGCTTATTTGCTAGAGCCTGGTGTGAAGTGGTTGGCGAAACGCGGCCTCAACCGCTCCCGCGCAGTCTTACTTGTTTTCGTGTTGTTTAGCTTTTCGCTTGGCGGTCTGGCATGGTGGGTCACGCCAAAGCTCTGGGAGCAAGCGGCGAACCTCACGAGCAAAGTACCCGTTTACACAGTAAAAGCACGCGAGGCAGTTGTTAGCTTCTCCATGCATGTCGAGAAGGTGTATGGCATCGCTTTGCTGCCACATGAGGAGCTTCAAAAAACAGCGGAAACGGCCAACGCGGCCCCCAAGACGGCTGTGAGCGAATTTGATTTCGACTGGAAGCAGTTTGTGACGGGCGAGTGGGTAAAGACCACCCTGCCCAGTTTGGCGAAAAACACATGGAACTTTGTTAAAGCAGGTTTCGGGGGCTTTTTGGGGTTCTCGGGCTTTGTGCTCTCCCTCATGATCGTGCCACTCTATCTCTACTACTTCCTGATCGAGAGCGCGAAAATCAAAGAAGCATGGTCGGATTACCTGCCACTGAGAGCCTCTACTTTCAAAGACGAGGTTGTGAGTTGTCTCACAGAGATCAACGGTTACCTCATCGCCTTCTTCCGCGGTCAATTGTTCGTCAGTGTCATTAATGGCATCGCCACGGGCATCGGACTCATGGTTCTGGGCCTCGATTTCGGGCTACTCATCGGCTTGGCGCTCTGCGTGCTGGGTATCATTCCCTACCTCGGCATCGCCATATGCTGGATCCCAGCGGTGATCATCGCCTCCGTGCAGGGTGGCGGCTCGTTCATTCCCTCAGATCCTTGGTGGGCCATGCCGATGGCGGTCACTGCGGTCTTTGTGATCGTGCAACAAATCGACGGCTTCTTCATCACGCCGCGCGTCGTTGGAGAAGCTGTTGGGCTGCACCCGATGACCGTGATCGCGTCCGTCCTCGTGTGGGCGTTGCTGCTGGGGGGACTGCTCGGCGCCATTCTCGCTGTGCCTATGACAGCAAGCGTGAAGGTGCTTTTCCAACGCTACATTTGGCGGGCACGCATCGCGCCGCAGACAGTGGGTGGCGCCCGACAATATCCCATGGAGGATTCCACATGCTAATGCACCGCCATGACTCCGGTTGGCACGATATGATCTCTAGGGCCAGCGTTCGCCATGTGAGCACCTGCTGTGCTTCTCTTGGAAAAAACACGAATGGCTCGTCATCATTGATGAATTCTTCAACAAGAAGCACGAGCGCCAGATTTGAGGATGTGTGCGGCCGTCTTTTAAATGTTTGCATATCGTTGGTGAGTCCCATTCCGTTACGCCGAGGTGCGGCCCACCTTGTGAAAGCAAGCGGAAAGCAGGCACACCCCGTCAACCTGCCTATGGCATATGCGTAATGTGATCCTCGTCTTCCTCGGTGGCGGCCTTGGCTCCGTGGCACGTCACCTGACTGTGCTCGGCCTCTCGCGTTGGCTGCCACACAGCCAGTTTCCTTGGGGTGTCTTCGTGGCCAATATTCTAGGCAGCTGGTTCCTCGGCTTTCTCTGCGTATGGCCCCTGATGAAGACGCAAAACACTGCGGTTTGGCTACTGCTCACGACCGGCTTCCTCGGAGGTTACACCACTTTCTCAAGCTTGACGGCCAATACATGGGAACTCTTCGAAAACGGCCAGACCAACACAGCGCTAATCAATGCGGCCGCCAGCCTGCTGCTCGGCATCACCTCGGCGGCGATAGGCTTTGCCTGCGGACGCTGGTGGCATGCATGAGATTTGCTTGGATCACTCTTGCGCATCGGCATGCGATTGGGTGAAACTACTTACTTAACAACCTTTCAAAGCCTCTTGTCTTCTCGTCGCCAGATCTCCACAATCGATGCTGCACTGTCGGCCTCCGATGCCAAGCTGGCGCAGCAGCAGATCGCCGCGCTCCTCCACTCCGTCTCTCAGATCATCCTTGGAAAGAATGAAACCGTGCGCCTCGCCATAGCCTGTCTAATGGCACGCGGGCATGTGCTCTTCGAGGACCAGCCTGGCGTGGGCAAAACGCTTCTCTCGCAGGCGCTCGCACAATCAGTGGGCCTTCACTTCCGCCGCGTACAATTTACCAGCGATCTGCTGCCTGCCGACATCCTCGGCACATCGATCTTTGACCGCGAGAGTGGCAGCTTCATTTTTCATCGCGGCCCAGTGTTTGCGCAGGTGCTACTCGCGGACGAGGTCAACCGCGCTACACCCAAGACACAATCCGCCCTGCTAGAGGCCATGGAGGAAGGTAAAGTGACAGCCGATGGCAACACGCATCCGCTCCCCGAGCCTTTCTTTGTCATCGCCACGCAAAATCCTTGCTCTCAATCCGGCACCTACATGCTGCCGGAGTCACAGCTCGACCGCTTTTTGATGCGTCTCGGTCTCGGAGCACCGGATCGTGCGGCCGAGCGAGCGCTACTGCAAGGCCACGACCGCCGTGAACTGCTCAAGACCATGTCAGCAGCCCTTTCAACTTCTGACTTGCATAGGCTTCAAGGCTGGGTGCGTGAAGTGCATGTCTCTCCTGCCCTGCTGGACTACCTTCAGGACCTCCTCGCCGCAAGCCGCTGTGCTGGAAACGGCCTCTCACCGCGCGCCGGGCTGGCCCTGCTGTCAGCAGCTCGTGCATGGGCACTCATCAACGGCCGTGCCATGGTCCTGCCGGAGGATATTCAAGCCGTCGCCGCACCCGTGATGGGCCACCGCCTCGAACACGCTATCGAAGGCCAGAACGGTGCTGAAACGGCCCAGCAGTTGATCGAAGAGACTCCGCTGCCCTGATCGCTTAGGCGAGGATGTCCTTCGCGACCTCGCCATGGACGTCGGTGAGGCGGAAGTTGCGGCCGGAGTAGCGGTAGGTGAGGCGTTCGTGATTGATGCCCATGAGATGCAGGACCGTGGCGTGCAGATCGTGGGTGGTGATGATACCGGTTTCGGCGGTGTCGCCCATCGCGTTGGTGCTGCCGTAGGCGAAGCCGCCTTTCACGCCGCCGCCGGCCATCCACATGGTGTAACCGCGGCCGTTGTGTCCGCGGCCGTTGTAGGGTTCGTTGTCGTAGCTCGATCCGCGGCCGAACTCGCCGCCCCAGAGGATGAGCGTGTCCTTCAGCATGTCGCGCTGCTTCAGGTCGGCGATGAGGCCGGCGATGGGCTTGTCGATACTGCCGGCCTGGCGGGTGATGCCTTCGCGGAGCTGCTGATGATGGTCCCAGCCGGTACTGGTGAGCTGGATGAAGCGCACGCCTTTTTCCGCGAGCCGTCGCGCCATGAGGCACTGTGTGCCAAAGCGCTCGGTGTCACCGTTGTCGAGGCCATAAAGTTCGCGGATGTGCGCAGGTTCTTTGTCCAGATCGAGCACGTCGGGCACGCTGGTCTGCATTTGATAGGCGAGCTCGTAGCTCTGGATGATGCCTTCGAGCTCGGGATTACCCGGGTCTCCCGCGAGGAGCCTGCGATTGGCTTTTTGGATGAATTCGATCTGCTTCCGCTGCTGCGCGTCGCTGAGCCGACCGTTCGAGAGATCGGGAACGCCGCCGCCGGTAGTGCTGAGTCGCGTGCCTTGGAAGCTCGCGGGCAAAAACGCCGAGCCGTAATTCATCGCGCCGCCGGTATCGGCCACGGGATTGATGGTGACAAAGCCCGGCAGATCCTCCGCCTCGGTGCCGAGGCCGTAAACGATCCATGCGCCCATCGAGGGCCGCACAAAAGTCTCGCTGCCGATGTGCAGCGCCACGGTGGCCATTTGATGCGCGTTGGTGCGTGTCTGCATGCCGTTGAGGATGCAGAGGTCATCGGCGTGCTTCGAAAGCTCCGGAAACGCGTCCGAAATCATGAGACCGCTCTTGCCGCGCGGTTTGAAGTCGAACGCAGTGCCCATGTATTTTGCCAACTTCTGCTCGTTGGCCTTCACGAGCTCTGGTTTGTAATCAAACGTGTCCAGATGGCTCGGTCCGCCTTGCATGAACATGAAGATCACGCGTTTCGCCTTTGCCGCGAAGTGCGGGGCCTTCGGTGCGAGCGGATTGATTGTCTTTGGCGGTGCCGCAGCCGAAGCCCATTGCTGATGCAGCGCATTGAACGCCAACCAGCCGAAGCCTGCGCTGGTGGATTGGAGGATGGAGCGGCGCGTGATCATAATGTTGTATTCGGATTCATCACAGAGTTCACAAAGCAGCACAGAGGTTCTGAATTCTGATCTCCATTTCTCTCTGTGAACTCTGTATTGGAAAATGGGTCTTTAGAAAACATATCGAAACTCCGCCGTGCCCAAAAGAGCCTGCACGAGCGTTTGGTCGTCCAAATCGCGTGCGTCGGCGGTTTCTTCGGAGGTGGGATCGCGACCGAGGATGAGCTTATAGATGGCTTTCGTGTCTTTCCCGGCTTTATCGGCGATTTGAGCCGAGAGTTGTTCGACGAAGGGGTTGTTCATGAAGAACAGGGCCTGCGGGGCGACAGTGGTGACGTCGCGCTGGCCTTTGATTTGGGTGGGGCCAGGGAAGTCGAAGGTGCTGAAGAGTTCGGGGATGTTGTCGCGGACGACGGGGAGGAAGATGGTGCGATACGAGTCTTCGACGCTCAGCAGGCCGCGCGTGACGCCGTGACGGCCTTTGCCGCCGGTGCCGACGACTTGGATGCCTTCGGGGCGGTCGAAGGTGAGCTGTCCGGCGAGTTGCAGGAGCGTGTCGCGCAGCGGTTCGAGTTCGAGGCGCTTCGGGTTTTGCCGCCAGCGGAGTTTGTTGCCCGCATCGGGATGCTCGGGATTACCGGTCGAGGCAAGTCGGTAGGTGCGGCTGAGCATCATCTCGCGGATCATTTTCTTCACGCTCCAGCCGTTCGTGACGAAACGGATGGCGAGATGGTCGAGAAGCTCGGGATGCGTGGGATCGGCGCCGGTGATGCCGAAGTCATCGGGCGTGCGCACGAGGCCTTCGCCGAAAAGATGCTGCCAGAGGCGGTTCACCATCACGCGTGAGGTGAGCGGATGCGTGGGCTGCGAGAGCCATTGGGCAAATTCGAGGCGGCCGGAGCTTTGCGCGGGCACTTTCGGCATCGGTGGCAAGGCGGGGAGCTTCAATTCGCCGCGATTCGGCGCGGTGTCGCGATCATGCGGGTCGCCGCCGATGGCGATCTCGCAGTGTTTGATTTCGCCGTCGATGACGCCCATGCAGAAGTGCGGATCGTGGTCGTAGCGGATGGTTTGCTTCGGATTGCCGAGCTCACGGATGTCATCCATCGAGTGAATACCGGCGGGCAGTTTTTGCGGCGGACCGACGACTTCATCGAGCTCGGTGGGCAGATCGACGAGCGCCTCGGGGCTGACGTAACCACCGGCGATGCCGTCGTTGCGGTTCGGCGTGCCGCTGAGCGTGCGGCTGCTGTAAAAGATGCCGGCGAGCGCGTAGTAATCGTGCATGGTGACGGGCTCGGTTTTGTGATCGTGACAACGGGCGCAAGCGAGCGTGAGGCCGAGGAAAGCACGCCCGACGACGTCGATCTGGTCATCGACCTGATCAAGGATGTATTGTTCGTAGTCGCCCTCCTGAACGTTCATGCTGCCGAGCGCGAGCATGCCGGTGCCGACGATTTGATCGCGGCGCTGCAGCACGGTGGTAGCAGGGAGCAAATCGCCCGCGATCTGCTCGGCGACGAAGCGGTTGTAGGGCTTGTCTTCGTTGAAGGAATCGATCACCCAGTCGCGATACCGCGCCGCATACAGAAACGGTGCATTCCAGACGCGACCGACACTATCCGCATAGCGCACAACATCGAGCCAATGCCGCGCCCAGCGCTCGCCGAAGCGTTCGGATTGAAGGAATGCATCCACGACTTTCGCAAAGGCGATGTCATCGGACGAAGGATCCCGCAGGAAGGCCTCGATCTCGTTTTGAGACGGCGGCAGGCCGCGCAAATCGAAGGAGGCACGTCGAATCAGCGTCGCCCGCGAGGCATCGCCGATGGGCCGAAGGTTTTCCTTTTCAAGACGGACGAGGATGAAGCGGTCGAGGTCATCCTTTGGCCACGCGAGGTCTTTGGTGGTCGGAATGGCCGGACGCTGAAGGCGCTGGTACGACCAAGGCGTGGGGTTGTCGTGTTTCTCGGCAGCAAATGCTGAAATGCCGAGCAGTAAGACTGTAGAGAAAATTGAGGAGGCGTAAGGCATGTGCACGAGTTAAATCCTTCATGTTGGATTACATGTGTAATCCAAATTGGACAAGTGGCTTTTTGAATAGCTCTTCCCAAGTTGGGAGAACTTGATTGCGAGAGGGCCGAGACCTCCCAAACTACACGGCCCATGCACACCCCTACCATCGAGACCCGCGAAGAGATCATGTTTTTCGATACCGACTGCGGCGGGGTAGTTCATAACATCGCCTACCTGCGGATGATCGAGACTGCCCGCACGCGGTTGGCGGCCTCGCTGGGCATGAGGCTGCGAGAGATGTCCGAGACGCAGCTTTTTCCCGTCGTCGTGCGCACGGAGATTGATTACCGCCGCCCGGCGAAGCTCGGGGACGAGATCGTGATCCACGGACGGCTGGAAAGCGTCGAACGCGCCCGTTTCTGGTGCGCTTTTGAGGTTCACCGGCCGGCCGATGACACGCTTTTGATCACCTGCCGGCAATCGCTGGCGCTTGTTCAGATGCCACAAGGCCGTCCCGTGCGATTGCCGGACGAATGGAGCGAGAAATACGCCCACCTGAAGAAAAATATGGCCTGATGGCTTTAAAGCTGTTTCCCACGGCAGCCGCCCTGTCGTAATCTTTGTCCCTGAAAGCAATTTTCCTTGGCGGAAGACCGTATGTCCGCTGATCCCATGCGAATTCCCATGTCTTCCATCCGCACCATCCTTCTCGGCACGACGGTCTTTGCCACCTCGTTGAGCCTCTTTGCCTCCTATCCCGAATTCTCCGCCACCAAGCCGAATGGCGGCCAGCGTGGGACCGAGGTGAAGCTGACTCTTAATGGCAGCCGCCTCGAAGACTTCGAGAGTCTCATTTTCTTCTCTCCCGGCTTTACTCAGAAGAGTGTGGAGAAGGCCGAGAAGAACAAGGTAGACCTCACCATTGCCATCGCTCCCGATGTGCCGCCCGGAAACCATCTTATGCGCATTCGCACAAAGACTGGCATCTCCCACCCTCGCCAGTTCTTCGTGGGCATCTTCCCGAATGTGGAGGAAAAAGAGCCTAACAGCGAATTTGAGACACCGCAGGTCATTCAGATGAATCAGACCGTCGAGGGCGTCGTCACGAACGAGGATGTGGACTACTACAAAGTGCCGCTGAAGAAGGGTCAGCGCCTGTCCGTGGAGGTGGACGGCCTCCGCCTCGGTTACACGGTCTTCGACCCCTTTCTCGCCATCATTGACAAAGAACGCTTCGAGAAAGTCATCAGTGATGACACCATTTTACATCGCCAAGACGGCTACTGTTCCTATGTGGCGGAGGAAGATGGCGATTACACTGTGATGATCCGCGAATCATCCTATCGCGGCAGTGGCAATTCCTTCTACCGCCTGCATGTGGGCAGCTACCGCCGTCCAGACGTGGTGTATCCCGCCGGTGGCAAAATCGGCTCGAAGACCAAGGTGCGCTTTATCGAGAAGGACGGGGCATTCGAAGAAGAATCCCAGCTTCCCTCCGAGATCGACCCCGGCTACATGATCTACTCGAAATCACAGGAGCCGGCGCCGTCTGGCAACCCATTCCGTCTCGTCACCTTCGACAATGCCCTTGAGATGGAGCCCAACGACGAACAGGCCAAGGCTTCACCAGCCGCAGGCGAGCCGATCGCACTCAATGGCATCATCGAGAAGCCAGGGGATGTAGATTATTTCAAAGTTGTGCTCAAGAAGGGTATGACTCTGGAAGTGCAGACGTTTGCGCAGAGCCTCGGTTCTCCTCTCGACAGCGTGGTGAACGTTTACAATGAAAAAGGCGGTAGCCTTAGCGGCAACGATGATGGTGGCGGCCGTCGCCGCCTCGACAGCAAGTTTAAGGTGAGCATCCCTGCGGATGGCAATTACTTCGTCCGTGTAGCGGATCATCTCGAGCGTGGCGGTCCAAATTACGTTTACCGCCTCGAACTCGTCGCCGCCGTGCCGGAGCTCTATTTCGCCTCTCCACAATTTACAGTGAATGACACGCACTACCGCCAATTCATCGCCGTGCCGAAAGGTGGTCGCTATGCAACGCTGGTGAATATTTCACGTGTTAACGTAGGCGGCGACTTCAAATTTGACGCTACGGGCTTGCCACAGGGTGTGAAGCTCCTTACCGAGATGGCACCCAAGGATCTCGGCAATGTGCCGCTACTCTTCGAAGCTGCCCCTGATGCACCGCTCGGTCACCAAACGGTTCCCTTGAAGCTCAACGCCGTCGATCCGAACACAAAGATCACTGGCAAGTTGCGCCAAGAATTCGACATCGTTCGCAATGGCAACGTCGTTTATTACACCGAGGTTGAAGACAAGCTGCCCGTCGCCGTGATTGATGAGGCACCCTACTCCCTGAGCATTGAAAAGCCCCCTGTGGCACTCGTCGCAAATGGTGTGCTCGATTTGAAGGTCACCGCGAAGCGCAAAGAAGGCTTCAAGAATGCCATCCGCGTATTCATGATCTGGAAATCACCCGGCGTGAGCTGCCTCGGAGAGCAAACCATCGCCGAAGGCCAGAACGAGTGCTATTTCAACCTTGATGCCAATGGCGCAGTTACTGACGGCAAGTGGAACTACACGGTCATGGGCGAGGTGGATGCTGGCAACGGCCGCATATACAATGCCAGCCCCTTCACCGAGGTGACCACCACCACCGCTTTCCTCACTGCGCCGGCCATCCCACTCGTAGCTGTGGAGCAGGGCAAGGAAACGATTATGACTGCCAAGCTGGAACACCTCAAGCCCTTTGAGGGCAAGGCTAAAGCCGCTGTTCTGGGCGTGCCTGACACCATCCAGATCGAACCTGCGGAGATCACCAAAGACAGCAAGGAAGTCTCATTCAAGGTGAAGACCACGGACAAGTCTCCGGTCGGTAAACAGGGGAATCTTTTCGTCCGTGTCGATGTCCCGGTAGCTGGTGGCACAACTGCTCATCGCATCGCGCTTGGATCCATCCTGCGCATTGATGCTCCCCGCAAGGCTGCGCCGGCTCCCGCTGCCGCCCCTGTTGTGGCAGCCGCTAAGCCCAAAGAGGAACCCAAACCCGCTGCTCCAAAGGCACTCTCCCGCCTTGAGCAACTTCGCCAAGAAGCCTCAGGAGGCAAAAAGTAACCCCTCGATTTCCTGCGATTAACGAACTCGAAAGGGCGCGAATTCATTCGCGCCCTTTTTCATGCTTCAAAGGCCCGCAGGATGCCGCACCGAATAACCTTTGATTGGACGCGGCCGATCTGTCCAGCGAGGGCCCTCGCTGTCATGATCATTATAGCCCGTGTCAAAGCGCAGGCCGGCAATCTCACAGAAGACATGCCCTTTGCGTGCATAAACCGTGATCCACCTTCCATGGCCTCTGCGGCCAAAGCTGCGGAGACCGCTCGAAGTCGAGGGCGCATCGAGCTTGCCAGCCGCGTGCAAAATGTAAGAGACCGTCCCGGAGCAATCGTAGGCACTGTCTTCAAAGCACGCATGCCCACCGCCACGGCGGTACGGTTTCATGCAAATTCGGTTGCCGGCGGAAATGGCCCGCAGAACCGCCGGAGGTGCGTTGGCAGGTGGCACGGCCTTTCCACGAATGATGACGGCCGTCTTGCCAGGCACAAAATCATATTCCCACCTACTAGAGCCGGAAGAGCACTGGCAAAGCATGGCGCTGATCAGCACAAGAAGCATAGAGCAGGCACAGCGGAGGGGCATGAATATCGGATACTGAACACCTCAACGCCCTGATCAAGCATCGTTTGCCACACCCAAGTCAATGTGTCCTTGCCATCACGGGGGGTGCATCCATCATGGCAGACTAGGATCTCCTCTTTCATCCCGCCCAGTCATGCGCCTACATCGCTTCATCATCGCCGCCACGCTCGCGTCAGTGCTTTCCTCCTGCCAGACGGTTAAAAACGTCGCTACTACGGTGCAAAGCGCCGCCTCACACATTCCGCTGCCTGACTTGAAAATGCCAAGCATGCGTGATGTCGCCAACCTCATCCCCGGCATGCCAGAAAATGACCAAGCTGGCGAAAACGACCCCGAGGTTCCCTTCAACTCCCACAACCCTTTGCAAAGCGGGCACACCCTGCGTCTCGAAGTTTATGAAGGCACGCGTGATCCTTCCCGCGTTTTTCGCGGCCTCGTCATGGTGGATGATGCGGGTCATATATCTCTCGGGCAAACCGGTTACGCCAAAGTCGGTGGCAAACACCTACCTGAGGCTGTTGATGCCATCGGCGCCTGCTTTCGTGTGACAGCACAGACCTCACGTCCAGTCACGGTCCATGTCTTCTCCGTCGAAAACACCCCCCTCATTGGCATCAATGGGGATGTGCAGTCCGCCGAATACATGCCGGCTTTTCAGGATATCAATGTCAAGCGAGCCGTTGAAGTCGCCGGTGGTCGCAGACGAATGTCCAACACACGTGGCGTATACATCAACCGTAGCGGTCAACGCCGCTTCTTTACCACTCTCGACTCTGCCAATGACAACTGGAAGCTACGCGCCGGGGATGTAATCACCCTTTCTCCGGACATCTGACCCTCTCACCCATGATCGAGTATTACGGCGAGAATCCTGCTAAGCCCCCCAATCCAGTCGGTGCGTTCTTCAAGACCATCGCATTCCTGCGCATCGGCACCGGCCTGACCCTCCTTATCCGGCATGGTGTCGCTGCGGTGTTAGGCGCTTATCATTTCTTGTGGGATGAGACGCCGTGGAACTGGGCAAAGAGTTTTGCCGAAGCCGAAATCCCTTATCCACATCTCGCCGCTCCGGCTGTGGCTATGGTAATTGCCTCCGTGGGAGTCAGTTGGACACTAGGATTCCTCACACGCTTCTTTGCCATCCTATTTTTACCCGTGATCATCACAGCCATTGGGATCTTAGCCCGCTCCGCATCGCCTCATCTTGAGGCAGCATGGCTGTACGCATTGATCAGCTTCACGCTTTTGCTTTTTGGCTCGGGTTCCATCTCAATCGACAGGCTGTTCCGGCTCAGCGACCAACTATCCGGCTCGAAAAAACGTCGCCAAACCACATCCCCCCAAAAGCCCTAAGAACGTGGGGCACACCGGCCTGAGAGCCCATAACTGGCAAGTGATGGCTACTGCCGATGAAACGCCGCACAAACCATCGTTGCCTACAGGCAAAAAAGGTGGCTCGGGACGGAATCGAACCGCCGACACGGGGATTTTCAATCCCCTGCTCTACCGACTGAGCTACCGAGCCATTTCCGAATTTTCGGAGCGCGGATAGGAGCACGGCAACCTCCCGGCGCAAGGTGTTTTTGGCTTCTCAAGCCACTTCGTTCCAATTTCCATTCACCCATTCCCAATTAAAGAGAGAAACAGAACCGAGCGTCAGACCTCTTCAATGACGGCTGTTATCCATCCGGATCATGGATTCAGCTAAGACCACGCATTCAGTCTTTCAAAGTAGGATCTTGATGAAATTCAATCTATCCACCTGCCTTGAAGGCCTACATCACATTGTGGGGCCCAGTGAAAGTCCGGCAGCACGAAGCATTTCACACTCACTCCTTGCGCAGTTGCTTCATCGCACTACTATCTTGTCTGCATATCCGCTACCCCGTGGTGTAATGGTAACACAGGAGATTTTGATTCTCTCGTTCAAGGTTCGAATCCTTGCGGGGTAACCCCTTCGGCAATAAAAAAGCCAACTGAAGCAACTTCCGCGCAACTGCGTTCTGTTTGCCTCGATATTTTCCCCGTGATACGCGGTCGGTGTAGCCGAACCCATTGCAAAATGAGCCAAGCAGGCCGACCCATATCATCGCTTTGCACAGGTCCTTGGAGTATTTTGTGAAATACATGCTATTCTCTTTTGGCCATGCCCACCAACGCCCAGCGAAAAGCCAGTTCCAAGTCAAACGCTGCCAAAGGCTGCCCAGTCCGTCAGCTTACCGTTTTCCTGCAAAATCGTGTTGGGGCACTCATGTCCCTCGTAAAACTGCTCGCGGATCATCATGTGGCTGTTTTGGGACTATCCCTTCAGGACAACACCGAACTTGCGATCGTGCGGCTAATTGTGAGCGCCCCGGATGACGCTCATTTGCTCTTCATCGAAAAAGGTATTGCTCATAGCATCATCCCAGTGACCGTGATTGAGCTTCAAGAAACCGAGACATCCCTGCCGCAGGCCCTATCCACTTTGCTAGGTGCCGAAATCAACATTGCCTTCAGCTACCCTCTGCTCATCCGTCCTGGCCAGAACGCCGTACTCGTGCTACACCTTGACGCGGCCGACTTCGGTGAAGAAGTGCTCACCAAATCTGGTTTCAAAGTGCTCAGACAAGAGGACCTCAGCCGATGAATCATCGAGCCAATGAGGGTCATTAGACGTTTACCGTCCGTCATTCAGCCCTTGCCCCTTCCTTTATCCTCGCCATTCCTAAGCCTGTGTCTGACAACCACGCGCCGCTGATCGATCGGGTGCGCTTGCGCTCCAACCAATGGCGCAAGCTCCGCTCCATCGTTCTCAATCTCAGCACGCTCGACACCTTCTACGGCAAGCGCTTTCGTGAAACCGGTGTTCGCCTCAGTGGCATGAACCGCTTGGAGGACTTCGTTAAGATGGTGCCTTTCACCACCAAGACCGAGATTCAGGCAGACCGTGAAGCCAATCCGCCTTTTGGCACCAACCTTACCCGTGCCATCACCCAATATACCCGCTTCTGCCAAACCAGTGGCACATCCACGGGCAAGCCCTTGATATGGATCGACACGCCGGAGAGTTGGGATGCCATGCTAGCCTGCTGGCGAAAAGTCTTTGAAGCCGCAGGTCTCGTCAAAGGCAGGGACAGGATTTGCTTCGCTTTTTCTTTTGGTCCCTTCCTCGGTTTCTGGACGGCTTTCGAAGCTGCATCAAAAGACTACATGGTGCTGCCAGCGGGTGGCCTCTCCAGTCAGGCAAGACTCGAAATGATGGCACGCTATGGGGCTACCGTGCTCTGCTGCACACCCACCTATGCTCTTAGGCTTGGAGAGCTCATCGGGGATGCATCTGGCGTCGAGCGCATGAGCTTGCGTATTCAGAAGATTGTCGTTGCCGGAGAGACCGGAGGCAGCGTGCCCGCAGTCCGTCAGCGAATCGAGCAGCTCTGGGACGCCCAAGTTCTTGACCATCATGGCATGACCGAGGTCGGGCCGGTCACTTTTGAATCAACGGAACTGCCAGGTCATCTTATCGTCATCGAGGATGCGTACTTCACCGAAATCGTCGATCCCGCCACCGGCCTTGAAGTTGATGACGGCCAATACGGCGAGCTCGTTATCACCACGCTCGACCGCACCTCATGCCCGCTGCTGCGCTATCGCACCGGCGATTACGTCAAAAAGAAGCTCCACCGTGGCCGTCTCACGCTGGAAGGCGGCATCCTTAGCCGCCTCGATGACATGATCGTGCTTCGCGGCGTAAATCTCTACCCCAGCGCCATTGACGCCGTCGTGCGCGAGTTCCCCGAAGTCGTCGAATACCTTGTCGAGCAGAAAAAAATCGATGATATGGACGAGATTGAGCTTCTCATCGAAGCTGACGACAATACAGCCAAGTCCCTTATCAAGAAACTTGAGGCCCGTCTTCGCGATACTTTCAATCTCCGCATTCCTGTGCGTCACGTTGAGGCAAATAGCCTCCCGCGGCACGAATTCAAAGCCAAGCGCTGGCGCATCGCTGAAGCTGCTTAAATCCGGGGCTGGCCGAGCGTTGAATGAGGCGGAAGGCTTCTTCCCTTCTCCATTTCAGTTTTCCATTCTTTCTTCCTTCCTCATCCCCGATGCTCCTCCAGCTCTCTCACGTCTCCAAATCCTATACTGATCCCGGTAGCGGCCAGAGTGTGCCGGTGCTGAAAGACATCAACATCAGCATCGAGGCCGGCGAATCCATCGCCATCGTCGGACCGTCGGGCTGCGGCAAAAGCACGCTGCTCAATCTCTTCGGCACACTCGACACACCTGACAGCGGCGAGATCAGGCTCGATGGCGAATCGCTAACGAAATGCACCACGGAGCAACTCGCCTCGGTGCGCAGCCGGAAGATCGGCTTCATCTTCCAGCTTCACCACCTCATGCCGCAGTGCAGTGTACTCGAAAACGTTCTTCTGCCCACGCTCGCCCTCGCGCAGCCGCCCTCCGATGCGCGCCAGCGTGCGGAGCACTTGCTCTCGCAAGTGGGTTTGAAGGACCGCATGGCTTGGAAGCCCGCGCAGCTCTCCGGCGGCGAGCGTCAACGCGTTGCTGTCGTGCGAGCCCTCATCAATCAACCGCGCCTCATCCTCGCCGATGAACCCACTGGCGCTCTCGACGAGAAAAACGCCGAAGCTCTCACCACGCTGCTTCTTGACCTCCAAAAGACCACGAGCACCACGTTGGTCATGGTCACTCACCATCCCGCGCAGGCCGCGAGAATGTCGCGTGTGCTCAAGATTCACGAAGGAAGACTCGCATGAGCCGCCTTTCCCTCATCCTCACCTCCGCTAGGCACTACTGGAACGGTCATCTCGGTCTGCTATTCGGCGCCTTCCTCGCCTCCGCCATCCTAAGCGGCTCCCTCTTCGTCGGCGACAGCGTTCGTGCTAGTCTACGCCGCGTCGCGGCCTTCCGTCTCGGCCAAATTCAAACGGGTGTGCTCGGTGGCGACCGTTGGTTCACCGAAAAACTCGCCCGCGAATCGCAAAGTGCACCCTTCATCTTCACTACCGGCTCTGCGAGTGCTGAGAATGGTAACGTTCGCGTCAACAACGCCCAGATTCTCGGTGTGAATAACAGCTTCTGGAGCCTCAGCCCCAGCGAAAAAAAGATCGACCTCGGCTCCAACGAGATCGCCATCAACGACACGTTGGCCCGCAAACTGAACGCCAAAACCGGCGACAGCATTCTGCTCCGCCTCGAACGCCCCAGCGCCATCTCCCGCGATGCGCCACTCTCCGGTTCCACGAATGAGCAGGTGACTCTCCGCCGCACCATCGCCACCATTTTGCCACCCGAGGACTTCGGTGCCTTCCAACTTATCGCCTCGCAGATCACGCCCGATACCGCTTTCGTGTCGTTGAGCGATTTGCAGAAGCAAATCGAGATGGAGGAACGGGTGAATGGAGCCCTCAGCGCTCTGCCCTTAGCACTCAGTGCTGAGAAACGAGTCTTAGAAGACTTTGGCCTCAAACTCACGCGAGTCTCCGGTAGCCAGAAAGAATGGGAAATCAGCACCAGCCGCGTCTTTCTCGATCCCATCCTCGCCGAAAAACTCCTCGCCACACCGCAAGCCTACGGCGCACTCACCTACCTCGTGAACGGCATCACCTCGGCAAAGGGCGGAACGCCTTACTCGATGATCACTGCGGCAGATCGGATGCAGAGGTCAGAAGTGAAAAGTGACAAGTCAGAAGTAACAATCACCCAATGGCTCGCCGACGATCATAACCTCCAAGTCGGCGATGACCTCACGCTGAAATACTTCACTGTCGGTCTCGGACGTGAGCTGAAGCAGCAGGAGGCCACCTTCAAAGTATCCAAGATCCTACCGATGACCGATCCCGAGGTCACCAAGGCCTGGACGCCCGAATTCCCCGGTGTGTCCGACGTGGACAACTGCCGCGATTGGGAGCCCGGCATCCCGATGGACATGAAAGCGATCCGTGACAAAGACGAAAAATATTGGGACGACTACAAAGGCACACCCAAAGGCTTCATCAGTCTCGCTGCAGGTCAAAAGCTCTGGAAGAACCGCTTCGGTGCACACACCGCCATCCGTTTCCCAGATTCAGGACAGGACGAAGCAGCGCTGAAGCAAGAAATCGTCTCCAAACTTCAGCTCAGCGACATCGGTCTCGTCGTGCGTAATTTCAAAGCCGATGCCGATGCCGCTGCGAAAGGCAGCGTGGATTTCGGCGGCCTCTTTATCGGCCTCAGCCTCTTCCTCATCGCCGCCGCGCTCATCTTCGCCGCCTTGCTCTTTCTCTTCACGCTCGAACGCCGCGCCTCACAAATCGGCCTGCTGCTCGCCATCGGCTGGACACCGAAGAACGTCCGCCGCGTCCTGCTGCTCGAAGCTGGAGTCATCGCCATCGTCGGCGTGTTTCTCGGCATCCTCGGCGGTCGTTTTTATACCCAGCTCGCTCTCGACGGCCTCTCCGGTGCTTGGAACGGCGCCGCCAAAGGTCTGCCGCTCGTCTTCGAAGCAAGCCTTACCACTCAAATCGCTGCCAGCATCGGCACGCTCCTCGTCGTCCTGCTCACGCTCGGCTGGGCCAGCCGCAAACTCTTCGCCACGCCCGCTCGCCATCTCATCGACGGCTCCATCACGTCTGACCTCTCACGTCTGACCTCTCACTCAAATCTTCCCGCCCATATCACTCTCCTCATCGCCCTCACCCTTATCCCTGCCGCGATGGCCTCCAGCAATCCGATGGCCGTCTCCGGCATGTTCTTCGGCTCCGGCATGCTGCTCATGGTCACCGGTTTGCTCTACCTGCGTCGCTGGATGCAGAGCGATCGCAACTCGCTCTCACAAACGCTCACACAGATCGGCCTGCGGAACATCTCGCGCCGCACTTCGCGCAGTCTCGCCGTCATCGGCATGATGGCGGGCGGCATCTTCCTCGTCGTCGCAGTGAATGCTTTCCGCATGGATGCCACCGATTCAGGTGCCGGCGGCTTCGCGCTCATCGGCGAGTCCTCTCTACCCGTTTACGAAGATCTGAACTCGAAATCCGGACGTGAGGCTTTTGCCCTAGATGAAGAACTTCTTACCCAAACCACCGTTGTACCCTTCCGCGTCCGAGAAGGCGATGACGCGAGTTGCTTGAACCTCAATCGCGCTCAAAAGCCTCAACTCGTCGCCGTGGACTTCATCAAGCTCGCCGATCGTTTTGCCTTCGCCTCTGGTTCCCTGCCTCAACAGCCTCTCGAAGCTCTCGCCGATCAAGCTACCGCCATGTGGGGTCTTGGCAAAGGCGTGGGTGACACCATCGACTACATAGCCGCGGACGGCAGCACCTTCCAAGTTAAGCTCACCGGCCTCCTAGCTGGCTCGGTGCTGCAAGGCAAGGTCATCATCAACGAAGCCTCCTACCTCGCCAAATACCCCGATGCCGCCGGTTACCGCTTCTTCCTCATCGGCTCCGACAAGCCCGATCAGGTAAGCGCCCATCTCACGCGACAACTTGAGCAGCGCGGCCTGGCCCTCGAACCGGCCAAGCAGCGTCTCGAAGCCTTCCTCGCCGTGCAGAACACTTACATCGGCATCTTCACCATCCTCGGTGGCCTCGGCGTGCTGCTAGGCACCGCCGGTCTCGGCGTGCTGGTAGCGCGTCATGTGCTCGAACGCAAAGGCGAACTCGGCCTCATGCAGGCCCTCGGCTTCCGCTCCGGTGCACTTCGCACCATGATCCTCGGCGAGCATGCCACGCTGCTCGTCATTGGAGTGCTACTCGGTAGTTTCACTGCGGCGCTTGCCGTCTTACCTGCCCTCAAACAAGGCGGCGGCGATCTCCCGCTCCCCTTCCTCGCCACGCTCATCGGCGGCATCCTCCTCCTCGGCCTCGTCATCTGCCTCCTCGCAACCGTTTTGGCCGTGCGAGGCAAATTGATCGAATCGATCCGGCGTGAGTAGCAGAGCTACCTGCCTTTACGCTCACGCTGCCTCGCCCGATACTCCGCCGGGCCGCAACCGACTTGACGGGCGAACATGCGGCTGAG
Source organism: Prosthecobacter sp. (assembly GCA_017853885.1). Classification (GTDB taxonomy): domain Bacteria; phylum Verrucomicrobiota; class Verrucomicrobiia; order Verrucomicrobiales; family Verrucomicrobiaceae; genus Prosthecobacter. The sequence continues at coordinate 43,316 of JAFMIR010000009.1, forward strand.
GTAGTGGCGATTCGGGAAGCCGGTTTCGACAGCGATTTGATCGATGGTTTTGTCGGTGAGGGCAAGAGCTTCGCCCGCGAGGCGGATTCGCGTGCCGAGAACGTAAGCGGCGGGTGTCTGGCCGGTGTGCTCGCGGAAGCTGCGAATAAAGCGCTCCACACTCATGCCGGCACGTTCGGCGAGGAAGTGATTTGTGAGCTTTGTGTGTGGCGAACGGGCAATGAGTGCTAGGACCTCAGAAAGACGCTCAGGCAGTATTTGAGCAGGCGAGTCGAGCTTCCCAAAGACAATATGCAGCAATGCAGAGGCTAGGTGAAGCAGGCGGTGCCCCTCGGAGCTTCCTTGATGTATTTCAATCAGTTGCGAGAGCAAGCTGCGCATCATGTCATCGACAGGAAAAAGCATGGGCTTAGCAGAAAAGGACACACCTGGATGATTGGTGGTGAAATGCAGCCAGTAGTGGCAGGCTCGCACGGGGCCGACACAGTCAAAAACGGTGTCTGCTGGAATCAGGACGGCATTTTTCGGTTCCAGTGGAATGTGCTGCCCTCGAAAGACAAGATGGCAGCCAGGCTTGGGATTGTAGTAGAAGCGCCAGAAGGGTGAATCGACGTCTTGATGATTCCAATCCTCGAGCGCTGGCTGATAGCCGCTTTCGTGGATTAAGAAAGGCGTCCAGCCTGCGGTAGCGACACGCGCGAGGTCAACACCCCAAGGTGTCGTGTAGTTGAGGTATTTGCGGCGAGATCCCATGATAGGACACAACTACGACTGAAAAGGGCATGTTCGTCCAGCGTTAGTTCTAGCAATGCGATTCCTCTTTTTCATTCTCACCGCCAGCACCACGCTGGCTACAAACCTTCCCCCCGATCATGCGAAGCGCATGGAGAGCGGCCTGAAGCTCTTCGACAGCGAGGTGGCGGCGATTTTGAAGCAAAACTGCCTGAAGTGCCACGGCGGCGAAAAGGTGAAGAGCGACTTCGACATGGCCACGCGCGAGGATTTGCTGCGTGGTGGCTCGCATGGCTCGGTTGTGGTGCCGTTTGATGCGAAGGGCAGTCTTTTGATGGCTCTGATTCGTCATGAAAAGGAGCCGATGATGCCGGATAGCAGCCCGAAGCTGCCAGAAGCGGTCATTTCGAAGATCGCGGCCTGGATTGATGATGGCGCGCCTTATTCCGCGCCATTGATCGCGGGCAAAAAGCCGAAAAAAGATGCCAGTGTGGTCACGGATGAGGATCGGCAGTGGTGGGCGTTTCAGCCGCTGAAGAAGGTGCAGGCGAAGAGCATTGATGAGCTGCTTTTGAAGAATGCGAAGGGGATGAGCTTTGCGCCGCCAGCGGAGAGGGCGGTGTTGGTGAGGCGGTTGTATTTGGATCTCACGGGGCTGCCGCCTTCGGAGGTTTCTGACACGGCTGACCTAAGTGACCTGATTGACGGGCTGCTGAGCAGCCCGGCGTATGGCGAGCGCTGGGCGCGGCATTGGCTGGATGTGGCGCGGTATGCGGAGAGCACGGGCTTTGAGCAGGACTATGACCGGCCGTTTGCGTTTCATTACCGTGATTTTGTGATCAAGGCGCTGAACTCGGACATGCCGTATGACCAGTTCGTGAAGTGGCAGCTCGCGGGCGATGAATACGAGCCGCAGAACGCGCTGGCGCTCGCAGCGACGGGATTTCTCGGCGCGGGGGTGTTTCCTTCGCAGATCACGGCGAACGAGGTCGAAAGCTCGCGCTACGATGCGATGGACGACATGCTGGGCACGACGGCGAGCGCGATGCTCGGCCTCACGCTGAGCTGCGCCCGCTGCCACGATCACAAATTCGATCCGCTGCCCACCCGCGACTACTACGCGATGCTGAGCACCTTCACGACGACGACGCGCATGAACGTGGACGTGCATCCCGATGGCAAAGTGACCTCCGCGGTGACGACGATGAATGCCAAAAAGAACACGCCGGAGGTCAAAGGTGCGACGCGCATGATGATCTGCGCCGAGGGCTATGATCCTATCGTGATGCACACGCAGGGCGGGCCCTTCTTTGACAAAACGTATGTGCTGAAGCGCGGCAACCCACTTATGAAGGACGGCGAGGCCACACAGGGCTTCCTTCAAGTGCTGAGCAAGCCCGGGGATGCGAAACGCTGGCAGTGGCAGCCGCCTGCGGGCGCGAAATCGACCGGCAAACGTCGCTCGCTCTCAAACTGGATCACGGACGTGGAAGGCGGTGCAGGTGCATTGTTGGCTCGCGTGATCGTGAACCGGATGTGGCTCCATCATTTCGGCACTGGATTGGCGCCCACGCCGAATGACTTTGGAAAAACCGGCACGCCATGCACGCAGCCTGAGTTGCTCGACTGGCTGGCAGCAAAACTCATCGAGAATGGCTGGAAACTGAAACCGATGCACAAACTCATCCTCAGCAGTCGTGCGTGGCAGCAGAGCAGTGCCCGCGATGCGAAAAAGGAGGCCGCTGATCCGGCGAACGGCCTTTTCATGCGATTCGTGCCGTATCGCCTCGAAGGCGAAGCGATTCGTGACTCGATGCTGGCCGTGAGCGGTGTGCTCGACCCGACGATGCATGGCCCCGGCACGCGCGATGAAAACAGCAAGCGCCGCAGCATCTACTTCAACATCAAGCGCAGCCAGCTCATCGGCAGCATGGTGGCCTTCGACCAACCCGAACCTCTCGTGAGCCAAGGTGCACGCCCCACGACGACCGTGGCGCCTCAGGCGCTCATCTTGATGAACAGCCCGCAGGCCCGCCAATGGGCCGAAGGACTCGCGAAACGAGTTTCCAGCGTTGGCGATGCCGCGAAGCAGATCGCGATGACGTATCGGCTTTGCTTCCATCGCGAACCCAAATCCCACGAACTTGCCACGGGGCTCGATTTCCTGAAATCCGGCGCCTCGCTGGCGGATTACTGCCAGGTGGTGATGAGCTTGAATGAATTTGTTTACGTGAACTAGACCGTTTCTCAAAAAGAATGTCTGAAATGACCAGCGGACGTGGTGGCCTCCGTGGCAAGGAAAGAGCGAGGCGGCTATTGGAGCAATAGCTGACGAGCAAATGAGGCTGCACCGCCGGCGGGAATTAGGCAGACATTCTGAAAACCGCTTTAAACGAGGTGATGAGCGTCCTCAAGCAGTGAACTTTTCGTGCTACCTTTCCTCATCCCACCAGTCCAATAGCATCTGGCGAGCTCGGTGAATGCGACCCTCGACACCGCGGATGGAGCATCCGAGCACTTCGGCGCATTCTTTTTGGCTGAGACCTTCCATGGTCACAAGAATGAGAGCGGCACGTAGCTTGTCTGGTAGCAGAGCAAGGCCACGCTGAAGCTTATCGAGCTCGCCCTGCCATTCAGCACCGGCATCGGGTGAAAGTTTGGGGCAGACAGGGGCCTCAGGCATCTCTTCGAGCGTGACGGTGCTGCCACGCTGGCGAGTGTTTCTGGCCTTCGCACGATCCCGGCACGCATTCAGAGCGATTTGATACAACCATGTGGAAAATCTCGCCCGGCTCTCGAACTCCGGCAGAGCTTGCCAGGCACGCACAAAGGCATCCTGGCAGGCCTCGCGGGCGTCCTCCTCACAGCGGAGCCATCGGCGGCAGAAGCCAAGCAGGCGCACCTCGTGGTGATGCACGAGCCACTCAAACGCGTCGGCCTGCCCCGCCTGCGCGGCGAGGATATTTTCCCGCTCGGGATCCGATGGCGAACTTGGCTCCGCCACGGGCAGCTGGAGATCAGTGCTCGCGGGTAAGGCTGTCATGGGTCCATTCGACGAGTTTGCGCGCCTGCGCAGGACGCAGATGGCGTTTCATGGCAAAGAAATGATCGAGTGTGATGCGTTGCAGCTGCGCCTGACCTTGATTCAGACGGTCTAGTGCGGCTTTCATGCGCACATCATCGACGTTCGCCGCACTGATGACCTGTGCCAGCTCCACCCCGGCGACGCTGATCTGCGCCTTCAGCGCCAAGCGATGCTCCTCAAATTGCTTTTCGATGGGGTCGAGCTTCTCATGCTGCTCCGGCGTGATGTCGAGATGCTCATGCATCCACGCATGCAGATCGGTCTCCGCTGGGTCATTCGCATGACTTTCGCCATGGCGATGCAGTGTCCAGTCCGCAACTCGCCAAGCGGTCAGACCGGCGAGCAAGCAGGAGATCAAAACCGACCCGAGAAGCCATCTCATTCGCGAGCGCATCACAAGGGGCCTCCTTTGAAAATCGACATGGCAGGCGGCTTGGCATGGATGGGGTCTTGGGCCGCTTTTGACCAGCCGATGAAGGCGGCAATCGTGACACCAGCCAGCAAGGCCAGCATCACAATAAGACCGGTGAGCATCCACCAGCGCTTTGCACGACCGGTATCAGTGCGCACACGGTCCATAATGGAATCCTCCAAGGCAGAGGGCACCTCAGCCAGTGTGTTGGAGGCTACTTGCTGAAGGAGGAGGCTAAGCTTGTCCTGAGTCATGGATATAGGTTGGGGTATCACACGAAAATTTCCCCTGCTTTTTTGCGCTTTAAATCTTGTGGAGTACGTTTCCCAGCCCCCATGCCCTCCAAACAAACTCGCATTCTCCTTGCCGACGATCATGGCGTCGTGCGCAACGGCTTCCGCGCCCTGCTCGCTGCGCAGTGGGATATGGAGGTAATCGGTGAGGCATCGAACGGTCGTGAAGCCGTCGAACTGGCCGAAAAGCTCACACCAGATGTGGTCGTGATGGATGTGACGATGCCTGAGCTCAACGGCATCGAGGCAGCGCGACAAATCACAAAAGTTCTGCCCAAGACGCGCATCCTAGCACTGAGCATGCAAAAAGACTCTGTCTATGTTCGCGAGATGCTGCGTGCAGGTGCCAAAGGGTATCTGCTGAAGGATTGCAATGAAGCTGACTTTCTTGCTGCCGTGCGGGCGGTGGCGATGGGAAAGGGTTGGCTTAGCCCCGAAGTGAGCGATGCAGTGCTGGATGACTACCGGAAGCATGTCACCAATCCCATTGACTTGCTTTCGCCACGCGAGCGTGAGGTCTTGCAAATGATCGCTGAAAGCAAAACGAACAAGGAGATCGCCACAACGCTGAATTTGAGCGTATACACCGTGGAAGCTCATCGCGGACGCATCATGGAGAAACTGAATCTGCACTCCATCGGTGAACTGGTTCGTTTCGCTATCCGCAACGGCCTGATTGATTGATTCTCTCATGTTGCAACACCTTCTTCCGTTCACACGACGCATCACCGAGCGCACGGTACTGTGGGCGCTGGTCATGGGTTTTGGCCTAGTCGTGGTGCTACTGGGGTTGGCTGGACTCGTAGCCGTGAGGGACAGCCACGCCATCCGACAAAGCTCGTCAGGCCTAGTCAAAGAGCAGCTTCTCATCGCACGACTGCTCTACGAGGTTCAGGCGGAGGAAGATGCGTTGGCACATGTTCTGCATCTGCTGGTCAAATCGGAGGATGCCGCCAGCCGCGCCAAGGTGCTGGACGACCTCAAGGAAGCGGACCGCGATGTATCCCGCTTAGCCATCGAAGCCGCGCAAACGCCACAATCCGGTGAATGGAGCAGGCTGGCACAGGCTACTCAAGACTTTTCCAAGACAGCGAGACAGGCACTGAACTACGACGGTCCACTGCCCAAAAATGTTCTCGAGTCCTTGTTTTCCAGTCATGATGAGGTGGTGAAGCTCATTCACGACCTTATCCTGCAAAGCACCCGTCACCTTTCTGAGGTCAACCAAGAGATCGAGGTCCAGCTCGACGACTTAGCCGAGGAATCCAAAATGCTGCTTGGGGCCTGCTTGGTATTTGCCGCGCTATCAGCCATTCTGACCATCCGTTTCGTCCGCCACAGCATCGGGCGCATCCGCTGGCAATCCGACGAATTGAATCGGGTGTCTTGGCACATGCTGCAGACGCAGGAGGATGCCGCGCGGCGATTTTCGCATGAGCTGCATGATGAACTTGGCCAATCGCTTGCTGCGGTAAGGGCTAATCTCATGCGTGGCAACACGCAGGACCTTGATTCGCTGCGAAACGACTGCTTGAATCTCGTCGATGAATCCATCGCGAATGTTCGCGAACTGGCGCAATTGCTACGCCCGGTCATTCTTGATGATTTTGGGCTCGATGCCAGCCTGCGTTGGCTCGCAGAGAAATTCGCACAACGCACACGTCTGGAGGTCAAGGTGGACGCCAGATGTCCGGGCCGCTTCGCCGATGAGACTGAGACGCATCTTTTCCGTATCGCTCAGGAGGCCCTCACCAACATCGCAAGGCACGCGGAAGCTCAATCGGTGACGATTCAACTCTTAAGGGAAGGAAACATGATTCGCCTGAGCATCCGCGACGATGGCAAGGGCCTGCCACAGGAGAACAGCGAATCACCTTCGAGTCTAGGAATGGTCGGTATGCGTGCCCGCGCCAGACAATGTGGAGGCGAGCTGACGGTCTCGTCCATCGAACCGCATGGTGTATGTGTCGAACTATCGGTGCCAGCCCGTTCCAGCCAAGAACCCATGTTATGAGCGCTCCTCAGATCACCTGTGCCCTCAGCGGCCGAATCGTGCGTGAAAAACAAGCCGTTCCATGTGCTGTTTTGCGCCCTTCGCTACTCCAGTTCATACGCAAGAAGCATCCACAGATCCAAGATAAGGACTTCATCGCGAGCGACTTGCTGCCAGGCATCAAAGCGGCTTATGTCGAAGATGCTCTAAATGAAGAGATCGGTGAGATCACGCATCTGGAGCGGGATGTAATCGAGAGTCTGCGACAGCATGAAATCATCTCATCAAGCCCTGCGGAGCATGAAGACAGTCGCACGCGTGGTGAAAGGCTTTCGGATCGCCTGGCGGAATTGGGCGGCAGTTGGAGCTTCATTATCGGATTTGCTTCATTTTTGATCTTGTGGGTGTTTTTCAACACGATGGCTTGGATCGCCCAGCCACCCGATCCGTATCCCTTCATCTTCCTCAATCTCATGCTCTCATGCATCGCTGCCATTCAGGCTCCAGTCATCATGATGAGCCAGAACCGTCAGTCCGCCCGCGACCGCCAACATGCAGAGGAAGACTACAAGATCAACCTCAAGGCCGAGCTCGAGATTCGCCACCTGCACGAAAAGATGGACCACCTTCTTCAACACCACAGCCAGCGCCTGCTGGAGATCCAGCAAATTCAGACCGACCTTCTGCGTCAATTGATTCAGAAGGGACGTGATTGAGAAGATTCAATCTTCCAATCGATACCACCGGTGCGTGTAGAGATCGTCGGCCACCTGAAATAGAGCGATACCGTCGTCACAGATGGATCGAAATTCTGAATCAGTGTCTACGACACGTTTCATGAAGACGGAGCCGGCGTCTCCATACCAGTATTCGACGGTTTTATTCAAGCCGAGCACGATTTCTCGCTGGTGATGGTAGACAGCGATGCTGCGGTTGTGGTTAAGCAAACTGCGGTCACGTTCACCACCACCGTTTTTGAGCAGATCATGTCCAAAAAAAAGACTGCGATAGGGTCGGCCGATGAGACCGAGCAAGGTAGGGATGACATCGAGTTGGCAACCACTGCTGTCATCACGCCGGGGCGTGGTGATGAGACCGGGGGCGACAATGAGCCAAGGAATTTGGTAACTCTTCAGCGGGATGGTTTGGCGCCCATAAACGCGCGCACCATGATCGGCAATGACGACGAAGATGGTGTCGTTCCAGAAAGCCTCCTTGCGGGCGCGATCAAAAAAGTCTCCCAGCGCCCAATCTGCGTATTTCACGGCATGCTCGCGATTGCGAGCATTGGGATCTTCCGCGATGCGACCAGCAGGATACGAGAATGGACGATGATTTGAGACGGTCAGGAAGCTCACAAGAAAGGGCTTGCCGACGCTGTGAAGCGTGCGCATCTCTTCGATGCCACGTTGGAGCAAATCTTCATCACTCACACCCCAGGCGGTGCGGTGTGCGGGATTGGGAAAGTCAGATTCCTCCACGAGCCGATCCCATCCATTGGACGAAGCATAGCTCTTGATGAAGTCGAACGTGCCATGGCCGGCATAGCAGAAAAGTGTGTTGTAACCATCCCGCTTCAGCACACGGGCAATCGTTTCTACGTTTTGCGATTTATCCCGAGCGAGAATGCTGTCTCCTGGAAGAGGTGGAATACTGGAAAAAATAGCTTCAAGGCCACGAATGGTGCGATTTCCATCTGCAAGGATGTGCGTGAAGAGTAAGCCTTCCTTCGCGGCAAGTTCATCCATGCGAGGCGTGAGCGTATGGGCTTTGCCATTGACGTTGCGGCCGAGGCAGCCCCAGAACTCGCTCCCAAAGCTCTCCTCGGCGATGATGCAAAGGTTGCGTTTCGGTTTGGAACAATCTCCAATCACCTCGCGCACAAGCGAGTCGCGCGCGGCTCTGAACCATGCGTTCTCGGCTTCTTTGCTCACTGAATCAGATGGCAGTGGCGGCGGCTCAGGATGGGGAAAGGTGCTTCCGGGCTCCGCGAGAACACGACGGGCACGCAGGAAAGCATCACGGCGGTCCATGGTGCGGTAAAAAGCTCGGTAGTCGAGATTCCGTGTCCATGCGGCATATGCGGCACTGGCCCAACCATTGTCCGCGAGTTGGTTGACCACGCGCTGCCGGCTGAAAGATGTTTCACCACTAAAAATGGACTGATGCGCCAATAGGCAGACAAGGGCGTAAAGGCCAATAAACTTCACCTTAGCGATGAGAGGTTGGTTTTCCCATGCAGGCGGTTGTTTTAAAAATCCTAAATACGAAATGGCGATACCTCCAAGAATACAGATAGAGATGATCAGCGGCAGTGGATAGCTCTCCCGCAGGTTCGTAAAAACCTCATGCGGGTAAATGAGGTAATCAATAGCCACGGTGTTGAATCGGCTGTCGAACTCATCGAAAAAAAACCATTCACTGATAAGCAGAAACACGCCAACGGTGCAGCCGATGGTGATGGCAATTCGAAAGAGTCCCTTCCAGATCGGTTTCCACGCACGAATGCCAAAGCAACGCAACGCCAGAGCCGGCACAACGGCAACCATGGTGGTGAAAAAACCGCAAATGCCAAGAAGCATCGCACTACCAATCAACGCCCAAGCGAAATCTAGGTGCAAACCTGCGAGCAGCAGTTTGAGCGTCTCCAAAGCACCTGTATCAGGCGGTGCAAAGCGCCACCAGAGGGCCAAACGGAGCAGAGTCCAGCAGGAAAAAGCAACGCATGCAAAGTAGAGTGGAAAACGTAAGTGGGTTTTCAAGATGGTGAAGTTTTGAGATCAAAGCTTTATACCAAAAGGCCACTTCGACATGAGCCAAACAGCAGCTGTGTGGTTGTTTTCCCACACCACACCTCCACGGCGTTGCACGGTCTGTTCCATGAAACCGATTTCGAGTCGGGTTGTTGAGGTGAGTTGGCGTCCAAGCCCGATGAAAGCGCGGTTTTGATCAAAGTAGTTGATCGACACATTGGAACCAAAGTTGAAGAACAACTCGTCCCAAAGAGCGAGATACCATTTTTTGTCATCGCTGAGTGGTATGGTCGTGCGCAGCATGTAGCGGATGCGGTTCTCGTAGCGCCAGTTGGTGACGTCCTGAGTCGCTGGATTCACCTCGCCGATGCGACGCTGCTCTAACCGGATGCGGTGCGTCCAATCAAGGCCGAGCCATTTATGATTGTAGGCTACCTGTTCCCAAAAACGATGCTCCGGGAATTCTGCGGCCACCGGTATGTCTCCATACGGATGAGTATCCACCCACGCGTAACCGGCGCTTAGCGTCAATGCAGGGCTGATGGTGTAATTGATGCCAGGACGCAGCAAGAGCTGCTGCCAGTGCTCGCCCATGTCTGACCGGCGCACTTGCGATTCGAGATGGAGACCCCACTTACTTCCGGGGGAAAAAGGATGATCGCCGACATAGTTGAGCCAGAGGTTTTGGTTCGACTCGGTATGGTCAGCAGAAAAAACAGTCGAAACAAAAAGGCATGAGGTGACTAGAGCTTTGAGAGAGGTGTGCATGATTGACATAGTAAAACTTGGATTTTTGTTGGGTAAGGCGCGGTGGCGGCGCCCGCCACGCCGCCACCAGATTTACCTCAACACCAGCGGGAAAAATCTTTTCTAGATACGGATTCAGGCCATCTTCAGACGTGCAGCCTCTGGATGGTTGGAGACAGGCTTATGTTTATCGAGTCCGGTGACAAGAAGCTCACGATTCTCGAGCCTCCAGTCCTGCGCCATCTCTTGGAGTTTCTTGATGACGCTGTGATCCACAAAGCTGGTCTCCGAAAGGTCAACCGTGACCCTCTTGTGCTCTGAAAGGGTCAGCAGGCGGCCGCGAAGACCCAGCCAATTACTGAAAATGGCTGCTTTCTCCACCTTGAGCACAATGACCTCGCCATGCTGCTCTAGGTGGCTTGTGGCACGGAAGAGATTGCCGATGCCCACTTTAGCAGCGACAACATGGAGGATGATCTTAATCACAATGCCAGCGCCCACGCCAATGAGTAGGTCCGTGCCGAGTGTGACGGCAAGCGTGGTCAGAAACACGACGAGCTGCCCCTTTCCGATCTCCCACATGTGTCTGATGTCCTGGGTGGCAAGATTCCAGCCGGTGTAAACAAGAAGGCCGGCAAGCGCAGGAAGTGGGATCTTGTTCAGATACAGCGGAATGCTGGCCACCATGACGAGCAAGAAAGTGCCATGCCAAAAGTTTGACCAGCGTGTGTGTGCACCGTTTTGGATGTTAGCCTTGGAACGAACAATCTCAGAGATCATGGGCAGCCCGCCAATCATGGCCACCATTGTGTTCGCCAGCCCCGTGGCGAGCAGGTCCCGACTCAGATTCGCACGGCGCTGCCACGGATCGAGCAGATCGACCGCCTTGGCACTGAGAAGTGATTCCAAGCTGCCGATGAGGGCAAACATGATGATCCAGCCGAAGCCGGTGCTGGTGAAGACACGCGCAAAATCGGGCTGATGGAAGCCCTTGGTCATGTCGGCATCGAGATTCAGCAGATAGGCCGTGTCGAGCTTCAGGTAGAAACTCATCGGAATGGCATACAGCATGGCCCAGACTGGGCCGGGAATGACCTGAACGATCTTCAACTTGATCAACGGGCGGATGAAAAGGATTGCCAAAACGCCGAGCCCAATAATGGCAGCACTCTGGTTGATGTTACTGACACTTTCCGGAATGCGGCCAAGCAGTTCGAACGCCTCACCATGAGGGTGATGGGCTTTGATCGACTTGCCGAGCAACATTACATGCACCTGCTTGGACATGATGATCACACCTATGGCTGCCAACATGCCGTGGACAGCTGCCACTGGAAAGAACTCGGCATATTTACCCAGACGCAGCGCGCCAAAAAGGATCTGGATCACTCCTGCCACCACGCCCACGGCAAGCATGCACTTGTAGCCGATCATCATGGCCTCTTGCTCGGTCATACCACCTGCCAGCGCAGGTGTGAAGGCAGCCACCGTACCGGCCACGATGGGAATCATACCTGCCGCAGGACCTTTGATGGTGAGTTCGGAATTACTGAGGAATGGAGCTAGTATCCCGCCCATGATAGCGGTGAAAATGCCAGCAATGGGCGGGCAACCACTGGCCTTCGAAATCGCCAAGCATAGCGGCAGCGCGATAAGAAACACGAGGAATCCGGATAGGATGTCCTTGGTTAGATAGGTTTTGAATCCGGCGAAGGAACCGACAGGAGTCGGACCAGATGGGCGACTGGAGGCAGAAATGGAAGCTGACATGAATTAGAAGTGTGTGTTTCGAGACGCTGCTATTCACGCACAATTTCTGAGACGATAACATCCCCTCGACAGGGTAAAATGCCAGCAGTGAAAGGGGAGTCTTGAAGTCTTCCCCATCGCGCGGAAGCCACAATGCTATCCCCTCTACCGGTTGCCAATACCCCCTGTCAAAGGGATGGCAAGGACCCGGCAAGCTTTGTTACTTTCCAGAACTTTCACTCCAAGCTTGTGTCCGCTTCTCATTCATCTCCCTCCGATTGCCGCGAGCACCTGCGCCATGTGCTCGATCATGCCGCCCATTATCTTCCCACACAGGGACCGATAGGTGTCTTCGTGCACCATAATACGCTGCATGCCTTCCAGCATCAGGAGTTCGAGCCATCCGTACTCAAGGCTTCCGAACTTTTTAAAGCCGAACCGTTTCTCGCCGAAGAAACCTATCAGCGCGAACGTTCGCGTAGACGTATCCTCGATGAGGATATCGATGATGTACTAGCGCGCGAACCAGATGTCGAGGTTTTGCCAGACAAGCTCACGCGCAGGCAGCTTCGCCGCGCCTTGCTCATTCCGGGCGTGCGTCGTGTGAATGGCATCGACGTCGCATGGGCCATTGAAGAGGGCGACTGGCTCGAGGCTTTTCGTCCCGATCTGCCTCCTGCCGCAGCGCATCAACTCACCGGCGACACGCCAAAAGAACTTTGGGAAGTGTGCCTCGCCCGCGTGCCGAAACATGTCACGCCTCCGCCCACGAAGCCCAAGCGTCCGCGCGATGCCGTAATCGCGGAAAAAGGCCTCGATCTCGATCTCATCGTCAATCCACCGCTCATTCGTCTCGTTGGTGCGTATCTTGACCAAGGCATCGCCTACTGGCCGATGCCGCTGCGCGAGGAAGGACTCCTCGCCGCATCGCGTCAAGTGATGTCACAACCGCTTTCCATCGCCCGAAAGCACCTCAGACTCGTCGGCAGTGAGTATAAACGCCAGATGGAGCGCAATATGAGCGCCGAAGACGTTGTCATCGATATTCTCGAACGTCTTTCCATTTTTCCGAGTGAATGGGAGGAGTTTATCACCGCAGAGCTCATCGCACTTCCAGGCTGGGCGGGCATGATCCGCATGTTGGAGAATGATGTTACTCTCGCGCCTCATGACCGCGTGAAGTGCTCACTGATGGAATTCCTCGCGCTCCGCCTGACCTACACCATCGCTGCGCTGCAAGACATCATGGAAGACACCACCACTTGGCGGGCGGTGAAGATTCATTCAGCCAGAGTGGACCCACTCACGCCCGTGGCACGCTTTTTCGATGCCGTGCAGTTGCTTGGCCTGCAGAGCAGAGTCCTTGCTAGCCTTTCCGAGGAACGCTTCATGACGCTTTTGCACGAGCTAATGGCTTGCAACGCAATCGAGCGCCGTCGCCTGCTGCATCTCGCGTATGAGCGCCGCCATGAACGCCGTATTCTCATCCCACTGGCAAAACATCGTGCACTCCCCAGTCCCATGCCGCAAACCGACCGGCTGGCTGCACAGATCATCTTTTGCATCGACGAGCGCGAGGAATCCATCCGAAGGGCCTTAGAAGAAGTCGATCCATGCATCGAGACCGTCGGCGCCGCTGGTTTCTTCGGTGTGGCGATTGATTATGCTGGAATCGATGACGCGGGCGGTGTCTCGCTCTGCCCTGTGGTGGTCAAACCTGGTCACTCCGTGCGTGAGGTGCCCATGGGCGATCAGGCACATTTACATGAAAAGCGCCGAAGAATGCGCAACGCATGGGCCAAAATCACGCGCAATGGCTTCATCTCCTCCCGCACACTCGTGCGCGGCTGGATCAGCACCGCGTGCCTCGGCTTCCTCTCGCTCTTCCCGCTCATCTTCCGCGTGCTGAGCCCGCGTGAATACGGAAACCTCATCAAGAAGCTGAATCGCGCCTTCCTGCCCACGCCCAAGACGGAAGTCATCTTCATGCGCGACGATCCCGAGTCACGCCACGCCACCACCGGCCTGCTGCACGGCTTTACCGAGCAGGAAATGGCCGACCGCATCTACACCGTGCTCGGTTTCGCCGGTCTGCACAAAGCGCACGCGCGTCTTGTTGTCATCTTGGGTCATGGCAGCACCAGTTTGAACAATCCGTATGAGTCCGCCTACTGCTGCGGTGCCTGCGGTGGCCGCACCGGTGCTCCCAACGCCCGCATCTTCGCCATCATGGCCAACCGTACCGGTGTGCGCCATGCGTTGCGGGCAAAGGGTGTCATCATCCCCGAGGACACATGGTTCCTCGGCGGCTACCACGACACGTGCAGTGACGACATCGAGTTCTTCGACGTCGATCTCATGCCGGAGACGCATCACGGCGATCTCAACCGCGTGAAGCAGTCTCTCGACAAAGCCCGCGTGCTGAATGCCGATGAACGCGTGCGCCGCTTCGGCACCGCCGGCCCCGGCGTGCGTGGCGAACGTGCGCTGCGTCATGTGCAGGCCCGCGCCGAGCACATCGCCGAGCCTCGCCCCGAGTATGGACATTGCACGAACGCCGTTGCCTATGTCGGCCGCCGACAATACACGCGCGGCCTTTTCATGGACCGCCGCGCCTTCCTCATCAGCTACGATGCCACCAAGGATCCTGAAAACAACGCGCTCGCCCGCGTGCTCGGTGCCGTCATTCCCGTATGCGGCGGCATTAGCCTCGAATACTACTTCTCCACCGTGGACAACGAAGTCTGGGGCGCAGGCACGAAGCTCCCACACAACATCACCGGCCTCGTCGGCGTCATGAACGGCTTCCAAGGCGATCTCCGCACCGGCCTGCCCGTGCAGACCGTCGAGATCCACGAGCCCGTGCGCATTCTTTTCGTCGTCGAAACCACGCCGCAGCGCCTCATGAGCGTCATCAAGGCAAACAAGGAGCTCGTCGAATTTGTGTGCAACCGCTGGATCCGCATCGCCACCATGGACCCCGACGACGGCCACATCGAAATCTACCGCGGCAACGACGTCTTCGAGCCTCTCACCGGTGACGAAGAGCCCCTGCCCGTCACGCCGGACTCCATGCACTGGTATCGCGGCAAAGCCGAGCACCTCCCGCTCGCCCGCATCGAACCGAAACTCTCCAAAGCCGCCTGAAATGTCTCTTCAGCAACTCTCCCTTACCCTGATTGCGACACCGGGGATCACCTTTCTTCTTCTGAGCCTGCTCTGGCTGCTCGGCGTACCGGTGTCCGAGCGGGCGATGTCTCGGCTCACGAAGCTCGTGTATGCCTTTCTCACCGTCCTCGCGGGCATCATCTTCTACAAGATGTGGCAGGATGATCTGCACTCCGTGCATGCGGCCATTGGCGATCACTGGTTCAAGGTCGCGCACTACGAGTTTCCGCTCACCATTTTGCTCGACCGCCTTTCGCTGCCCATCGTCACCATCACGGTGATCCTCGCAGGCGTCGTCGGGGCCTTCAGCGTGCGCTATCTGCATCGCGATCCCGGCTTCTTCCGCTTCTTCCTGCTGCTGCATCTTTTCACCTTCGGCGCGTTGCTCGTCTTCATGGCCGATTCGCTTGATGTGCTGCTCGGTGGCTGGGAAATCGTCGGCATCACCAGCGTGCTGCTCATCGGCTTCTTCCAATGCCGGCCGGATCCTGTTCGCAACGCGCTGCGGGTATTCGCCACTTACCGCGTCGCGGATCTTTTCATGCTCATGGGCGTATTCCTCGCGCATCACTGGTTCAAAACGGCTTCTTGGAACGGCATGTTCAGCGGCGACTGGCCCGGGCATGTCAACAATCTCAGCGGTTTTGCGGCAACAATCGTCGCTGTGTTGCTCGTCTTCGCCGCTAGCGGCAAATCCGCACAGGGACCTTTCTGCGGCTGGCTCGCACGTGCCATGGAAGGCCCTACACCCTCCAGCGCGATTTTCTACGGAGCCATCAGCGTGCATGCGGGCGCCTACCTACTGCTACGCATCGAGCCTCTGCTGCACTCGTCAGCCATCGCCACAGGGCTTGTCATCTTCATCGGCAGCACCACCGCCTTTCTTGGTACACTCATTCACCGAACCTGTGCGGACGCAAAAACATCACTCGCTTACGCCGCTCAAACTCAACTTGGTCTCATCTTTGTCGAAATTGGCTTCGGCTGGACCACTTTCGCGATCGTGCATCTCGTCAGCCATGCCTTGTTGCGCACACTGCAATTCTTACGCTCGCCATCTATGCTGCGCGACTACAACCGCGTCCACGCCGCTGCGGGTGGCCGTATCGATCCCACTGGAGAGCACTATGAATCGCTGTTGCCGAAGAAGATCCAATTGTGGCTATACCGCGTCGCACTGGGGCGCGGTTTCTACGATCCAATCGTGGACCGTTTCATCGTCACACCTGCGATCACCTTCGCTCGCTTTCTGAGCCTCTTTGAGCCTCGTGGCGACAAATCCTGATTTTCGACTTTTCCCATGACTTTTCTGACTCTTCCTTTGATCAGCCTAGGAGTAAGTTCTTTGCTTGTGGGAGCCTTTTGCGCTCTCAAATCCGCCAAACCGCGTTTGCCGGCCATCTTTGGTGCCTCCGCATCCTTCGCGTGTTTTTTACGCGCTGCCTTCGAAGTCTCCGCCGCGGGTCACGAGCGTTTGTTTGACCCTTGGCTAAAATTTTTCGAAGCCGATGCTCTTGACGCCACACCCATGGCCTTCTTTGCCGCGCTCACACTTGGTGTGTTGATCCTCATGCCACGCCGAGATGCCACAGGCAAGGCGCTCGCCGGCATGCTACTGCTAGCCTCGGCAACGCAGACCGCCTATGCCGCCGCGAACCTTGCCGTTCTCGCGGTTGGCTGGTGGCTCACGAGCCTGCCCTTTGTACTGCGCATGTTTGGCGAAGATCGCAGTCAAAAAGTCACTCAGGGATTTCTGATTGCGAGCAGCATCGCACTTACCATCGCCATCAGTGTGCTGCATCATATTGAGATCGACGAGATCAGCCATGCGAGCAATCTCGCCTTTACGCTACTGATTCTCGCCGTCGCCCTGCGCAAAGGGTTATTCCCGCTCCATGGCTGGATGATCAGCCAATTTGAGCACGGTCCGCTGCTGCCTGTTGCCTTGCTTTTCAATGGTCACCTCGGTGCCTTGCTGATCGCCCGAAGCGAGACCACCACGCTCACACTCGCCGAAAAGCACACTCTCGACATCCTCAGCATCATTGCACTCGCAACAGCTCTCATCACAAGCATCCGCGGCTTCGCTGAAAAAAAACCACGCCGCATGCTTGGTCTTCTTTGCCTCTCGCAGGCCAGCTTCATCCTTGCAGGCATCGCCACCGCCAGTGCTGAGGGAATCACTGGCGCACTTGTACACTGGCTTGTTGTTGCCGCCGCCTCGACCGGCCTCATCGCCATCGTGCGCGTCCTAGAAGTGCGAGTCTCCAGCACCGACGACCCCGACGGTCATTTCGGTTTCGCAGCGAAAGCGCCGCGTCTCGCAACTTTCTTCCTCGTATGTGGTCTCGCCCTCATTGGTCTGCCAGGCACACTCGGCTATTGCGCCGAAGACTTGATCTTTCACGGAGCGCTCGAAAATCACCCTTGGCTCGGCATTGCCCTGCCAATCGCGACCGCCTTCAACGCCATCAATCTGCTGCGTATCTTCAACCTGCTTTTCCTTGGCGTCCTACCCCGTGATGTCATCGACATCCCTGACGCCCTTCCACGCGAACGCTGGCCGCTCGCAGCGGTGTCGATCTTTTTGATTCTCGGTGGCATCTTTCCTTACAAAGTACTCCAATGGCGTGAAGATGCGGCACACGGAATCGAGACAGCGCTCGGCTTGGACGCTCAGGAGCATTCTGGCCATAGATGAGTTCGTCGACTTTTTTGTAATTTCAGCACTCCTCCACTTTTGCGTTCATTCTAGGGGGGAATGAAGCCGGGATGTCGATGCACGGCACACTTTGACCGTGCAAAGAGCGCAGCGTCCACACCCCGAGGCCATGCTTGTTTATTCAACCTCCCCAAAAACTTCACTTCCAAACACTGGAGGCCAGCTTAGGTGGTTTTTATCTACATGAAGTCAGCGAATCCCTGATTTGCATCTGCCCACTAGTTCAGGAAGTATGTAAGCTTACGTCAGTCTGCTCACCGCACTGACGTATTTTGAAACGCATGTCGCCCACCCCCTGCTACACCACCCCTGCACTGCTCGCCCAGCTTGCCGCCATCACCGGAAGCGAATACGATCACGAGCGCGCCCTGATCGCTGTGCAAAATACAACGAAACGCGAAGGAGATCCACTCTCCAAGCTCGTTGCTGCGGCTGCGGAAGTTTACATGCGCGTTTCACCTGTCAGGTTGTCTCTTGCCGAGGTGGTCTGGCGTGCCCATCATGACATGCCGGTGGTGATTTGGAGTACCGTAGAATCCAAGTGGATCGTCATCACTTTTGCCGGCTGGTTCCGCCTGCGGGTAGCGGATGGGGAGCATCCCACGCATCGCGTCACCATCAGCCGGGACGATCTAGTGCAGCGGCTTGGACTCAAGAGCCTGAACGATGTGATCGAAGCCGGCATCGTGCATCCGGAGCGTCCGGCACATGACATGAGCGTGCATGCCGCTGTCGCCCGCAAGACACACACGCATGGTGAGGAGCATGGCAATGGACATGGCAAGCATGTTAGCCCGACAAGACGTTTTTTTCGTCTGTTGAAGGCTGAACGCAGTGACATTGTCACACTGCTCATTTTTTCCGTATTCGCCGGGCTGCTCTACCTCGCCGCGCCACTGGCGGTGGACGCGGTGGTCAGCAATCTAGCTTTTGGAGGCCAAGCGCAGCCCTATGTGCAGGCCATCGTGATCCTAGCCATCGCGCTATTTGGAGCGCTAGCTCTGCAGGCGGTGGTCAGCGGGTTTCAGTACTATATTTCCGACATCATCCAGCGACGCATCTTCGTCCGCACCGCTGCCGACCTCGCCTACCGCCTGCCCCGCGTGAAGGCGGAGGCTCTCGACAATGTGCACGCACCTGAACTGGTGAATCGCTTTCTCGATGTGGTTACGGTGCAAAAAAGCACGTCACTTCTGCTGTTAGATGGCATCAATCTTATCTTCGGCAGCCTTATTGGCATGCTCCTGCTGGCCCTTTACCATCCAGTGCTTTTGCTCTTCGTAGCCGTGCTTCTCGGACTCATCGTTCTCATCACTTGGCTGCTCGGAAGAGGCGCCGTGGACACTTCGATTGCCGAGTCACGCATGAAGTATGATGTGGTGAACTGGTTTGAAGAGATCGCTGCCTTTCCCTTTGTATTCAAAGGACCCGGCGGCTATGACATGGCCTACCAAAGGGCGAACCAGCTCTCCACCGAGTATTTAAACCGCCGAGCGGGCCATTTCCGCATCGTCATGCGCCAGATCATCGGGCTGCTGATCCTGAGTGTCTTTGCTAGCGCCACGCTACTAGTTGTCGGTGGATGGCTCGTCATCAGCCAGCAGATCACCCTTGGACAGCTCGTGGCTTCGGAGTTGATCATGGGCAGCATCGTTGCTGCTATGGCGAAGATGGGCAAAAAGCTCGAAGCTTGGTATGACGCCATGGCGGCCATGGACAAACTCGGTCATATCTTCGATCTCGAAATCGAGCGTGAAGACGGCGAGCAGCCTGTGAGACGCGATGGGGGCGCTGAAGTGCGAGGCTGTGATGTGAGCTTCGGCTATCATGGTGCTCTTTTTGAGAAAAAATCCTTTCTTATCCCACCGGGCAGTCGCGCCGCTATTATCGGCCCGCACGGTTCCGGTGCCAGCTCGCTGCTAGACATTCTCTTCGGTCTCCGCCAGCCCTCCGAAGGGCATGTCAGCATCGATGGCCTCGACCTCCGCACTTGGTATCTCGAGGCCTTGCGCGAAAGCGTCATGCTGCTGCGCCGCAATGAGATCGTCGACGGCAGCGTGCTTGAAAATCTGCGCTTGGGCCGTGTCGATGTAGGCCTTGATGAAATCCGAGAGGCGTTGGAACGCGTGGGTCTGCTTGATATTCTGCTGCATCGTCCCGAGGGGCTTAATTTGCGGCTCAAGGTCGGTGGGGCACCGCTCAGCGGCAATCAGCGCACCCGCTTGCTACTCGCCCGCGCCATTGTCCAGCGCCCGAGACTGCTCCTCATTGACGAGTTGTTCGACAGTCTCGACGGTGAGTCCTTCAAACTCTTGGAAACCGCTATCCTCGACCGCACCATGCCTTGGACCGTCATCCTTGCTACACGGGATCACGATGTCACCAAGCGATGCGATCAGGTCATCGAGCTCGCACCTTGTCATTTGAATGACGGCACAGTGATCCAGACATCGAAATCCCAATGATGAAACGCCCGCCAGACCTTGATAATCTTCGCTTGGCTGTTCGAGCTACGGACTTCGACTTTTCTTTGACATTCAGAATCCCTCATTCGTCATTTTTCATGCCATGACGCTCAG
The DNA here is from genome assembly GCA_017853885.1 of Prosthecobacter sp. Classification (GTDB taxonomy): domain Bacteria; phylum Verrucomicrobiota; class Verrucomicrobiia; order Verrucomicrobiales; family Verrucomicrobiaceae; genus Prosthecobacter. The sequence continues at coordinate 63,549 of JAFMIR010000009.1, forward strand.
CTCCATCACCGCACCACCCCTCCCAGCACTTTCGCTTGCTGGCAGCGCTAAGTTCACGCGCATCTTCAGCCGATTGCTGCTCATTGGCTTCATGGCTTTCGTCATCGGCATTTTGTTTTTGCCGTGGCGGCAGTTTGTATCCGGCGCAGGGCGCGTGATCGCCTTCAATCCCCTCGACCGACGCATCAACATCGAAGCCCAAGTCGCAGGCCGTGTGAAGCACCTTTATGTTGTCGAAGGGCAACGCGTAAAAAAGGGTGAACTCATCGTCGAAATTCAAGACAACGACCCGAACCTCCTCAACAACCTCAAGGCCCAACGCGAGGCTATCGAAAGCCGACGGGATTTTGCCAATGGCCGCGTCGAGTCTCTCACCGCACAGATCACCCAGCAGGAACTCGCCAAGGCGCAGGCCATCGATGGCGCGCAGCAGCGTGTCGCCGGTGCGAAGATCGCAGCAGAAACGTCACTTCTGAATTACAACCGCACAAAAGATCTTTTTGAGAAGAAGCTCGAATCCCAACGCAACCTCGAGCTTGCCACGCTCTCACGGGACTCCACCATCGCTGAACTCAAGTCCGCTGAAGCGGCGTTGAAACGCACTAGCAACGACTTTGACGCAAGCATCGCTTCTACCCATGCTTCGAAAGGCACCGCCCTAAGCGAGGTGGCCACCGCCGAGCGCGATCTCTCCGCGATCGACATCCAGATCAATCAAAACCTCCGCCAAGTTGTCGAGTCACCACGCGATGGCATCGTGCTGAATGTTACCGCCACAGATGGCACCTACTTACGACCCGGGTCGCTCATCTGCGTCATTATTCCAGAAACAGACAGCCGTTTTGTCGAGATCATGGTCGATGGCAATGACATGCCACTTATCCACTCACGCAAGCAGGAGAATGGCGTCATCACGCCCGGCAGCCCTGTTCGCATCGCGTTTGAAGGCTGGCCTGCCGTGCAAATGATCGGCTGGCCACAACTCGCCATCGGCACCTTTGGCGGTGAGGTCGTCTTCGTCGATGCCACAGATGACGGCACTGGAAAATTTCGTGTTGTGGTTGGCCCTTCCAATGATTTCGTGGATCGTGGCGATGGAAAAGGCCCGGTCACGGTCGGTTGGCCCGAAAAAGACCGCTGGCTCAGGCAAGGTGCGCGCGCGAATGCATGGGTCATGCTGAATCAAGTGCCACTGTGGTTTGAGCTTTGGCGTCAAATCAACGGCTTCCCCCCCGTGGTCAATGACAAGGACGGTAAACTCGATCCGACAAAGAAATGACAAACCCTGCCCCCATTGCCCAGCCATCATTGTTGAGTCGCTTGGCGGCTGGGTTAGTCATATTCTTGTTTTCCTTTTTCAATTCTCAGTTTTCAATTCTGAGCGCCGCCGAAAAGTCCCAAACGCTTCTTTTGCCTGAGGTTCTGGCTTCCGTGCAGTCGCAATATCCACCCTACCTTGCCGCTCTCATCGAGCAGGACATCGCCAATGGCCGCGTGCGGCAGGCACAAGGAGCCTTTGATTTAAATCTGAATGCCGGTGGCACGATGAATCTGGCTGGCTACTACGATGGTCGGACGGGTTACGCGATGCTGGAGCAACCGCTGCCGTTTTGGGGCGGCAGCGTGTATAGTGGCTACCGCCTAAGCAGCGGTTTCCTGCCGAATTACAATAAGGACCGCACCGGAATGGATGGCGAAGGCATCCTCGGATTTCGCATCCCCTTGTTGCGAGATGGCACCATCGACCGCCGCCGCGCCTCTCTTTGGCAGGCTCAGATCGACCAAGAACTCGCCGATCCGATCATCCTCCGCCAATACCTTGACTTCATCCGTGCCGCAACGATTGGCTACTACACTTGGGTCGCTAGTGGACAGCGTCTTGCGCTCGCCGAGGAGCTTTTTCGCATCGCCAAAGACCGTGATACTGCCATCGCTGAACAGGTGAAGAAAGGTGCGAGCGCCCCCATCGTGCAGGTGGACAACCAGCGCCTCGTCGTCAGCCGTGAAATCGCCACCGTGCAAGCATTGCGGCGCTTCCAAGCCGCCTCCATTGAACTGTCTCTCTTTTTCCGCACCAAAGAGAAAGCCGAGCCCATTATCGCCGGGCGGAATCGCGTGCCAAATACCTTCCCACCCCACCCGCGCCTTGATGAGAGCCAACTCACAGCTGATCTCGCCAGGGCAGCCGTCTTCCGTCCCGAAATCCGCCGCATTGAACTCCTTGTCCAAAGGGTCGAAATCGACCGCAGGCTCGCCAAAAATAACCTCCTGCCTAATCTCGACCTCGGAGTTGAGGCAGGACAAACTTTTGGGAACAATCGACCGAATGACATCAATCAAAACGAGGTTGAAGCCAAAGTAGAATTCAAGCTGCCCCTCCAACGGCGCGAGGCCCAAGGCCGCATGGACATTGCCGATGCCACCATCGAACGCCTGAACAACGACAAGCGTTTCGCCCGTGACCGCATCACCGCCGACGTGCGCGATGCCTACAGCGCCCTGATCGCTGCGTACGACGCGCTCAAGATGACGCGCCAAAACGTGGAGTTGGCACGCCAGCTCGAAAAAGCCGAGAACGAGCGGCTTCAACAAGGAGCCACCGACCTACTCGCGCTCCAAATCCGCGAGCAAGCCACCTTTGACGCGCAGGTTTTCGAAGTCGAAGCGCAGGCCGATTACTTCCGCGCCCTCGCAAACTATCGTGCCGCAATCGCTGCCGATGCCCCAAGCAAGCTGACGAGATAACCGACTAGCTAGCGGGAGTGATCTTTGTGAGCGCAGGCCCTGCAATCCTTAAAGACGCCTCTCGTGCCTCAGCCGTTCGCTGATGGCGTGCGCTGATCGGACGCCACATGATTCATGCTCACCGCGACTGACTTTCGGCGTCTTGCAGATCGCAATCCAAGTCCAGCACAGCCGCTGAGGCGTAATTTGCCCGCTTTGAATCCCTTCCCCCCGTCCATGAAAAAAACTCTCTCAATCCTTTTCGCGCTCTTTTGCATCTCCACGCTGACGTTGTCGGCACAAACCACGATGGAAACCACCACCACGCGCTCCGTGGATCTAATCGATCCGGCGGCGTTTGGGTTTGGAAGGCCGGGGTACATGGTGGACACGACGTTCATCGACACGCAGGACTTTGCGAACCGTCCGGGCGGGCTCGATTTCATGGAGGTGCGTACGATTCTGCCGCTGTGGACGAAGAAGGTGAACGCGTTGCGGATCAGCGCCTCGCTGAGCTACAATTTGAGCGAGCTGGACTTCAATGGATTCCTCGGCCTGCAACGCGAGACGCTGCACACGCTGGAGGCTCAGGTGAGTCTTTTTTGGCGGCCGGAGCAGTCGAAATGGTGGGGGCTTGGCTTCTTCACACCGGGGCTAGGCACGGATTTCCAAGGGTTGTCATGGGATGACTTTGAGGTCTCGGGCCTTGGATTGCTCGGCTATCGCTTTACGGACACGTTCAGCCTCGCGGGCGGTTTCTTCGCTCAGTACGGCGCACACGAAGGCATGATCGTGCCAGCGCTGGGTTTCATATGGAAGCCGGCCCCGTTCATCGTGCAGGTGACGCCGCCCTTTGTCGTGCTCGGCTGGCGGGCGACGGGTCGCGTGACGCTAAGCCTCAGCGCCTATCCAAGCGGTGGCTCGTGGGATGTCGAGGACCCGATGGTGAACCGTGTGGATCTTAATGGCTGGCAGACTGCCGCATCGGTGATCTACCAAGCCACGGAACGCTTTTCCATCTCGCTGCGTGCCGGTATGAATATCGGCGGAGAGCTTGAGTTGCGCGACGGGAACAACAATGTGCTGGCGAATGAAACGCTGGAGTCGGCCCCCTTCGGAGCGCTGAACCTGCGCTGGCAGTTCTGATCCCGTTTCGATGCATGCATGACACCACCCCTTCCAGATGAGGCCCGCTTTCGACTGCTCGTCGAAAACATCGGCGATGTGCTGTGGTTCAAGGAGCTGAATCCCATGCGCTTTAGCTATGTGAGCCCCGCGTTTGAGCGCATCTGGGGGCGCAGCGTGGCGGAGTTGCAGCGCAAACCGAGCCTGTGGGAAGAGGGTATTCATCCCGAGGACCGCCCCGCGGTGCGTCAGGCACTGCGGGCGTGGTTCAGCGGAGAAAAAGCGGACTACGAGGTGCATTACCGCGTCATCGGCAAAAAGGGCGAGGTGCGCTGGATGGCGGATCGCGGTATCATTTTGGGCCGCAAAAACAGCAAGCCCTATCTGATTGGCGGCATCGCACGTGACATCACCGAACGCGAAGCGGCGGATGCCTCGCGCAAACGCCTCGCCGCAGTGGTGGAAAACTCCGATGATGCGATCATCACTCTCGACCTCGATGGCGCCATACAGACATGGAATGCCGGCGCGGAGCGAATCTTCCAATACACCGCAGCAGAGGCTGTGGGACGCAATGTGAGTTTTCTGCGACCGCTGGAAGCCGCAGACGATGAAGCGGTTTTTCGCCGTTACATCCGGCAAGGAAAACGCATCGACCACTACGAGACACATCGGGTGCGCAAGGACGGTCGGATAATTGACATCTCGGTATCGATCTCACCCTTGAATGACTCTGCAGGACGTATCTGCGGCTTCTCTAAAATCTCACGTGATATCACACAGCGAAATGTGGACCGACGTATGTTCCACCAGTTGCTGGAGTCGGCACCAGACGGTTTTGTCATTCTGAACGCCGAAGGCATGGTGCGCATGGCCAATGCGAGAACAGAAGTGCTCTTTGGTTTGCCACGGAAGAGGATCATCGGCGCCGCCTTTGAGGCGCTGCTGCCAGCGGACGACCGATACAGATTCACCGCATACCGACGAGACTTTTTGCGCCAGCCAAACCGTGCTGAGAAATTTCGAGGTATCCACCTGAACGGCCTTCGGCGACGCGCCGAACCGTTTCCGATGGAAATCAGCCTGAGCCAAGTGGAGACGCCCGAGGGCCCTCTAATCATCATCGACATCACGGATATCACCGAGCGAAAAGAAGCAGAACAGACCATCCGCAAATTGAACGCGGACCTAGAGCAGCGAGTTCAGGAACGGACCGCAGCCCTCACCGAACAGATTGCGGCGCGGCTGCGCCTCGAGGAGGAACTTCTCAACATCAGTGAGCGCGAACAACGTCGTATCGGCCAAGATCTGCACGACGATCTCGGCCAGCAACTCGCTGGCGCATGGATGATGGTGGATGTTCTCCAGCGAAAGCTGGCGGCGGATAACTCACCACGCCACGCCGATGCACGCAAGATCGGCAGTTGGCTGCAAAAGGCTCTCTCGCACACACGGAGTCTCGCCCGCGGCCTGCACCCGGTGGCACCGGAACAGGGTGGCTTTACGAAAGCGCTTGAAACCCTCGCCGTGCAATCTGCCGAACTTTTTGGCGTGCAGTGCTTTTTTGAATGCAAAGGAGCTCCTCCAATCGACGATGAGTTCATCAGCACGAATCTTTACCGCATAGCTCAGGAGGCGGTAAGCAATGCCGTGAAGCATGGTGCGGCCAAAAAAGTGATCATCCAGCTCACTCAAGACAAGCTCATGATCACCGACGATGGCTCAGGCCTGCACGAGTCTTCGCCCAGCGAAGGCATGGGCATGCGTATCATGCGCTACCGTGCCGAAATGGCCGGCTGCACACTCAGCGTGCGCAGCGGCTGCCGCAAAGGCGTCATTGTTACCTGCCATTTCCACCCCCCTCGTCATCATGCGAAAAAAAATGCCATCACAAGTGACTCCAACCGAAAAAAGCGTTCTCATCGTAGATGATCATCCCATTTTTCGAGCTGGTTTGATCGGTCTCGTGAATTTGGAGATGGATCTCACCGTCTGCGGTGAGGCCAATGATGCCTCACAGGCTATTCAACTCCTCGAAAAACTGCATCCCGACCTCGTATTGCTCGACATGAGCCTGCCAGGCAAAGGTGGTCTCGAATTACTGAAAGATATCCGTTCCCTCTCGCCACAAACGCCCGTGCTCATCATCTCCATGCACGATGAGACGCTCTATGCCGAGCGCGTCATCCGAGCCGGTGGTCGTGGTTACATCATGAAACAGGAGGGGCCCGAAAAAATTGTTCAGGCCATTCGCAGGGTCTTATCAGGAAGCATTTCCGTCAGCGATCGCATTGCGGCACAGATTCTCGATGCCATGTCAGGCGGCAAGGGCACGAGGCCCTGCTCCGTTAGCTCGCTCACTGACCGTGAATTCGAAGTCTACCGTTTGTTGGGACAAGGCAAAGAGCCTCATGAGATTGCCCGCATACTGCATCTTAGCATCAAGACTGTTGACACCCATCGCGCGCACATCCGCCAAAAGCTTGGGTTGAAAAACGCTACTGAACTGATTCATCATGCCACGCGCTGGACGGCTGAGCAAGCGTGAGACATTTTTTGTTGCTTGCACTTTTTGATCCCGAGTCTCAGCGTTCCTACATGCGAATTTATCTCATTCTCACATGGCTAGCCTTGATGCTCTGCTCATGCGCCACACCGACTTCGCAAGAGCAGCTTTCTAAGCGCGAAGTCACCAACCGCTGTGACGGATGTGGCCGCGTCATCAAGCGCACTCAGGACATGCGTGCTGAAATGTGCTCGGTGTGCGACTGGCGGTTTGGAGCCGGCATCGGCTGGCCTTGAGCCTAGCAGTTTCTCATCCGCTGACGGATCCTTATAAAGCTATGCTGCGCAGATAAGTTCAAGGTCATTCTTGCCTTGAGCATCCTCATAACAAAGCAACAAGAGTAGATGTCGAGCCTGCTTAGCCTTATCGAAAGCAACTCTGCGGCATGTGGTGCATTCGCCTATCAAAGCCCCACGCAAGAAGATCAAGAGCCCCCACTCATGCTGAAATAGGGGTGGGCAGGTGATCTTCATGCTATTCCACTCAGCTTGTGACTCAAACAAGTCATCTGTTAAGAGAGAAACTTGATCACCGAGTTCCTGCATGAAGACATTGTTGAGGTCTTCTCAGCTATTTGCTGAGATGCGCGAAGCGAGGCTGCCCATTGGATACAATAGATATCATGCAATCCTAGCTGTGAAATTATCACGATGAAAATCACCTGTTTTCTTTTCCTCATAGCGGCCACGGCACTCTCATCCTGCACTCAAGAGAGCGCCAATCTCCACGTCCCCAGAAATGGTGAACATGAGGATTCTCGTCACAGCAAAGGAAGCTGGATCCCCCACAACTCCTGATGCTGCACTAATCTGGCGGGAGTCGTGTTTGTGTCCTGAAATCCCCTGGCCATGCCATCGGACACAGCACGGCTCTCGTTGGAAACGCAATTCTCCAACATATATCCTCATGATCGTTCAACTGGATTGGTTCGGCTGTGAGCCGCGTGACAGATGGGAAGTTCTCATTCATCAAACCTTGGAGCAGTTTGCTGCTATCAAAGCCATCTCCCGCGTGCAGGTCCGCATTGAACAGCTATCCCAAAAAGCCTCCTCTTATCAGGTTTCAGTGATGCTAAGTGTTTCAGGTCCGGATGTTCTAGCAAGCGCTGCCGGTTATACTTTTGAGGAGGCGCTACTCAAACTCAACAGCATGGTTCGCAAAACTCTCACAACGAGAGCCATGAAGATGCGCGAGTTGAATGGCGCACCTCGAGTTGTCAAAGCAACTCATCGCGGCTGAATTTTTCGTCAAATTCACCTCTAATACGCCATGAAAACAAACCAGATGTTTATTTCTTTCTGTTTGGCGAATGCGTGCATTGCGCTTCCCATGCCAGTGCTTGCAGACATCAAAGTCTCCTCCAGCCCAGCAAAACCAACGGCAGGACGCGTGCTAGACCACAATGAATTTCACATATTAGAAAACATTGCTCATCGTGCGGAATCAATGATGCAACTCTCCAACTTTATACACACGCGCGTTTGGCCACATGCTGTCACCGATGCCCGTGGACGTCAGGGCATCTTTATCGGCAGCTCACGCCCGGTGCTTCAGGAGAACGAAGGCCCCTTGGCTATCGCCAAGCGTCCTTGGGTTGTTTTCGGGCTCATAGCTGCTCTCAAATACGCTGAGGGAACCTCACTGGGGCACATTGCCTTCACCGACACTGATAGCTTCAAGAAAGGGCGATATTACTACGATCTCGACATCATCTTAGCGCGGGAAATTCAGCGAGATCTTTTGCGTGGCCGTCTCACACCAGAGCAGGCTTATGATGCCATCGTGAAGCATTGGGAGAAAATCACTCCAACTCAAGGCATTGCCCTAAAATGAAACGTCGCAGACCTACTGATCGTCGCCTAGCCACCATGCAAAAGCTGTCCCCTACATGCGATTCTTCTCATGGCCACACGCACTCAGACCGAGTGCCTTCTTTTTTGAGTTTCTTATTTCAACTCCCGCCGCACGCGCCTACGCCAGTTGTCGCCCGTAAGGCCACCTTCAATATCGTTCAATCGAATGGCAGGAATGACGAAGAAAATTGGGGTATTCGAAAGGAATGGTAGAGTGGATCAGCATGTTTAATAGTTTCTAGCCAACTTTTGAAGATGAGTGGGTGTGATGAAAATCATTGGGACTAAGGCTAACTGTTTCCTCCACTCAAATGGATGATCGATTCATCGGAGATAGAGACTTGAATCAAATTTATAAAAGCCTTGAACCCATGCGCCTGCTTCGCACGCATGTATCGTCGTCATTCGTTTGTTTCACCATGCCAATCTAGACTGCGGCATGCGACGAGAGACTGATGTCATTCAATTCATCCGACGAATCATAAATTACAATCATCGGACGCGACAAGAAGCCATGATAAAAAAGGATTTTTTGCGCTGACATATCAGCCACTTGCTGAGCGATAGCGGTTGACCCTCTTCGTTAACACAAATGTTTTATGCCAAGATTTATTTTATTTAGAGCAGCAGCTTGCGTCATCGTTCGACACGCGGCCAAAGGTTCAAGAAAACCACCCATTTTTCCGAAATAGCGATCTCCATGACGCCAAGCCAAAAGCGATCGTTCTATTGAATCAGGACGATGCCAATTTCCTGCCAGCAATCAATTTCATGTTCGACCGTCCGCTCAAAACATCCGCAGTGAAATCAGCCCTCTTTTCATGATGAAAAAACTAACCTTGTTCCTCTCCATCTTCCCAGCGAGTGTGATTGCGCAACATCCACATCTCCCTACCGGCCCGAATGCGGATCTCCGGGGTGTAATGCTGATGCCGACGCATGACGAATGGAACCGTAATGTTTCAAAAGACGATATTGATCCGCTTAGTGATGCCATCATAGCGTCTATTGGTATTGAAAAAGGGCTGCATGAGGACTTTGGAATCGTATGGAGGGGGCAGCCGGGAGGTATTCCGTATCACGTTGTCAGCGGAAGCCAGCCAACAGTGCCTGTGAGTTTCTCCTATCCTGAGGAGAGTGATCCAGGACCGTACCCGATCCCGCAGGATGTATGGATCGAGGGCGGAGCCCAGAGCGAAGGTGATCGGCATGTGCTGGTGCTGGATAAGGATCACTGGAGGCTTTATGAACTCTTCCACGCTTTTCCGTTGGACGGAGGCAGGTCATGGAAAGCCAGCAGTGGCGCTATTTTTGACCTAAGGAATCCCAAGCCCCGGCCCGCCGGTTGGACGAGCGCTGATGCGGCGGGTTTGCCCATCTTGCCAGGGCTCGCCCGCTACGACGAAATCTGCGGCACGAAGAAGCTCACGCATGCGCTGCGATTCACCGTCAAAAAGAGCCGCCGCGCCTACGTGCAGCCCGCCACGCACTTCGCCAGTCCGCATATGGATGAAAACTTGCCGCCCATGGGCATGCGCGTGCGCTTGAAGACCAGCTTCGATACCTCGAAATTCACCGGTGCTGCCAAAGTCATCCTCGAAGGCCTCAAAACCCACGGCATGATTCTCGCCGACAACGGAGGCGACTGGTTCATCAGCGGCGCGCCCGATGATCGATGGAATCACGAGGAACTGCTCCCCATCCGCAAAGTGAAGGGCAAAGATCTTGAAGTCGTCAAGATGGGACCGATGACCACTCTCTAACTCATGTCTCCAGATCGCGTTCCAAGACCTCGCGTGCAGATTTGGATGCTGCGCATCATGATCGCCATTCTCCTAACAGGACTGCCGGGAGCGCTGCTTCCTGCCATAGCTTTTCGGAAGTTTTCTTGGCTCATGGGGTATGGCGAGCCGCCGCTCGTCCCGCTAACGGTCTATCTCGCAGGCAATGCTGGCTTTGCCTACGTGGCAATCGCCGCACTGGTCTGGGTCATCTCGCAAGATCTCGTGCGCTATCAACCTCTCGTCCGTGTTTGCGGGTGGACGATGGCAATCGCGGGTCCGGCTTATCTCTCGATTGATCTTCAATGCTCATTGCCTTGGTGGTGGACCATGATGGACGCTTTAGGCTGCCTACTGATCGGGCTCATTTTACTGTGGGCTTGCCCAGCTACTGCAGAGGCGCGTTCGTGAATGCCAACGTCAGCGCACCTCCAAAAACCACTACACTGCCTGCGTTTTATCCTCGCGATAGGCGGTAGCCACACGAACTCAGCTTTTTACTGAGAGATGCCGTTGGGTAGCTTTCGTTAAGACTGTGCATGCGTTTTTGGGCTTTCCTCTGGCTAGCGCCAGCCGTTCACGCGATGAACACCCTCACCCCCGGTGAGGTAACGACACCGTTTCCCACCATCAACCAACTCGCCATTGAGTGGCAGATCAAAGGTGATGATGATCAAGACGCGACTTGTGAGGTGAAAGTGCGAAAACAGGGCGAAACGACTTGGCACGAGGCGCCGCCACTGCGTCGCGTTCTAGCTGGAAGGAGTCAGAAAACCTCACCCATCTTCGTGTGGTCGAACCGGCTCAGCGGTAGCGTATTCGATCTACAAGCAGGGACTAGCTACGAGATCGAATTGAAGCTTCATGATCCCGATGGCGGTTCTGCGACTAAAATCGTGAAAGCCTCAACGAGGCCAGAACCCGTCGCGAAAGCCGATGCGGTGCTCAAAAACGGCTCGAAGGGCGATTTGAATGCGGTGAAGCCCTGCGAGGTGCTTTTGCTGGCCGATGGCGATTACGGTGCAGCGACATTCAATCGCGATGGTGAGCCTGGAAGGCCGATTGTTTATCGCAACACGAGCGGAAAGGCTGTCTTCAGCGAGATCAGCCTCACGAATCGGAAGTGGGTGTATCTCGAAGGTGTCACGGTAAACGGGCCGGTGCGCTTGAATGGCTCGGAACACTGCGTCGTGCGGCGTTGCCGCATCAACGCGCAGTTTGGTATCAAAGCCTACAAGCCTGGCATGATGAACTGCTGCATCGAGGACAACGTCATCACGGGCATCCGCGAATGGAAGCCGGAGATCATGGGCGCGGGCGGCGACAACGAGGGCGAGGGTATCCAGTTCACTGGTAGCGGCAATGTGATCCGCCACAATCGCGTCAGCGGCTTCCGCGACTGCATCAGCCACATGGAGGACGAAGGCGCGGCACCTCAGATGTGCAATGACATCCTCAACAATGACATCGGTGTTGGCTTAGATGATGGCATCGAGGCGGATTTTGCACTGCATAACTGCCGCGTGATGCGCAATCGCCTCACGAACTGCTTTGTCGGCATCTCCTCACAGCCTAGCCTTGGCGGACCAAACTACTTTCTGCGCAATGTGATGTTTAACATCATCCTTGAGCCCTTCAAACTCCACCGCTTCAGCCAGGGCGATGTCATCCAGCACAACACCGTCGTGAAAGCCGGGGACGGCCTCGGCATTCACACCGGCGAGCCGTTTGATCACGCCGTGATCACCCACAACCTCTTCATCGGCGGCAAAGCACCCGCAGGCGTGAACTACGGCGGCTACGGCCCCGGACGAGGCCGCGCCGTCGATGCACAGAGCTTTGGTGAGCACTGCATCATCGATCACAATGCCTACGCCGTGCTCGGCATGCCCTTCGAAGGCAAAATCCGCTCTTGGACCTTCCAAAAGCTCCCCGGCACCAAGTTCGAAAAAAACGGCCGAGAGCTCCAAGTGCCCGTTTCACTCCCCGAAGACCCTGCAAGGCTTTACGAACCGCCGAACCTTTCCGAACTGACAGAAGCAGGAGCGTATGCAGGCGAAAAATTGCCGGTTTATGGGCCGAGGCGGTGATTTGATCAAAGCGAACGATTTGGACCAAAACATGAATTGGAAAGAATCTTGCTCACAGGACATGAAGACGTGCCCATGGATCTCCTTACTGCCATTCAATCGAATTTGTTCAGCCCTGCCGTCTTGTTTTTCGTGCTAGGGGTCTTCGCAGCGGTAACGAAAAGCGATTTGAAGTTCCCCGAGTCGCTCTACACCACGCTGACAATCTATTTACTCACCGCCATCGGCTTCAAAGGCGGGGTGGCAATTCATGAAGCAGGGATCGGCGCGGTGTGGCTTCCGGCGCTGGTGGCGATGGGGCTGGGTGGGCTGATTCCACTATGGACTTACCCCGTGCTGCGAAAGTTAGGCAAGTTCAGCATGGCGGACGCGGGCGCGATCGCGGCGCACTATGGTAGCGTGAGCGCAGTGACTTTCATTGCGGCGACAAACTTCCTGAAAAGCATTCATGAACCATTCGAGAACTATGCGTCGGCCTTTCTCGCGGTAATGGAATCACCCGCGATCATTGTCGGCGTGATGCTAGGCAAGGGCGTGCTCGGCGGGAGCAAGTTTTCCTTGAGTGATCCGGGCGTTCGGCATGCGCTGCGAGACGCGGTGCTGGGCAAGGGTGTCCTGCTGCTCATCGGCGCGATGGTGATCGGCTCGCTATGCGGCAAGCGCGGGATGGAATCAGTCGAGGGCTTCTTTGTGACACCGTTTCAAGGTGTGCTGGCGCTGTTCCTTCTCGAAATGGGCATGGTGGCGGGACGAAGGCTCAGTGATTTGAAGAAGGTTGGGGTGTTTCTGTTATTATTCGGTGTCACTGCACCGCTGATGCATGGTTTCGCGGGCGTGCTGCTCGGTGGCTGGGTGGGGTTGAGCATCGGCGGGGCGACATTGCTCGGTGTCCTGGCAGCCAGCGCGAGCTACATCGCCGCGCCGGCAGCGGTGCGACTCTCCGTGCCGGAGGCAAATCCCACGTTTTCACTGACAGCCGCACTGGCCATCACATTTCCGTTTAACATCAGCCTCGGTATTCCGTTGTTCTTCGAGGCCGCGAAACTCCTTCACGCCTGATCCGCCATGAACCTGCATCCCATGAAACTCGTCACCATCATTTGCGAAGCCGTGCTGGAAGATCGGATTGTCGAGGTTCTGCATGAATGTGGCGCGCATGGCCACACTGCTTTTGATGTGCGTGGCAGCGGCCGGCAGGGTGAACGCACCGCCGATCTCGTCGAATGCGGAAATGTCCAAATCGAGGTCATTGCCAAGCCTGCAGTCGCCGAAAACCTGCTGGCGAGGTTGCGTCGCGATTTTTTCAACGACTACGCGATGGTCGCATATGAGAGCGATGTGCAGGTGATGCGGCCGGACAAATTTTGATCGGCGTTCATCCATCCAGTAACGCATCCTAGCCACGCTTGGAATATTTTTGCCAATTTTTATGAATCCACATCAGTGAGGTGGTGAACTTCTTCCTGATGTTTGAAGTAAGCCGCGAGAATATCATCGAGCTGAGCTAGACTGGCAACTTGACTGAAATGCTGGCGCAGCCATTTGCCGCCAGGGATGGACTTGGTGTAGTTCATGAGCCTATTGCGCATGCTTCGCAGAATCTCGAACTCCCGCCCACGGCCGTCGTGCGCGATGGCAGCGAGGCAGTGACGACGCATGAAGCTGAAACGGTCCTGGATGCTGGCAGGCTTCGCTTGCTCACCGGTTGCGAGAAAGTGCTTTGCTTCTTGAAACACCCATGGATTCGTCATGGCAGCACGACCGATCATGATGCCGCTCACGCGAGTCTGCAGCCGACGGCGCTGCACATCGACTCCGCTATGGATATCGCCATTGCCGATAACAGGGATTCTCACCGCAGCGGCGACTTGATCAATAATCTCCCAATTGGCTTCCCCGGTGTAACCTTGTGCACGTGTGCGACCGTGAACGGCGATGGCTTGCATGCCGCTGTCCTCGAGGATCCGGGCGACTTCGACGGCATTGACATGCTGCGCATCCCAGCCAATGCGCATTTTGGCGGTGACGGGAATAGGCACTGCCTTGGCGACATTGGCGGCTACGCTCTGCAACAGCGGGCAGTCTTTGAGCAAGGAGGAGCCACCGTTTTTGGCCACAACCTTGTTCACCGGGCATCCGAAGTTGATGTCAATGAAGTCCGGCTGCTTCCAGTCGATGATTTTCCTTGCCGCCTCCCCCATGCGCACACCGTCAGAGCCAAAAAGCTGCACACCGATAGGGCGCTGGGTCTCATCAAACTCTGTGTAATGCCGCGTGCGGTCGTCACGCTGTAAGATGCCCTCGGCGCTAACGAATTCGGTGACCATGACGTCAGCTCCGAGCTCCTTGCACATGCCGCGAAAGACCACATCCGTCACGCCCGCCATCGGCGCGAGGTAAAGAGGAAAACGGTCATTGGAGAACCAGTGAAGCATGTTGCTGGCTCATAAATGACGAATTGAGAATGTCGAATAACGAATCAGAGCAGCGATGGCAAGTCAGGTGCCGAAGAAGTGTTTCGCGCGGGCAGCAAGGCTGCGGTGGCGGCAAGCACTTGATCTAGTCGCGGCGGGAAAGGCAAGCTGCCACGCACGCGGACATCGCGTTTCAGCGATTCATAGAGTCCGTGGTCGGTGGGTCTTGTGAGGTAGAGCACAGGCGGCGCAGTGTGGCGGCCTGGATGTGCCAGCGGGTAGGCTTTCGCCAGCAGGCGATCCAATATATCACCCTTCAGGTCCGAGAGCGGGATCGAGAAGATGAAGAGGCTATACTCACGGCGCAACGCCATCTCAAAGGCATGTTCACCGCTTGGCGTGTCATCCACCTCGCATTCGCGAAAGGCCGTGAGTGCCTCGCGAATCACCCGACGGTAGGGAAGGCTATCCTCCGCCAGCAGCACACGAGGGGTGTCGTTTGGCGTCACGGCAGTAGGCTAGAGGATGGGAACAACTCGGTGACGAAGGAGCTGCGAGGGCGTCGGAAAAACATGAGAATCTCAAAAAGGAGGAATTCAGCTCTCGGGATAGACCGCGATGGCCATGACGCCGTGTGTGGGCACCCAGCCGACCACTTCCACGCGCTTCAGCGGACGTGAGGATGAGCCCATGCCTTTCCTCACAGTCTCGATGATCTTCTTCTGCGTTTCCTCAGTAGCGGTGGAGCCAAACAATCCGGCGAGATCTGTCAAAACAGGGGCAGGAGCCGAGACGCCGCCTGCCATCGTCACGGGCACACGGCCTTGGCCACTAGCCAAAATGGTCTGGCGGATGGACTCCGGGCTCATCGTGGCATCAACGACCACCAAACGGCGCAAGCGAGTGTCCGGCGATGGCGAGGACACGATTTGCAGTGGCGGTAATTCAGCGGTGGAGATGCCTGCCGAAGCAACGACAGACACTGGCGGCTTGATGCTCTTGGTCGGCTTGATGAAGATTGCAGGACCCGGAACAGGCGTGGGGCTTGGCAACTCTGCCCGTGGCAACACCGATTGCGGCAATGGCAGAGCCTCCTGCGCCAGCCCAGAGGCGGCGGACATGGCAAACAAAGCCAGAATGCGGAAAAAAGGAGGCATTTTGCGAAACAGGGGAAGTTCATTTACCACGCCCGTCAATGAACGACAATCACAAAAAAGCCCCGACCTGCATCAGGAGCCTTCGCCGGCCTTCGGTTCGCGGACAACCCGATCGACGCTGTGCTTGGTGATGATGTTCCCTTGCGAATCGCGGTTTTTAATGGCGATGGAATTGAAAGGGAATTTGATCTGGAGATTCCGCAGGTAAAGCGCGGGTTTGAGGTGCACCACAGCGTTAAAGGCATTGCTCTCCTCTTCGGTCTCGTGACGGATCAAATAGAGCACCGTGGAGCCGGGCGTGCCTTTGGTGAGGACGTATTCCTTGTCCCGGGTAATGCCACCAATGCGGAAACGCTTGGCCATGACATTGCCCTGGCGACCATCGCGATAGACGAGGCTGTAGACGGCTTGATCGTCTTTCTTGAAGAGGCTGATGTAGGGCGGGTTCTTGCCGACAAAGAATTTTTCTCCTGCCTTCGTGACAGTCATGGTGCCTTCTTTGGTAAAGAAGATCACGTCGTCGAGTGGCGAGCACTTGCAGATCGGCTCGCCCTCACGCTTCAGGCTGGTGCCGGCAAAGCCGTCCTTAGCGTTGAGGTAAAGAGTCTCGTTCTGCATGATGACCTCGGCAGCCGCCACACGCTGGAGTTGGCCAGCGATCACGGTACGACGCTCGCGGCCCTTACCGTAGCTGTCACGCAGGCGCTTAAAGTGAGCAATGGTGTATTTGGTGAGCTGTTTGAGGTTTCGCTGCACTTCGTCAATATCCTCTTCGAGTTTCTTGATCTGCTCGTCGGCCTCGAAGCTGTTGTACTTGGAGATGCGTTTGATTTTGATCTCGGTTAGCCGGGCCACATCGTCGTCGGTGACTTCTCGTTTGAGGCTGTCGAGGAAGGGTTTGAGGCCTTTCCAGATCGCAGCGATCACGGCCTCCCAGGTCTCGCATTCCTCGATTTTGCGGTAGATGCGGTTCTCGATGAAAATTTTCTCCAACGAGCTGAAGTGCCATTTTTCCTCGAGTTCGCCAAGTTGGATCTCCAGTTCCATCCCCAGCAGTTTCTTTGCATGCTCGGCACTGGCCTTCAGAAGCTCCGTCACGCCAACAAAGCGCGGTTTGTCCTCGAAAATGACCACCGCATTCGGTGAAAGGGACACTTCGCAATCCGTGAAGGCGTAAAGCGCCTGAATGGTCTGCTCCACGTCCGCGCCAGGGGGGAGCTGGATGACGAGCTCGACGTTTTCGGCCGTGTTGTCGTCCACCCGGGCGATCTTGATCTTCCCTTTGTCATTGGCGGCTACAATGCTGTCCTGCAAGCCGCCCGTGGTAGTACCAAAAGGGATTTGCGTGATGACCAAGGTGTTCTTTTTCGGCCCGGGCTCGATCTTCGCCCGCACGCGGACGCGGCCGCCACGCTGGCCATCGTTGTAGTCCGTGGCATCCATGATGCCACCCGTGGCAAAATCCGGCAGCAGCTTGAAATCCTCCCCGCGCAGCGCGGCGATGCTCGCATCACAGAGCTCAATGAAGTTGTGCGGCAGAATGCGACAAGAAAGACCCACCGCGATGCCTTCCACCCCCTGCGCCAGCAGCAGCGGAAATTTCACCGGCAGAGTCACCGGTTCCTTGTTCCTGCCGTCATAGCTCGCGAGCCAATCGGTGACTTTCGGCGAGAAAACCACTTCCTGTGCAAACTTCGAGAGTCGTGCTTCGATGTAACGAGGGGCGGCGGCGTTGTCTCCCGTGAGTGTGTTGCCCCAGTTACCCTGAGTGTCGATCAGCAGGTCCTTCTGGCCGAGTTGCACCAGCGCGTCCGCGATAGAGGCATCACCGTGCGGATGATATTGCATGCAGTGGCCGACGATGTTCGCGACTTTGTTGTAGCGGCCATCGTCCTTCTCCCAGAGCGAGTGCATGATGCGGCGCTGCACCGGCTTCAGGCCATCGTGGATGTGCGGCACGGCGCGTTCGAGAATCACATAACTGGCATAATCGAGGAACCAATCGCCATAGAGGTCGTCCACAGGCTTGTGCTCCACCGGCGCAGCGGAGGGCAGGATCGGGGATTGGGCGTCAGTCGGCTTGGAGGAAGATTTTTTGGCCACGGGGCGAAAGCGGAGGGCGAAGGGCTAAGAGCGGAGGGTTGGGAGGCGCTTATTAGGAACTCCTAGGCCGCTGCGCAAACCGAAATTCAGGGCTCTGCCGGAAGCGGAGGGCAGAATGGCATTCCACCCGAAGGTGAGTGTCCAACACGAAGAAAGACTGGTTATAGCTAAGAACGGAGATGTTAGTAGGCAAATCGCCACTTGCCTTGGCGATGGCTCTTCGAGCATGCTGAAAATCTATGAAGAGTCTTCTACTTTGCTTCATTCTGATCACCTCGCTCACAGCGGCGGAGCGTCCAAACATCCTCTGGCTAATCGCAGAGGATTTGGGTCCGCATCTCAGCTGCTATGGAACCCGGGAGGTCTCAACCCCGGTGCTGGATGGCTTGTCGAGAGAGGGAATGCGATTCACGCGCTACTACACGACGGCACCCGTGTGCTCATCCAGTCGCAGTGCGTTCAACACGGGGATGTATCAAACGACCCTCGGTGCGCATCATCACCGGAGCCATCGCGATGATGGCTACACACTGCCCGCGGGGGTAAAGCTGATCAGTAAGCGCTTGAGTGAGGCGGGTTACTTCACGGCAAATGTGAAGGATTTGCCAGCGGAGTCGGGCTTCAAGGGCACAGCGAAGACGGATTGGAACTTCTCTCCGCCAGAGAAACCCTTCGACAGCGCACGTTGGGACGATCTGAAAACGCATCAACCCTTCTACGCCCAGGTAAATTTTCAGGAAACACACCGCACCTTTCACGCGCCGCCAAAGGCCGATCCGGAAAAAGTCGAGGTGCCGCCTTACTACCCAAACCATGATATCACGCGAAAAGACTGGGCGCAGTACCTAGACGCTGCGATGGAGTTAGACCGCAAAATCGGCAAGATCGTGGAGTTACTGAAGCGGGACGGCTTGTGGGAGAACACGGTCATTTGCTTCGTGGGTGACAACGGCGCGGCGCATGTGCGTGCGAAGCAGTTTTGCTACGAGGAGGGGCTGCATGTGCCGTTCATTCTGCGCTGGCCTTCAGGCGTCACGGCTCCGGCAGGCTACACATCAGGCCAGGTCAGCGACCGCCTGCTGATGAGCATCGACTTGACCGCCACCTCGCTATCATGGGGAGGCATCACGAAGCCTGAAGACATGCAGGGGCAGGTCTTCCTAGGCGAGCAGGCGGAGGCACCGCGTGAATACGTGTTTGGTGCGAGGGATCGCTGTGACATGACGGTGTTTCGCCTGCGCACGGTGAGGGATGCGCGTTACCGCTACATCCGTAACTTCACACCAGACCGTCCCTTCCTTCAGCACAACGAGTACAAGGAGAAGCAGTATCCGGTTTGGAACCTGATCAAGGAACTGGCCGCACAGGACAAGCTGACACCGGAACAGGCGGTCCTAGCGGCTCCCACGATGCCTGCAGAGGAGCTCTACGACCTAGCAACTGATCCTCACCAAATGAAAAATCTGGTAAACTCCAACACGCCAGAGCATCGCGCTGCGCTCGAGCGACTGAGCGGTGTGCTGAAGGAGTGGATCGAGCAGACCCATGACCAAGGACGCATCCCGGAACCCGAAGAGGTCAGTCGGAATCAAGGCGTGACGAATTCGGTGCAGCAGAAGCAGAAATCCAAGCAGCGGAAAAAATGATGAAGGAGTGAAGGCCGATGCGAACTTTTTCGACGCATCAGCTCCCACCTCCAAGGATGGCCTCGGTCATGCGCAGCGCTTGGGCATTCGGTTTCACCTCATGGACGCGGATGATACGGGCTCCCTGCTCGCGGGCATAGGAAGTGAGTGCGATGGTGGGCCAGTAACGGTCCGCCATGTCCGTGCTGTGGAGCACTTGGCCGATCATCGACTTGCGTGAGACTCCGATGAGCAGCGGGCGTTCCTCGATCCATAGCTCTGGCAGGTGGCGCAAGAGCGTCAGGTTATGCTCCAAGGTCTTTCCAAAACCAAAACCAGGATCAAGCACGATACGCTCGGCCGCGATGCCAGCACGGGTGAGCACGCAGAGACGCTCTTCAAGGTAACTGCGCACCTCCGCGACAACGTTTTCATAGCGCGGCTCATTTTGCATGGTCTGCGGGTCACCGATCATGTGCATGGCGACGAGGCCGCATCCTGTCTCCGCCGCCAGCTGGATCATGGCGGCATCCCCACGCAGACCCGTGACATCGTTGATGATGTCTGCTCCAGCATCGAGGGCCGCGCGGGCGACAGAAGCCTTCATGGTGTCAATGGAGACAATCACCTGACTTTGAGAGCGGATGGCGTGAATGACGGGGAGCACGCGTCGGAGCTCCTCGCCCTCGCTGACAGGCTCCGCACCAGGTCGCGTTGATTCACCTCCAATGTCGAGGATGTCCGCGCCGTCTGCCACCATGGCCAGCGCATGCTCCACAGCACGACTAGGGTCCGAGAAGCGGCCACCGTCCGAAAAACTGTCCGGTGTAACATTCAAAATGCCCATGATGAGACCGCGATGGGTAAGATCGAGAGTGCGGGAACCGATGCGCCAAATCATGTGACAAGGGAGGCGCGATCAGAGGCTTTGCCACCACGAATTTGCCATGACCTTGGAGGGAGTAGTCGGAGTCCGCAATGATAGAATATGATGCCGAGGTAGTGGCAGCTGGGTCGTTGGGAATGGACCAATGGCATGTTTTCGCCTATGGCCATACCTGTCACTGTGAAACCCTCCTTGCGCGTTTCAGCCAAGTGCCTTAAACCGAAAGATTACATGATCGAAGAAGTCAAAAAGCGCCTTGATGCCTACCTCGCCCAACAAGGGCAGCGGCGCACCAAGCAGCGCGATGTCATCATCGAAGCCGCGTTCGCCACGGACGATCATTTCAATGCCGAGGAACTGCTCGAAAAAGTGCGCAAAATCGACCGAACGGTCTCGCGAGCCACAGTTTACCGCACCATCACCCTAATGCAGGCCTGTGGCGTACTGCGTGAGGTCGATCTGGGCCGCGATCAAACCTACTATGACCCGAATTTCCTCGAAAAGCCGCAGCATAACCATCTGATCTGCCTCGACTGTGACCGGGTGGTGGAATTTGAGGATGAGCACATTGCTCTTCTGCACGACTGCATTTCCCGTCGCTTGGGCTTCAAGCCGCAGCTCAAAAGCATGCGCATTGAGGCGCACTGCGAGGAATTGGCTCGCCAAGGCTCCTGCCGCTTCAAAACCGCCCGCGAAGAGGCGGCGATTCATTCATGATCTCGGTGTGAGACCGCAGAGCTTCCGACGCAGCAAATCTAGAGCCGCTTGGGAGGCAAGCAGCTTGAACCGGTCTCGTGAACCAGGATAAAAGCGCTTTAGCGCCCAGGTGCCACCGTTCTTGGAGGCCAAACCGATCCAAACGGTACCCACCGGTTTCTCCGGCGTGCCACCCGTCGGCCCAGCGATTCCGGTGACCGAAAGGGCATGATCCGCACCGCTGGCGAGCAGAGCGCCCTCGGCCATGGTGCGGGCAACCTCCTCACTCACCGCGCCATGCTTCTCAAAAAGTTCCGCAGGCACACCGAGGTGCTGCTGCTTCGCCTCGTTCGCATAAGTTACCCAGCCGTGGCCAAAGACCCGCGAAGAACCACTGACATCCGTGATTCGGCTAGCAATCGTGCCGCCGGTGCACGACTCCGCCGTGGCCATCCATTGGCCGCGTTCCGCTAAAAGCTGCACGATAACCTCCTCGATGATGCGGCGATCATCGGACACGATGCAATCACCAAAAGCGGCACGCACAATCTCTGCTCCAGCCTCCACGGCGGACTGCGCTCCAGCGAGGCGCACATCGACGTCTCCCTGTCGGATACAGTAGCCGAGATCAAGGCCTGGCAGCGCCTCCAGCTGCTTTTCCACTGCTTCGACAATGTCGGATTCTCCGATGCCGGTGACCTTCAAATAGAGCACGCGGCGAGAAGCTCCATCTGGCAGCCACTCGCGCAGTCTGGGCTCGACCTCATTCTCGACCATTGGCTTCAATTCACGCGGCGGACCTGGTAGCAAAAAAATGTGTGCGTTCCAGCCCAGCGGCTTGCCGAGCAAGGCAGGAAAGTACAACCCCGGCGCAGTGCCGAAGGGGTTCGGCATAACGCGCGCCCCTTGAGGCACCATCGCTTGGCGCCGAGTAGCGTCGTTCACCATCTTGTTTCGCTTGGCAAAATAGGCTCTGAGGTGTTCCAACACGCCTTCATCCAGCTGCATCGGCAGGCTCAGGAGCTCAGCCGTTGATTCGCGGGTGAGGTCATCATTGGTCGGGCCGAGTCCGCCGGACACCAGCACAACATCCGACCGCTGCGCCGCCTCAGAGATAGCCGTGCGGATGATCGCTCCATCAGGCACAATGGTCTGACGTGCCACTTGGATGCCCAGCGCAGCCAGCCGCTGGCCGATCCATGCTGCATTCGTGTTCACCGTGTCTCCGAGGACAAGTTCCGTGCCTGTGTTGACGAGTTCGACTCTCATGTGAAGCCCTCGTAAGCGCACGATGCGCGTGCCTTCAACGCTTCTTTCGAGAATGCTTTTTGGAGCCAAGCTCGCTCACAATACCGTCCAGCACAGCCAAGCCATAGGAGATCTTTTTGAAGAAGGAAGGATTGTGAGGCACCAGTACGAACTTTGGATGCTTCATCCACAAGGCTCGCAGCTTGCCGTCCAGCTCCACCGCTTTCTCCAATGATTCGTTGCGGATCGGATTGCCACCCTCAATGCCCATGCCACCCACGGCAGCACTTTCAAAGAAAATCACGGCATCATAGCGCACCAACTCCCTTTCCAACGTGCTTCCAATATCGTCAAAGAAGTGATGCGGCTCACCCGGCCAGTAGGCTGCGCCGTCCACGGTGCCACGGTCACACAGCAGCACACGATCTGGATACAAGGCGGCCTGCACATCTTCCAAATTCCGCTGCACTTCATAAATCGCACGCTGGGCAGCATGCACGGCCAGCGGCTGGATGGACCGTGGAAACCCTCCGCTGAACACCATCGTGGCCGCCTCAGGCACTAGCACAACGCGCTCGCCGATCTCACGACGGAAGAGATCCGCTGCCGTCGTTTTCCCCCCACCAGGGCCACCGGTCAAAACGATGCGACAGTGACCATTGGGACGCTTTTGGGGATGGAGTCTCATGAGAGAATCTCAATCCGGCAGCCCGACGACGTCAAGCAATCGCCCATTTTTGCACAAGCACGGCGTAGCTCACCACGGCTCGTGCCGCTACGCTGCACGGCATGCGCCCAATCATCTCCCTTCTTTTTGTTCTACCCGCCTGCACCTTCCTGCCAAGCAAGGATGCCGAGCGGGAGCAGTATTTCCTCACGGAGGTAAAGCCCATTTTGCAGCAACATTGCCTGCGCTGCCATGATGGCGCGCTACCACCTCCCGCTCTCAATCTCACTAGGCCCAGCAGTGCCTTTCAACGCAGCGCCAACGGCCGCCCCTACATCGTGGCAGAGGACCCAGATTGCAGCCTGCTGATCCGTGCCGTGCAGCGCGGTGGTACGCATCCGAAACTGATGCCTCGCAAGGACATCAGTCTCACCGAAGACCAGATTGGCGTATTGCGCGAATGGATCGAGGACGGTGCCCGCTGGCCTAAAGGCCCTTCTGGCATCCTGCGAGCCGAAAGAAGCCCCGAGGGACCGTAGGTTACCCTTGTTCATGCCGCATTCGCCCGCAACACACGAAGCATATTTCCCCCGATTACCTGACGAATCGTGTCATCGCTGTGACCGTGCAGGATCATGCCGAGAGTGAAGAGTGGCCAGTTCGACCATGCGATGCTTTGTTCAGCCTCGATGGATGTTTGGTAATCATCCTTCGGCCACAGGTGTTCCCAACGATCCGCCGGACCACCCGGAGCCTTCATGAGCTTCATGCGTTCCTCTTTGTCGAAGCGGCTGGTGTAGGCCACATCACAGCCGATCGCAGCATGCTGTGGGCCAAAGGTCTTGATCAGATGGTCAAGATGATCGAGCAGCGAGGCAATGTCTCCTTTGCCGCCGAGAAAACGTGGGATGCAGCAGATGCCGACAAGGCCACCTGTGTCGCAGATGGCCTTGATGGTGGCGTCCGGCTTGCCGCGGAAATGCTCATAGACCGCACAGCAGGTCGTGTGGCTGGCCACCATGGGCTTTGCGGAGGCCTTCGCCGCGTCCAAGGCCGTCTTCCAGCCACTGTGCGCCACGTCGGCGATGACGCCAATCCGGTTCATCTCAGCGATAGCCGCCCGGCCAAAGTCACTCAGGCCACCGTCATGCGGCTCCCCTGCCCCATCGCCGAGCGGATTGCGGCGATTGTAGGTCACATGCATCATTCGCGTGCCAAGCTCATGAAAAATGCGGATGAAACGCAGCTCATCTCGTACGCTCTCCCACTCCTGCATGAGAGGCACGCCGTTTGTGGTGAAGCACAGGCCCACGTGGCCGGCTTTCTTGAGCGCCTGGATCTCGTCTGCCGTGGTGACTTTCGATAGCGTGGGCTTTAGCGTGTCGGTGGCCTTTGTAAAATGGGCGAGCCGTTTGATGAGGCGCAGCGGATCACTGCCCTCCTCGCCGGTGTTTTGGAAGATGCAGGTCACGCCCGCGGCATGAAAGGCATCGAGAAACTCCCGCCGCTCCCGCTCACTTGTGGCATGACGGTTCATGCTCATGGATTCCCGCAAATCACCAAGCTCCGCTGCCGAGGCACCGGCCTGGATTGCCTCATTCATCGCCTGCGAATCGATGGCGCAGCGCGGAGCAAATCCATAACTCTCAAAGACCACCGAACCGAAATGCAGCTCCCATGCGCGCTCGAGCTGCGCCTGCGTGGGCTTCAGAAGCTTCAGCGCGATCTCGCGTGGCTTATCGATGGCCGGATTGTCTGTGCGCCAAAACTGCTTCGCCTCCTGGGAACGAGCATGAATATGAAATGACGCGGTGAAGGAGGCAGGCAAAGCTTGGAGCAGGGAACGACGGGAGAGCAGCATTCGACTTCTACGCTCGCAACCCACGGGATTCAGCAAAGGCTTTCCAGTGGCAATCTCTGCACCGCCCGCGACCTTCCACCAAAGCGCCATGGTGAGAAAATGAAGTCATATGCTTCACTTGCTCTTGAACAGGTTCTTGAGGCTCTTGAGGTCGTCGATGAGTTGCTTAGCCTCTTCAGGGTTGCCGAGCAGGCGACCGACGGCACCACCGGTAAGACGATCCAGCTTTTTCACCACCTTGAACTCCACCTGAGGGTGGGAGAGCGAGCCAGTGATCAGGATGTCCACATACGGATTGCCACGCTCATCAGAAATCATGGAAACGATGGTGCGAGTGACCGTTTCTCCGAGTCCCTTCGCGGCAATACCTTGAATGAGCGGCTCACGGATGGAAGGACCGAAGACCACGCGCATCGGCATCTGCTGACTGTCTTGAACCGTGCTGATCCAGCTACCCTGCTGCACCTGGATTTCAAAATCCGGCATCATGATGCGCGTGGGCTGCTGGAAAGCAATCGTCTCGCGGTCATAGCCGATGGTAGCCATAGCATCCGCCGCAAGCGGGCCGCCCAAGCGTACTGAACGCAGATCGATGCCGTTTTCGAGCAGCTTAACTAGGTGATCACCAGCCACATCACCGAGGACCATGTGGCCACCGATGACGGAGCCGCGCTCAAAGGTGATTGCCAGATTGGCGGCAGGTTTCCAGAGCCTCGTCTCGGGCTCCAGTGGCTTCACATCACCTTCGCCACGCAAGGTGACATCCGCAAATTGTACAGGCTTCATGTTGCCATTCACCTGAGCCATGCCTTTGACCGTAACCTTGGCCTTGAGGAGGGCATGGATGCGGTTGTGCAGTGCGGGATCTTCGGGATCGACGTCAATATGGGTCAAATGCAGGTCGAGATCACGGATCTCCGCATCGATTTGCGCGGCGACAGCTTTGTTGGTGATGTGAAAATAAGCCTGCTCAAGGTGAATCTCCCGCAGCGGAATTCGCTCCGGCTTGGCAGCCTCGATCGACGAAGGCGTCGAAGGAGCTGCGTTCGCTGATGCGACCTCCCGGCGACCTGCTGGCGGCTGAAAGAGCTTCTCCAAGGAACTGCCCTCCTTCGGATCAAGCGTCTCATGCACTTTGATCCCCGTGAAACGAAGCAAGTTTGGCGTGATGCGGGCGTCGAGGATGTCATTGCTCAGCAATTCAGCGTAAGCCTGATCGATGCGCACGGCAGGATCCACCAATGGTGGACGCTGGGAAAGGGGTTTGCCAACGTGCTCATCTCGTGGAGCAATCTGGATGCCATGCAGCCGCAGCGTAGGCGGCCAGGAGAAGAGGGAGAGACTGGTCGAGTCCAGATGGGCACGGCAGTTGCAGTGTTCCTCGGTTAATTGAACGATGGACTCGGCACTGACATAGCTTTGTAGCCAAAGGGCTAAGCCAATGGGGGCCGCGATAGCCAGAACAATCAGGACGCCGAGGCTTTTAAGCACAAATTTCATACTTGCGAATGTTGGCAGGGTGGCGGCCAGATGTCGAATACCGAATCGAAAACTCCGGGCGGTATGGACAGGCCGTTGCAATCGCCTTCGAGACCGCTACTCTCCCCTTCCGACTCCTTAAACACACCATGCAAGCCCCCAAAATCACCGCCTACCTGAAAACCTACTGTGGCTGGAGCGAAGGCGTCCGAGCCATCTTCCGCAAGTATGCCCTCGAATACGAGGAAAAGGACATCATCAAGAACCCGGCCTTCCGTTGGGAAATGGAACAGAAGAGCGGCCAACCCCTCTCCCCCTGCGTGGAGATCAATGGCACCATGCTCCCGGACATCAGCGGTGCTGAAGTCGAGGCTTGGATGATCCAAAACGGCCTGCTCACGCTCAATGAAGCTCCCGCTGATGCCCCCACGAACTCTGCCTGCTCCGATGCCCAGCACGCTGCCATGGCCGCTGGAATCCTGCCGGGTGCGACGGTGAAATTCGTCGGCTAAGCCAGCCCGGATCATGAAACGCCCTCTACCAACGAGGCAATCTCCCAATGACACCGAAAATTGACCCTGCCCTGCATCGCGACAAAAAGCCGGACTGGATCCGCGTGACCTTGCCCCGTGATCCGAAGTTCTGGAGTACGAAAGGCCTCATCACCGACCTGAAGCTCCACACTGTCTGCGAAGAGGCCCAGTGCCCAAACCGCTGGGAGTGTTGGAGCCAAGGCACGGCCACCTTCATGATTGCCGGAGACCGCTGCACGCGTGCATGCGGTTTCTGTGCCGTCAAAACAGCCAAGCCCTTTGCCCTCGAAGCAGATGAGCCAGAGCGTGTGGCGGAGGCCACTAAGCGCATGGGATTAAACCACGTTGTCATCACCGCCGTGGCCCGTGACGACATGCCGGATGGCGGCGCGGAACACTTTGCCCGCACCATCGAGGCCGTGCGCGAAGCCGTCCCCACCATCACCATCGAGATCCTCGTGCCAGACTTCAACGGCAGGGATGATGCCCTTGAAGTGGTAATGAAGGCGCGTCCGCACATTTTCAATCACAACCTTGAGACGGTCGAGCGGCTCACGCCGCTCGTTCGCAGCCGCGCAAAGTATCAACGCAGCCTCGATGTGCTCAAACGGGCCGGCGAGATGGCGCGCGCAATGGACTTCCATTGCTCGACCAAGAGCGGTCTTATGCTCGGCCTCGGCGAAACGGAGGTCGAGCTTTTTCAAGCCATGGATGACCTGCGTGAGCATCAAGTTACCGTCCTAACGCTCGGACAGTACCTGCGTCCCTCGCCGCAGCATCTGCCGGTAATCGAGTACATCCACCCGGACACCTTTGAGAACTACAAGCAGATCGCTCTAAAGAAGGGCTTCCGCCATGTTGCCAGCGCTCCGTTGGTGAGGAGCTCCTATCATGCCTCCGACTTTCGTCCCGAGTTAGATGGGCAGGCCTAGGAAACGAACCCCCGACGTCCGCAATTGGCGAAACAATTGCCTCATGCCCGCCAGTCTCAGCAGGAAAATTCAGTACTGTGAGACCGCAAGCCTCGTCGTATGGCAACATCCACGCCGACCTAGCCGAAAAAGTCGCTATAGCGGCAAAGCTCACACTTTCCTCTCGCCAAGGTTGGGCGGCTGTTTTAAAGCCTATCGGTTTTAAAAATCATCCCCCGCCCATGACTGACAATCCCACCGCCGACTCCCCGTTTGGTGCCTCCGCGAATCCAATTGATCCTTTTCATGCCGCGAAGGCCAGCGCCATGAAGGCCGCCGAGGATTTGCGTAACGTCGCAGCGCAAAAAGCCTCTGAGCTGCGCCATGTGGCAGAGCAGCGTGCCCAGCAGTGGCGGGACTCCGCCACCCATGCCGCATCCGACATTAAGGAGAAGGCCGATGAGTTTCGCCAATATGCGGATGACACTTGGAAGGAAGCTCGTGCGCGCTGCGCCGACCTTCGTGTCGAAGCCGAAAAGTTCGCCCGCGAGAAGCCAGTGCAGGCGCTTGCCACCGCCTTCGGCATTGGATTTGTGCTCGGATTGCTCATGCGCCGTTGATCCATAAGCCTTAACGGATCGCTTCAGTCATGGACAAAGGCCCCACTGCCCCAGCCGCAGCCACCGGACGCCAGTGCGTCACCGGTTTTTTGCGTAGCATGGCGCTATATGTGGAAGCTCGCGGACGCTTGCTACAAATTGAAGCACAGGAAACAGGTGTCCGTGTGTCCTCCCTTGCAGCTCATGTGGTCATCACATTGGCGAGTATCATCATCGGATGGATGCTTGCCGCACCTGCCGTTGTTTGGATGATTGCTGAGAAGTCGGGCTGGCACTGGACCCATGTGGCACTTTGCGGCGGCGGCGTGCATCTCATCACTGGAGTTCTCCTCCTGATCGCTCTCAAGGCTCGGCTGAAACGCCTGCAGTTCTTTGAGGAAACCTTCAACCAATTCCGACGCGACCGCGAATGGCTGGCCAGCACCACCAACGACTGACTCCAAAGCAGCTTGCCTTGCGTGATCTTGAATCCGCCCGGGTGGAACTATCCCGGCAAATCGACCTCGTGGCCGAGAAGTGGAACCCACGCGCCGTAATGACCCGCTCATTCGAACGTTACCGTGTCGCGTGGATTGGCGGTGCGGCCGTTGCCGGACTCGCTGCCCTCAAGTTCCTCATGCCTTCCCCAACCCGGACGCATGACCCACATGATGAGCTGGGGGACGCTCCAAGAGGTTGGGGACGCTCGAACGGTGCCCTCGCTATGCTACTAATGCCCCTGCTGGCGATGGGACGGAAAGCAGCGATGAATTACGGCATGCAATTCGTACAGTCTTGGCTCCAAAAACGCGCGGCAGAACCTGCCCATGCACCCGGCACGACCGAGTAGTTTTTTCTTTTTATCTCCTTCATGTCCGAAACCACTGACCAACAAGCCCCCCCCGCCGATATCATTCCGACACTCGGCTCCGTGGACGAATACCTGCAATTTTGCATGCAGTATGACGCCTCTGATCTTCACCTTGCCACCGGTTCCCAGCCGATTTGGAGGCGTTATGGCAATCTCCAACCCATTTGGAACAACGCCGCCGTGCTTACAGCTGCGGACACCCAACGCCTCGCCCACGGTTTCCTTGGAGAAGTGCAGCTCAAGATGCTCGACGAACGTGGGGATGTGGACTTCGCTTACTCGCCGCCACATGGCCGTTTCCGCGCATCCGTGGTGAAGCAGCGACTCGGCGTTGACATGGTCTTCCGCGTCATCAAGACCAAGGTCAGCTCGATCGAAGAACTGGGCCTTCCGGACACTGTTCGCACCCTCATCCGCTACCACAACGGCCTCGTGCTCGTCACCGGCCCGGTGGGTTGCGGGAAGTCAACCACACTGGCCGCGCTCGTCGATGCCATCAACGAGGAGCGCCAAGACCATATCATCACGCTGGAGGACCCGATTGAGTTTGTCATCCCACCCAAGGGCTGCCATGTGAACCAACGTGAAGTTCATACTCACACTCAGTCCTTTGCCGCTGCCCTGCGCGGAGCTCTCCGCGAAGACCCTGACGTGATCATGGTCGGTGAAATGCGTGACCTCGAAACCATCCAGCTCGCTATTACCGCCGCGGAAACAGGCCACTTGGTTCTCGGCACCCTGCACACCGGTAGCGCGGCCCGCACACTTGACCGTGTGCTTGACGTCTTCCCCATCGACCAACGTGAGCAGATCCGCATCATGGTGAGCGAGTCCCTGCGCGGGATCCTTTCCCAGCAGCTCGTTCCAAAGACCGATGGCAACGGCCGTGCCATGGCACTCGAAGTGCTGGTGAACACGCCGGCTGTCTCGAACTGCATCCGTGAAGGCAAAACCTTCATGCTCGCCGGAGTGATGCAGACCGGCAAAAACGTTGGCATGGTCACCATGGATGACTCTTTGCGCAATCTCTACGCCCAAGGCCTTATCTCCCGCGAGGAATGCGAGTCACGTGCCGAGGATAAGCTCCTGATGCGAAAGTTTTTCGACTCATAAAACACCAAGAGCGAAGATCAGAGGAAAAAACCCAAACTTGCTTCGCTCCCTTCCATCTTCTTCACACTCTCTCGGCCCTTTGCCCTAAGTCCTTCGCACCCTGAACGTCATGCCCATCATCGACCAACACTTCCGCACGCTCATCGAACTCGGCGGATCTGACCTCCATCTAAGCCAAGGACAACCACCCAAAGTCCGCGTCCACGGCAGCATCAAGGCCATATCCGATGAAATTCTCAGCGGCCAGATGATGGAAACCATGATGCGAGAGATCTGTGATCCCAAGGCTTGGCAAAAGTACATCGATAAGGGTGATCTCGATTTCGCTTACGAGATGGATGAAAACAACCGCTTCCGCTGCAACTACCTCAAGCAGCAGCACGGTCTCGCCTGTGTCTTCCGCATCATTCCCACCAAGATTGCCAGCTTGGAGCAATTGAACATCCCGCCAATCGTTAAGGAATTCGGCCATCTACGCAGCGGCCTTGTGCTTGTCACTGGACCCACCGGTTCAGGCAAATCCACGACACTCGCGGCTCTCCTAGACTACATCAATACGAACTTCCGCCGTCATATCATCACAGTCGAAGAACCCATCGAGTTCGTTCACCGCAACAAAAAGTCCATTATCACCCAGCGTGAGGTGCCCATCCAGACGCCCTCGTTCGCGGATGGCCTACGCGCAGCCCTGCGCGAAGACGCCGACATCGTGCTCGTGGGTGAAATGCGCGACTTGGAGACCATCTCACTAGCCCTTACAGCAGCAGAAACCGGTCTTCTCGTGTTCGGCACACTTCACACGAACAACGCACGCAAGACCGTGGATCGTATCATCGACGTCTTTCCCTCCGATCAGCAGAGTCAAGTGCGCACCATGCTAGCTGCCTCGCTGCGCGGTGTGGTGGCCCAACTCCTCATGAAGCGTCACGATGGCGGCGGCCGCTGCGCCGTGAACGAGATCATGATCTCGAATGCCGCAGTGGGTGCCATCATCCGTGAAGGTGCAACGCAAAAGCTTTACGACGTCATTATCGGCGGCAAAGCCCAAGGCATGCAGTTCATGGATGACGCCATCTGGCAGAAGCTGCGCGATGGTTATGTAAGCCCCATGGAGGCCTACATGAAGGCCATCGACAAGCAACGCTTTAAGAACTTCCTCCCGCCCGAGGAAGCAGAGGTGGCCAACGCTGGCGGAGGCGAGCCCAACAAGTAAAGAGCGAAGCATTGTTTAACCACACGAGACGGGCTTAAATACTCACCTTGTTGATTTAGCGCAGCGTGCGCGGCACAAAAAGGGCCTGCATGCCCGCTGCCTCGGCCGCTTTGAGGCCACTGTTTCCATCCTCCAGCACCAAGCACTCAGCGGGAGTGATGTCCATACGCTCCGCTGCCAGTAAAAACATGTCTGGAGCTGGCTTGCCATGCCGCACATCCTTGGGCGTGATGATGATCTCAAACAAGTCGAGAAGACCTGTGGCCTTCAAACAGCCTCTTACCGTGTCCTCGGCGCTACCAGAAGCCACTGCGATGGGAAAACGACCTGCCACCGAACGTGCAAAATCCGCCACGGGTCGCACCGGCTTAACTTCCGGGATGCAGCGATGAAAAATGACGGCCTTAGTCTCATCGACCGCTAGCGGGTCCATGCTGGTGCCATACCTGTTGTTGAGAATCCTCACCACATCCTGCTCTTTCACACCCGCGTGGTCATAAAAAAACTCCTCCGTAAACTCAAAATTCGCGCCATGGACCTTCAAGGCCTCACACCACGCGATGTAGTGTAGCGGCATCGAATCGACCAAAGTGCCGTCACAGTCGAAAATGAATGCTTTGAAGGGATGATCTGGGATTAGGAGGGACATGAAAAAGGGGAGGGAGACCCAAAAGAGCATCGAAGGCCATCCGCGCATACCGAATCATGATTCTCGGGCAAAAAGAAAGCGGCGGAATCGCTTCCGCCGCTTGGAAAAATCTATAAAGCTTACTTTTTGAAGATGATGGGAATGATGAGAATGGCGAGAATGTTCACTACCTTGATCATCGGATTCACCGCCGGGCCAGCAGTGTCCTTGTAGGGATCGCCAACGGTATCGCCAGTCACAGCAGCCTGGTGGGCGAAGCTGTGTTTCCCGCCATGGTTGCCTTCTTCGATGTATTTCTTCGCGTTGTCCCAAGCGCCACCGGCGCTGGTCATGGCGATGCCGACAAAGAGGCCGGTGACGATGGTGCCGATGAGCACACCGCCGAGGGCCTGCATGCCGACGAAGGCCATGCCGATGACGAAAATGAGCGGCAGCAGCGCAGGGAGGATCATCTGCTTCAACGCGGCGCTGGTCACAATCCCCACGCACTGGGCGTAGTCAGGAATGTCGGTACCATTGAGAATACCGGGCTTCGCAGCGATCTGGCGGCGAACTTCGAGCACCACAGCTCCTGCGGCGCTGCCAACGGCGCTCATGCAGTAGGCGGTGAAAATGAAGGGCAGCAGGCCGCCGATGAACATGCCGATGACGACCTCATGGTTCATGAGGTCAAAGGTCACGGTGTGGCCGACGAAGGCCTCAAGATCCTTCACATAGCTACCAAAGAGCACCATGGCGGCGAGGCCGGCACTGGCGATGGCGTAGCCTTTGGTGACAGCTTTCATGGTGTTGCCTACGGCATCGAGCTCATCGGTAATGGTGCGGACTTCTTCAGGCAGGCCACTCATAACGGCGATGCCTCCCGCGTTGTCGGTGATCGGGCCGAAGGCATCTAAGGAGATGATGATGCCGGAAAGCGAAAGCATGGAGACAACGGCAATGGCGATGCCATAGAGGCCGGCGAGATCAAAGCAGCACCAGATGGAGGCGGCGATGGCGAGCACGGGGAGCAGCGTGGCATGGTGACCGATGCTGATGCCCGCGATGATGTTTGTGGCGTGGCCGGTCTCGGAGGCCTTGGCGATGTCACGCACCGGCTTGTGATGCGTGCTGGTATAGTAGTTGGTGATCCAGACGACGAGCAGCGTCATCACGAGGCCAACGAGGGCGCATTGGAAAAGGGCGCAGCTGGCGATGCTTATTCCGTTCAGTGAGACGGTGGCACCGAAGATGGCCTGCGTAGCCCACCAGAAGAGGCCGGCGCTGATGAGACCGGAAACGGCCACGCCACACACGAGGGCGGTCGTTGGAGTCTGTTTCACGAAATTCACCCAGCCGATGCCTATGATCGAGGAGATGATCGACAGGCCGCAGAGCACAAAGGGATAAATAACAGCTGCATTGGCATCCTGCGCACCGGCAGTGAGAGCGCCGACAAGCACGCCGCCGATTAAGGACACCGCGTAGGTCTCAAACACGTCGGCGGCCATGCCGGCGCAGTCTCCAACGTTGTCGCCTACGTTGTCTGCGATGGTGGCGGGATTGCGAGGATCATCCTCGTTAAGGTTTTGCTCGATTTTGCCAACGAGGTCCGCGCCGACGTCAGCGGCCTTGGTGTAGATGCCGCCGCCAAGACGGGCGAAGACGGAGATGAGCGAGCTTCCGAGAGCCAGACCGATCAGCGAGTCAATGGCGTGCTTGCCTTCTGGGTGCATGCCTTTGACGACCATGTAGAAAACGCCGACTGAGAGCAGGCCGAGGGCCACGACAAGCAATCCAGTAACCGCACCGCCGTTGAAGGCCACCTTGAGCGCCCCATGGCTGCTCACCGATGCGGCTTGCGCGGTGCGGACATTCGCACGCACGGCGATCATCATGCCGATGTAACCTGCTGCGAGGGAACAGACCGCGCCGACGATGAAGCCGACGGCGGTGGCAGCATCACGCAGATACCAGATGGCCGCGAGGATGACGAGGGCGATGGGCACAATGGCCATGATCTGGCGGTTCAGGTAGGCTTTGGCACCGGACTGGACGGCACCACCGATCTCTTGCATTTTCGCATTGCCCGGCGAGGAGGCCAGAATCTGACGGATGAGGATCAGAGCCACGACGAGTCCCACCGCGGCAAGGGCGATGGAGATGGTGAGTCCATTTTGGAGCAGGAAGGCAAGAGGCATTGGCAGGTGCAAGGTGTCAGAGGTTGGGAGCCCCGAGGGGCGGGTAAAGCCGCTTAGTCTAGCGGGAGCCAATTTCTAGGCAAGGCTTTTGCTGCATCCGGGGCCGCAAACATACGGGGGAGCGCCGAAATGTTTGCAGAACGGCTGGGAAAAGCCGGTTGCTTTCAGGCGGACTGGCGGCACTCTGCGCGCCCTTTGATGAACCTCAAACCTGCCAGCCGAATCGCTGCAAGCACCGCCGTAAAAGCAGTGCATGCCATTTGGCATGCCTAATCCCATGGTTTGAGGAACCTCCGCTGACGCCATCATCCACACGCGATCCGATCAGACATGACGCCCGAAGGCAGCCCTCAATCCGCTGCCAACATGAGTGCCCACCAACCCAGCCTGCTGCACCAGCCACGCCTCGGAGCGTATTGGATGAGTGTTTCTCTCGTTTGCTTTACCGGGAATGCCCTCCTGCTGAAGGTGCTCGCCTCCGTTCGCCATGGCGACCCGTGGATGGCACTGGTGTTTCGCGCCTTCATTGGGTTGATTTTCACGTGGGTCGTCTTTGCACCCAAGGGAACCCTTCAGTTAAAGCGCAGCTTCCAGAGTTGGTTGCTCGCCTCGCGTGGCGTGCTTGGCGCTTTTGGCACGGCGGCCTACTATTTGACCATCGGCCCGCTCGGTGCGGGTAAGGCTACGCTTATTGGAAACACTTGGTGCGTCTTTGCCGCAATTATGGCTGCGTTCGTCCTACATGAAAAACTGGGGCTTGTGAAAGTGCTCGGCATCTCGCTGGCCATCGCAGGACTCGCCTTGCTCACAGGCATGACGCCCGGCTCGCTGGTACTGTTTGGCATGCACGAGGCCATCGCGCTCGGCGGCGCAGTGATGGCTGCGACGGTAGTCGTGGTGATTCGCCAACTCACCCGCACGGAGACAAGTGCCACGATTTTTGCGTCACAGTGCCTTTACGCCCTGATCATCGGCATTCCGGTGGCCATGATGAACTTCACATCGATTGGCTGGCTAGATGCAGGACTGCTCGCTGCGGCAGCTTTGTTCGCCACGTTTGGACAGCTCGCGATGACCGAAGGTTTTCGTTTTCTTTCCGTTGCCGCCGGCGGCGCGTTCCAAAACGCTGTGCCGCTGTTCACCACCTTGGGCGGCATCCTGCTATTTGCGGAGCCCTTCTCCATGATGCAATCTCTGGGTGCACTCCTGATTCTATGGGGCAGCTTCCAGACAGTGCTGGGTGGACGCAGGGTATAAACGCCAACTCGTCACACGGCCGCAGAACAGGCTCAGAAGGCCTTTGTGCGGGACATCTCTGGATTATTCCCCTGTATGCGCAAGATCTCCCCTTGGCGCTCACGATCTTCCTTCGAAATCTGCTTCATGCGCAGCGGATAAGTCACCATCAGCACAAAGCAGATCACGTCTGCCACAAGGATTGTCATCGCCACGAGAATCCCATAACGCTTCAAGGATTCATCGATGACCTTGTTCTTGTTCACCGAGAAATGATCCGACTTGGAAAACATGCTCTGGAACAGCCGACGCCATCCGCGCGGCTCCCTCGCCACGCTGAACGACCACAAGAAAAACGCCGTCAGCACAATGCAGGCGATTTGGTATTCGATGGGAAATTTGCTGGTGTCCATTGGTCGAGGATGGGGCGCAAATGCAGAGCTGCGATGCTTAAAACGTCAGCTGCATACACGCAATCGCGGATTTGTTAGCAAGCAGTGAACCGGTCTGAGGCGGGCGAGCTCCCCTGCTCCACTCTTTTGGCTGCTCCATTCGACGCCAAATGGGTGAGCATGTGGAATGCATCCTCAGGGTCGACACCAAGGCTGACAGCCAGCTCTCCCGCACCAAGGGGCTCTTTGGCAGCAGCGAGAGCACCGCGCACCTTGGCAAGCTGGTCGAGAAATTCTGTCGCCGCCTTCTTCCCGGCCTCCACGCCGGGCTGGTGGTAGGCGTTGATGTTCACTAGACTGGCGTAGAAGCCCACTGCTCGTTCAAAGAGGCTGACGAGCATGCCGAGCGTGAATGCGCTGACCTCTTCAATGCTTAGCGTGATGTTCTCACGCCCTTTATCAGACAGAGCCTTGCGGGTTCCGCGAAGAAATCCCTGCAAGTAGTCACCGCTGTTAAAGCCTAGCTCAACCTCCAAAGGTGTCGTATCACGCGCCTTCCGCACCTCGATGAAAACGGCAAAGAAGTTGTTCACGCCGTCCCGCAACTGCTGCACATAGGCATGTTGATCGGTCGAGCCCTTGTTCCCATAAACGGCAACGCCTTGGTTGACCACCGTACCGTTCAAATCATGCTCCTTGCCGAGGCTCTCCATCACAAGCTGCTGCAGATACTTCGAGAAGAGCACCAAACGGTCCTTGTAGGGCAGCACCACCATGTCTTTAAGGCCTTTGCCACCACCGGCATGATGCCACATCAGCGCAAGCAGCATCGCCGCGTTCTCACGCGCCGAACGGGAACGAGTTTCCTCATCCATGGCGGCGGCTCCAGCCAGAAAAGCGCGCACATCAACGCCTTGAAGCGCCGCTGCGATTGTACCCACCGCGCTCATGACGCTTGTGCGTCCCCCCACCCAGTCCCACATCGGAAAACGAGCCAGCCAGCCCTGCTTCACCGCATGCCTATCGAGCTCGCTTTCCAGACCGGTTACCGCCACAGCATGCTTGGAAAAATTTAGACCCGCCTTTTTATACGCTGCCTCAGCTTCCAGCATGCCATTGCGCGTTTCCTTTGTGCCGCCGGACTTTGAAATCACCAGCGTCAGCGTTGTGGCAAGACCATCGCCAATCTCCGCCAGCACACGATCCATTCCATCAGGGTCGGTATTGTCAAAAAACGAGATCGCCATCGGTGGATTCACCGGCGTGATAGCATGCGCCACCAGCTGCGGGCCCAACGCGGAACCTCCGATGCCCACCACCAGCACACGGTTAAACTTTTTACCGTTCGCAGCCTTGATCACACCGGCATGCACATCCGCAGCAAATTGGAGGGTTGATTCCAGTGTTTCATCAATCTCGTTTTGAATCGCCATATCTGGGGCCCGTTTGGAGTCGCGCAGCCAGTAGTGGCCCACCATGCGTTTCTCATCAGGATTGGCGATGGCTCCAGATTCGAGCTCCTTCATCGACTTAAAGGCGTGATCGATTTTGCCAGCCATTTTTGCAAACAAGCTATCATCGAAACCCATGCGGCTGACATCAATGGAAAACCCGATCTGCGGGTAACGGACGAAGTACTTCTGAAAACGATCCCAATGGCTCATGAGCTGTAAGTGGAAAGAGTGGAGGTTTGGAGGATGCTGCGGAGTCGAAAAAGCACTTCCTATGCCGCACCGCAACCTGTTTGGCTCCGGTTGTTAGGATGACATCTTTCACCACGCTTTTTTGGCAATGAAAACAGCTTTCATTTGGATCGCCCCTTGGACTGTTGTGATCTTCATGACTAGAGCGTGTCTTCACTATCGGCTGACATCCAATGCCACTCAGGGCATTCCTGCTGCCATGATCGCAGCAGCTATTGGCTACCCTTGGATGTTTTGAGTGAAATGCTCGAACCAAAGAGAAAAACTGGGATCCGTGAAGAGATACCCCCGCTTTCTTCGGCGCAAAGGATGGCGTTCCTCAATGGCAATCCCCCCTCTTGCAAAGAAGCTGAGATGGAGCGTTGGATCACCGAATTCAAGAAAACCATGTGCCAAAGGCCCACGCTATTCGCCGGCTCGTTATAAACGCCACATTGCGGATAAACAGCTCACGCCGCAGCCTTCCGAGCCTCGGTGATGAGGTTCATGAAAAGCCCGCGTTGCTCCGCCAGCGCGGCCACGATGTCACCACTGGGAAGTTTGGCAGCTTCGAGGCACACATGGCCATCGTAATCGGCCTCCACGAGCAGCTTGGCTAGCTTCGCAAAGGGATAATTCGGCGCGAGGCTCACGCCGCGGATGTGGGTGACATGAGCAAGGCGGTCTTTCACCATCGCGAAGTTCGCCTCGATGCCCTCCCCTTCAAGATCCGTATCATTCGAATTCCAGCAGACGCGGACGTTATCGGCGTCAGCACATGCCTCCATGATTGTCTTGATGTTTGGCAAAAGGGAAGTGTCCTTGCCATGCACCTCGAGGCGGATCTCTTGGCCGAAACCGATGGCGTGATTGCCGAGCTCCGCGAGTGCCTTGCCGATCTGAACAAGCGTTTTCTCAACGGGCACATCCTTCGGCAACGCATTCGGTTTCACCTTTACCCCCGTGCCACCGATGTCATGGCTAAGCTTGATAAAGGCTTTTGCCCCATCGATGTTTTTGCGCACCTCATCTGGGTTGGCTGAATGAAACTCAAAGTTCGTTCCCATGCCCAGGAGCTTCAATGGAGCATCCTCAAACTGACGACGCACCTCGACCCGCTGCGCGACCGTCAACTCTGGTGTGACGTTGTGCTTGTGATCCACGCGCAGTTCCACACCCGTCACCTTCGCAGCAGAGCAGTTCCGGATAATCGTGGGAATATCCCAATCCTTCCCCCATTGATAGGTCACTAGGCCGAACTGGATGTTCTCGCCGAGATGGGAAAGCTTCACATCCTGCGAGAGGGCGGTGGCGGCGCTTGCACCGAGAAGAGTGGAAAGAAAATGACGTCGGTTGTTCATGAATGTCCGCATGATGAGACACCTAAAACGCGAAGTCGATGCCTGAATTTGCCACTTCATCTTTTGATATCACACATTACGACATATCCGCATCCGCGTTCAAAAGCCCAAGAATCAAGTGAAGCTCCTATTTATTACCTCAGGCTGAATCAAAGAGACAGCCTCGACGACGAGCTGTCGCAAGCCTGACGAAGGAGGCGCCGCCGTTCTGAACCAATGCCTTTTCGAGGCTCGCACGAGTATGGATAAAGTGCACGTAGCTAGGGTTTTGGATGACACAGGACCCGCCAACGGCGGACAAACTGGCCAAAACTATCGGTTGCCAAGCGTGCGAATAACGGCGAAAACAAATGCGGTCACGTTAACCTGATAAAGGCTAAGTTGTGTGCGGTTCATCAGGTTGATGCTTGATGGTTCCATATGCAGCAGTGCATCAATCGGGATACGAGCCCATCTCAACACCGTTCAGTTCAGACATGAATACCAAAATGTATGTGGGCAATTTGCCCTTTAGCGCCACTCAGGAGGACATCCAGTCCCTCTTCTCTCAGTTCGGCACCGTAACCGATGTCTTCCTTCCGATGGATCGCGTCTCCGGTCGTCCCCGCGGCTTTGCCTTCGTCACGATGGGCACGCCCGATGAAATGCAGGCAGCCATCAACGGTCTCAATGGCCAAGAATTCGGCGGCCGCAAGCTTGGCATCAATGAAGCGCGTCCGAAAGAAGAGCGCCCCGGTGGCTTCGGTGGCGGAGGCCGTGGCGGCTTCGGCGGTGGCGGTGGTGGTCGCGGCGGCTACGGCGGCGGCGGCGGCGGCGGCGGTGGTGGTCGCGGCGGCTACGGCGGTGGTGGCAAAGGCGGTTACGGTGGCGGCGGTGGTCGCGATCGGGGTTTCAGCCGTGGCAATCGCGATGGATTTGGCGAAGAAGGCGGCTATTGATTGCCACTTCAGTTTTCTCAAAGCGGCATCCTAATAACAGGATGCCGCTTTTTCATGCCTCAGAGCAGCCCGATCCTCAAGGTTGTTAACCACCTCTCTCGAAGTGGGCATGTTCTACGGACTCGAACACCGCGCCTCCGAGGAGGCGTTCGCCATCATAGAGCGCACAGATTTGCCCCGGGGTCAGCGCACGCTGCGGTTCGTGGTATTCGACCTCGGCGCGACCTCCGCCGAGCGGTTTGAAGTCAGCGAGGCCGGCGGGGCAGCGATAACGCGGCTGCGCGTTCAGGACGCGAATGGTATCCAAGGGCTCAGCGGTGCTGGAGGTGGAATGCAACACAGCTTTGCGAGCCCATAGAAACGGTGTGTGCGCGTTTTCGATGGCAACGACGAGTTCGTTCGTCTCTGACCGCTTGGCGACAACGACGTAGGCCTGCTGGTGGATCGGGCTGGCAACGCCGTGGCCTTTGCGCTGGCCGAGCGTGTAGAGATGGAGCCCGCGATGCTCGCCACGCACTTTGCCTTCGAGATCGACGATGGGACCAGGTTTGTCCGACACGAAGGTGCGCAGGAAGTCCTCCATCTTCACCTGGCCGATGAAACAGATGCCCTGGCTGTCTTTTTTCTCCGCTGTTTTGAGTCCCAACTCGCGAGCGAGATCTCGGAGTTCCGGCTTCAACAGATGGCCGATGGGAAAATGCGCGATTTGGACCTGCTCCGGTCGCATCATGGCTAGGAAGTAGGTCTGGTCTTTGTTTGGATCGGCCCCGCGGAGGATGTGACCGCCCTCTTTGCGAGCGTAGTGGCCGGTGGCGATGCCTTCGAAGCCGTTGTCGCGTGCCCAGTCCCACAGCACGCCGAATTTCATCTCGCGATTGCACATCACGTCCGGATTGGGCGTGATGCCAGACTGGTAGCCTTCGAGGAGGTATTTCACGACCTTCTCGCGGTATTCGGTCATGAGATTGACGACGCGAAACGGGATGCCGAGCTGCTCGGCGATGGCGCGGGCGTCCTCGATGTCCTCCTCCCACGGGCAGTGGCCGATGATGTTCTCCTCGTTGATCCAGTTCTTCATGTACACGCCATGCACCTCGTGTCCGGCACGAACGAGGACCGCAGCGGCCACGCTGCTGTCCACTCCGCCTGACATGGCTGCGAGAATCTTCATGAGCAAGAGTTTCGGCAGGGCGAGACAGGCGTCAATGAAGAGGCGTATGCGACTTGACAGACATACGCGCCACGAGGTCTACATGACCCATCAAGCTTACCAAAACGATCCGGAAAGCCTATCGAGCAAACATTCAGCCACACGCATGTGATCGCCGGCTTGATCTTTGCCATACTCAGGGCAGAGGAAATTCATGGCAAAGATCGAAAAAGCACCCACAGGCGAGTTTCACTCCGGCTATGGCTGCGTCATCATGATGGCAGCCATGGGTGTGTTTGGCTTCATTCTCTGGTGGGGCTGGTATTCGCTGACCACGATGGACCGCGAGATCGCGGCCGTGGCGCAGGCTCAACCAGCTGTTTTGAATGCCATCCATCCCGTGGCGGACCTTCAGAAACGTGGAGCAGAATTTACCGCCGCAGCCAAATCAGGTCAAAAAGCCTCATTGAAGCTCTCCGCAGCTGATTTGAACACCCTGATCCTGCTTGCTCCGGATGCGGGCAACGGCAACTACAAGGACATGCTGCGAGTGAAAGGCTTTGATGCTTCCCAAGAGCTGATTATCACCGATGCGAGCCTGCCGATGAACACGGCGAAGTTTTGGGATACCACGAAGCGTTATCTTGTGGGTGAGATCGATTTCAAGCCGGAGCAAACCGAACTCGGTCCGGACGCAAAAGTGTTCGCAGTGCGAGTGCCAGGCAAAACGGTGCCAGCCGAAATGGTGAAGGGCATGCAGATGTATGGTTACCTCGGTCCCTGGCAGGGCCATCCGGAGATCGGGCCTCTGTTAAAAGCCATCAGCTCGGCCAAAGTGGAGGCCGACGGCCTTCTGTTGGAGGTGGGAAAATGAGAACGCCGCTTCCCCAGCATCTAAATCCTTGGAAAACGCTCTCTTCTCGAGAGACCTACTCAAACCCATGGATTCGCGTCCGCGAGGATCAAGTACTCAATCCGTCCGGCGGCCCCGGTATTTATGGAGTTGTCGAATACAAGAACCGAGCCATCGGCGTGATTCCAGTAGATGAGAATGGATTCACTTGGCTCGTCGGCCAGTGGCGCTACTGCCACGCGTGTTACGAATGGGAAATTCCAGAAGGAGGTTGCCCAGCGGGCGAATCGCCAGTCGAAGCGGCACGGCGTGAGCTTTTGGAGGAAACTGGCATCGTGGCAGGACAGATCCAACCTCTGCTCACTGGCATCCAGCTTTCCAATTCGACCACCAACGAAGTCTGCGACATCTTTTGGGCCACCAACCTGTCTTTTGCCAAGGCCCAGCCGGAGGAAACCGAACAGCTCGATGTCCTGCGATTACCCCTATCCGAAGCCATCGAGATGGCCAAAGACGGGCGTATACGCGATGGTGTGAGCATCATTGCCCTCTTGGCGATTGCACATTGCACTTAAGCGAGTCTCGCGGCGAGGTAGCCAAATACGATTCTGATAGAAAAACGGCCAATGGCGCGGCTTCTGTGACTGTCATTTTCATGCGTAGCCTTATTCTCTCCCTACTCCTCGCTCCTTGCTCTGTTTTACTAGCTGCCGAACCGCTGAAAGCCCTCCTCATCACCGGTGGCTGCTGCCATGACTACACGAAGCAGCACGAGGTCATCGCGAAAGGCATCCAAAGCCGCGCGAATGTGCAGGTGGATGTGATTTGGACCGACGACAAATCCACGAACCCGCCGCTGCCGGTCTATGACAAGGCGGATTGGGCCAAGGGCTACGACATCATCATCCACGACGAGTGCGCGGCGAGCATGAACAACAAGGAGACGCTCACGCGCATCCTCGACGCTCATAAAACCATCCCGAGCATCCAGCTTCACTGCGCCATGCACAGCTTCCGCACAGGCGAGGACCGCTGGTTTAAGCGTCTCGGCCTCCAATCGAACTCGCACGGCCCACAGGAGCCCATCGCGATCACGTTTGTCGATAAGGAGCACCCGATTACCAAGACGCTCGCGGATTGGACGACGATCAAAGAGGAGCTGTATAACAACGTGAACCTCTTCGACGCGCATCCGCTCGCGATGGGCAAGCAGACGGTGAAAAACAAGGACGGCAGCACGAAGGACGTCGAATACATCGTCGCTTGGACGAATGAAAAAGCCGGTGCCCGCAGCTTCAGCACCACCATCGGGCACAACACGGAAACCGTGGCCGACGCGCGTTACCTTGATCTCATCACGCGCGGCCTGCTCTGGGCCTGTGACAAGCTCACGCCGGACTACCTCACGTCATTCAAAGGGCAGAACAAAGTGACCTTTGTGCCCGCGAAGCCAGTCGAGGCTCCAAAGCCCCCGCCCACGCCGAAAGACGCCACCGGCATCAAGACGACCGCGAGCAGCGAGGAGACGGGCAAGAACAACTTCGCCTGGCGGGCCGTGGACAATGACGAAAACACCCGCTGGTGCGCCAGCGGGCCGGATTATCCGCAGTGGTTGCAGTTGGAGTTGGAGAAGCCGCAGACGCTGACGGGCATCGAGACCTCGTGGGAGAACCAAGGCGTGTATCACTTCAAAGTCGAAGGCAGCGCCGATGGCAAAACGTGGACCACGCTCGTCGATGGCAGCGCGAACGATAAGAAGGCACCCTACTCGAATGATTTCGCCAAGGCCGACGGCATTCGTTTTGTGAAGGTGCATGCGCTTGGCAAAAAGAGCGGCGGCTGGGCCAGCATCCGCGAAGTGAGGCTCAAAGGCCCAGGCATCAAAGCCATCGCGCCAAAGCTCAGCGA
Source organism: Prosthecobacter sp. (assembly GCA_017853885.1). Classification (GTDB taxonomy): domain Bacteria; phylum Verrucomicrobiota; class Verrucomicrobiia; order Verrucomicrobiales; family Verrucomicrobiaceae; genus Prosthecobacter. The sequence continues at coordinate 107,413 of JAFMIR010000009.1, forward strand.
CGAGCAAAAAAAGGCCTCCATCAAGGCGAATGATCCCAACAAGAGCAGCGGCAACATTACGCCAAAGATCGTGAAACTCACGCCGGAGGAGGAAGCGGCCATTTTGAAGGACGTGAAGGTCGCCGAGGGCTTTGAGGTCACTCTTTTCGCGAACAGCGCTGCGGCGAACTATCCTGTGTTCGTCGCCGCCGAGCCGGATGGCACGCTTTACGTTTCCTCGGATGGCAACGGCTCGCTGGGCCGCAATCCGAAGCGTGGACGCGTCATCCGCCTGCGCGATCTCGATGGCGATGGCCGCGCCGATGAGACGAAGGTCTTTTGCGAGATCGATGCGCCGCGCGGGCTCGTGTGGGATCACGACCGGCTTTACCTCGTGCATCCGCCGCACCTCAGCGAGTTCATTGATGCCGATCACGATGGCGTCGCGGAGAGGCAGAACATCCTCGTGAAGGACATCGCCTTCGGTTACAAGGACCGCCCCGCCGATCACACCACGAACGGCCTCAGCCTCGGCATCGACGGCTGGCTTTACATCGCGGGTGGCGACTTCGGTTTCCTGAAGGCCACCGGCACCGATGGCAAAACGCTCCAGCATCGCGGCGGCGGCGTCATCCGCGTGCGTCCCGACGGCACCGGCCTCGAAATCTACTCCACCGGCACGCGCAACATCCTCGAAGTCGCCATCAGCCCGCTGATGGACATCTTCGCCCGCGACAACACGAACGACGGCGGCGGTTGGAACGTGCGCTTCCACCACTTCACCGGCCTCGACGACCACGGCTACCCGCGCCTCTACAAAAACTTCAACGACGAGTGCATCCAGCCCCTCGCCGACTACGGCGGCGGCAGCGGCTGCGGCGCGGTTTACATCGACGAACCCGGCTTCGGCACCTGGAACAACGCCCCCTTCACCTGCGACTGGGGCAGCGGCGCGCTCTGGCATCATCAGGTGAAGCCCAAAGGCGCCACCTTCGAAGAAACCCGCAAGCCCGAGCCCTTCATCAAAATGACCCGCCCCACCGACGCTGATGTCGATGGCATGAGTCGCGTCTATTGCGCCAGTTGGAAAGGCGCGACCTTCGACTGGGCCGGACCAGATGTGGGTTACATCGTGCAGGTGAAGCCGAAGGGCTTCAAAGCCGAGCCGCTGCCGGACTTTGCGAAGGCGAAGGATGAGGAGCTGGTGAAGGTGCTCGACCTCACCGAGCCACAAAGCTATCGCCGCCGCATCGAAGCTCGGCGTGAGCTTATCCGCCGTCGTAGCCAGTTGGCAGGAGACTATGAGTATCAGTTTAGCAAACTGCGAAGTGTCGAACGAAACCTAGTTGCCAATCTGCTTAACCGACTTCCCCCAAACGAGGTCATCAATGCCATTGGGCATCCTGACCCTGTTGTTGCCCATGTGGCTATTCGTTCTGCTGCAGGCCAACAGTTCAGCGATGACTTGTTAGCTCACTTAGATACCGCCAAAAATCATAAGGATGGGGTTCTCCGAGCACTGGCAATGATTCACTTCCCCGAAGTTGTCACCGGCCTGATCGAGCGCCTCGGAAAGGCCACCAATCCCGCGTTGCGCCAAGGCATCCTCGCGGCGCTGTGCCGGCTGCATTTTAAGGAAGGCGAGTGGAAAGGTGATTCGTGGGGCACGCGGCCGGACACGCGGGGGCCGTATTACCAGCCGGAGGCCTGGAGCGAGACGCCGAAGATCGCTGTGGCGCTGAAGAACGCTCTGGCGAAGGCCTCGCCGGAGGAAGCGGCCTTTTTGGTGAAGGAACTGAACCGCAACCGCATCCAGTTCAACGAAGCGCAGCAGCGCATCCTCGAACTCGCGAAGAAGGACCCGAAGGTGCTGCCGGAACTGGCGGCGCAGATGGCTGGCGCGGAGGAGATTCCCGCAGAGGCGGTGCCGCTGCTCGTCGGACTCCTCCGACAGGTCGGACCCGTCGGACCGGTGGCGCTCTCCCAAGCCATCATCGCCCTCTCGAAAACCGACAGCGCCGAAGCCGTCTCCGCCACGCTCGCTGCGCTGGAGCCGCTGAAGAAGCTCCCGGACTCTAGCAAAGACTACGAGGCGGCCTTCAACGCCTTCTTGAACGCGCCGAAGCTCGAAAATCACCACCAGCTCGTCGAGCAGATCGCCGAGAAGGGCGAGTGGCCGGTGTCGATGTATGCGAATGCTGCGTTGCTGAACCTCGCGAACCGCAAAACGGGCAGCCCCGAGTCCATCCAGCTCACGCAGAAGGCGCTCGACAAGGGCTGGGCCGATCCAAAGCACCGCAAGCTCATCATCGACGCCATCAGCGCCTCCAAGCACATGCCCAGCGCCGCCAAAGTGCTCGCCGCGCTCGATGATCCCGATGCCGAGGTCAAAGGCGCCGCCGAACGCGCCGCGAAGGCCATGCGCATCCAGAAGATCGAGGACAAAACGCCCAAGATCATGACCTTGAAGCCCGAAGAGGCCCTCGCGGCCGTTTTGAAGGAGAAAGGCAACGTGGCGCTCGGCGAGCAAATCTTCACCAAAGCCACCTGCGTGGCCTGTCACACCGTGAAGGAGACCGAAGCCCAAAAAGGCCCCTACCTCGGCAACATCGCCCAAACCTACAAGCGCCCCGATCTGGCCCAAAACATCCTCGATCCGAACAAAACCATCGCCCAAGGCTTCGCCAGCGAGATGATCACCCTGAAGGACGGCACCCAGCAAATGGGCTTCATCACGCTGGAAAGCGCGAACGAGGTCAAACTGCGCAACATCGCCTCCCAAGAGTTCACCTTCAAAACCGCTAACATCAAAGACCGCCAGAAACTCCCCATGAGCATGATGCCGCCCGGGTTGATGCTGAACTTCACGGTGAAGGAATTTGCGAGCCTGCTCGATTATCTGGAGTTGCTGGCGAAAAAGTAAGCCAAGGTATCCTTCGGGAATTACGCCTTGTCCCAAGCATGTGTCCTCTCTCCTCGAGCATGTTTTTTGCATCGAAAGATCACCTCAATAGGAGCTTGGCGGGATTCTTGCTTATTCCTATTTAGATGAATAGTTTCTCAAAAATGATATTCACATTTGGGCTTTTTTCCGCAAAAAAAATTTTTCGTTGTGGAACCCTCTAAATTACGATGAGAAACAATTTATTACCCCCATCAGTGGGATTTTTTTCTGGTCAATACACAACATCTTGTGCAACATGACTTTCGCTACACGAACATATAGTATTTATAAACTTCGCTGTCTGCCTCGCTGTTTTACTTGTTTATTCACTTATTCACACTCTCAAACCCCACATTCAGGCCATGGAAAAGACATACAAGATTGGCAATCGTGAATTTCCTCTCGATCAAGAGAAAGCCGAATCTGCCTTCGCAGACAAGAAAGTCATCAATGGACGCAAATCGATGACCTTCAATCTCCTCCCCCTGAAGTATCAGTGGGCTTATGAGCTCTACAGGGTCATGAAGGCCAACCACTGGGAGCCCGAGGACATCCAGATGCAAAAAGATGTGGAGCAATGGCGTGGCCACGAGATCACGCAAAATGAGCGCTGGATCATCATGATGGGTATCGGTTACTTCTCCGCAGCCGAGGGTATCGTTGGGGATAACATCCAGCACGTCGTCCGTGAACTGGTGACGGCTCCAGAGCTGAAATTGGTGCTCGGTCGCCACGCACACGAGGAAAACATCCACGCCGACTCGCTGTTGTATATGATTTCTTCTCTAGGCATCAATCCGCACGAATGCGAGGCGATGTTCGAGCAGATCCCCACCATTGTGAAGAAGAACCAGTTCGTCACCCGCATTTCCCAAAACATGCGTCGGGACATCGACCTAACCACGTTGGAGAACAAGCAATTGCTGGCAAAGAACATCTTCATGTTTGGCCAATGCATGGAGGGCACACAGTTTTATGGGCTATTCGGCATGATCCTGAGCCTCTATCGCCAAAACAAATTCCCAGGTATCGGACAGATGTTCCGCTACACCCTGCGGGATGAGTCTAATCACATCGAGGTCTTCCGCAATTTGTTCATGGATCTGGTGGAAGAGAACCCCGACCTCTGGACGCCGGAATTTCGCGAAGAATTGGTGTCCATCATGCGCGAAGCCATCACGCTGGAGAAAGAATTCATACGTGACTGTCTGCCAGTGAATGCCGTGGGTCTCAGTGCCGCTGAGTTCGAGCAGTACATCGACTACATCGCCGACCGTCGCTTGGCGGGCTGCGGACTGCCAGCCCTTAGCCCCGGCGTACAAAACCCACTGCCTTGGCTGGCGGAGATGATGGATGTGCGAAAAGAACAGAACTTTTTCGAAGGGAAAGTCACTGACTACCAGAAGGCTTCTGCGCTCGTTCAGACCTCCGACGATGATCTGTAAATCGGCGGGTGTGAACAACCTTCCGAACAAGAAAGAATAACTTTCGCTGGAGTAATACGCACCCATTTCACATCCTCTCGATCCCCTGATTTTCCGTTCATCTCTTGTTAATACTGCACCATCCGCTTCTCCCGCCATGATCACCACGCTGCTGCAAGAGGATAAAGTCCTCAAAAAAGTCACTCAGACACCGAAAGACCAGAAGCCCCGCTTCGCTTGGAGGACCCTCGCCATCTCTTCCGCGGAGGTGTCCGTTCCTTCATCCATCAAGGTCAATGTTGGTGGCGCGGAACGTGACTTCGACGCCGAGGAAATTGCTGACACTGTAGGCTGTGCCCTCACGGATCTTTTCCTTGCCAGGCAAAAGCAGGAGGGAGACATCTTCAATGAAAGCAATCAACAGCTCGTGCAGAAAATCTCCCAAGCGGTGACGGAGGAGATTTATCAGCGCACAGCCCAGCTCGCCGAAGGAAGCAGCGGCGCGGCCACTCTGAATTCGAAGGATATCTACCACTGCATCGAGCGGGCACTCATCAACAACAATGCTCACGATGTCGCACGCACTTTGGCGGAAAAGCGCAAGCGTGCCGGCGACCCGTTTGCCGATGCGACCATCCAACCACTCATTGTGAACACCAAAGTTATCCGCCGCAGCGGGCAGCTTGTGCCCTGGAACCACAACAAGATCGAAATCGCCGTCCGCAAGGCCTTCCTCTCGCTCGAAATGGATTCCTCGCCCGCTGTCGCCATTTCCGAGGTCGTCAGCCGTATCATCGCGGAGGAAAACAAGCAGTTTATCCATATCGAGGACGTGCAGAACCTTGTCGAAGAAGAACTCATGAAGCAGGGCTTCTTTAAGGTCGCTCGTGCCTACATCCAGTACCGTGCCCTACGCAACACCATGCGGGATGCGGATGAAATCGAAGCCGCTGCCGCCAATGAAATCGAGAGTCAAGACCAGCAGTCACTCATCCTTGTCAAGACTGCTGACGGCAACAGCTTCCTCTGGGATGGGACGGATCTGAAGAAGCGCATCGATTTTGCTATGCTCGGCCTCGATTTGTGCCTTACACGCGCTGAGATCGAAATGGAACTGCGTCGTTCCCTGAATTCGGATATCACGCTCGATGACCTCAAAAAGACCGTCATCCTCAATGCCAAGACCTTGATGCAACGGGATGCCGACTTCGCCAAGTTCGCCGCGCGCGTACTTCTCAGCTACATCTACGAAGAAGTGCTCGGCTGGGACATCGTTCGTGACGGCATTGACCAACTTCGAGAGTTTCACCGCCGCACCTTCCGCCGCAACCTCGCACGCGGCGTCGAAATCGACCGCTACAATCCACGCCTGCTTCAGTTCGACCTCGACAAGCTAGCCGACGCTCTCGACCCTGCCGCTGATCTCGACTTCGACTTCCTCGGCGTGCAGACCCTCTACGACCGCTATCTTATTGTCGATAAGAAAATCAAGCCTGCCAAGCGCCTCGAAACGCCGCAGCTCTTCTGGATGCGCGTCGCTATGGGCCTCAACGTCGGCGAGAAAGACGGTGCCGAGGACAAGATCATCGGCATTTATAAAATGTACAAAGGCCGTCGCTTCTGCTCGTCCACGCCGACGCTCTTCAACAGTGGCACGCTCCACAGCCAGCTCTCCTCCTGCTACCTCTACAAGGTGGACGACAGCATCGAGTCCATCATGATTCGTGGCATCGCGGAGAATGCATTCCTTTCGAAGTGGGCCGGCGGCCTCGGCGGCTCTTGGACCAGCGTCCGCGGAACCGGTGGCTATATCAAAGGCACCAATGGCGAATCCCAAGGCGTCATTCCCTTCCTCAAACTGCACAACGACCAGCTCATTGCGGTCAATCAGGGTGGCAAGCGCCGCGGTTCTGGCTGCGCCTACCTCGAGGTCTGGCACAATGACATTGAGGACTTCCTCCAGCTGCGCATCAACACTGGCGACGAACGCCGCCGCACGCACGACCTCAACACCGCCAACTGGATTCCAGACCTCTTCATGAAGCGTCTGGAGGCTCGTGAAAACTGGACCCTCTTCCGCGCCAACGAAGTCCCAGATCTTCACGAACTCTACGGCTCCGCCTTTGAAAAGCGATACACCGAATACGAGGCCCTCGCCAAAGAAGGCAAAGTCTTCGGACGCGAACTGGCCGCCGTCGATCTTTGGAAACTCATGCTCAAGGCCATTTTCGAGACTGGCCATCCTTGGATCACCTTCAAGGACCCGTGCAACGTTCGCAGCCCACAGGACCACGTTGGTGTCATTCACAGCTCCAATCTCTGCACCGAGATCACGCTCAACACCTCCGCCGATGAGACTGCCGTGTGTAACCTCGGCTCCATTCTCATCGACAACCACCTTGATGACGCTGGCAACATTGATCACGCCAAGCTCCGCGAAACCATCCGCAGTGCGGTTCGCGCCCTCGACAACGTCATCGACATCAACTTCTACCCCACCGAGGCCGCCAAGACCTCGAACATGCGTCACCGCCCCATCGGCCTCGGCGTCATGGGCTTGCAGTATGCCCTCTATCGCAAAAGCATCCCCTTTGCCTCCAAGGAAGCTGTCGATTTCAACGACGAAATGATGGAAGCCATCGCCTACTATGCCTACGAGGCCTCTAGCGACCTCGCTGCCGAGCGTGGTCAGTATTCAACCTATAAAGGTAGCAAGTGGGACCGCGGGATCCTGCCTCAGGACACGCTCGACCTCCTCTCTAAAGAACGCGGTCAAGAGGTCGATGTTCCCCGCGGTGGCAAAATGGACTGGAGTGCTCTCCGTGCGAAGATCGCCAAGCAAGGCATGCGCAACAGCAACGTCCTTGCCATTGCTCCCACAGCGACGATCTCCAACATCATGGGCTCCAGCCCCTGCATCGAGCCGCTGCTCAGCAACATGCTCGTGAAGGCCAACCTCTCCGGCGACTTCATGCTGCTCAATCCTTTCCTCATTCGAGACCTCAAGAAGCGCGGTCTGTGGACGCCAGACATCCAAAACAAACTCAAGTACATGGACGGTGAGATCGACGCGATTGAAGAAATCCCAGTCGACCTCAAGCGCCGCTACGCCACTGCCTTCAGCATCGACTGGTCGTGGGTAGTTGACGCTGCTGCACGTCGCCAAAAGTGGATCGACCAAAGCCAGAGCGTAAATCTCTTCTTCGGCGGCAAGGAAATGAGCATTCTCAGCCACATGTACCGAGGTGCCTGGCGCAAAGGGCTCAAAACCACCTACTACCTCCGCACCCGCAGCGCCTCCAACATCGAAAAGAGCACCGCCGAATTCCAGAAGGAAATCCGCAGCACCGTCATCAGCGGCGCCAAGCAATACTCCGAAGAAGAAAAGATGGCTTGCTCCATCGAAGCCATGCGCAATGGCGGAACGTGCGAGGCTTGTCAGTAGAAGTTTCCAATTAGTTCTGCTGATTCGGTTAAGTTAAGCCATAATGGCGGGCAGCACTGCCCGCCATTTGCATGGTGTCAGATGAAATTTGATGCACTGCGGACGACCAAGTGCCAGCCGGGCAATACACTTCGACCAAATAACAACGGGGAAGATGCGTGCAGCTGCGATGGAACTCATCGTATCTTGGGGTCTACAATGAACACGCATGATTTGCCGTGAACCGTATGCATTTGCGCCAAGCCGCGTTTGGCTCACCGACCATCCGACATGCCTGGCACACGAGGATCATGGGCGGGAAAGAAACGTTTCTGATGAATGTCCAAGTAAATCGCTTGGCAGGCACCAAAGCGAGTCGTCGGAGCCAGTTTGTGTCCGAGTTTTTCGACGTGCTGGAGCGTTTCCTCGCCAAAGGCTTTTTCAATCTTGAGTTCGTCTGGGTTCCATTGGTGATGAAAACGCGGCTCAGCTAGCGCAGCAGCGGGAAGCTGACCATCATCGATGATGTGTGTGAGCAGCAGAAGGGTTTGGGTGATGATCGTGGGACCTCCGGCGGCTCCGGTGATGATGACGGGCTGCCCCTCTTTGAGCACGATGGTGGGGCTCATGCTCGACAGGGGGCGTTTGCTAGGCGCGATGGCATTCGCCTCAGCTCCGACGAGCTTGAAGGCATTCGGAACGCCGGGCTGCACAGCAAAGTCATCCATCTCATCATTCAAAAGCACGCCGGTGCCGGGAATAACGACCTTGCTGCCGAAGGCCGTGTTGATGGTTTGATTCAGCGCCACCCAGTTTCCCTGCGCATCGGCGGTGCAAAGGAAAGTGGTATGCTTGCCAAAGATATCTCCTTCCCAATGCGGAGGCATGCCGTGGCCGGATACAGTGGCCGCGTGGTCGAGGTCAATCTTTCGAGCCAACTCAGCTGCGTAAGCGGGATCGACGAGGCCGCGCGGCACCTTGGCAAAGTCAGGATCCCCCAACCAGTGAGCACGATCTGCGAAAGCGAGCTTCATTGCCTCCGTGATGACATGAATACGGCTACTGGCGCGGAAGTGACGGATCGGAAAGTGCTCCAAGATGTTCAGGATCTGCGCCACATGCACGCCACCAGAACTCGGTGGCGGCATGGTGATGAGCTCATAGCCACGATACTTTGAGCGAATCGCCTCACGCTCGGGCGCCCGGTAGGCTGCATAGTCCGCTGCGGTGATGATGCCACCATTCGCTTTCATCCATGCCTCGGTCTTTTGGGCAAATTCACCCTCATAAAACCATTCAATGCCATTTTTTGCGATGGCTCGATAAGTGGCCGCGAGATCTTTCTGCACGAGCCTCTGGCCCTTTTCCAAAGCTTTGCCGTTATTCTTGAGGAAGATGGCAGCCGTGGAGGAAAACTGTGCGAGCTTCGTGGCGGTGGCGGCAAGCTTGCGAGCGTAGAGCTCATCAATGGGAAAGCCCTGTTCTGCGAGATCAGCGGCGGGTAGCAGCACATCGGCGAGCTTGAGCCTGCCATGCTTCGATTGAGCTGCGGCGCAGGCTTTGAGATAACCTGGCACACCACTGGCGAGAGCACCAGTCTTGCTGGCCTCATCATCGATCTTGCCATTGATCACATACATGTCGCGATGTGCCTTGGCGGGAGCCATTTCACGTCCGTCGAGACAAGTCACGGTGCCGTCTGCAGCCCGAATGACGAAAAAGCAGCCGCCTCCAATGCCTGAGTTATGCCCATCGACCACGCCAAGCGTCAAACCGGCTGCGATGGCCGCATCAATGGCATTTCCGCCTTTGGTGAAGGCATCCATACCAGCCTTCGTGGCCAGCGGATGCACCGTGGCGATAGCATGCGAGGCAAACGAGGCATCCTCAGCACGCAACAACCCTGAGAATAGCAAAACCAGAGCGAGCAATCTTTTCATGCCAAGACGCTAGCCACGACACCGCGAACCGTCGATAAAAAAACGGGAGCCTCTCCCGAGGCTCCCGCTGCGTGATTTTCGCGCTCGATCAAACCTTCCAGTCGCCACGATACTCGCGGGTGAGCCACTTCGGATCACCACCACTCACGAAGGTGTGTGCGGCGGGGTTCCACTTGAGGTTGGCTCCATACCAATAGCCGAAGTTCATGAGGTGGCAGGCAATCGCGCTGCTGGCACCTACACTCGCAGTGCAAATGGGTTCTTTACGACTCTTGATGCAGGAAATGAAGTCGGCGATCTGATCCTTGCTCTCATAGAGCGAGACTTTTTTGTCCTTGAGAAACTCGCGCTCTGCGAGGGTGTACTCGCGCTCAACCGAGGTGCCCGAGGTCTTGTCCTTGCCGTGGAACGCATGGATCTCTTTGCCGCCCATACTGAGGGCAAATTTGCCACGTCCGACATTCACCTCGCCTTCCGTGCCGTGGAAGGTGCAGCCGTGGCTGCCTTCCGCATGCGTGAGGACGGTGCCGCTGGCATAGATGAGCTGGCAGCCTCGCTTAGCATTTTCATAGTCAGCAGGCGCTTTAACCTCCACCGGACCGTTTCCATCCTCGCCAAGGCCCCACTGAGCAATGTCAATGTGGTGAGCACCCCAGTCCGTGATCATGCCCCCGCCGAATTCACGCGTATTGCGCCAGTTCGGAAAGACTTTGCTCTCGCCGATAGGGCAGAGCTCGTGGTTGAAGGGTGCCAGCGGGGCCGGGCCGCACCACATATCCCAGTCGAGGCCTTCGGGCTTCGGTTCTTCAGGATACGCGTTCGGCTTAGCGGGATTGCCGATGGTAATGGTGATACGCTCAATCTTGCCGATAACGCCATTGCGCACCAGTTCGCAGGCTACGCGGAATTCCTTGCTGGAGCGCTGCATGGAACCGGTTTGGAGCACACGCTTGTGTTTTTGAGTCATCTCCACAACGGAAACAGCCTCATGGATGTTGTGCGTGAGCGGCTTCTCGCAATACACATCCTTGCCATGGCTCAAAGCGCTATTGGTGATGATGGCGTGCCAGTGGTCCGGAGTGGCGATGCAAACTGCATCAATGTCCGCACGCTCAGTGATCTGACGAAAGTCACCAGTGGTCTCGCATGGCTTGCCGCTACCACCATTCTTCGCATAGTGGTCATCCACGCGCTTTTTGTAAAGGTCACGTCGTACATCATAAACATCACACACGGCCACAACCTCGACCTCGGGATACTGAAGAAACCTGCCGATGAGTCCGCCCATCTGCTTACCAAGGCCGATAAAGCCCATGCGGATCTTGCCGTTGGGCGATTGTGACCAAATGCGAGAGGGAAGAATGAAAGGTGCGGCAATGCTGGCTGCAGCAGAGTGGATGAAGTGACGACGGTTATTCATGAGTATGTGAGGTTGAGCTCCAAAGTGCTTGGCATTTACGATGCTGGCAAAGGCTTCCTTGCGCCCATGCATGCGCCATACGATGAAATCACCATGAAAAGCCTGCTGCTGCCTGCTTTCTCCATCCTGCACCCGAGTTGCGCCGCGCCCCAAGCAGCGTCTTTGGCAAACGACCTCTACGCGGATCCTTGTCGCAACCAGCACCGCCAGAACATGCGTGTCCAGAGGCGCCAGCACAACCCATTGGCCTTCGAAAGCAGTTGGCAGGATGGCCAGGCCGGTACGCCGCGCCACCAGATCCAGAACGATCGTCGCCACAGTGCATCCCGCTTCGGCCGCAACAGCGACATGGCCTACCACGATGGTTGCAATCAAGGCTACTCACCAAGCAACAGCAGCCAGAACCCGCTCAAAACGGACAGCATCTACCCGGAGTACATCCCCCGCCGGACGGATCAGGACACAAGTTGCCAACAAGGCTACGAGAATGGACTACGCGATCGCCTATCGGCGCGCGTAGCCGATCCTGCTGCGCATCTTGGGCGGTGCGATTCGTGGAAGCGCACCCATTTCGAACTTGGGCACTACGATGGCTACAACTCACTCTCCCCATGAACGACAATCACACCCCCACAGGCCGTGGCGGCACTTTCTAGAACCTGTGACATCTTCTGCTGACGACTTCCTTCACATCGCTGCCGATTTTCAACTCGGCAGCCTCGACACCGAAGCGCCTCATCCTCTTACCACGGATCTATCCCGTCTCGCCTGCGAAAACCTCCCTAAGGCCCTGCGCCTGATGCGTGAGGTCGATCTGCTAGCTTTGAAGCGATTTGAAAACGCCCGCGAAGGACTCATTGGCTTGGCCACAGCGATTGCTGACACATTGACGAAAGGCAAACGTGTCTATCTCTGTGGTTGCGGTGCCACAGGCAGGCTCTCGTTGAGCCTCGAAGTCTTTTGCCGACAGGGCGTGCTTCCCTGGCCGCATGAAGACAGCGTCCGCGCCTTCATGGCTGGTGGCGACCTCGCGCTCATCAAGGCCATCGAGACATTCGAAGACCATCCCGAGTATGGCGCAAGACAGTTGGAGGAGCTCGGTTTTGAAGATGGTGATCTTCTCATCAGCCCCACCGAAGGCGGCGAAACCCCATGGGTCATCGGAGCCACCGAACGCGCCACCGAACTCTCTAGTACGCCTCCGTGGTTCCTCTACTGCAACCCCGATGACGTGCTCGCCCGTGCCGCCGAGCGATCCCGCCGCGTCCTCGAAAACCCGCGAATCCGCAAGCTGAACCTAGCCGTTGGCCCCATGGCCATCAGCGGCAGCACCCGCATGCAGGCCAGCACCGTGCTCGAGGCCGCTATCGGCTTCGCTTTGCTCCACACTCAAAATCCCGCGAAAGCCTTCGACGAGGTCAAAAACCTCCAAAAGCTCATCGAAGCCCACGATGGACAATTTCTCGCTCCCTTCATCGAACGAGAATCCGCGCTCTATGCCAAAAATGGCTATCTCATGTATGATGGCGGTCCGTTTGGCATCACCATCGTAACCGATACCACCGAGCGTGCACCCACCTTCAGCCTCGCGCCCTTTGAGAAGCAGGACGATCCGCACGCGCCACTCTCCTGGTGCCATTTTTATCTACCCGACGCTCCTAACGCACTCACCGCTTGGCATCGCCTCCTCGGCCGTGAGCCACGCACGCTCGAATGGCCGGAAGTCCGCCACCTCGCCGGAGCCGAATTGTTGCATTGCTACGACATGTCACAAAACGTCGCCGCCATGCGCCAACGACGACTCGGCGGCATCGAGCAGCCGATTTTCACCCTTCGGGGCGGCGCAGGCCGAATCGAATGGCATCTGGCTGACCATCACCACATCGAGACACTCGCCGCGCCGTTCTTTCACACGCACTTGATGCTCAAAATGTGGATCAATATCCACTCGACCCTCGTCATGGGCCGCATGGGACGCTACCTTGACAACCTCATGACGTATGTGAAGCCGAGCAACAACAAGCTCATCGATCGCGCTGCGCGCTACGTCCGCCTTCTCGCTGAAAAACGCACCTGCATCTTGCCGCCTTACGACACCACGATCCAAGCTCTTTTCGCCGAACGGGAAGTCATGCCCATTGGCGAGCCTATCGTGCTCAGGACGCTGAACCGATTGCTCGGCCAAACGGCCCAACAATGATTACATCCGCTCTGTCGTCTGGATGCCGAGGAGGCCGAGACCGGTCTTCAGGACACGGCTGGTGGCTTCGCAGAGGGTGAGGCGCGTGTTTTTCACAGCACCTTCAGCACGCAGCACCGGACATGCTTCGTAAAAGCTGTGATAGGTATTTGCGAGTTCGTAGAGGTAGTTCGCGAGCAGGTTCGGCCTGTGGTCGTCGAGAATATCGTGCGTGTTCTCGGCGAATTGGGCCAGTTTGAGGGCCAACGCACGCTCGGCAGGCTCGGTGATGGTAAGATCGTCCGTGAGCGTAACAGCACCTTCGAGCTTGCGGAAGATGCTGCGGGTGCGGACGTAGGCATTGAGCAGGTAGGGCGCGGTGTTACCCTGAAGCGAGAGCATCTTGTCCCAACTGAATTTGTAGTCGGTGAGACGGTTCTGGCTGAGCTCAGCATATTTCACAGCTCCGGTGCCGATGATGCGGGCGATCTCGTCTTTTTCGGTGTCACTGAGGCCTTGGTCTTTTTCTTCGGCGGCGGTGCGTGCACGCTCGATGGCCTCATCGATGACTTCGAGCAGGCCCACGGTCTCGCCGCTGCGGGTTTTGAACATCTTGCCGTCCGGGCCCAAAATGCTGCCAAAGGCGATGTGAGTCATTATCGTGGTCACACCGCGACGCTGCGCGGTGGCGAAGACTTGGCGGAAGTGGAGCTGCTGCGGCGCACCGACGACATACCAGATTTCGTCGGCTTTCCATTCCTTCACGCGGTAGTCGATCGTGGCGAGGTCCGTGGTAGCGTAGAGGAAGCCGCCATCGCCTTTGCGGATGATGCATGGTGCGGCTTTCCACTCGTCCTTCTCTTTGATGAGGAAGGGATCGTTCTCCGGCTTCACGCTGCCATCGCTGAAGACAACCGTCGCGCCGTCGCTGATCGTCGCAATGCCTTTTTCGAGCATGTCGGCCACCAGCGGAGCCAAAGCCTCATTGTAAAAGCTTTCACCAAGATAGTGGTCAAAGGTGATGCCGAGAGTGCGGTACACTTTTTCCAACTGCTCAAGTGTGAGGCGCACACATTCCTTCCAGATATCGAGATTCTGAGCATTGCCCTGCTGGAGCTTCACAAGTTCGCTTTTGCAAGTCTCCATAACAGCCTCATCGGCTTTCGCGGCGGCATTAACAGCCTTGTACATGCTCACAAGTTCATGGATGGCATCTTTCTTGAGCGCGGCGTGGTCAAGCTGTGTCTTCCATCCGTGAATGATCATGCCGAACTGAGTACCCCAATCGCCCACGTGGTTGTCAGTGATAACCTTGTGGCCGATGAAGCGTGCCACACGAGCCAACGAGTCGCCAATAAAAGTGCTGCGAATGTGGCCGACATGCATCGGCTTGGCGATGTTCGGCGCGGAGAAATCGACAACGATGGTCTTCGGTTTCTCCACAACTGGAACGCCGGCTTTGTCATCCAAAACGATCTGAGAGAGGCGCTTAGCAAGCGCGTCGGCACTGAGCGTGAAATTGAGGAATCCCGGGCCATCGATGCTGGTTTTCTCGCATAGATCCGCAACGTCTAGCTGATCCACGATCTGCTGTGCAAGTGCACGCGGATTTGCCTTGAGCTGCTTTGCCAAAACCATCGCCGCATTACTCTGATAGTCACCGTAGCGCGTGTCGGAGGCGATAACGACATTCGGAGTGAAGCTTTCAGGCAATTCGATGCGAGCTGCCGTGAAGGCAGCTTGCAGGCGGGACGTTAAAATAGCACGAAACATGGGCTGCGGAGTTTGAATGACGAATGCAGAATGTCGAATGCGGAATCGCCGGAGGAACCTGCTACCACTGAGTTGGGTTAGATGCCGCAACAACCCAGTGGAGACGCCTTGCTTCTGACTGAGAGCCATGCTTGAGCTGAGCGTCATGAATGAACTCTTTTTTTTCAGTTCGATTGAATCATTCAAGCTGGCTTGAGCCGTTACCAGTCTATGTTCTCCACAAAAAGCTCCCAAGCCCAACCTGCCCCAGCCTCGATTCCTGCAAGAATTGAACACCGCCCAACACGATTTACCATGCGCCACCTGTTCCTTCTTCCGCTCCTTGCCATCCCTCTCTACGGTGCCGAACCTCTCCCCGGCCATTCCGCTCATGGAGAAGCTTTCAACGAAGGCCCACGGCAAGCCGCCGTGCTCATTCTAGGCTACGGGGACGCGGTGAAGTTTCCGATCAGCACCAAGAACGCGGATGCGCAGAAGTTTTTCACGCAGGGCATCGGGCAGCTTCACGGTTTCTGGTATTATGAAGCAGAGCGCAGCTTCCGCCAAGCCGCTGCGCACGATCAAGACTGCCCCATGGCCTACTGGGGCATGGCAATGGCCAACGTGAACAACGACAAGCGCGCCAAGGGTTTTCTCAGCAAGGCCGTGAAGCTCAAGGATAAGGCTTCCGCCCGTGAAAAGCAGTGGATCGCCATGCTCGAAAACCTCTACAAAGACGACAAGCGAGACAAAAAGCAGCGCCAACTCGACTGCATCAGCGACCTCGAAACCCTCGTGCAGGAGGATCCAAAAGACATTGAGGCCAAGGCCTTTCTCGTCTGGCGCATCTGGTTTGGCAAAAGTGATGTGCCCATTTCCAGCGCCCAAGTCGTCGATGCCATGTTGGATCAAATCTTTGCCATCCAGCCAAATCATCCGGCGCACCACTACCGCATTCATCTTTGGGATGACCGCAAACCCATCCGCGCTGTGACCTCCGCCGCGCAGTGCGGCCAAGCCGCCCCCGGCATCGCCCACATGTGGCACATGCCCGGTCACACTTACTCGAAGCTGAAGCGCTTCGATGATGCGGTGTGGCAGCAGGAGGCCAGCACACGCGTCGATCATGCCTACATGATCCGTAGTTACATCCTGCCGGATCAAATTCACAACTATGCGCACAACGAAGAGTGGCTCGTGCGGAACTTCAATGAACTCGGACGCGCCAAGGATGCCATCAGCCTCTCGAAGAGTCTTATTGGCAATCCACGTCATCCTTCCATGAACACACTCGACAAATCCGGAAGCTCTGCCAGCTACGGCCGCACCCGCCTCATCGAGACACTCAGCAAATGGGAGCTGTGGGATGAGTTGAAGACCTTCACCAGCGTGCCGGCAGAAGATCCCGGCCATGACATCACGCGCCTCCGCTCAGCAGGACTCGCAGCGTATCACCAAAACAACCTCAAGGCACTTTTCGAAACACTCAAGAGCCTCGAAGGCATTCAACTGCCCAAACCCAAAATGTCGGACAAGCCAGAGAAAGCCCAAGCTCCCTCGAAAAAAACAACGGAAACCCAAAAACCCGACGACAAGGCTAAGGCGATCTCCGAGATCAAATTGCTCATTGCGCTCTTATCCCCCAAGACCGCTAAAGAAAGTCCAATCAAGCTCCTGGAGGCTCTCAAAGAAAGCGACATCCCAAAAGACCGCCAGGCCCGCTACTGGCTCAAGCTCAACGACAAAATCAAAGCTGCCGAACTCGCCAAAAACCTCCCGCAAGATCTCGCGGGCTCCATTGCCAAAGCGGAGATCCTTCAGGCCTCAGGCAAGGCTGACGAGGCCAAAAAAGCCTTCGACGACGTCCAAAAACTCGCCTTCGCCATGGATCGCGATCTTCCGGCCTTCAAGCGCCTCACCACCACCTTTGCCAAAGATGCCAACTGGCCTGCCGCTGCACCAAAACGCACCGACTCCGGCGTGCGCCCAGACTTGAGCAAGCTCGGCCCCATACACTGGCATCCACCCATGGCTCCCGTGTTCGAAGCGCTCGACCTCGATGCAAAGCCCGTCAAGAGCACCGAATTTACCTCGAAGAAACCCACGCTTTTCCTATTCTACCTCGGCCACGAATGCGGCCACTGTGTCGAGCAGATGCAGGCCTTCGCCAAGGCTGTCGCAGACTTTGAAAAGGCAGGCATCCAGCTTGTCGGCGTCACCATCGAACCGAGTCCTGTAGCCAAAAACCTGCGAACAAAGCTCAGCCTCAAAAAAGACCAGCCTCTCCCCTTCCCCATCCTGTGTGATAGCAGCCTCGAAGCCTTCAAAAAAGTCCGTGCCTACGATGACTTTGAAAAAGAAACCCTGCATGCCACTGTCCTCATCGACACCAAGGGCCGCCAACGCTGGCAGGACATCAGCTACATCCCTTTCAGTGATACCAAGTTCATGCTCAAAGAGGCGAAACGCCTGCTGAATCTCGATTGAAGCTCACAAAAGCTCCTCGACGAACGTCTTCGAATCGAACGGCTGGAAGTCCTCCACACGTTCACCGAGCCCAATGAAGCGGGTGGGCACGCCAAGCTCTTGTTGGATCGCAACGAGGACGCCGCCTTTGCCACTGCCGTCGAGCTTGGTGACGATGACGCCAGTGAGAGGAATAGCTTTGTGAAATTCACGAGCTTGGAAAAGGGCGTTACCGCCCGTGGTGGCATCGCAAACAAGCAGCACCTCATGAGGCGAATTCGGGTCGCGACGGCCGAGGATGCGATGAATCTTCTTCAGTTCCTCCATGAGATTGTGCTTCGTGTGAAGACGGCCGGCCGTATCGCAGATGAGAAAGTCCGCCTGATCTTTAACGGCTTTTTCATAGCCATCGAAGCAAACGGAAGCCGGATCGCCGTTAGGTGGACCTTTAACGAGTGTGATGCCTAGACGCTCGCTCCAGACCGTAAGCTGTCCGACAGCAGCAGCGCGGAACGTATCCGCAGCGGCGAGGACGACCTTGTGGCCGCGCTGGTGCAAAACATGCGCAAGCTTAGCCGTGGAGGTTGTCTTGCCAGTCCCGTTCACACCGACAATGAGCAGGACTTTGGGCTTTCCTTGGAGTGGGGTGATCTGCGGGACCGTTTCGGGCAGAATCTTCCGCACATGCTCACGGGCCACCTGGACGATGTCTGCCCCATGCAGCTTACGCTGCTGCGCTTTGAGATCGTTGACGATCTGCACGGCGAGGCGTGGGCCGAGGTCGCCACTGATGAGAGATGCCTCCAGTTCGTCCCAGTCGATGTCGGGCTTGGTGAAGCGTTGCAGCAGCGATTTGAAGAAACCGGCCATGGTCAGTCTTCCTTCGGTGCGGGTGCTGTTTTGGAATACTTCGGCTCGTTCGGACGCAGCTTCTTGGCGAGACGGTCGAGCACGCCATTCACAAAAGAGCCGGACTCTCCGGCACTGAGTGCCTTGGCCACCTCGATGGCTTCGTTCAGAATGACTGGGCCTGGCACATCCGGGCAGAAGGCGAGCTCATAAACAGCCACGCGCAGCACGTTACGATCCACATGCGCGAGACGTTCAAGGCGGAAATTCAGGATCGAAGCGCGGATATGCTCGTCAATCTCAGCGATGTGCTGCAAGACGCCTTGAGTGAGGCTTTCGGCATACAGCCGAGTGGAGGTTTTGGCCGTATGAATCGTCCAGA
>JAFMIR010000033.1 GCA_017853885.1 Prosthecobacter sp.
GTGTTTTCGGGTGCGAAGCCGAGTTCGCGCCACAAGCGGTAAGTGATGAGGCCATCGAGGCCTGCGCATTCATCGACCTCGTTGAAGTGCGGCAGTGCTTCGCCTTCAAACAAGATGCGTTTGCCATCGGCGCTGCGCACAGGCGGGCGATCGGTGTTGTTGAGCATGCCTTCGACGAGGTCGCTTGCAGGTGTGAGATCTTTGAGGCCCTGTTGATACTGAATGCCGATGGTGTCGCAGCCGAACTCATCGGCCAGTCGTAGCGCGGCGATGTACATTTTGCATTGGAGCAGCACTTGGGACTCGGTGAGCTGCGTGGCTTCGTCGGTGCCGAGGTTCATTTGCAGGCCCTTGCGTTTGAGCCACGCGAAGACGGCATCGGCATCGCCATCGCTCACCTCGCGCATGGCGGCGTAGAGCGTGGACTGGCTGAGGCGTTCCTTGAAGCAGCCGGTGGCGTGTAGCAGATCATCAGGGATGATCGCATTAAACATGCCCATGCAGCCTTCATCAAAGACACCGAGGATGGCTTTCTGAGAACGAAAGCGGCGGCCAAAGTCTCGGCCAAGACGCTCGTCATCAGCAGAGAGCTTAAGGTGAGCTAGATCATGCACGTGGGACTGATCGTGCGTGACGCGGCCGGTTTTGAACCATTCGCGCAAGCCGTCTCGGAAAAAAGCATCGGTGAAGGTCTCACTCCAAAGCGTGGAGTAGGTGACGCCTGCCTTGGTAAGAGAGGCGTTGAGGTTCAGCAAGCCTACGAGTCCTGGCCACTGGCCGCTCCAGTTCGCCACGGTCAGAATGGGGCCGCGGTGTGTAGTCAAACCGGCCAGCACATGATGCGAGTACTGCCACACTGCCTCGGCGACGATCAGCGGTGCCTCCGGCGGGATCGTGCGGAAGACTTCGATGCCCTCCCGTTGGCTGGCGATGAAGCCGTGTTTTTTTGTCTCATCGTACAGATGGGCGCGCTTGATGACGCAGTTGTTGACCTTCAAAGCATCTGCAAGGGCATCCTCCATGGTCTTTTGCGCAGGCCAACAAGTTTGATTGGCAGAAAGACGCAGATCGCCGCTGCTAACGAGATAAACGGATGGATTCATGGCATCCACAGTTTGATGCGAATCGTCAGGTCATCTCAAGATGAAAGCGGTGTCGTGTCTTGCCGTGCAGATGACGATTCTTGACAGCAGAAAGCTCACTTGATTGCATCGCTGTGCCGATGCCATGAAATCAACATGTTAAGTTACTGCTCATCATGCTCCGGAGATTTCGATGTGGGTGCGAGCAGATAGTTCATGGCATGATCATCGGACGGAGCTCGATAGGAATGAGCTCTGGGGGGAGGGGCTTCCAAGGGTGGTGGTCGCTTTGGACGGCAGACCATTGGAGAATACCGCCGCCGCGCCAAGCATCGAGAATGACGCCGGTCTCAAAAGGTTGGCCGTGCGCTGTGACAACGATGCCGTTATGCTCACGCAGGGTGGCTCGGCGGGCGCTGGCCAAGTGGAGATCGAGGGTTTGCGGATGCAGCACATGCAGTGTGGGGAAAAGGGCCTCACGCCAGTGGTGGCACAGCCCATGCTGACGCAGGCCGGTGTTTACGAGCAGATTGTTGATCCATGGAAACGCCACAGGATGCCATTCACGACTGAGTTGTGCCGTCCGTTCGACGGCGGCGATGGCGAAGCATTTGGCTTCCTTAGGTGAAACGCGCGGGCTTAGTGATGTGAATGCGGCGGCAAGGCGCGCGGCTCGGATCTGGCGTTCGGTTAATGTTTCAGGCGAGACACAGCTGATTCCAAGGATTGTGACCCAACCACAGACGAGGTGCGAGAGAAGGCGTGGCAGGGGCATCTGTTACGTTTGCAAAAGCCGCCTTGCCTGTTCCTGCCAGCGATCGCTGCAGATGCTGTTTTTGAGATCAAGGAATTCACTGAAGGCGAGGACGTCGTCGTCATTCCATTCGGCGATCTGGCGCCAAGTATGGATACCGTGGGTGTGAAGTTGTTTGCTCAGGGTGTCAGTGATCCCTTGGATCTGGGTGAGGTCGTCACATGGGACATTGGCGAGAACGCTGATCTGCTGGAGGGTTTTCTGAAGTGCACGCCGCTGGTTTTTCAGAGACTCAACTTGGATTTCATCCTGTGGCTTGTTCATGCGATCCACCTGCTGACAGCCACGCCATTTCCAGCCGAGCCAAGCGAATACGCCAGCTGCTAAGGCAAGGATAACCGTGAATTCGAGCAGGAACCAGAAGATGGATGACACTAGCGGGCGGGGCTGAGAGTTGACTGATGAAAGATCAAGGCGCGGAGTTGTTCGAGGGTATCAGCTGCGGCTTCCTCGACGAGGTTCAGCGAAATGTCTTGAGGTAGGAGTCCGGATTTAGCAAGAGCTCCAGGTTCAACGAGTGCTGGTGTGACCTCGCGTACCTGCCAGCTGCCGCCCGGTCTGGCAAAGGCCAGAAGAGGTTTGGTTCCACGTACAGGGAGGCTTTTGGCGGTGTGCAGCACTTCGTCAGAGGGCTGGCATAGTCCGTTGACCACAAAGAAATCCGCCATCGTGACAACGCCGGGTGCATATGCGGCCTTTACGGCGGCGACGAACTGGGCGTGCAGTGCAGGCTCTGCGATCTGACCGCTGACCAGGGCCTTCTTTCCGATCAGGGCAAGCACGATGAAGGCTGGTCGTGTGCGGGTGATGGGCTGCAGGTTGACATCGCTGCCTTGGAGAAACTCTATCAACTGGGCGTTGTCCCCATGGAGGAGGGCAGGATCGAGGTCTGCAGGGAGTTTTTCCTTCCAAGAAGGTTCCTTGGGTGAACCGCGCCAATCGAGCGGCAACCAATCTTGTCCGCTGATGCCGAGATAGAAGGCTTTCTCTTCCGCAGCATCACGGGTGGGTAGCAGCGCGGTGGTGAGCGGGTCAAAGCCGCCGCTGGGACGCCGTTCTGCATTCACGCGGATGTCATCTTGGATGCGATGAGCGGTGAAAACATGGATCGCTTCATCGAGCAAGGCGCGTTTGATGGTGTCGCTGCCGACTTCACCCTTGAGGATGAGGTGGGCACCCCGCGCGGCGATGAAAAGATGGCCGAGCGGGAGCTTTTCAAGCCTAGCGTTCTGTTTGGCATGCTCGGTCGCTTGGATATGATCCCTGCGCAGCGCAGCGACGAGAGGGGAAAGGTCCTTCTCCCAAAGCTCGCCCTTGACCCCAAGCGCAGCCGCCTGATGGCGGAGTGAGGTATCGCCTTCTGCGAGTGCCAGTTTTTGCCAGCGTTCTCCAATGCGGGCGAGGTGCAGCTCCACATTTGAAGAAGGAGGCGGGAGGCTACCAAGTGTTGCGGAAATGTCAGGAGACTCGTCGTGATCCTCAGAGTTCACCAAGACTCGGCTGGTGACGTTACCTCCCTTGGCGCTCCAACTTTCCATGATGCTCAAGGCGAGATCACGTGCCTCGAAGTCGCTGGCTGCTTCGCCATAAAGCTTAGCCTTGCTACCGTTTGAGGCGAGAAGAATCCAGCCCGGAGGGTAGGGTGCGATTTCAATCTCGTTGCGAATGGCGGAGACGGGATTCAAGGTCCAACCGAGGTTGCTGGCGATTAGCGTAGGAGCATGTACGCGATCACGCACGGTGGCCTCGATGGCGAGTTTGTCTTGTAGACAACGGACCTGTCCTGTCAGGTGGGCGACCTGACCGTTGAAGTCTGCCTGCACATGGCCGAGCCGACTTGCCAAGGTCTGTTGTGCACTAAGCGCCTCGCGGGCGGCTTTGGAGAGCTTTGCCTCCATGCGTGGCAACAGTATAAAAACACCAAGGCACCAGAAGGCCGAAAAAAAAGTGCCAGCAATCAGGCATCGCAAGGTGTTCATGACAGGAAGCGCAGGTCAGTCGCTCGCGGCTTGGGCGATCACTTCATGAAGGTTCAGGCGACGGAGCTGACCCCGCTGATTGGCTTGAATGAAAAGATCCGTGCTGACATCCATGCCGGTGAGCCAGCCATCGCCGTAGACCCAAGTGTCGATGCAAATGCAACCGGGCTTGATGGAAGGTCGGCCGTCTTTTTGAGCGGTGTGTCCGCACAAGAGAGTTTTGCCGGAAAAATGCGCCTGTACATCATGGAAGCGCCGCCAGAAGAGCCAGTCATCGCTTTGTTCAGCGAGCGGGAGGGCAAAATTGACGCCGGCATGGGCAAAGATGTGCCTATCGCTTTCAAAGTAACGCTGGCAGCGCGTCATCATGAAATCCCAATGGGCCTTTGGCACCGCAGACCATTCTGGCACGGGGGCACCCGCGTAGCTTTCCATGGTGGCACGCCCGCCAATGGCCAGCCAAGACTCGAAGTCGATCTTCTGCTCTTTGGCATCGAGCATCAGAATTTCATGATTGCCGATGAGTGGTACCAAGCGGGTCTGCATGTCGAGAGCGATCAATCGCTGCAAAACGCCTTTGGAGTCTGGCCCGCGGTCCACATAGTCGCCAAGGGTTACGAGCGTGTCGTCTTTGCCCGGCGCGAGCTCATTCAACAAAACATCCAAAGCCTCGGAACAGCCGTGTATGTCGCCAATGACCAGCGTGCGCATGAAATGAAGAAGAGAGAATCTGGAGGGAGGGGAAAATGAAACCCAAGATTCGCCGTAGCAAGAGGGTCAGACAGTGAGGATTTCTTTTTCCTTGGAAACGACGTGCTGGTCAATCTCAGCAATTTTTTTGTCGGTCATGGTCTGAACTTCCTTTTCGAGGCGGCGGAGATCGTCCTCCGTGAGTGTGCCGTCCTTTTCACCAGCCTTGAGGTTCTCGAGGCCTGCCCGGCGAGCGTTGCGCACGCGGACACGGGCTTCCTCGCCGAGCTGCTTCACCATTTTCACCATCTGCTCGCGACGCTCCTGCGATAGGGCGGGGATGGGAAGTCGGATCACCTTTCCTTCGATGCTGCCGTTCAGGCCGAGGCGCGATTCCTTGATCGCACGGTCGATGTCCTGAAGTGTTGATGGGTCGAACGGCTCGATCCGGATGAGGCGTGGATCCGGTGTCGTGATCATGGCCAGCTGTTTCATCTTCATGTTGCTGCCGTAGCTTAGGACATGCACATCCATGTTTTCCACCAGCGTGGGACTTGCCTTCCCGGTGCGCACGGTGGCAAATTCATGAATCGCGTGCTCGACGGCCTTGGTCATGGCTTCGTCGCACTCCAGCATCGTCATTTCAGCGTCCATAAGAGATCAGGGAAAGGTGTTCATCTCTTCATGGATGCTCCGGCGGGTAAGCTCAAGCGCTTTGAGAGGTGCGGAAAGGGTACATACAGCCAATCATGCCGAAAGGCCGATTGACCAACCTTCGAGGGAGCGTAGTCTCGTTCTCTCCATGAACAAAATTCACACCGTCCTCTTCTTCACTGCGGTTTCCAGCCTCGGTCAACTTCAAGCGCAGCAAGTCAAGTCGGCCGAGCCTGCAGCCGCCGCAGCCGCACCTGCCGCCTTGGAAATGGACAAGGTGAGCTATTTCATCGGGAAAAATGTGGGTGGCCAGTTTGCCGGCCAAAAGGAAAAGATCGACCTCAATGTGTTCATGGAGGGGGTGCGTGACATGCTGCAGAACAAAAAGCCCTCCGCCTATGCGATGGGAGTTGGCCTAGGGCAGCAGTTCAAGGCGGAAGGTATTGCCATCGACCCTGAAAAGCTGAAGGCGGGCATCGAGCGTGCCACCGGCACCGCTACCGGCGCGGAGCCTTACACACAGGAGCAGCTGACTGCTGCGATGGATGGCTTTCAAGCCCTGATGCAGTCAAAGCAGCAGGCCAAGATGGCGGAAGAGCAGAAGGAAATGGCTGCCGCCGCCCAAAAGTACAAAAATGAAGGCTCCAAATTCCTGACTGAGAATGGCAAGCGCAAGGGTGTGACTACCACTGCCAGTGGCCTGCAGTATGAAGTTCTCAATGAAGGCTCCGGACCCAAACCAGCTGTCACCGACACCGTGAAGGTGCATTACCACGGCACTCTCATCGACGGCAAAGTCTTCGACAGCTCCGTTGAGCGTGGTGAACCTACCTCCTTCCCTCTGCAAGGCGTGATCAAAGGTTGGACGGAAGGTCTCCAGCTGATGCCAACCGGTTCGAAATGGCGCTTCTTCATCCCTGCCGGACTCGCCTATGGCGATCAGGCTCAAGGAGATGATATCCCGCCGGGTTCCACACTTATTTTTGATGTGGAGTTGCTCGGTATTGTGAAGTGATTTTCAATATCATCCATTCTCAAAGGGCGGCCTGCTACAGGCCGCCTTTTTTATCCCATCGAGATAGTTCTAACCTGCCTTAAGATGGGCATTCAGTACGGAGAACGATATAGAATGTAGGACAGCTCCGCAGGGCCCAGCCCTGCCATGCTTGATACGGTTCTGGTGATAGTGAAAACGGAAAAGAGCGGCAAAGGGTTCATGGGAGGAGTCGATATTCCTTCATCCACCATTCCAAGCGTTCGGCATCAGACGGTTCGGTTTTTTGCAAGCGCTTGTGCCAAACTTTCTGATAGGTTTGACGCTTGTCTTTTTGGATTTCGGCAAGTGGTGGCTCGGTCGCAGGATCACCGTTCACGCCTAGATCATGCATGGTGGCGATCCAATCGTCCAAACGGCCTCGTAGAAACTCGACGCGGTTTGTTTGCGAAGGATCCGTGGCAAGGTTGTGCAGGCCTTGTGAATCGTTTTGAAGGTCAAAGAACTCGATTTCGGACCGCGTCGGCGCGAGCCAAGAAGCTTGCAAGGTGTCGAGCTGATTCTCCACATGTAAAACACGCAGCAGTGGCATGCCGGGATATTGCTCCTCCTTGTAGCTTGACCAATGAAGCCGTGAGAGCTGCGGATGAAAGTTCTGCACCAGCCACGCGTCCTGCGTGATGATGGCGCGGATGCGGTCCATTGCATCACCACAGCGGTCGCGGGCAGCAAAAATGCAATCCCGATCGGGAAAAACTGCGCCAAGTACATCACGGCCCTCCATCCAAGAAGGCACAGCTTCACCTGCGCATCTCAGCATGGACGGCGCGAGGTCGATGAGGCTCACGAGGCGGGATTCGACATGGTTTGGGCCAATGCCAGGTCCGCGCATGATCAGCGGCACTTGTAGGCCTTCGACGCTCAGCCACTGCTTGCCCCACGGCATAGCACGGCCGTGATCGGCGAAAAACATGACGATCGTGTCATTGAAAACGCCCTCGCTTTCGAGTTGCTCCACGATGCGGCCGACGTGGGCGTCGACAACCTCCACGCTTCGCTGGTAGGCATACCAGTCGCGACGCATGAGCGGATGATCTGGATAGTTCGGTGGCAGCTCGATGGTTTGCAGTGCGGCTTCATCAAACGTCTCAGGCACTGGGAAAGGGCGATGAGGCTCGCTGATCTGAAACTGCGCGAAGAACGGTTGCCCGGGCCGCCGCCTTCGCCAGTCATCGCCGTCGAAGAGTGTTTTTGCGTCATGGGCGAAGTTGTAATGTGTTTTGGCCTTTGTGATCTTCTTGCCAGAGCGAATGGTGCCTGGGGCGGGCGCGTTCGTGACAAAGTAACCTGCTTTTTGCAGCAACACCGGTAGCGGGACATACGGCGCGGCAAGCGGCTGCGGGTTTTCTGTGTCATGCGGGTGCAGCCCGGTCGTTGTTTGATAGCAGCCGAGGATAAAAGCCGATCGCGATGAACTGCATACGGGTGCACTAGAGTAGGCACGGGTGTAGCGACACCCCTGCGCAGCCAGTCGGTCCAGATGCGGTGTCTTTACGCCCTTTGCGCCATAGGCCGCAATATCTGGCGACATGTCATCAGCGATGATCCATACAAAGTTGGGCTGCGCTGCGAAGAGGGAGCAATGCAGAAGCAGGAAAAAAACGAGCCGATGTTTCATGAGGAGCCCCTGAAACGCTAAGGCTAGGCTTAAAATGGCTGAATGGAGGCAGGAAAATAAAATCGGCCCAGAAACAGAGCCTTGCAATGCATGTGCAGATCTAGCGTTCCGTATCATCATGCGCTCTCTTGCTTTCTTCTTGCTCGCCACCTCGTTCGTCTTTGCCGAGGAAAAGCCTGACATGCTCATCGTGGACCTTTCTGGGCAAAAAAATCGCCACAGCGTTATCGCGGCGGGAACGGAGCAAGTTTATCAAGGACATCCGACGACGACATTGCTCATGGATGGCAAAACAATCTTCTGTGTCTGGTGCATCAATCACGGAGGTGCAGCGGGTCCGATGGCCCGCAGTGATGATGGTGGCAAAACGTGGATGCGCCTCGATGACACTCTGCCAGAGGGATTCAAGACACATCAGAACTGTCCCAGCATCTATCGCATGACGGATTCCGTCGGCAAAGAGCGCTTGTGGGTTTTCTCTGCAGCAAAAGATCATCGCAAAGGCCCAGGTATGCCGCGCATCATGAGCGACGACGCAGGCAAAACGTGGAAAGAGATGCCGCCGCTCGGTTTCCCCTGCGTGATGACCTTTAGCAGCATGGTGCGGCTCAAGGATGGCCGTTATCTCGGCCTCTACCACAAAGGCCCAAGAGGTGCTGATAAGCCACCACTTGAGGTGCTACAAACTCTCTCCGCGGACGGGGGCTTCACGTGGAGCGAGCCGAAGGTCGTCGCGAGCGTGGACGGCAAGAACCCCTGCGAGCCTTTTGTTTTTCGTTCACCGGATGGTAAGGAGCTAGGCTGCCTCATGCGCGAAAACACGCACAAGAGTCGTAGCCTTATGATGTTCAGCCACGATGAAGGGCAAAGTTGGAGCACGCCAACCAGCACCAACTGGGGGCTCACAGGTGACCGCCATGCTGGCGTATTCACAGCAGATGGACGCATGGTCGTCGCATTCCGTGATCAGGCGATCAACAGCCCGACAAAAGGCCACTTTGTGGCCTGGGTGGGCACTTACCATGATCTCAAGAACGGTAAAACCGGCCAATACCGCGTGAAACTGCTCCACAGCAATGCAGGCGGCGACTGCGGCTACCCCGGCATGGAATTGCTCCCGGACGGCACCATCGTGGCCACGACGTATGTGAAGTATGAGCCGGGTAAGGCAAAGCACAGCGTGGTTGCTGTGCACTTTGATTTGAAAACCACAGATGCAATGATCAAACCATGAAATCGCTCTTTGTTTTATTCGTTGGGGCCTCGTTGCTGAACGCGCAGCTTTTGATCGTTGAGAATGGCCATGCTCGTGCAGAGATCGTCATCGCCGAAAAGTCTACGCGCATGCAGCGGCTCGCCGCGCATGAATTTCGGCAGCAGATCGAGAAAATCAGTGGCGCACGGCTGCCCATCGTCACGCAGCCTTCTGGCAAGTCGGTGAAGGTTTACATCGGTGTGAGCGATTCCTGTCCTGTGAAGGCCGAAGGTCTCAAAGACGGCGCGTATCGCATCGTGAGCGGTGCGGACTGGTTGGCGCTCATCGGCGAGGATAGCGAGTTCGAGCCCGTGGGGCCGTTCGCAAGCAACAATAGCGACATCCCCCGCGCGCAGGCCGAGTGGGAACAAATCGTCGGTGCACCGTATGGTTTGCCCACACCCGGTTTGTATAAGAACCGTCTAAAACTGCCTGGCGACACGGGAAAGCCGGATGGCGCTCCGACGGCGAAGAATGAGTTTCTCGAAATCTGGGGGCTTGATGAACGCGGCAGCTTCAATGCCGTGTGCGGATTCCTGCATCGGCTTGGGGCACGCTGGTATCTGCCTGGTGAGCTTGGTGAGGTTCTTCCAAGATGGAAAACGATTGAGCTGCCGAAGATCGATGAAACCGTGCGACCGGATTTCCGACTGCGGCAGTTCAATTTCCGTTTTGGTGTCGTCGGCCCGGAAACAGCGCTTTGGACGATGCGTCTCGGCATGCGTAATGATGAGCGCCTGCAAATCGCGCATGGCATGGCGACGATGACAAATCGCGACGAGGTTTTCGCCAAGCATCCCGAATGGTTTGCCATCTATGGCGGCAAACGCGACTTCCGCTCCGGCGACTCGAAGTGCCAGCTCTGCTACTCGAACGATGAACTCTTCCGCGAGACACTGCGCTGGGCGCGTGCGCAGCTCGATAGCTATCACTTTGAAACCGTCTCCATCATGCCGCCGGATGGTTACACAGCCATCTGCCAATGCGAGAAGTGCAAGGGCAAGGATTCACCCGAACGCAACGAACGAGGCCTGCTCAGCGACTACGTTTGGGACTTCGTCAATCGCGTAGCGAAGGAACTCGCGAAGACGCACCCGAAGGCCAAGGTGCTCAATTGCGCCTATGGCGTTTACACGCTGCCACCCCTGAAGATCGACAAGCTGGAGCCGAATGTGCAGGTCTGCATCGTTGGTGGCCGTCGTCCGATCAACAAAGCAGGCGCGAAAGCCGAAGGCGAGGCCGCACCGGAGGCTTTGCGTGCCGCGTGGGCGCAAAAAACCACGCAGCCGCTGCTAATCTTTGAAAACTATCCCTTTACCGACCGTGGCTGGTATCTGCCAAGCTATGACTCACATGCTTTGGTAGAAACGGTGAACGCCACGAAAGGCCAATCCGATGGCGAGGACATTTGGCTGACCGTTCGACAGGATTTCGACAAGGTCGGCATCGGCTTCAATCACTTCCTCGTTTACTTCACCGCCCGCGCCTACTGGGGAGGCGAGGACACCAACGCCGACGCAATGCTGCGCGAGTATTGTCAGCTCTTCTATGGCCCCGCGCAGCAGGACATGCTGACCTTCTTCAAACACTGCGAAGCCCGCTGGGCCACGATGGATGAGGACAAATCGAAGGCCGATGAAGCACTCGCCCTTTTCGAGAAAGCCAAGGCGAAGGCCAATGCCGCGAGCAAGGTCGGCAAACGCCTCGCCCTCATCGACGAATTCCTCAAAGGCTTGCGCATGAAATCCGTGCAGCTCGGCCAGAAACGCGGCCCTGTGCCCACGCTGCGGCTCGTCGGCGATGCCAAAGGCGTCGTGATTGATGGCAAACTCGATGACGAGTATTGGCAAAACTGCCCCGTGGCCGCTACGGGCAAACTCCGTGAGCTTCAGACGGGTCGCACGCCCACTTTTGGTACCTCCTTTAAAGCCGGTTGGCAGGCCAACAACATCGTCTTTGCCGTCCGCTGCGACGAACGACGCGGCGAGAAGCCCGTGAGTGCCTCCACGCGTGATGACGATCAGGCCATCTGGCATGGCGATGCCATCGAACTGGAGATAGCCACCGAGACGCACTCGTATTATCAGATCGCCATCAGCCCCGCGGGTCATGTTGTCGATCTCGACCGCGGTGCGCCACGCGGCCAGTGGTTCACTTGGGATGCGAAGGCGGAAGTCGCCACGCACATCGCGGAGGATTATTGGACCATCGAGATCAGCCTGCCTGTCACGCCGGATGAAAACGATCCGCTGCATCAACTCATCGGTCGCAAGCCCACGCAAAGCCTGCCATGGCACATCAACCTCTGCCGCCAGCGCATTCGTGAAGACGGCCAGGAGCATAGCGCCTTCTCGCCCACTGGCATCGAAGGCTTCCACGAGCCCATGAAGTTCGCGCACTTCTATGACGGCCGCTCGCATTCGTTCGATGCCGATCCGAGCGTCACCGACTTCGCACTCGGTTTTCACGCTGCAATGCAAAAACGTAAATCCGAGCCCTTCCTCGTTCTCGCTGGTGGCCAAGTCACCGATTTCCAAAAAGCCGCCGCACTCGAACAAGCCGCTCAGTACGACAAAAAGACCACTTTCATCGACCGTATTCCCATCGAAGCCGTGCGGAAAGCCGCGCAAATGCAAAACCTGCTCGCCAACTTCGAAGCAACTGAAGTTGTGAAACAGTTCGGCGCCGAAGATTTCTCGAAATGGCCCTTTTGGAAGCGCGGCGATGGTTTGCATCACCGAGGCCGAGCCCATTATATTGTCAAAAACGGCCCCCAGGCCGAAACGGACCTCAGCGCCGCTTTGGAATGGCTCGGCGACATTCGCACCCGCGAGTCCGCGATGCTTGTGCTCGCCCAAAACCGCGAAAATAACCTCAAAGACGACGTGAAGGCCCTCGGAGCTTACGAAGCCATTCTCGCGAGTAAAACCCGCCTCGGCGGCGCGGATGAGTATTCCGCCCTGCAAGGCATCGCCCGCATCCAAACGCGTCGCGGGCAGTTTGATGAGGCGTTGAAGACCTTGAATCGTGCCGAACCCCAAAAGCTACAAGGGGTGTGGAAGATAAACATCATCCAATCGATCGAAGCGGTTCAACAAGCGCGCAAGTAGTCGCGTGCCCCCTGCGTCATGAAGCACTTTTTTCTAGCTCTCCTATTCACAATCTCCCTGCAAGCTGATCCGGTGCCTGACAAGCTCGTGGTGCTTACGTTTGATGACTCGGTCGCTAGCCATGCGACATTTGTGGCGCCATTGCTGGCGAAGTATGGCTTTGGTGCCACGTTCTTCATCACGGAGGGATTCGAGTTCCTCGTTGATAAGAAGAACTACATGACATGGGAACAGATCAAAACGCTTCACGACCAAGGCTTTGAAATTGGCAATCACACACGCAAGCATACGGGCGTGACGAAGCAAAAGCCGGAACAGCTTGCCGCCGATGTCGAGTTCATCGAAACACAATGCGCCAAGGTTGGCATCTCGCGTCCAGTGAGTTTTTGCTATCCGGGTTACGCCACCAGTGAAACCGCCGCCAAGTTGCTTGGCGAGCGCGGCTATCTTTTCGCCCGCGCGGGTGGTTCAAAAGTCTACGATCCGGCGACGGATAACCGATTGTTCATGCCGCAAGCTTTCGACGGTAAGCCGGAGAGCACCTTGGAGCAGTTTAAAGCCGCCGTGTCGCAGGCGAAGGATGGCAAGATCGCCGTGATGACCTTTCACGGCGTGCCGGATATCAAGCATCCATGGGTGAACACTGATCCGGCGAATTCGAAGCCTACTTGCGCCATCTCAAAGACGAAGGCTGCACAGTGATCGCGATGCGGGAGCTGGCCAAGTTTGTGAATGTGAAAAAGTGAATCTGTAAAGTGCGACCATTTACGGTATTTTGATCATGCGACTATGGAGACTTTAAATGATCGCCAATGTGTTCAGGTGTATTGAGTTTTCTGAACCAATCGTATCGCGATCGACAGCAGTGCTCAGGAGCTCATCGTGGCGTGATCTGCTTCAGTCCTGCAGCCTTGTCGATGAGCTGTAGGAACTCGCCGCGGTAGCCGAGCTTGTCAGCGCCTTTGCCGGCGAGGGCGAGCTTGCGCACGGCTTCCCAGCTCAGGGTGCCTTTGTAGCTCGAATCTCGCAGCAGGAGGCCAAAGCCGGCCACGGCGACGCTGAATTGGAACTCGCCGCTGGCGGCTTCGAGCGTTTTGCCTTCATCGGTGACGGGCAGCTCGATCTTGGAGCTCGTTTCGCCGGTGGGCTCCTTGTAGCGGAGCTTCACGGTCATGAGTTCTTTCGAGGTTTGCGGATCGCTCGGGGCGGATTGGGTCTCGTTGAGGTCCTTCGCGGTGGGCGAGGCTAGCGTTTGATACTTCAGCGTATCGACGAGGCGGTCGGGTCCGACACCGGGTGGCAGGTTGGCGGGCACGAGCTCGTAAAGGGCGACGACGCGATGGCCGCTGCCGATCTCACCGGCGTCCTTCGTGTCGTCATTGAAGTCTTCTTTGGTAAGCAGGCGGTTCTCATAACCGACGAGGCGATAAGCACGCACCTGGGCGGGATTGAACTCGATCTGCACTTTCACATCCTTCGCGATGCTGACGAGCGTGCCGGCCATCTGCTCGACGAGCACTTTGCGAGCCTCGGCGAGTCCGTCGATGTAGGCGTAGTTGCCGTTGCCCTTGTCGGCGAGGGTTTCCATGGTGCGGTCCTTGAGGTTGCCGCTGCCAAAGCCGAGCACGCTGAGGAAGACGCCGCTGCGAGCCTTCTCCGCGATGAATTTCTCCAGCTCAGTGGGATCGCTGATGCCAACATTGAAATCGCCATCGGTGCAGAGGATGACGCGGTTGATGCCTTCTTGGATGAAGCCGGCCACGGCCTGCTCGTAAGCGAGCCGCAAGCCGCCTGCGCCATTCGTGCTGCCACCGGCATGGAGCTGATCCACCGCAGCGATGACGCGTGAACGGTTTTCACCATTCGTGGGTGGCAAAACGACCTGCGTGCCGCTGGCGTAGGTGACCATCGAGACGTGGTCGCCCTCGTCCATCTGCTCGGCGAGCAGGCGCAGGCTCTGTTTCACTAGCGGAAGCTTCTGCGGATCATCCATCGAGCCGGAGACATCGACGAGGAAGACGAGGTTGCTGGCCTTGTTGCCCTTTTGGACCTGCTTCCCCTGAATGGCGATGCGGGCGAGGCGATGGTGTGGCTGCCACGGGCAGGCGGCGAGCTCCACTTGGGCCGCAAAAGGCTCCTTCGCAACGGCCGCAGGGCCTTCCTCGTCGGAAGGGAAGTAGTTGATGAGCTCCTCAATGCGCACCGCGTCTGCCGGTGGCAGCATGTTCTGGTTCAAGAAGCGGCGGACGTTGGCATACGACGCGGTATCGACATCAATCGAGAAGGTCGAGAGTGGCTCGGCTCGAACATCCTTGAGCTCGTTTTCGAGGATGCGTGTGTAGGATTCGTTGTCCTGGCTGGGTATGGGTTCACTCTGCTTAAACCGAAGCGAGTGATCATCGGCATCCGCGACAGCAGATTCCGAGGCTGGCATGGTGGTCTTTGGCAGCGCGGCGTTGCGCGGTGCGAAATTCGAGGCGTCGATGACCAAAATTGAGCCAGAACTTACTGCACGGCCGTTTGAAAACGACGGGGACTCGGGACCAGTTAGTTGAGATTTTCTCAGCTGAGAAGGCAAGTTGGGATCAAAAACACGATTCACCGCGACCAGCGGTTTCTCCGAGGCAATCTGGCTGGCAGTGGCTGGCGGCTCCTGCGGCAACGCAAGCGTGATTGGGAGCGGGGATGGAACCGCGGCTGGCACGGGTGCATTCATCGCGATGCCATCAGGCGCCGGCGGCCCCGACTTTGGTGAGCTCACAGCTTGAGGAGTCGTGCTTACCCTGAATCGCCTCACCGGTGCTTGCGAGTCCAACCTTGCACTTTGTGGCTGAGGCCAGGGATAGATCCAGTAACCACCCACGGCCACGCAGGCTGCCGCAGCCGCGATTGAACCAAAACGGGAGGCAAAGCGCCAGCGAACCGGTTTAGACGCGGCAGATGGCAGGATGATGTTCGAGGCGGGCGGCATCGTTTGGAGGCGGGAACGCTGCTCGGGGGTCAATTCGAGGGATTCATCTCGAAGCTCAGTGATGAGGAGATCGCAGAAGGACTTGGTTTCCTCGGCGCTGGCTTTGATCTGCGGATTCTCACGGAGCGTGGCCTCGATCTGCTCGCGTTCCTGCGGGCTTAGCTCGTCGAGAGCCCAGGCGGTGATCTGTTCGTTTTTCATAGTTTGATCCTTCATCTTTAATTTTGGGTCCTTTGCAGTTCACGCGGTGGCGAGTGCAGGGCTGCGTGCCTTTCCGGCGGCGGGTGCTTCGTTTTCCATGGCCTGCCATTTTGTGCGCAGGGCGGCTACGCCGTGGTGGATGAGGTAGCCGACATTGCCGATGCTCGTTTTCATCGCGGCGCTGATCTGCTGGTAATCGAGCCCGGCGATGAATTTGAGCCGCACGGCCTCCTGCTGGCGGGAGGGCAGGGTGTCGATGAGCTGGCGGAGCGTGGTGGAGGTCTCCGAACGATCCATCTCCTCATGCGGCGAAGGATCGGCTGACATTTCGAGATCGAGTGTTTCGGTTTCCATGACGACGAGGCGGCGGTGTTTGCGCTGGTGGTCCAGCGCACGGTTTCGGCAGACGGTGAAGAGCCAGGGGGCCAACCGCTCGTGATCGAGGGTGTGGAGGGACTGGCTGAGCTTCACAAACACGTCCTGGACGATGTCCCGAGCCTCCTCCAGATCGCCCGTGTAGCCGTGCGCATAGCGGATGAGAGGCCGCTCGTAGCGCTGAAGGGTATCGAGGAAGAGGGTGTCCGGGGCAGCCATGAGAACGTGTTCGCCGCGCATGACGAACCTCCAAAGAATATCTTGGGTTGAATTTCCAAAAAAACGATGAACCGCGGATCTCAGCCTTTCCCACCTGTATCGAGCTCGTTTCCCACTTCGGCAAAGACGTTTGCGAGATCCTCCCATTCAGCATAGGCCGTGCTCCAGCCACCACTCACGCGCACCACTCGACGAAGCTCCTCCGGAGACGCTCCTAAAGCAGTCACGACCACCGATGATCCTTCCTTCCCAGAGCTGCATGCGCTGCCTGTGGAGATGCAGAAACCGCGCCGCGATAGACGCGTGAGCCATTTGAGGTTCTCATGTCGCGGCATGACCATCAGAGAGGTATTCCAAAGACGCGGACGGTCAGCTGAGATGATGCGCAACCCTTCAAATGAGGTCTGCATCAGCTGCTCGAAAGCATCACGGCCCGTGGTAGGGCAGGAGGGACCTTGTGATGTGATTGTCTCGAGTGCCGTCACCATGGCCTCGATGGCGGGATAGTTCTCCGTGCCTGCGCGATGACCTTTTTCCTGAGGTCCGCCATGAAGCAGTCTTAGGCGTTCCGTTTCATCCCGAAGCACCAAAAAACCCACCCCTTTCGGTCCGCCGAACTTGTGCGCGGAACCGCTCACATAGTCGCAGGCTCCAAATTCAGCTGAGAGTTTCCCGATCCACTGCGTGGCGTCGGTATGAAAAAGAATGCCTTGCTCATGACAGCGCGCCGCATGCTCTTGCCAAGGCAAAAGCTCGCCGCTTTCGTTGTTCGCGGCCATCACGGACACCAGCTCCACGCCTTCCGGCACCGCACCGTGTGCATCGAACTCGCTCACCCGCGTCCAGTGCCGAGCTGCCTCACGCACGCTTGGATGCTCAAGGCTTGAAATGGCTGTTCGTCGCCCGGTGAAGGCTGCGAAGAGCATGTTGTTGGACTCCGTGGCACTGGAAGTGAAGACGACCCTCTCAGGGTCCACGCCCAGCAGTTCTGCCAGACGTTCCCGTGCCGCATCCAGCATCTGGCTGGCAATGCCTGCATCGCGGTAAAGGCTCGAAGGATTGTGCCAGTGCTTACTACTCGCCCGTAGCCATGCTTCACGTGCCTCAGGAAGCAGAGGCGTTGTGGCATTGAAGTCGAAGTAGCGGTCCATGAGTCAAAGACGGATGTTTTGTGGTCGAAAACGAGATGGCAGAGGAATGTGGACGACCAGCAAAACAATCGCCGCGCCAATGAAAGGCAGCCATTCATGCTTCGATGCACCGCCAATTCCGTTCACAAAACCAAGCACGCCAACAACTTCACTAAGCGCAAAAAGGACCACATGCCCTGTGATGTAGGATGCCTGCCCCTCTGTTGTGTCGAGCGTTAGCTTACCCGAGCGAAAACCACGGAAAAGCAAATGTCGCATCACGAAACTCATCGTGGCACTGCTGCCGCTCAACATCGCAAAAGTTTCGGCCATCGATTTGCAGCCATCGCGAGGCTCTCCATTGAACAGGATGAACAGAAAAACGATCTGGCCTGTCATCAGAGAGATCCAAATGAGGAAAGTGATAGCAACGGCTGGAATCGTTTTCATGATGTCTTCAGCCTTCCTTCATGTGTGTAAATATTCATCGTTTCGCCGCGAAGAAAACCGATCAATGTCTGGCCTGATTTGTGGGCGAAATCGATGGCGAGGCTGCTTGGAGCCGAGATGGCTGCGACGAGGGGAATGCCGGCGGCGAGAGCTTTTTGAATCATCTCGAAGGACACGCGCCCACTGAGCAGTAGGACATGTTGGTCAAGAGGCAGTAGATCGTGCAGGAGTGCATGGCCAAGGATCTTGTCCAGAGCGTTGTGCCTGCCCACATCCTCACGGGAGACGATCAGGTTCCCTTCGAGATCAAACACGGCACAAGCGTGCAAACCACCGGTCTTGGAAAAAGTTTCCTGAGTGCCACGCAGCTTGTCGGGCAATGAGGCGATCAATTTTGGGGTCACGCTCCACGCCGCAGTGATCGGAGGAAACTGCCCAAAAACGCTTTCAATGCTCGTTTTGCCGCAGAGGCCGCAGCTTGAGGCGCTGAAGACATGCCGTGTGAGGGAATCCCAGTTCACCACCGCGCCGCCGAGTAGCACATCGACAACGTTACCGTGTTTGTTGCGGATGCTTGGACACTGCGAGACTTCCAAAATATCACGCGGATGCTTCACGACACCTTCGCTGACGAGGAAGCCGACGGCGAGCTCCTCATCGTGGCCTGGAGTGCGCATCACCACGGCCACGCTACGACCCTCGACACGAATTTCGAGGGGTTCCTCACGCGCCGCCACATCCGCCACACCACAACTGGCACCCGCGGCATCCACTTTGAGCACACGCACATTCGTGATTGCTGGATTTTCGTTCTCCATCAAGTGGTCTCCATGAAGTCAGCAGGTAGGATGCCTACAGGAACATGCCGTGGCTCAGCAATCAGGCGCACCAACTTGTCAAAGACCTCGCGGCCCTTCACGATCTCGATCTCCACGCGCATGAAGTAGAAAGGAATGTCGAGCTTTGCCAGTTTAGGGAAGCGAACAAAGTCTTTCTCTGTGGTGACCATGCAATGCACATCACGCCTGATGCAACGCTCGATGAACTGGTTGATTTCCGTGCCGTGAAAGCGGTGATGATCAGCAAAGCGTGCGGTCAACTCCACACGGGCGCCGAGGCGGCGCAGGCCGTTTTCAAAGCTCTCTGGAACGGCGATGCCGCTTAGAGCGCCAACATATTTCCCCCGCATCTCCTCCAGAGTCATCTTTTCACCTGTCTGGATCTCCTCGAAGTGAATTGGACGATGACGACACTCGATGATCTCGGCAGCCCTGTTGTAGCGACGAATCTGCTTCACAAGGTCGTCGCTTTCGCCGTCACTTTTCGTGATGAAGATGTAGCTGGCTCGACGCAGGCTTCGCGGAGGTTCGCGCAGAGTGCCGCGGGGCAGCATGTGGCCATTGCTGCCGAACGGAGCGGTTTTGTCGATGAGCACAATGTCGTGTCGGTGCTTCAATTTGAGATACTGCAGGCCGTCATCGAGCACGAGGACGTCCGCGCCGAAATGTTTGATGGCATGGGCCCCTGCTTTCACGCGGTTCTTGTCCACTACAACGGGCACTCCCGGACAGTTCCGAGCGAGCATAAAAGGCTCATCACCTGCCACATGGGAGTCGAGCAACACTTTCTCTCCATCGCTGACGACACGTGGTGGAGTCCAAGGGGGTTTTTCGAACAGGCCCAGCCTGGCACCGATGCGTTTGAGCCATGGAGCTTTCTTTTGGCGCTTGCTCTTGTAGCCACGGCTTAAAATGCAGACTCGGCGGCCTTTATCCCGCAGTGATTTGGCGAGCAGCTCGACGACGGGTGTCTTGCCTGTGCCGCCAACAGTGAGGTTTCCCACGCTGACCACCGGCACGCCCAGATGGTGATCATGGATGAAACGCTCCCGGTAGAGCATCAGACGAAAAGAAACTGCCGCGGAGTAAACCACTGCGAGTCCACGAAAAATCATTCGCAGCAACAACGCCCGGATGCCGCGGCGATTATGCACCACGACTTCCGTCACGAAGTTTTCCAGATCTTCCAAAGATTCTTTCACGACTTGCAATTGGAGCGCAGGAGCGCAGGGCACTCAAGGGCGGATGCAGGGCTGGTGTGCCTTCCAAATCTCACCGAATTGAAACGCCGATCTTCTTGCTATGGCGAGAGCAGTAATTCTTAAACACTGGCTCTCGTCCTAGCTGAAGCTGACGGCAATCTCGCAGTCTTTTGATCGCCCTGCGTGTTCTTGAAATGTGCTTCGTCCGCCGAGATAAGTTTCTGCAGACTTTCGTGGCGCTTTGACGCCTCCAAAGGGCTCACTTGGAGTATAACAGGCTTGGTTCGCTCAATCTTTTCACTGTCTGGATGAGACTGAATGGAGTGCGATTTGCCGCGTGCGGTGATGCCATCGGCATCGCAGTGACGGCCGACGATGCCCTTTGGCAACCGCTCGCGAAAGAGGCCCTCCAACGGCCCGAAGGTGATTCGGTCTCCGCTTTTCAGGCGGCAACGCTCAATGCGTTGACCATTGACAAAAGTACCGTTCGACGATTTGAGATCGACCAAATCGTAGGAGCCGCCCGGTTGTTTGAGGAGCTCAGCGTGGAAGTTGGAAATAAAATCTTTATCCAACACCACTCCGTTTGTGGTAGAGCGACCAATGGTGAGACGATCTTCGAGAATTTCGAAGATGAATTCATTGCCATCAGTAAGTTGGAAGGCCAGATGCGGCATGCGACGGGCGCTGAAACAGAGAGTTGCAAATGGTTAAAATAGCGGGAGAAAATCCATGGATCAATAGCAATAAAGTTGAGCACATAAGGGTGAAAGCTACTTGCGATGGTTTCATCAATGGATGCATCTCCATTCATTCTGTAAATAAAACTCAAGACATGACTCTGAAAAATAACCTTTTCAATGGGTGGCTACTTAGTTTGGCTGGAGCGGCTTTATTGCTTGGCTGTGCGGTGCCATTGCAGCCTGCACGGGCAGGTTTGACGCAGGCACAGATGGATCGAGTGGGGCGCCGCATCTGGCAAAACGAGTGCGCGGGTAGCTTGGACGGTCTGACCTGCTGGAACAGCGGGGAGGACTTTGCGTCGCTGGGAATTGGGCACTTTATTTGGTATCCGGCGGCGCGGATAGGGCCGTTTGAGGAGAGTTTCCCTGGTCTGGTGAGGCATCTTGAAGCTCATGGAGTTGCGATGCCCGTTTGGACTAGTGGCGCTTGCGTTTGGGACTCGAAGGCAGCGTTTGATGCTGATAAAAATAGCCCGAGACAGGTCGAGCTAAGGAAGACCCTAGCTGCGAATGTGGGCCTGCAAACGGAGTACATCATGCTGCGCCTCCAACGCGCCGCAGTCAGCATGAGCGGGCGTGCGAAAGCCGCTTTTGAAAATTTGAGCATGACGCCGGAAGGTATGTTTTGCCTCATCGACTACGTGAATTTCAAAGGCGAAGGCACGAATCCGAAGGAAAGCTACCTTGGGCAGGGTTGGGGGCTCGTGCAGGTGCTCGAAGACATGCACGGCAACACCCCTGCTGCTTTTAGCACAGCGGCGAAACGTGTGCTAAGCCGTCGTGTTGCGAATTCTCCACCGCAACGTGGTGAGCAGCGCTGGTTGGTCGGCTGGCATAACCGCTGCGAGGCCTATAAGCGGCCGCTGTGAGGTCTTTTTCGGCGTATCTCATCTGCCCTGAGAGAGTTGTGGCACGGGGTTCGTTGGCTGCGATGCATGAAGTATATTTTCGTCATTCTGCTCATCGCCTCACCTCTCTTGGCGGCGAAGCCGAATGTGCTTTTTCTCTTTGCCGATGACTTTTCATATGAGGCGGTGCGGGCCTTTGGGCATACGGACATCGATACGCCGAACCTCGATCGTCTTGCCGCCCGAGGCACGACCTTCACTCGTTGCTACAACATGGGATCGTGGAGCGGGGCGGTGTGTGTGGCCAGTCGCACCATGTTGATCACTGGTCGCAGCGTGTGGAATGCGGGAAAGGTGTATGAAAAAACCGATGCCGAGCGCCAGACGGGAGTGCTCTGGCCGCAGCTCATGAAGAAAGCTGGTTACAAAACTTACATGACCGGCAAGTGGCACATTGAGACCGATGCCACGAAGTGCTTTGACGTCACACGCGATGTACGCGCAGGAATGCCCAAGACGGTTCCATCCTCCTACAACCGTCCCATCGCGGGCCAGAGCGATGCTTGGAGCCCTTTCGATTCATCGCTCGGCGGCTTTTGGGAGGGTGGCACGCATTGGAGCGAAGTGCTAGCGGATCACACGCTTGAATTCCTAGCGGACACAAAGCGGGGCGGCGCCCCCTTCTTCATCTATGCAGCGTTCAATGCCCCGCACGATCCACGGCAGGCCCCCAAGGAGTTCGTGGACCGCTACCCACTCAGCCGCATCGCCATGCCGGTAAACTTCCTGCCTGAGTATCCCCACAAGGATGCTATTGGCTGCTCACACAAGCTGCGAGATGAAAATCTTGCGCCCATGCCACGCACGGAACTGGCGGTGAAGACCCACCGTGCCGAATACTACGCTCTCATCACCCATCTTGACGCGCAGATCGGCCGCATTCTTGACGCACTCAATGCCTCTGGGCAGGCGGAAAACACCTGGATCTTTTTCACAGCCGACCATGGGCTAGCGGTGGGTCATCATGGCTTTTTCGGCAAGCAGAACCTGTATGAACACAGTGTGCGTGTGCCCTTCCTTGTATCCGGTCCCGGTGTGGCAAAAAATGCCAAAAATGAAGATGCGATTTATCTGCAGGATGTCATGGCCACCGCTCTTGACCTCGCGGGTGCCGAAAAACCTGCACACGTTTTTTTCAACAGCCTGCGGCCGCTTTTAAACGGTGAAAAAAGCCGCTACGAAGCGGTCTATGGTGCTTATCTCCAACTGCAGCGCGCCATCACGCACGATGGCTGGAAGCTCATTGCCTATCCGAAAGCCAAGGTGCTGCGCCTTTACCATCTGGCCGAAGATCCGCAGGAGATGCAGGACCTCTCTGCGAATTCCGAGCATGCGCCTAGGCTCAAAGACCTGCTGCAGCGCCTTATCAAGTTGTCCGCTGAGCTACAGGATGATGTGGACTTGACGAAGGTGTTTGGAAATAAGCGGTAGCCCGGCTAGAACATACTCCCAAGGCCTGTGAAGCGTTTCCGGCTCTCCTGCTTGTTCACGGCGATCGAGAGCGCCTGCTGATCGCCAACAAGGATGCAGAGCTTCTTGGCCCGTGTGATGGCGGTGTAGATGAGGCTGCGTTCAAGCAAAGCATAGTGCTGTGTGCTCACAGGGATGATGACACAAGGAAATTCGCTGCCCTGACTTTTGTGAATGGTCAAAGCATAGGCCGGTTGCAACTCGTCGAGATCGCCAGGCTCGTATTCGACAGTGCGCTTGGCATCAAATCGAACGTGAAGCTTCACCGGATCGTCGTCGATGGCGGTGATGTGGCCGATGTCTCCGTTGAAGACCTGCTTGTCGTAGTTGTTGTGTGTCTGGATGACCTTGTCGCCGACGCGGAAAGTGTTCTGGAAACGCTCGATTTCGAATTTCAGTTCATTCGGAGGATTGAGCACGAGTTGCAGCGAATGATTGAGCGACTCGGTGCCGAGCAGATTACGGTTCATCGGCGTGAGCACCTGGATGTCGGCGATCGGATCAAAGCCATATTTGGCTGGCAGACGGGTGTGGGCGAGTTGCACGATCAAATCGCGTATCTCTTCGGGTTCGTTGGCTTCGAGGAAAAAGAAATCACTGCGGCTCATGGGCTTCAAATCGGGCACCTGGCCGCGATTGATGGCATGCGCACTCGTGATGATGCGGCTGCTCGCGGCTTGTCGGAAGATTTCCGTGAGCTTCACGCAGGGTGAAGCACCGCTGCTGATCAAATCGTGCAGCACCATACCGGGGCCAACGGAAGGGAGCTGATCCGCATCACCGACAATAAGCAGATGCGCACCCGGCGGCAAGGCGGAGAGAAACTGCGCCATGAGCGGCGCATCGATCATCGAGGCCTCATCGACGACGAAGAGATCACCGACGAGCGGCTTGCCACGATGTCGCCCCCAGCCGCCTTCGCCTTGGTATTCGAGCAAACGATGCAGAGTCTTCGCTTCGAGGCCGGTGCTTTCGCTCAAACGCTTCGCCGCACGGCCGGTGGGTGCGGTGAGCACGAGTTTGACCTGCTTGCTTTGCAAAATGAGCAGGATGCTGCGCAGGATCGTTGTTTTGCCGACGCCAGGGCCGCCAGTGATGATGAGCATGCGCTGTCGCAAAGCCTCGCGCACGGCTCGCTGCTGGCTTTCGGCCAGTTCTTTACCCGTTTTCTTCATCACCCAAGCCAGCGCGGCATCTTCGTCGATGGACGGATAGGCCGCAGGTGACGCGGCGAGAACTTTCACGCTCGTGGCGATGCTTTGCTCCGCGGCGCGGAGGTGAGGCAGATACAAAAACTCACCGTGACGCTCGATTTGATCGCTTTCGATGAGTTGCTTGATTTGAGCCTGAAGCAGCTCGTTGGACGCTCCGAGCAGTTCGATGGCCTTTTCGGCTATTTTGGCCTCAGGGAAGCAGCAGTGTCCATTTTGGGCGGCGGTCTCCAACACATGCAAAAGACCTGCTTTGAGGCGTTCCGGAGCATCGTTGGCCACACCGAGCCGATAGGCGATGTCATCGGCGGTCTTGAACCCGATGCCGCGGATGTCCTGCGCCAGCCGATACGGGTTCTCCTTCAGCACCGCTTGCGCCTGATCGCCATAGGTCTTGTAGATGCGCAGCGCTCGCGAAGTGCTGATGCCATGCTGGTGCAGGAAAAGCATGATGCTGTGGATGGCCTTCTGCTTCATCCACGACTCGCGGATCTCCAGCCGCCGCTTTTTGCCGACACCCTCGACCTCTTCCAGCCGCTTCGATTCGTTCTCGATGATGTCGAAGATCTTCGGACCGAATTTCTCGACGATGCGCTTCGCATACTTCTCGCCGATGCCCTCAATCAAGCCGCTGCCGAGATATCGCTCAATGCCGCCAAGTGAATCTGGCCGCTTCAGCTTCAACTCATTTGCCTTGAACTGCGGACCAAAATCACGATTCGGCTCCCAAATGCCGCGAGCCTCAAATTCTTCACCTGCGACGACTCGCGGAGCTTTGCCGATGAGGCTCGCCGTGCCTGTCTTGCCATCCGGGACGATCTTCAGGATGCAGTAACCATTCTCCTCATTGTGAAACACCACACGCTCGACGAGGCCGCGGATGACCTCGATTCTCGAGTTGAAGTGGGATGCAGGCATGAGGCGGAAGAAGATGGAAAATAGAAGAGAAATGCCGTGGGATGGCGTAGGAAACTTATCCTATGAAACGAACATGGAAAGACATCTCCGTCCCGCTGCGCGACAGTATGGTCCAATGGCCTGGCGACCCCGTGTGCCGCATCGAGCGGGTGCGCAAGATGGAGCAGGGAGATATGTGCAACCTCACACACCTCTCCATGAGTGTGCACACCGGAACACACATGGACGCCCCGCGGCATTTCCTGCCGGATGGCATCACGATGGAAAAAATGCCGATGGAGCCGGTGATCGGGAGGTGTCGGGTGATCGAGTTTGAAGTCGAGGATCAGATCA
This sequence comes from Prosthecobacter sp., assembly GCA_017853885.1. Taxonomy (GTDB): domain Bacteria; phylum Verrucomicrobiota; class Verrucomicrobiia; order Verrucomicrobiales; family Verrucomicrobiaceae; genus Prosthecobacter. The sequence continues at coordinate 25,227 of JAFMIR010000033.1, forward strand.
CGGCGGACGACTTGAAAAAGCTGCGACTACTCTCCGGTCAGCGGCTGCTTTTCAAGACACGCAACTCGGCACGAAGCTGGACGATGAAGGAGTTTGACAAGGACTTTATCTCCATCCGTTCGGACGCGGCGCAGGTTCTGGCAGACCTCAAAATCATGACCGTGGGTGTGGACTACATGAGCATTGGTGGCTACGGCAAGGACGTGGTCGAGACGCATCAGATTATGCTCGGCGCCGGTATCTGGGTAATTGAGGGCCTTAATCTTTCAGAGATCAAGCCGGGATACTACGACCTGATCTGCCTTCCAGTGAAAATTGAGGGAGCGGATGGCGCACCCTGTCGTGCGGTGCTGCGCTGAACGCATGCTTACTGGCTGGCTAGCCTGCCATTCGCCACATGAACGGTGCCACCCCGCACCTGGAGGGTCTCTCGCGCCTCTTCTACCGGCACGTGACGCGGTGTGTTGGCTGGTGCTCCTCGCGGCCGCGCCCAGCGGATGCCGTTCGCGATCACGCGCTGCACATCGGGATGATGATAAATGGGATACACTTCATGCCCCGGGCTGAAGTAAAAGATTCGACCGCTGCCCCGAGTCCACGTCGCGCCACTGCGGAAGACTTCGCCGCCTTGGAACCACGACACAAAGATCAGCTCATCCGGCGTCGGGATGCCAAACGGCTCGCCATACATCTCCGATTGCTCGATCTCGATGCAGTCGCCGAGCCCCGCCGCGATGGGATGCCCCGGATTCACCACCCACACGCGTTCGCGCTCGCCTGCCTCACGCCAGCACAGTGCGCAGCTCGTACCCATGAGTCGTTTGAAGAGCTTCGACCAGTGCCCGGAGTGCAAAACGATGAGCCCCATTCCCGCCAGCACGCGTTGCTGCACCCGCGTCACCGTTTCATCGAGCACCTGATCATGTGCCGCATGCCCCCACCACAGCAAAACGTCCGTTTCATCGAGAATCGCCTGCGAAACGCCCTGCTCAGGCTCATCGAGCGTCGCCGTTCGGGTGATAAAATCGTCGTTCTGACCTAAAACCTCCGCCAGCAGCCCATGAATGCCCTTCGGGTAAATCGCTGCCACTGTTGGATTTTGACGTTCGTGCACGAATTCGTTCCAGATGGTGACGCGGATGAGTGTGGACATGATTTGCATTCAAACGCATGCGAGGAAGCGATCAAACGGGCATTTGAAGTTCCGCGCTGCGATCTCCCTCACGAGCCGGAGGTGAAACCACCGGAACACGGCCCCGCTAACATCCAGCGCCCTGAAAGGGCGCAAGAAACCCGCCCTACCACAAAAACCTCTCCTCATACGCCACCATTCCGCGTTTCAGCATCGCCACGTATTCCTCCTGAAAGCTCTTCACGCGATGATGTTCCTCCTGATTCAAAACATAAGCCCGCACGGCCTCCAAATCCGGCGCGGCAAAGGTGAACGCGCCATAACCCTCCTGCCACGCAAAGCCCGCCAGCCGCAGTTCCTCGTGAATCCAGCGTGAGGAATCGCTCTTCACCTCCCGCATCACATCCGCGAGACAATGCGTCGCCCGCAGACCGGCGGCGATGTGGATGTGATCGCCTGTGCCTCCCACCGCATGCGCGATGCCGTCCATGTTTCGGAGGATGTCGCCGATGTATTCGTGAACGCGTTTCCGATGCGTCGGCGAGAGCCAGGGTTCCCGGTTTTTCGTGCTGAACACGAGATGGAAGTGCAACGAGAGTTGCGTCGAAGCCATGCAGGATCGTTTCAGATGGGGCGAAGGATGGCAATCGCGAATTCGGCACCCGTGCCGGAGGCACGAGAGAAAATAGCCGGTGGTGCAACCACCGGACAAAGCCCACGAAACACGAACCGCGCCCTGAAAGGGCGCGAGAAGAGCACGCGGGGTCGGGCGGGCAACATCGTCGGGGGAATTCGAACGCTTCTCGCGCCCCTGCCGGGGCGCATCCCGTATCGGGGATGGTGGGGCGGCGCTGTTCCGGTGGTTTCACCACCGGCTAATCTCTTTCGAGCCTACGGCTCGCCTGAGTCAGTCGTTTTCGACAGCCCCGGAATCAAAGTGCGTGCACAGCGATTTCTCCAGAGCATCCAAATCGGCGCAGACTGCGCCACAGTGTTCGACTAACAGGCGAAGTAATTTCAGCACCACATAAGTAACATAAGGAGTGTCTCGAGAATCGGTGAGTTCATCAAGATCTCCAACTGCTGCGCGCAAAGCGCCATGGGTGTATTGGCAGTAAACACGATATGCAGAATTATAGATGGCCGCTAATCCAGCATGATCTGCAACTTCAGACACGAAGAGCCTATCTTTACGAATATCCTCATTAGAACGGCAACTTCCGAAATAGGCTTTGAGTTGGTTTAGTGCGTCCTCCGCTTCCTGACGAGATGAAGGGTCTTTTGCAGCATATTTGTTTTCTTCTCGCCACTCCGCGCACGCCTCTTCGAAGAGAAAGTCTCCTCTGTTTATTGTGGCACACACGTTGAATAAAGCCTCAAGGCATGGTCTAACGAGTAATTTGGAGGCTTTGAAATTCAATTCCTTCAGCTTCAGAAATCCAGCGGCAGTATGATTCACAAAAGATGCAGTCCAGAACAAGTATCGAGCCTTGGCCTCAGCTTGAGCTCCCCCAAGCGAGTCTATAGCACCTGCGAGCGCCGCAATTGATTCAGACAATAGCGCGATAGGCTTGGTTTGTTCATTGGCAGTGACTTGTGGCATTGTGGATCAAACGCTGTTCATACTCAATGCTTCACCGAGCACCCTGGTCCGACGCTTTGGAAGAAGTCATTCCCTTTGTCGTCGATGAGGATGAACGCCGGGAAATCCTCGACCTCGATCTTCCAGATGGCTTCCATGCCGAGTTCGGGGAACTCGACGACTTCGACCTTCTTGATGTTTTCCTTGGCGAGGATGGCGGCGGGGCCGCCGATGCTGCCGAGGTAAAAGCCGCCGTGCTTCTTGCAGGCATCCGTGACCTGCTGGCCGCGATTTCCTTTGGCGATCATGATCATGCTGCCGCCGTGGCTTTGGAAGAGATCGACGTAGCTGTCCATGCGGCCGGCGGTGGTCGGACCAAAGCTGCCGCTGGGCATGCCGGCAGGTGTTTTGGCGGGGCCGGCATAATAGACGGGGTGATTTTTGAAGTAGTCGGGCAGCGGTTTGCCGGCATCGAGCATCTCCTTCAGCTTCGCATGCGCGATGTCGCGGGCGACGATGATGGGGCCGTTGATGAGGAGGCGCGTGGTGGTGGGATACTTGCTCAGCTCGGCGCGGATCTCGGCCATGGGGCGGTTCGTGTCGATGCGCACGGCATTGGTGTCTTTGCGGTGGCGCAACTCCTCGGGGATGTATTGTAGCGGATTGGTTTCGAGCTTCTCGATGAAGACGCCGTCACGGGTGATCTTGCCTTTCGCCTGGCGGTCGGCGGAGCAGGAAACGCCGATGCCGATGGGCAATGACGCGCCGTGACGCGGCAGGCGGATGATGCGCACATCGAGCGCGAAGTATTTCCCGCCAAATTGCGCCCCGATGCCGCACTCACGGGCGGCCTGGAGCATCTGCGCCTCCAGCTCGACATCGCGGAAGGCGCGGCCGTGTTCGTTGCCGGTCGTCGGGAGGTTGTCGTAATACTTCGTGGAGGCGAGTTTGACGTGTTTCATCGTCGATTCGGCCGAGGTGCCGCCGATGACGAAGGTGAGGTGGTAAGGCGGGCACGCGGCGGTGCCGAGCGTGACCATTTTGTCGGTCAAAAACTTCACGATGCTCTTCGGATTGAGCACGGCGCGGGTTTCTTGATACAGGAAGGCCTTGTTCGCCGAGCCACCGCCTTTGGCGATGAAGAGGAACTGATACGCGTCGCCATCGGTGGCATACAAATCGAGCTGCGCGGGCAGGTTGGTGCCGGTGTTCTTTTCGTCGAACATGTTCAGCGCGGCGTTTTGCGAGTAGCGCAGGTTGTTCTCCGTGTAGGCGAGATAGACGCCCTTTGAGAGCGCGGCCTCGTCACCGCCGCCAGTCCACACCTGCTGGCCTTTTTTGCCCATGATAATGGCGGTGCCTGTGTCCTGACAAAACGGCAGCAGACCCGCGGAGGCCACGTCGGCATTCTTGAGCATCGTGAGCGCCACCATGCGGTCGTTCTCGCTCGCTTCTTTGTCATCAAGGATCGCGGCGACCTGCTTCAGGTGCTTCGGGCGTAGGAAGAAATTGATGTCATGAAACGCTTGGTTCGCCAGCAAGGTGAGCGCCTCGGGATCGACGACGAGCATCTCCTTGTCGCCTAGTTTTTCGACGCGGACGTGATCCTTCGTCAGTAGGCGGTATTCGGTGTCGTCGGTGCCGAGTTCGAGGAGAGGTTGGTAGTGGAAAGCAGGGGTGGGCATAGCTTGAGTGAGCTAGCAGGGGTTTTGCAGGGCTGCAACGCCCCGGCAGCGATTCGAAGTCTCTGTTTTGCCTTGATGGCGTGCTGCATGGTTCATTGACCATGGCGTTTACGTGAGTTCATACTGGAGGCGATGACCGAAGATGATTTTCCTCCCGACAAGGCCGCAAGGCGGCCCGTTTCGTCGCGGGAAACTGGCTCGGAATGGCAGCATACTTCGAGAAATTTGCCACAGCGCCGGGACCTGCCGGCGTTTCAGGGATCTTGGTCTTGGCTGGTGCTGACCTTGCTGAGCTTGGGCGTGCTGATGTTTGTGTTCGTGGCTTGGCAGTATCTTCACGATGAGCCACGCGGTGCGGACGATGATTTGCGGCCCTTGCAGGCGCTGGATCAGACCCCGGTCATTCAGATGCCGAAAAAGGTGAAGCAGTTTCTTGAAACCGTGGCGCCGTTCCCCTCAGGCACCATGCCCACAACGCCGCCTTGGTTGTGGGAAACGCCCACGCTGTCCCGGTTTTTCAAAGGCAATGGCGCTGCTTTGGACAACCTGCGTGATCTTTTGGAAGACCCGGACTGGCATGCGGCACATGCCTCGTGGCACGCAGCAGACCTTGGCAGTGATTTGCGGTGGTCGGTGGTCTTTGTCTTGAAGCAGGCAGAGAGTGCCTACCTTTCACGTCTGGGGCAGGAGGAGGGCGCGTTTATGGCGGCAATCGATCTTGTCAATCTGGCGAAGCGTCTGGAGAAGATTTGGGCATGGCCATCATTTTATTCGCGGGCGCTGGAGGCACAGGAACTTGCGGCTCAGACGCTTGCGGAGCTTTTGAAGCAGACGCGTATTCCAGAAGCGACGTTGCGTCAGTATCAGCGGCAGTTCAGCCTCTGCTTGCCGTCTGATGAATGGCTGGTGCAGGCACTTGGTGCCTTTTACCTGCATGAGAAAAAGCTCCTTTTTGGCCCAGCGAGTGGTGAGCCGCTCGATACCATGCCTGGGGGGGTTCAGTTGGAGCGGCCGCGTCGTTTGTTCTTCAAGCCTCATAGCACGTTGCAGCTCTTTGTGGATCAGTTTCGCCGTCTGCGAATGGAGGCACAGGCGCCGTTGGCCAATACGGGCCTCATCAGTGTGGACAATGCTATCTCAATGCATTCGCAGCGTTTTCAGCCGAATGCCGAAGGTGTGGCTTACTGCACCAACCGCATGTCCGCTTATCGCTCGCTGCCAGCTAGGCTGGGCCTAGCTAAGGCACGCGGCGCGCTGTTGGTAACCTTGTTTGCGATGCGTCGATGTGTGGCGGAGCAGCGCACACTGCCTCCGAGCTTGGAGAGCTTGCGGCCGAAGTATCTGCTCGACGTGCCGCTCGATCCCTTTTCGGCTGCGCCACTTCATTATGACATCCGACTTGGCAGAATCTGGTCAGTGGGTGCGGATCTGAAATCGCAGGGCGGAGCGCCGACAAGTCCGCCGATGAGTGATGACAAGGAACCGACGGTGGAAATCGACATTGGAATCACCTCAACGGACTGATGACGATTCATTGGGTTCAAATGAACTGATCTGCTGAGCTCCAAGAATGGGCATTTGGCGATTGAAACCTTGGGTGTCCCACGTCATTCAAAAGCATGACATGGCGCTTTATCACGGTCGGCAAACCGGTTTTTTCGTGGGCTCGTGAAGCTTCGGATATGTATTTGGAACGTTTGAGAAATCACACCAAATTCGAACAGGTGATGATCAAAGACGGGCCGCGTAAACAAGTAGAGCCCCAGTTGCTTGCAGCGTCTGAAAAGTCGTGGCGCATCGTGCTCGACGAGAGGGGTAAGACTTTGAGAAGCATGGAGATGGCCCGTTGGATCGAATCTCGCCAGATGATGGGTGTGAAATGCGCTAGCCTTATCATCGGTGGTGCCGAAGGGCATTCCGATGTGCTCCGTGAAGCGGCGGATGAGATATGGAGCCTTTCTTCACTCACCTTACAGCATGAGGTGGCGCGCGTGGTCCTACTGGAGCAGGTGTATCGAGCTCACACGATCCTCCGTGGTGAGCCTTACCACCGCGAGTGAAAAAGGATTCCGTATCTCCGCGAGTTCTCATCCATTTGCGAGCGGGCCCTTGGCAAAGCTCCGCAGATTTCCAAAAACATCCGCCGCGGATCATTCATAGGGTGACCGATGGAGCATCAAAACAAAAAACCCTGCGGGCAGATTCACCCGCAGGGTTCTCGAAAGAAGCCAACCGTTTTGATCAATTTGCCAGCACACTGGCCACATTGCCGACGATGTCCTTGCCGGGCTTCAGGGTTTTCGCGCCGGGCGTCCACTTGGCTGGGCAGGCTTCGGATGGATTGCTCATGAGATGCACATTGGCTTCCATTTTGCGCACAAGTTCATCCGCATTGCGGCCCACATTATAGAAGTTTATCTCAGAGGACACCAGCTTGCCCTCTGGATTTATGATGAAGGTGCCACGGAGAGCGAGGCCTGTAGCGGAGTCATACACGCCGAAAAGACGGCTCACCGTGCCGGTTGGGTCAGCTGCGAGCGTGTATTTCACGTTTTTCATGAGACCTTCCGTGTTGCGCCACATCATGTGAGCGAACTTGGTATCCGTTGAAACGGCGATGACGTGGGCGCCGAGTTTCTCCAGCTTAACGTGCTGTTCGGCGAGGTCGGCGAGCTCTGTGGGACACACGAAGGTGAAGTCAGCCGGGTAAAAAACGAGGATCGTCCACTTGCCTGCCTTTTTCAGTTCGCTGAGCGATATGCTACCAAAGTCACCTTTGGCAGGCTCGTAAGTTTCCATGGAGAAATCGGGCACATGGGCGCCGACGGAGACGGGAGTGGTGAGGTTTTCCATAAAGTGGTTTGAGTTGAAGAGAGCACGACTCATGCTGCCGAACGCCTGTGGGTCAAATGCAAAGGTTTTGCGCGGAACAAGAACTCAAGGTGCGGCCACGTTTCAGCAACCCATGAAGCGCTTTCTCCTATGTCTTTGTTCATTGGGCATCTTTCATTCGACTCATGCGGCGCAGCCGAATGTCCTTTTGCTCATGTCCGACGATCTTGCAGCGACGTTGGGCTGTTACGGGCATCCACAGGCCAAAACGCCACATCTGGATGCGCTTGCCAGACGTGGCGTCGTTTTCAACAAAGCCTATTGTCAGTTCCCGCATTGCAATCCCTCGCGTTCATCCATGCTAACCGGCATGCGACCCAACACCACGCGGGTCACGAACAATGAGGACAACCTTTACAAGAACCACCCTGGTGTTCTAACCATGCCGCACCACTTCCGTGAAAACGGTTACGCCACCGCCCGCTGCGGCAAAATCTTCCATCTTGGCGTGCCCAGTGGACTCGAAAGCATGGATGACCCGCAAGGTTGGGATTTTGGCACACCTTTCGAGAGCGAGCTGCCATTCCCGCCAGGCCGTCAGAGCCTAGTTCAGGTGAGGCAAGGCAAAAAAGACGGCCTCGGCTGGCAGGAAATCCCCGGCGATGACGATCAACTCGTCGATGGCGTCTTCGCCAAAACGGCCATCGAATGGCTTGGCAAGCGTGAGGGCGGCAAGCCGTTCTTCCTCGCCGTCGGGTTCCATCGACCTCATCTGCCGCTCGTGGCACCGGCGAAGTATTTTGATTTATATCCCTTCGAAAGCATCACCCTGGCCGAAGCCCCCTCCGACGATGAAGCCGATATCCCCGAGCCTGCACGCAACGGTGCCGTGCCGAGCTACATGCTCACCGCAACGTCCGAGCAGCGCCGTGCCGCTATCCGCGCCTACCTCGCTTGCGTGAGTTACGTCGATGCACAAGTGGGTCGGTTGATCGCATCGCTCAAAGAGGCTGGTCTTGATGACAACACGATCATCCTCTTCACCTCCGACCACGGTTGGCATCTCGGCGAGCACGGGTTGTGGCACAAACGCAGCCTCTTCGAGGAAAGCGCACGCGTGCCCTTCATTCTTGCCACGCCCGGCATGAAAACCGCAGGTCAGCGCAGCAATAGCCTCATCGAGCTCACTGACGTTTTCCCGACGCTCTGCGATCTGTGCGGTGTCTCCGCGCCAAAACAGCTCGAAGGCAAAAGCCTGCGTCCCTTCATCGAAAACGCCTCCGCCGAGATCCACACCGCAGCCTTCACCCAGGCCCGCCGCGGAAAAAAAGCCGAATTCTGGGGTCGTACGATACGCACCGTCCGCTGGCGGTGCACCGAATGGAATGAAGGCCGCAACGGGATCGAACTTTATGACCACGAAACCGATCCGCAGGAGTTCACCAATCTCGCCAGCGACCCCAAGCATGCTGCCACGCTCCAAGAGCTGCGAGGCGCACTCGCTGCAAAACTCCCGCCCATCGTGATGAGTGCGAAGTGATCGGGTGTGCGTGATTCTGCATCGCGCACCGTATGTGACATCTTTGATTCTTGATCCCTGATTCCACATCACTCATGCGCCCTCACTATTGGAAATGGTACGTTTGCGGTCTGCTGTTGCTAGCCACGACCATCAATTACATGGATCGCGTCACGCTGGCGAATGCCTCCGTGCGGGTGACGGCTGAGTTTGGGCTCAGTGAGGAGCAGTATGGCAATCTGGAGCTCATCTTTGGCTGGGCCTTTGCGGCAGGATCGCTCGTCTTTGGGCTGCTGGCGGACCGCGTGCGGGTCTATTGGTTGTATCCGGTCGTCTTGGCCGGCTGGTCAGTCATGGGCATGATTTCCGGTTGGACCCGCAGCTACACGGAGCTGTTGGTCTGCCGTATGCTGCTCGGTTTCTTCGAGGCCGGACACTGGCCTTGTGCCTTGAAGACCACCTTTGCTCTGCTTGATGAAAAAGATCGCACCATGGGAAACAGCGTGTTGCAAAGCGGCGCCAGTATCGGTGCCATTGTCACGCCGCAAATCATGAAGGCGCTTCTGACTAACGATATTGGTTCATGGAGGAATGCCTTTGTCATTGTCGGCGCAGTGGGCCTCGGATGGGTTGCGGTTTGGTTTGTTTCGATGCGACCTCATGAGCTCAAAACGGCGGCCGTGGCTGAAAAAGCCGCTGGAGGACCGCGACTGTTTGATTTGATTCTCAGCCGACGTTTTTGGGCTCTCGCCTTGCTTATCACAGGCACGCAGACCGTTTGGCACATCTACCGCGTGTGGCTCATGAAGTTTCTACAGACCGGCCGCGGTTACAGCGAGGCAGCAGCGCTCAATTTCCAGAGCGCTTATTACATCGCCACCGATGTCGGCTGTGTACTTGCGGGCGTGGTTTCCATCTGGCTGGCTAAAAAAGGTCTTAGTGCGCACGGCGCACGTCGATGGGTCTATGCTGGAGCGTGTGGGCTAACTTCGCTCAGTGTGGCGCTGCCATGGCTGCCGCAGGGGGGGCTCTTGCTTGGCGTTCTGCTTATCATCGGCGGTGGGGCTCTTGCGTTGTTTCCCTGCTATTACAGCTTCGTTCAGGAGGTTTCTGCCACACACGTGGGCCGTATCACGGGCCTGCTGAGCATGTGGGTATGGGCGGTGACTTCGCCACTGCACACGCTTTTTGGATGGATTGCCGATCAAACACACTCGTATGACCAAGGTCTGGTTATCGCGGGTCTTACCCCTTGGCTTGGCGTCATCGCGATGAAACTGCTGTGGGATTTGCCAAAAGGCCGTGCCCACGGCAGTCTGCCCTCGTGATCACCCACCAACTGCTCATCGACGTCGGCAATGGCCGCACAAAATTCGGACTCGCCACCGCGGAGGCGATCTTAGACCGGCGCGAGCATGCCACACGTGAGATTTCACCGGAAAGTGTGCACCAAGCGATCGCGGGTTGGCAGTTTGATCGCGTGGTGCTCTGCAGCGTCGTGCCCAATGCCATCGAGGCCTTTCGCGAGGTGTTTGGACGCTCGCTGATCGAATTGAAGCACACCACTCCCATGAATATTGGCATCCGCTATCCCCAGCCGGAGACCATTGGTGCCGATCGCCTCGCGAATGCCGTCGCGCTGGCGCAGATGCACGGCGCACCGGGCATTGTGATCGATTTTGGCACGGCGGTGACCTTCGACATCCTCAGTGCGGATCAATGTTACATCGGTGGTGTTATCGCTCCTGGCTTGCGCTTGATGACGGACTACCTGCACGAGCGCACGGCCCTGCTGCCACGTGTCGATTTGAGCGAGCCGACGAACGCCATCGGCACCAGCACAAAGGACGCTATTCTCGCCGGAGCTGCTATTGGTTACCGCGGCATGGTGAAGGGTATCCTAGAGGCGCTGCGCCAAGAACTTGTCTCACCGAAGATCGTTGCCACCGGCGGTGATGCCGCTTGGATCGTCAGTGGCATGGAGGAGAGCATTCTTGTGGATGCTGACCTGACACTGCATGGTTTGCGCTTGGTAGGGAACAGTGCTTGAACACAAAAAAGCGGAGCCGTTTCCGGCTCCGCTAGAGAAAAAATTCGAATGGACGTATGATTTTTAAACCAAGCCGGCGGCCTTGAGGGTCTTGAAGGCACCGTTTTTGTTCACGGTTTTCAAAGCGCGGGCGGTGAGCTTCACCTCGACGAATTTGCCGAGCTCAGGCACCCAGATGCGTTTTTTGCGCAAGTTGGGAAGAATGACGCGCTTCACGCGCTTAGTGATGTGTCGACCGATACCGCCTTCTTTCTTGGCTTTACCGCTACGATGAATGTGGTGACCACGAGTGACGCCGACGCCGGTGATTTGACAAACTTTAGCCATAAGAAAGGGAAGGGGGTGAGAAAGGGGGGAGGATGGTAACCACCGAGGGATGCCCGTCAAATGTTTTGGACGTCCCTTTTGTGTGGGGAGAGGCTGGAAACAGTCTTTTCGAGGGGGGAACAGGCTATTTGAGCTCGTTCCACTTGTTGACAAGGCCAGTGCGCACCCCGCCGATTTCGTAGAGCTTGGCCTTGTGGTGCACCATTTCTTTCCGGGAAAGGCCGGTGATGGCATAGTCCTTCCTCAGGAAAATAGCCTGCTCTGGGCAGACCTCCTCACACATGCCGCAGTAAATGCAGCGGATCATGTCGATATCGAATTCCTTGGGTCGCTTTTCCACTTTGGACCACGGGTCATCGGAGGGGATTTCGCCAGGAATGATCTTGATGGCCTTCGGTGGGCAGATGAACTCACATAGCTGACAGCTCACGCAGCGTTCCCGCCCGTGCTCATCCGTCACCAGTGCCGGCGCGCCGCGGTAGTATTCGGGGAGGTGCTCATCCCATTTCTGCTCAGGATACTCCATGGTGACCTTCGGCTTCTTGCCGGCGATCTGTAGGAAGGTCTTCACCGCGTGAGAGAGGGTGATCTTGAGGCCCTTGACGAGCGTGGAAAGAAACCAGCGCTCGTGCCAGGCGAGCTTGGGGCGTTGAACGACAATGGTGGCCATGAGGTGCGGGGAGGGCGGCTAAGCCGCCAAGAAAGAATTTTCGGAGCGGAGTATCCGGTCGCAGGCCGGAGCGGCAACCCGATTTTGTGAAAAGTTTCACAAGCGGGTGACCAGTGAGATTTGCGACTGCGCGCTCGGTGTGGATGCAGCCTTGCGCTTTCTTTATGAGCCTGTTTCTTCCATGCCTTATGTCCAAGGCGGCCATCAAAGAAGTGACGACGAAGTTTTTCCACACCGGCAGTGCGGAGGAGCCGTTTCGCTTTGCCTGTGGCGAGTCGCTCCCAGGGATCACGGTTGCCTACGAGACTTACGGCAAGTTGAACGCTTCCAAGTCCAACGCCATCCTGCTCTTCCACGCCCTTTCTGGTAGCCAGCATGCGGCCGGAGTGAACACGCATGTCGAGGGTGTGGCCGACCGGTGGACGGAGGACCTTCATCACGGATGGTGGGACCTTTTTATTGGGCCCGATAAGGCGCTGGACACCAAGCGCTACTTCATCATCTGCGCCAATTACCTCGGCGGTTGCTATGGTTCCAGCGGACCCCTTTCGATCAATCCTGCCACTGGGAAGCCATATGGCCGTGACTTCCCCGCAGTGCGGACTAGCGATGTCGTCGCCTCTCAGCTCGCCCTGCTTGACTCGCTTGGAATTGACAAGCTGCATGCGGCCATCGGATCGAGCGTCGGCGGCCTGCTCGCGATCAACCTCGCTACGCTTCATCCTGAGCGTGTTAAGCTCGTCATCCCTGTGGCCACCGGTTGTCGCACGACGGTTTTGACTCGGCTGACCCTATTCGAACAAGTGCTCGCCATTGAAAACGATCCGCACTTCCACGCTGGATCTTATACCGAGGACCTAAAGCCCGAATACGGACTTGCCCTCGCTCGCATGATCTCACACAAAACCTTTGTGCACCTTGATGCCATTGAGCGACGTGCCCGCCAAGATGTGAAGCAGGGAACCGACTCTCTTGCCTGGTATCGCGTGCAACATAACGTGGAGAGCTACATGCTCCATCAGGGAAAAAAGTTCGTAAAACGCTTCGATGCGAACACTTACCTGCGCATCGCAGACATGTGGCTGCGCTTTGATCCGCTGCGGGATGCCGGCGTGGATAACTACGAGGACCTTTTTGCCCGCTCGCGTGCCGCTGGGCAGCATTACCTCGTCTTCAGCATCGATAGTGATTTCTGCTTCTACCCGGAGGAGCAGGCTGAACTTGTGGCGCATCTGGAAAAGGCTGGCGTTTCCTCAATGCACATCACCGTGCATTCGGACAAAGGTCACGATTCCTTCCTGTTGGAGCCGCAGCTCTATACACCGCATCTGGCCTACACACTTGAAGGCCGCTGGGAAAAGAACTCCATCGACCGCACCGTGGCCGAGGTGGAGTGAGCTGATGCATCAAAGCAGCTTCTTTCGCTTGAAGTACAGAATCGGCACAATGGCCGAGAGAATGATGGTGAGCATCACCAGTAGGAAGGCGAAGGGATTGTCCTGTGCGGGCAGCTTCACATTCATGCCATAGATGCTTGCGATGAGCGTGGGTGGCATGAAAAGCACGCTGGCCACTGTGAAGATCTTGATGATCTGGTTCTGCTGGATGTTGATGAGGCCCAGAGTGGACTCCAGCAGGAAGGTCATCTCCTGCGTCTGCTGGTTCGTGTATTCGTCGAGGCTCTTGATGTCACGCATCACGCTGCGGAACTGCGCCGCGAGATCACCACGCATCCAGGTGGCCGCGTTGTTCAGGAAGAACTGCAGCATGCGGCTGAGGCTGAGCAGACTCTCACGCAGGTTCGCCACGAGAGCGCTGCGCCGGCCGAGCAGCTTCACGACCTCAGCGAGGTCTTTTTCCACCGCCGCATCAGTCTTCTGTGTGCTGCGGGAGAAAATTTCATGGCAGATTTTCTTCAAATCAGCCTCCACAATCTGCAGCGCGTCTGCGATCCGGGCCACAAACAGCTCCATTAAGAGCAGGAACACCGCATCGCTGGACACAGGCGTCGTGCACTGGCGGCGCACTTGGTCGACGAGCACACGAAAGGCGAGTGGGTCAGCGTATCGCACGGTCGTGAGACAATCCGGCGCGATAACAAACGAGATGGAGGTGCTCTCTGGCTCGGTGGTGTCTAGCCCGACGGGGATCCACGCCGTCATGTAGAGTGCGCCTTTTTCCGCGTAGAGTCGGCTGGACTCCTCAATCTCCTGCATCTCCTCACGGGTGGGCAGCTGGTATTCGAGCCACGTCTCTGCTTCCAGTTCCTCTCCACGAGCTGGATTCATCAGGTCCAAAAACACAAGATTGTCCGGGAACGGACGAATCTTTTCGTCGTTCCAGTCGATGAGCTGACCTTGTTGCGTGAGGAGCCTGACCATGCGTGTGCGGAGAAAGGAGAGTGAAATTAGGCGCGGCAAGAGAGAACTGCCACCGCAAAGGCAGATTCAGTGCATCATTCTTCCAGCCTGCCTTGAGAAGCAACAGATGAGAAGTCAGACGACCTCCATCGGCAGTCTTTTCGCTCAACCTGCGGGTGTTAGCACCACGCGCTGTACATCGAGCACGGCGGCCTTTACCTTGTTCAGGGGATCAATAACGAGGAATGTCTTGCCAGCTTTCGTGATCTCGACGTTACCCAGTTTCGCCTCCTGCCATTTTTGGAAGCCGCCGGTATCCGCAGTGATGAACTTCAACTCCTGTCCTGCGCTCTTCACAGCCACTTCGCTGCCATGATTGTCACCGCCACAGCCATAAAACACGCTCACATGAAACTTGCCTGGTTTGGTGACCTCAAACTCCCACTCCGCGAGGTCATCCTCGCTGGTCCAGTAGCCTAGGCAATTCTTCTCTGGCTTTGGCTCATAGCGCATGTTTTCGGACCAAGTGGTGGCTGTTTTGGCTTCCAGCGTGATGCTGCCATCCGCACCCTGTGTAGGCATCGGACCCTCGGGGGCTGGAATCAACGCCAACTCGTGGATTTCGACTTTTTTCTCCGCAGCACTCGCCGGAGCAAACAGTGCAAAAGCATAGTCCCCCGGCTGCTCGACATAGATTTCGCCTAGGTAATGCTTCGCAGGTTCGCGGGTGGGACTGAGCGTGTTTTTCAGTGCTTGCTGGCCAAAGCGGAATTGTGTCTGCGTGCTCGCAAGCGGCATGGTGTAGGTCAGGCGCACTTGGTAGCGCCCCGAGCGCTTCGCCTTCAATGGATTCCAGTTCCACTGCTCCCAGTGCTCGCGGGGATCGTGGCTCACTTCTTTTTTGCCAAACACAATCACCCCACGCGATGGCGAGTCCCTACGCTCCACGGGTTGGTCGCTCCCAAAAGAGCCAACATCCACCGGGTTCGCTGCCTTCTTGAAGATCTCGTCGGTGTGATGCTCGGCAGGCTGTTTGGCGGTTTCGGTCTTTTGGGTTTCCTCAGCCTTTTTTTCGGCTTTGGGAACCTCTGCGGACTTAGGAGCCTCCATCGCGACTTCTTGCGGTTGATCACAGGAGGTCAGAGCGAGCGCGGCGGAGAACGTGAGGAGCGTCGGGAGTTTCATGGTAGTTGACCATCATGCGTCGCGCAGGCCTTGCGGCAAGCACATTGCCGGGCAACCCTGTGCTCCTGCATGAAACTCACCTCTTGGAACGTCAACGGCATTCGCGCCTCGCTGAACAAAGGCCTTCGAGAATACATGATCGGCTGTGACGCTGATGTCATCTGCCTCCAAGAAACCAAGGCGCAGCAGGAGCAGGTCGATTTGAGTTGGTTCGAGGGCTACCATGCCGTCTGGAACAGTGCTGAGAAAAAAGGCTATTCTGGCACCCTCATCCTTAGCCGTCTGCCTTGGCTCTCTCACAGCCTCGGTCTGGGCATCGATGAGCACGACCGCGAGGGCCGCCTCATCACTGTCGAGTACCCCGATTTCTACGTCGTGAATGTTTATACGCCCAATTCACAGGCTGAGCTCGCACGCCTCGATTATCGCCTCTCGTGGGATGATGCTTACCGTGCCTATTTGAAGCGGCTGGAGACGAGAAAGCCCGTTTTTGCCTGTGGTGACCTCAACTGCGCTCATCAGGAAATCGACCTCGCGAATCCGAAATCCAACCGAATGAACCCTGGCTTCAGCGATGCGGAACGCACCAGCTTCACTCGCCATCTCGATGTTGGCTTCCTCGATGTCTTCCGCCAGTTTGATCCCAATCCCGGCCGCTACACTTGGTGGACGCAGCGCACGCCTGATGCCCGAGCAAAAAACATTGGATGGCGTCTCGACTACTGGTTGGCCTCCGAGAACCTGCGTCCGGCTTTGAAGCAATGCATCATTCGCGACGACATCCATGGCAGCGATCACTGCCCGGTGGAGTTGATCGTGGCTTGAAGCCTCAACGTCTCTTCATCTGAAGAAACGTCTCCGCGTAGCGCTTACCCAGTTCACGATACGAGGCGGCATCGAAGTGGATCTTGTCGCCCTTGTGTTTGAGACCCTCGGCACTGACGAAAGCAGCATTCGAGACCTGCTTCGGCAATTCTTGATGCGCCTGATCCACCGTGACGATCTCTGGTGACCACGGCACATCCTCGAACTTGCCCATCTGCCCGGCGATGAAGGGCACGTCAGGCCCTTTGACCATCTCGCGGAGACGTTTCACGAGATCGTGAAGCTTCGGCGCATAGGCGGAGGCTAGCTCCGGTTTGCAGTCGGCCTCGCCCTGATGCCACAAGATGCCTTTGACTGTGCCCACCGGAAGTGAAAGCGCCACACGCTTGACCGTGTCATCCCATGGATGACTCTTCGTTGGCGGATAAAACACACCCGGCTGCCACGAATCGATCGGCGAGCCACCCACCGCGCAGGGAATGAGTCCAATTGTCACCCCCGGATTTGCCTTTGCAATGATTTGGCCAAACGTCTTGCCGAGGCCTACACCCACGCTTGGCTTGTCAAAGTGCATGGGATCTACCGCCGGTGTCCATTGACCTTCTTTGTTCAGCATCAGCACACGCGGATGTGGCGTCTTGTCCTGTTCCTCCACCGCACCACGTCCGGCCATATTGGATTGCCCCACTAGCAAAAACAGATGAAACCGTTCCTTCGGCGGCAGTTGGGCCTCCTCCGCGGCAAGCAGGCTGATGAAGCATAGTAAGATGAAGATGAAGCGCATGGGCAGAAGTCGGTGAGCATCCTAAAAACGAACGAGTCCATGGCGAGCTTACGATTAGCGATCCTGCCAACCCCTTGTGCAAAGGTTAGGCAGTAAAGATGCCAAGCATTTTAATACTTGATCGGCAACTGCCATCGCGTCGGCCTCAACGCCGAAACGTATCTGACTGAGCTCTTGCGTGCCACGCCGAACAGATGGCACAACACACTTACAGGCATCGGCGGGGATCCCGATTGGAGGAGTCGGTGTTACATGGCTACCACGAACCGAGCGCACCGAGATAGCCAGCCTAGATGAGTCATTTGAATGCTGGCAAATCCCTTCCGGCAAGTTCTTGCCTTGATAGCGATGAGCTTTTTTTAAAACGTCCACATGCAGGGTGAGTTCGCCCGCCTTGGTCAGCAGGGTCTTCTCACGAGCCTCGAACGGCTGGGCGAGATCGCGCGGATGACTGTGAAATGATGGCGCCTTTAGGCTTACTCATGGCAGAAGCATCCGGGTTGAAAGGAATAGAGTGAATGAGTTGGATGATCCCTTCGTTCACAAGCCAATCTCCACCCGACAACCATGCGCCTAATCGTCTTGCTATACGCTCTCTGCCCTTTGCTCTCCGCTTTTTCGGCGCAGCCGCTGAACGTGCTCTTCATAGCCGTCGATGATTTGCGCACGGACATCGGCTGCTACGGCGTTAAACATGCGAAAACACCGAATATCGATCGGTTGGCGGCTCGCGGCATCGTTTTCGACAAAGCTTACTGCGCGCAGGCGGTGTGCAGTCCGTCACGAACGGCGATTCTGACGGGGTTGCGGCCGGACACGACGAAGGTGTGGGACCTCGAAACGCACTTCCGCGAGGCGCAGCCGGATTGCGTGACGCTGCCGCAGCATTTCCGCATGAATGGCTACCACACGATCGGACTTGGCAAGATCGAGCACCATGGCTTTGAAGACGGTCCGTCTTGGAGCGAGCCGCGGTGGTTCCCTAGTGGCGAGATGGTCAGCGTGGATGAGAAAGACTGGACGAAGCACACGGTGACCAAATTTGACGGCGTGGAGAGCGAGTTCGCGAAGCCGCTCGAAGACGTCGCGAAGCGCAAAGGCGGCAAAGCGGGCAAAAAAGGCCCTTCATTCGAAATCAGCCCGAAAACCGATGATGAGCTGCCCGATGGTGCGGTGGCCGCCGAGGCGGTGAAGCGGCTCGCGGCGCTCAAAGCGGCTGGAAAGCCGTTTTTCTTCGGCGTGGGCTTTGTGAAGCCGCATTTGCCCTTCGTCGCGCCGAAGAAGTATTGGGACATGCACGATCCCGAGAGGGTTCCCGCCCCGGCGTTTCAAAGCTATCCGGAAGGCACGCCTGATTTCGTCGGTCACACAAATGGCGAGTTGCACAGCTATCCAGGCGTGCCAGTGGGCAATCCGATCCCCGCTGATTTCGCTAAAACACTGCGCCACGGTTACAACGCCTGCATCAGCTACACCGATGCGCAGATCGGTCGCGTGCTCGATGCGCTCGACAAAGAAGGTCTCGCGGATAGCACGGTGATCGTGCTGTGGGGTGATCACGGCTGGCAACTCGGCGAGCACGGTCTGTGGCACAAGCACACGAATTTCGAGTTCGCCGCTCATGCGCCGTTGATCATCGCTTTGCCGAAAAGTAGCACCGTGGGCAAACATTGCGCCGCGCCGGTCGAGTTCGTCGATGTATATCCGACGCTCGCCGACGTTTGCGGCCTGAAAGTGCCGCAAGGCCTCGCGGGCATGAGTTTGAAGCCTTATCTCGCAAATCCAGCCGCGCCGATGCAGAAGCCCGCGATCAGCGTCTATCCGCGCTCGTCGAAAGAGCACGGCGGCCAGCTGATGGGCTACAGCATCCGCACGGAGCAATGGCGCTGCACCTTCTGGCGCAAGCGCAACGCTGCCGACATCGGCTTCACCGAGCTCTACGACGAGCAAAACGATCCGAATGAGACCGTGAACCTCGCCACGAAGCCCGAACACGAGGCTTTGATCGAATCTCTCAAGAAACATCTGCCGCCAGTGGGCAGTGATTTGGCTCCGAAAAAGAGCGGCAAGGTCGCCAAGACCGTTGGCGCCGCCAAAAGCAAAGCCTACGACCCCAACGAGCCGCGCGACAAACGCTACGACCGTCTCTACCCCGGCAAACCCAAGCTCAGCGAAGCCGAATACCTCTCTGGTCAAGGCGCTGACAAGGCGGAGGCCAAAGCACGCTTTGTGAAACTCGATGGCGACAAGGACGGCTTTGTTACGCGTGAGGAGTTTATCAGCAGCGGGAAGAAGAAGTGAGACGGGCTTGTTCGTGATCGCATCACGAGCAAAGAAGCCTCATCGACCGTAACCCGTTTTCTCTGCCTCGATGGGCGGGTGGT